>JAXMDT010000006.1:0-98789 GCA_046348685.1 Rickettsiales bacterium
ATGAAAATCATGAGGAGCATATAATGCAGAGTTCAAAAATTATATTCGGTATCGCTGTTCTCAGCGTCCTTTTTTGTACAATCATCGGGCATGCCGCTTTTGCAGAAAAGCCACCACTTAAAGGGAGCGCAAAAGATTTTCTCGCTTGGTGTCAAAATCCGAAAGAGGATTGCCGGGGATTACTTGTGATGCACCGTACAACCTATTCCGAATTTGGTAAGGGCAAAGAGGGGCTGCCGCAAATTTGTTTGCCTGACCCAATCGCAGGCGATGAATTGAAGTCAACTGTCATCAGTGAGCTAACGAATGATGCCACGCTGCAAAACACGGGCACGACACCCGCTCTGCTGCACATTTACGAAAAGCATTATCCGTGTAAGTGATGATGCAAATCACAAAGCATATTCATGCCATAGTTTTATTATGTTTATCCATAACTATTGGCGCGATTGCTTGTCCATCGTTTGCCCATTCTCCCTATCTCGTTCCTTACGCTTCGTTTGATGATTACAACGGAAGCAAGCTAACGGTCTATGGATGGTACGGTGACGGTATCATGATCACCGATCCTGTAGCCGTTGTGGTTCTTGATGAACAAGATAATTTATATGCGCAGACTGAAGTTGCGGTTGGCGCAACGGTATTATGTTTGAATTCTGCTAATTGCTGGGTGTTTCTGCAAAATGGGGTATTTCCGTTTTCAGACATATATCGATTAAGTTTGCCGGAGAATTACATACAGTCGACGGTTCGTTTCAATAAAGATTATCCGGAACGAATAAAGCCGAATACAATAAATTTTACTTCAGAACTTATTCCACTGCCCTTTATTGAATTTCTTATTTATCCTGCAACAAACCTTATTTGGTTTCTTCCTTTGGTTTTAACTCCTATCGGTCTTTTCATCGCTGGAATGCTGATCGGAAAAATGAAAATGCATCAGAAAATCATTTTTGTTCTCCAGTTTGTTATTTTTGGAATTGCTTCATTCAGTGTGTTTGCCGTTTTGATATACTGCATTATTGGCAAGGTTGGATTGCTACCTTATGTCGTTATTTCGCTGATATTGGGTTATATTGTTAGCGATCACTGGCTTCGCAAGCTTAAAAATAGTAAAATCAATACATTATAAGTTTTTCCAGCTACCGAATACTTTCCTCCTCCAATTCGTATCACTCTTCGAAAGCGCCAAGGCACAAAAGGCGGCCTTTCAGTAACAGGGCTGTAACAGCAAAGGAGTGTATACCATGAAGAAGTTTCTGATCACCACGGCCATGACGGCCTTTATGTTTGGCGGCGCCGCGCTTGCTGAAATCCCGGCGGATAAAACATACCATACCCCGCCACAGGTGGAAGCGGTCCTCGCGAAACTGCCGAAGGAAAAAGCGGATCTGTTCCGCACCACAATGGAAGGCTTGAAATCGGACCGCGAGGCATCCCGCGCCGAGAGCAAGAAACTGCACGATGAGCTGGAAGCCATCCTGACCGCGCCGACGTTCGACAAAGCGGCGTTCCTCGCTAAATCGAAGGAAATCGCCGCTCACCGCGATGCGAAACGTGCCAAGTTTGAGGAGGCCATTGCTTCCATCGCGGGTCAATATACACAGGAAGAGCGTAAAATGCTGGTCGATGCCATGCCGAAGCGCGGCATGCACCATGGCTGGCACAAAAAGGGTGACGCTCCGGCGGGCGGGCCTGTAGCCGCGCCGGACGCGGGTGACGAGTAACCTTGACGGTAGGTTAAAGTCACCTCATGCTAGTCACCGGCCATACCCCCGTGTGGCCGGTGCGCTAGCGAAAAAGGAACGATGGTGGATAACGCAGCAACTGACAGGCAGTTACTGGAGAGGATAACGGCAGGCGATCATGCCGCCTTTGCCGCCCTGGTGAAAATGCACTCGCTGCGTTTTTACCGCGTGGCGTACCGCTTTCTCGGCAACCGCGAGCGGGCGGAGGATATGGTGCAGGAAGCATTTTTAAAGCTTTGGGAAAATCCATCGATCTGGAACCCGGGGTCGAATGCCAAGTTCACCACCTGGTTTTACCGCGTCGTGGTGAATCTCTGCCTGGATGCGAAAAAGAAATATACGCCGCTGCAGCTCGCCGAGGATTTCGATGCGGCGGACGAGGCGGAGACTCAGGAGGAGGCGCTGATCGAAACGGAAAAGCGCGCGCTCCTCGACAAGGAAATAAACGATCTGCCCGAGCGGCAGAAAACAGCCGTGGTGCTCTGCTTCATGGAAGGCTTAAGCAACCAGGAGGCAGCCGAGGTGATGGGGCTGCAGCTGAAGGCACTGCAATCACTGCTCATGCGCGCCAAGGAGCGTTTGAGCCTACGTTTGAAAGCATATCGGGAGGTGGCATAATGGATGAGGAAGAATTGAAAATGATACTGGCAAGGGACATACCGGCGCCGAGCAAAAATTTCGCCGAGCGCATCATTCTGGCCGCGCACAGCACGCCGCAGCGCCGTCCGCTCAGCGTCTGGAATTATATCCGCGAGGCGTTCGCCGAGTGCCTGGTGCCGAAGCCCGCGTTCGTGCTGGCATCGATGCTGGCGTTAGGGCTGGTATTTGGTTTCAATGCCGCTAATATGCAGTCACCGGCGAAGACCAGCGTGCAGTATGTGCAGGATGCATGGAGCAATCAGGGGTGGGGCATATGAAGAAGATTCAGATCGTCATCGTTCTCTCGCTCATCTTGAATATGGTGCTGGGCGGGATGCTTATTGGCATGAAAATGCACGATCGGCCTCACTCGCCGATGACGACGCTGAAAGTCTGGGGCAAGAAC
The DNA here is from genome assembly GCA_046348685.1 of Rickettsiales bacterium. Taxonomy (GTDB): domain Bacteria; phylum Pseudomonadota; class Alphaproteobacteria; order Rickettsiales; family UBA998; genus JAXMDT01. Next base: position 2,794 of record JAXMDT010000006.1, read on the forward strand.
GAGCTGCCCGCCGAAAAGCAGCAGGCGTTTAATGTCATGATGCAGAAGCTGGATACCGATACGCACGACCTCCGCCAGCAGGTGAAGGAAGCGCGGCGCGAGATGCACCGCCAGCTGGCTGCAGAAACCTATGACAAAGCGGCGTACCTGAAAGCGGTCGATAATTTCCAGAAGCTGATGAAAGCGCAGATGCGCCAGTTCGCCGGTTCGGTCGCGGATTTCGCGACGCAGCTTACACCGGAGGAACGCGCCTCGCTCGTCAAGATGCTGAGCCGCCGCCCACCGCCACCGGGTGAAAAACCGGCGGAGCAAAAGCCTGGCTCATCCGAACCTGCCAAGTCTGAAGCGCACTAGTTTTTAAGGCCTAGCTTTTTTTCCAGTTCTGGATCAAGGCTATAGAGCGGAAGATCAACATGGCGCTGCAGATACGCGTCGAAATTACCGAGATTTGCTGCGTTATACATTTGCCGGTGCTCGATATCTTCCTGTGCAATCACCGCCGATAAAATGGCCTGATTCATGATATAAACCGGAGGAAGTTGCGGCGTATCGGGTGTCCCAGGTATGCCAGGCGAAGGCGGCGCGGGCACACCAGGATCGGACGGAACAGGAGTCGATCCCGTATTGAGAGAACCGCTGCCGCCGCCCGTTTTGACATCGCGTGAACTATTGAACGTGACGCCGGTTCCGGTCGTGCCGGTAAAATCGATATCGTAGAACGTGCGGGCAGGGCCGCTGAAGGTGATGGAGGCATTGGTGCCGGGAGCGCCGGTCTGGCTGCCCATAAGGTTGATCAGACCGTTCGGCCCGGTCTTGAATTCAACCGGTGCGTCCCACATGTGCTGATTGATGTTGATGAAACCACTGCTGTCGGCTCGCCCGATCACCAGGCTACCCGCATCGATACTGTTTAAAAACGCTTCCGTCAGTTGCAGCGTGCCCGGAGCACCGGCGACGCCGATATCGGTCGATGTAGAGGTCGGCGCAACCGTCACTACGCCAGTCGTTTGAACAGTCACCAGATTGTTTGACATCGTATTGGTGTTGATCGTGATGTTGCCGGTCGATGTGTTTTTGCCGAGATAATTAGTCAGGTCACCCATGGACGAAAATGCCGGAGCGATACCGTTGCTTGTCGCGTTGATCGCGATGTTGCCATCTCCCGTGGTCCACACTTCGGCTGGCACATCGGCAACACTCGTGGCATCGGATAACATATAAAATCCGTAATTACTGGCGCCCGATCCGGTGCCGCCTTTTCCAGTAATATCAATGTCGCCGTCGACGGAATGGATAAAGCCGGCAACTGCAATAACCACGCCATGATCATTATCCAGGCTGCTGCCCCCCGTACCCTTAATGGTGATGTTCGCTGCCGTCGGTCCCGTGCCGGTGGACTCCACGCCTGCATATAAATTAAAGAGTACGCCGCGCGCACGGTCTTCTGTCCCTGTGCCGCCTGTTCCTTCCATCGTAATGTCCCCGTATCCCGAGCGGACAACAGCGTAATCCTCCACGCGCAGTCCCACGGCGCTGTTGGTACCGGAACCGCCATATCCCTTCATTTCAATTTTTGCGGCATTAGCGGTTGTCCCTAAGGATTCCACGACCACCTGATCCGTGACAATGATTCCAAAATTGTTGGCGCCAGGAGCATTGCCGCCTCTGCCTTCAATATAAATATCGCCATCAATAGAAGTGATCGCTGTATCCTGATCATTCAGATGTACGCCTTGATTGGAACCGGTCGTGCTGGTTCCCGCAATTCCGGTCAGGCTGATTTTACCCGCTGACGCTCCGGTGCCCGCCGACGTAATTTTAGCACCTTGTATCACGCCGATGCCTAGAACGTTTCCCCCATTGGTTCCCGTGCCGCCGGTGCCGTGCAGGATAATATCGGCATCCACCGTCGATATTTCCGTATTCGCATTCGTGAGATAGATGCCGCTTTGCGTATTTAAATCCGTGCCGCCGACTCCGGTTATCCGGATGTCGCCGACAACGCCGGTTCCAGCAGAGCTTATTTTTGCGCCGGTGGCCATCACTACGCCGCGATCGCCATTGCTGGTACTTGTGCCGCCTTTACCATATACTGTGATTGCGCCGCTGGTAGTCGCAAGTTCGGTGCCGGCTCCGTCAAGTGAAACGCCGCGGTTGGTGCTCGTTCCGGTGCCGCCAAATCCTATCAGCTTCATGTTTCCCGACGTGCTCTGGATGGAAGAACCGCCTTCCATTCTGATTCCCATAAGGCTGGCAGAGGAAGTGGTTGCGCCCTGTCCAAGAATAGTAACGCTCCCGGCACCGGTGGTAATATCGCTATTATTAATGCGTACGCCGCTGACCAAGGCGCTGGTGCCAAGCGCAAAGTGATCCGGCCTGCCATCATTCGCGGCTCCATCGTTCAGGACATTTCCTGCAGTATCTGTAATATCAAAACCGTCATCCGCGCCGCCGCCCACATAAAAATCACCGCCGTTGGTCGTGATATTCGTGTTTACAAGAGAAACAGCGCCGCCCTCCGTCGTATCATGCAATCCTGCATCCGCCCAGAAAACCGTATGCAGCTTGCCAGTGCCGGTAGCCGTGATGGTGTTATTGCCGGTTGAATTGATGTAGCTATCGGCTTTTAAGGTCAGCGTGACATCCGTGGCGGATGTACTGGTGATATCCGCCGTGCCTAACGTAATGACACCGCTTTGAGTGGTTCCGGTTGTTCCCGTGGTAATCGTCACGTTGTTTCCGGCCGAGAGGGCGACGCCTATGCTCTCAGCGCTGATGCGGTAACTATCGGAAGGAGCATTTACAACACCGCCTGTGCCCGGTACGTTATTCTCAGCACCTGGTTGCGCATTGTTCTGAATGGTGACATTGCGTGGATCGAGCAGCCATTCGCCCACCGTGCCCCATGCGGAGGAGGCGTCTGCAGAACCGGTGAGGCCAAGGTTAATTTTACCCGAGGTTTCGATATGGCCGCCATTGCCATCATTAGGCCCACCCTTGGCGAGGATGGTGCCGTCGAATTGCGTGGTCTCATCCGACCATACGGCAACGATACCGCCATTGCCATTATCCGTTGCGCTGGCATTGATACGTGCGCCGGTTTTCACCGTTGTATTTTTTGCATTCCTGATCGTGCCTTTACCCTGCCAGCCGCCACCGACCTTCACAATCCCGCCGCCGTCTTTGCCAGTCGCACGCAGTCGAGCATCGGTTTCGAGCGTGACATTGCGCGCGGTGACTTCGATCTTGCCGCCGAAGGTGAGCGCGCCGTTTTCTATTCTGGCATCGCTGGCATCGATAATACCATCCACGTTCACGGTGCTGTCGACCAGGCTGGCGGCATCTGTGGCAGTCAATGCCACATACGAAGCTGCGATCGTGCCGGTATGTGTTATAGACGTTTCTTTTGCGGCATCGGTAACAGCGATAGATACCAATCCATCGCCGTAAAGATCCAACGTTGCCGTTTCTGCCCCAGCGAGTTGTGCCTTGCCAAGCTTGGCGGTGATGATGCCGTTGTTCTCGACGTTAGGCGCAAGTATCGCTACTAAGCCTGCGTCTTTTGCGGTGATGGAACCGTTCGCAATAATTTTTGCATCTGCATGACCCGGTATGGTCAGTTTAAGCGGCCCGTCCTGCAGGAATGCATCGTTACTGATATCTGCTGTCGTGGCGATAAGGCTACCGACATCGACCTTGGAATTCTTGCTGAAGACCATGCCGCTTGGGTTGGAAAGGATCACCGTACCATTCGCCGTGATGCTGCCGAGAATCTGCGATGGATTCTGATCATGGATGCGGTTCAGTGTGATGGCACTGGTGGACGGCTGTTTGAAATCAACGCGCTCACCTGCACCAATGTTAAAACTATTCCAGTCAATCGCTGCGCGGTTCGTACTTTGCGTGACCGTCGTAATATTTGCTGTTTGCCCGATGATTGCGCTGCCTGCAGACACAGTCCCGCCCGCCGGTGCAGCCTGGACGGGAATGCAAGGCAGGCAGCACAATGCTGTCGAGGCAAGGAGCGTACGGTAAAAGAAGGACTGCATGTCCTTGATATTACCAGACGTTTCTTAATAAAAAGGTATATGATATAAGCATTTACCTTAAATATGATTTAGTCCGGCAAGCCATCGAAAAAAAAGAATATACGGCGGAGATTTTATACCATGTGGTCGTATCATGTGTGGGTCGGATGTCTGATCCGGAAAAGGATATGTATGAAAACGTCTTTTGTTTTGATGATGGGATTGATCGGTGCGGCGCCTCTTGCCCTAGATGCGCATGCAGGAAATCATGTATCGTTCGGCTATTCACAGTCGGTCACGACATACGACACGCCGCCGGTGGTTTATAACGCTCCGGCGCCAGTCGTCTATAATTCTGGGGTTCAGCCTTATTGCCGCGAATATAATGGCCAGGTGATTGTCGGCGGCCGCTACCAGCAAAGCTATGGCACAGCCTGCATGCAGCCGGATGGCGCGTGGCAGATTCAAACGCCGAATGGCGTCGGCACGCCGGTTGGCTATATCGCCCCTCCTGTCGTCCCCGCGCAGCCGGTTGGTTACTATTCGGGTACGACCTACTATCCGTCCACCTATGGCGCGCCGACCTATTATACACCACCTGCTTATAACCGCTCATCGTTCAGCGTGTTTGTAGGGGGCAACGATTGGAACCGCGGGCATGGCTGGGGCGGACGCAGCTTCAGAGGCCCGGACTGCGATGATAATCGTGGCTGGGGCGGGCATCGCGTCTACCGCGACGACTGGAACCGCGGGCATGGCTGGGGTCATGGCGGAAGGCACGGCGGCGGCCATTGGCGCTAATTAAATAACCTTCTCCCTCATTGAGGGAGAAGGTAGGATGAGGGTGAAAGGCGTAAGCCTTTTTGAATCAAACCGCTTACCCTCACCCGCTCGCAATGCTCGCACCCTTTCCCGCAATGCAGGAGAGGGTTTTATTTGTCGCTATGCCTTCCTAAGTTTCTCCTGGAATTCCCGCGCGAGCTGATCGGCCCGTTCGTTCATGGGATTTCCATCATGGCCTTTCACCCAGTGCCAGCGCATTGTATGGCGCTGGGTGGCGGCCAGCAAACGCTCCCATAAATCGACGTTTTTCACTTTGCCTTTTTTCCAGTCGCTTTTGATCCAGCCGTGAATCCATTCGGTGATGCCGCGGCGAACATATTCGCTATCGGTATAAAGATCGATCTCGCACGGCTCTTTCAAGCTTTCCAGCGCCATGATCGCCGCCATCAATTCCATGCGGTTGTTGGTGGTGGATTCCTCGCCGCCGCATAAATCCTTTTCATGCTTGCCATAAATCAGCACCGCGCCCCAACCGCCGGGGCCAGGATTTCCGGAGCAGGCGCCGTCCGTGTAGATGGTGACGTGTTTCATAGTCGATAGTTGGTAGTCGTTAGTCGCTGGTGGAGCAATTATTTTATCGACTAACGACTAGGGACTATAGACTATAGTCCATACTCCCCCACACTTTTCACGCGCTGGTGGAACTGCAATTTCTTCACATATTCCATCGGATTTTTGGGGGTGACGATGGCATTCGGGTCGTGGAAGACCATGTCGTGCGCCCGTGTCAGCAGGAAGCGCAGCGACGCGCCGCGTGCGAGCAGGGGCATGGCATCCATTTCCGCTTTGGTGAGGGGCTTTACCTGGTTATAGGCAGAGAGCAGCAATCCTGCTTTCGTGACGTTAAATTGCCCATGTTCGAAGCACCAGGCATTCATCGTGATGATAAGGTCGTAGATATAAAAATCCGTACAGGCGAAATAGAAATCGATGAAGCCGGAGAGCGTACCATCACGATAGAACACGTTATCGGGAAATAGGTCGGCGTGGATCACCCCGCGCGGCAGATCGGTATCTTTCGGCCAATGCGCTTCGAGGTAGGCAAGTTCGTCCGCAATCATCGCTGCAAGCCCCGGCTGAATGTCATCCGCCCTGTTGCCGATTTTTTCAGTGAGCGTGTGCCAGCCTGAGACCGAAAGATCGTTGACGCGCGTGCCGGAAAATCCCTCCGATGTCAGATGCATCTTTGCCATCATCGCGCCAAGCGGTCGCATATGTTCGTTGCGAATCGCGGCCGGGCTTTTGCCTTCCAAAAACGTAACGATCGCCGCCTTCTTTTCGCCCAGCGCATAGGTGCTTTCGCCCGATGTCGTATGCAGCGGCAGCGGGCAGGGGATGCCATGTTCCGCGAGATGCTCCATGATGCCGAGGAAGAAGGGGATATCCTCCAGCCTCACGCGTTTTTCATAGATAGTTAAGATATATTTCGTTTCGCCGGTGGCGATCAGATAGTTGCTGTTTTCCACCCCTTCGGCGATGGCTTTTTTGTGCACAATTTTTCCCAGCGCATAGCTGTCAGCAATGCGCTGGATATCGTCGTCGGTCAGGTGCGTGTAAACGGCCATGCACGACCCTTATGGGATTCGTGCATTTTTGTCACGCCTGATTCGCGTTCCAAAATCGGTTGACGCATGATATAATTGCGATTAAGCACAATAGATAACCCATAAAAAACGGTTCCCCGGCCAGCAAAGGAGAACACGCATGTTTCGCCGCAAAGAAGATCTGCTTAACCCCGAAGAATACGATGCCGCCATCGATACAGGAGAAAAATCTATGTCCACCGCCACTGCACCCGCTCAACCCGCCGCCGCTAATACGAATGCCGCTCCCGCTGCATCGACGCCGGCAACCGCTCCGTCACCGTCCGCACCGGTAGGTCGCGCGCCGATGGCGCCCGCTACCCCGGCATTCCGTCCGCAAGGCGCGGGTATGGCGAAGCCGGGTGAAAACCGTGCATCCGCGCCGAGCGCGATTGCGAGCGGCAAGGGCAGCAAGCGTATACTGACGGTCGGTAACGACATCACCCTGAACGGTGAAATTGCCAGCTGCGATCGTATTGTGATCGAGGGCCGCGTCGATGCGATCCTGAAAGAAGTTCACACCGTGGAAATCGCCGAGAGCGGTTCCTTCAAAGGCAAAGCCGAAATCGAAGATGCAGAAATTTCCGGCGTGTTCGATGGCGAGCTCGTTGTGCGCAACCGCCTGACAATTTACTCCACCGGCAAAGTCCGCGGCAAAATCGCGTACGGTGAAATCGAGATCGAGCGCGGCGGTGAAATCACCGGCGAGATCGTCCACGGAGCAGCCGCCAGCGGTGCGAAGAAATCCGCTGCGGCATAACTGACTTTGTCATCCCGGCCCCGTTCTTCAACGGGATAAACTCCGGCCGGGATCCACGTCTTATAAATAAAAAAGGGAGCCAAACCTGGCTCCCTTTTTGTTTTAGTATAAGAATTATTTTGAGTTACCCTGTTTTTCTGCTCTACCTACGCATGTATTGAGACCGAATAATCCTGGCTCTAAATGGCCACCGTCTTTTATACACGCCACATCGCCACCTTTAGCGAGTGCTTCTGGGGCTTTACCGGCTGCACTCGCCGCACCTGCTATGCCATCGCGAGCCTTTGCAGCATATTCACCTAAAGTATCTGTTACGCGATCTTGAACAGCTGGCGTAGGCGTGTAAAACGATAAATCCACGCCTTTAACTGATTCAATTGCTCCGAGAAATTCGGGGGTACCAATCAAATGTTTTTGATCTGCTGAAATAACCGTATTTGGGTCAATGCCATTCGCTTTCGCAAATTCCGTTACGCCTGCCCGTGTTTTTGGTCCAACGGCACCTTGGCTTAAACCGAGTGCAGATTGTACTTCTTTCACTTCATTTGCGGTAAGTTCACGTGGCGCTTCTTCTCCGGTGATGGCACGAAGAACAGAAGCTCCTGTTTCTTTTGCCTGATCATACCGACGAGCAGCTTCGTCTTTTAATTGCTGAGCGCGTCTATCGGCTTCTGCCTGTCCACCCGTAACTACGTCTTCGCCTTTTTGGAGCGCACCTGTTGGATCAGCTTTTTTAATTGCGCCCCAAAGTGCACCAAGTGGATTATCATCAGCCATAATTTCCCCCTAAAATTAATACTAAATTAGTTATACTTAATGTTTGTGACGGTATGATGACGGGATTGAAAATATTTAAACATATGAAGTAATTCCATAATATTGGAATTATGGTATTTGCGAATAGTCCCTTCCGGGAGATAATTTACTCATTATCATGAATTCTGACGTTGTTCCTGTCGCTCGCCCGGGCAGCAATGGATTTGGCACGGCGTCAATGCAGCGTGAGGTCTCACCTGATCTCGCGCTGCCTGCCTTAACACGGCAGGTGGCGTGGGATAAATTTTTGAACGTTCCTATAAAACCATATCCCGCATTATTGCGGGATCGCTAGACCCCGCAACGAGTGCGGCGCACGTCTGAATCTTAGGTTCAGGCCATTTTTACTTCTTCTGAATCGCCGCTTGCGCTGCCGCCAGGCGTGCGATCGGTACGCGGTACGGAGAGCAGGATACATAATTAAGTCCGGCTTTCTGGCAGAAACTGATCGAGCGCGGATCGCCGCCATGTTCGCCGCAGATGCCGAGCTTAATGTCACTGCGCGTTTTCTTGCCGCGTTCCGCTGCGAGCTGGATCAGCTCGCCTACGCCGTCCTGGTCGAGCGAGACGAAGGGGTCTACCTCGACGATGCCTTGTTTCTTATAAGCCTCGATAAAATTGGCCGAATCGTCGCGGCTGATGCCGAAGGTCGTCTGCGTCAGATCGTTGGTGCCGAAGCTGAAGAACTGCGCAGACTCGGCAATCTCACCGGCACGTAATGCGGCACGCGGTAGCTCAATCATGGTGCCGACAAGGTAATCGATCTTCTTGCCTTTTTCCTGCATCACCGCTTCGGCGGTTTTGTCGATCAATGCCTTCAGGATTTTCAGCTCGCTATGAGTCATGATCAGCGGGATCATGATTTCCGGTACAACGGGTGAGCCGTCAGTTGCATCGATCGCTGCTTCGAAAATCGCGCGCGCCTGCATCTCATAGATTTCCGGATAGGTGATCCCGAGGCGGCAACCACGGTGGCCAAGCATGGGGTTCGATTCCTTGAGTGCGCCCGAGCGTTGTTTCACATAGTCAACACTGACGCCCGCCGACTGTGCCACTTCTTTAATCTCGGCTTCCGAGTGCGGCAGGAATTCATGCAGCGGTGGATCGAGCAAGCGGATCGTCACCGGCAGGCCTTCCATGATTTTGAAAAGGTCGGTGAAATCCTGGCGCTGCATCGGCAGCAGTTTTGCGAGTGCGGCGCGACGCTGCGTTTCCGTTTCGGAGAGAATCATCTCGCGCATGCTGGAAATACGCGCAGCATCAAAGAACATATGTTCGGTGCGGCATAGACCGATGCCTTCGGCGCCGAACTCGCGCGCGGTTTTCGCATCGAGCGGAGTTTCGGCATTGGTGCGGACTTTCAGCGTGCGGACTTCATCGGCCCACTGCATGAGCTTGGCGAAATCCCCAGAAAGGTTCGGCTGGATGGTCGGCACCTTGCCGAGCATGACTTCTCCCGTCGAGCCGTTGATGGTGATGATCTCGCCTTCCTTGATCACTTTGCCGCCGGCTTTGAATTCGCCTTTCGCATAATCGATGGCAAGCTCTCCTGCACCGGAGACGCAGGGTTTGCCCATGCCACGGGCAACAACTGCAGCATGACTGGTCATGCCGCCGCGTGCGGTCAGGATGCCTTCGGAGACATGCATGCCGTGAATATCTTCCGGGCTGGTTTCAATGCGCACCAGCAAGACCGACTCGCCTTTCTTCGCCAGTTCCTCCGCCTTGTCCGAGGAGAAAATCACTTTACCGCATGCCGCGCCCGGTGAGGCAGGAAGGCCTTTGGCAACAATCGTTTTCGGCGCTTTCGGGTCGAGCGTCGGGTGCAGCAATTGATCGAGCGCCATCGGGTCGACGCGCATCACGGCTTCTTCCTTGGTGATGAGTTTTTCATCCATCATATCGACAGCGATTTTCACGCTCGCCGCGGCGGTGCGCTTGCCGTTACGGGTTTGAAGCATATAGAGCTTGCGGTTCTGCACCGTAAACTCAATGTCCTGCATGTCGCGGTAATGTTTTTCGAGTTTGTCGAAGACGGCTGCGAGTTGTTTATACACATCCGGCATGACTTCTTCCATCGATGGCAGGTCACCGCCTTCGGCTTTGCCTTTGATAGTCAGCGGCTGCGGCGTGCGGATACCGGCGACGACATCTTCACCTTGTGCATTCACCAGATATTCGCCGTAATAGGCATGCTCGCCCGTCGAGGGGTTGCGCGTGAAAGCAACGCCAGTGGCGCAATCATCGCCCATATTGCCGAACACCATCGACTGGACATTGACCGCCGTACCCCAGCTTTCCGGAATATTGTGCAGGCGGCGGTAGGTATTGGCGCGGGCATTCATCCAGGAGTCGAAAACGGCCTGGATCGCTCCCCAGAGCTGCTCGGTCGGATCGGAAGGGAAGTCCTTGCCGAGTTCTTCCGCGACTTTGTCTTTGTAAAGCTCAACGATTTCTTTTAAATCGTTGGCGGAAAGCTCGGTATCGAGCGAGACATCCTTATCGCGTTTCAGCTGCTCAAGAATTTCCTCGAAGTGATAATGATCGACGCCCAGCACCACATCCGAATACATCTGGATAAAGCGGCGGTAGCTGTCATACGCGAAGCGCGGGTTATTCGTTTTCTTGGCGAGGCCTTCCGTCGTCGCATCGTTGAGGCCAAGGTTCAGGATCGTATCCATCATTCCTGGCATCGAGGCGCGTGCGCCCGAGCGCACGGAGACGAGAAGGGGATTAGCCGGATCGCCGAACGTATAGCCGGTGGAAGCTTCGATTTTTTTGAGGCCTGCCATGACTTGCTCATTCAGGCTTTCCGGCAACTTCTTGCCGTTAGCGTAATAGGCGACGCAGACTTCGGTGGTGATGGTGAATCCAGGGGGAACAGGCAGGCCGAGCGATGACATCTCCGCAAGGTTCGCGCCTTTGCCGCCGAGCAGGTCGCGCATGTCGACCTTGCCTTCGGACGTGCCGTCGCCGAAACTGTAGACGTATTTCGCGGCGTCGCTGCTCATTTTTTTAGCGGCGTTCGTGGTAGCCATGGGTCCCTCTCCAAGGTTGATTGTATTTTCTTGTTTTTATACGTCCGCTATCAACCCGAAATTGGCGATACTGTCAAGTAATCCACGCACTTCCGAGAGCAATTTCAAACGGTTTTCGCGTATTTTTTTATCCTCGGCATTAACCATTACGCCCACAAAAAACGCATCCACCGCAGGGCGCAGCGCCGCAACCCGTTGCATGACCTGAATATAATCTTCGTTTTTGAGTGAAGCGGCAATATCGCTGCGGGTTTTTTCGAGTTCCGTATGCAGGGTTTTTTCCGCTGGCTCTGTCAGCAGGCTGCTATCGACCTTGCCAACATATTGCGTTTTATCTTTTTTCTCTTCTTTCTCGACGATGTTTACCGCGCGGCGGTAGCCCGCGAGCAGGTTTTTGCCGTCTTCCGTACCGATGAAGGACTGGATGGCGTTGGCACGGGCGATAAGGCGCACCAGATCGTCTTCCTTGCCGCCGTCAAAGATCGCCTCGATCAGGTCATGGCGCACACCTTCGGTTTTTAAAATCACCTTCAGGCGGTCGGAGAAGAAGGCAAGGAGTTCTTCAACCAATGCATCAGGCTTTGCTTGTTTGGCAAATGACGTGAGCGCAGTCTTTAGCATTTCACGCAGCGACAGGCGCAGCTTATTATCCAGAATGATACGAATGATACCAAGCGCCGAACGGCGGAGCGCAAAGGGATCTTTCGAGCCGGTGGGTTTTTCGCCCGCCGCAAAAAGTCCGCACAGGCTATCGAGTTTGTCGGCCAGCGCGACTGTGATCGCCAGCTTACTTTGCGGCAGCGCATCTTCCGCGCCTTGCGGTTTATAATGATCGCGAATCGCGTCGGCGATATCAGTGGGAAGTTTCTGTTCAAGCGCATAGTAGCGGCCCATGACGCCTTGCAATTCCGGGAACTCGCCGACCATGCCGGTGACTAAATCCGCTTTGCAGAGCGATGCTACTTGCTCCGCTTTTTTCGAATCAGCGCCGGTGATTTTGCTGAGCGATGCGCTGAGCGCGGTGATACGCTTTACCTTCTCGCCCATGCTGCCGAGCTTGGCGTGGAACAGCATGTCATCAAGGCCCTTGTTCCACTCGCCAAGCGGTTTTTTCTTATCCTGCTCCCAGTAGAATTTTCCATCTTCAAGGCGGGCACGGACGACGCGTTCATTGCCGGCGATGATCTTATTGCCATCGTCGCGGGCAATCATGTTGGCGGTGATGAGAAAGCGGTTGGAGAGCGAGCCGTCCTTGTTCAGGAGCGCAAAATATTTCTGGTGGTGGCGCATTTCCAGAATGGGCACTTCCGGCGGCAGCGCCAGAAATTCCTTATCGAACGTTCCGACCAGCATGACCGGCCATTCGACGAGTCCGGTCACTTCATTCAGCAATCCTTCATCTTCTTTCAGCACAAGGCCGTGTTCATTCGCAATGTGATTTGCTTCTTTCGCGATCCAGGCTTTGCGTTCTTCGGCGCTCGCAATCACGGACGCATGTTTCAACGCTTCGACGTACTCATTCGGATGCTTGATGGTAATAGTTTCCTTCGAGAGGAAACGGTGGCCGCGTGTGGTATTGCCGGAGGTGACATGGCCGATAGTGAGCGGTACGACATCATGATCGAACAAGCAGATGATGGAGCGTAGCGGGCGCACCCAGCTCATTGGAGTGGCTCCCCAGCGCATGGATTTCGGCCAGGGGAAATCTTTGAGCGCGTTTTCGATGAGGCTGGTCAGCGCTTCTTTGGTCGGCTGGCCTTTTTGCTCAATCACCGCGAAATAGACCTGCTGGCCTTTGATGTCGCGCTTTTCTAATTGATCAACCGAAAGTCCGGCCGATTTGCAAAAGCCTTCGATGGCCTGCGCCGGTGCTGAAACGTTCGGGCCTTTCTTCTCAACCGTCAGGTCAGGCTGCGCCGCGGGTACATCATGCGCGATAATGGCGAGACGGCGCGGCGTGACAAAACTTTCGATTTTAGACGGCTTTAAACGCGCATCTTCCAATGCCTTGCTAATACGCGACTGCAATTCGCCAATCGCCGCTGCCTGCATACGGGCAGGAATTTCTTCGGAGAATAATTCGAGGAGGAGGCTAGGCATCAACAGGTTCCAGGTTTCGGGTTTCAGGTTCCAGAGAGCGTAACAGTCCATTTAGCATGCGGCTAATCTCTGCTGTTTTATGAGTGAGTTCTTCCAATTTTTCACGAGATAAAAATTGAAGATCACAGGCTAAAATCAGTTGAGTTTCTAATTCAGCTAGAGAACCGGTGGCCACCCTTAGATGATATGTAAACTCTTTTTTAGATGAGCGGCATCTCCCTTCCGCAATATTGGATGGAATAGAAATAGCTGCTCGCTGAATCTGCTGAGTAAGTGCATATATTTCTGTTTTAGGAAAGTCCTGGGTAGCCAAATATACTTCTTTCACAAGTAATCTGGATTTTTTCCATACATCTAAATCCTGATACGAAAGAATGGTCATTTTTTCTTTCCCTGGAACCCGGCACCTGAAACCCGAGACCTATTCTTCTCATCGACGAGCACAATCGTCGGCTTCCATTTTTTTGCAGTCTTTTCTTCCATGCGGCAGAAGGCGCAGATGATGACGAGATCACCTTTCTGCACGAGGCGGGCGGCGGCGCCATTGACGGTGATTTCGCCGGAACCGGATTTTTTCCCGGCAATCGCGTACGTCGTAAACCGTGCGCCGTTGGCGATGTTCAACACATCGACCTGTTCATATTCCAGAATGCCGGAGGCTTTGAGAAGGGCAGGGTCAATCGTGATCGAGCCCTCGTAATTGAGATCACTACCCGTGACGGTGGCGCGGTGCAGTTTGGTTTTAAGCAACGTGAGATACATAATTAGCTTCCAGCTGCCAGGTTTCGGGTTTCGGAAGGTATCGTGTTAGGCTCTTTTTCCTGGAACCCGGAACCTGGAACCCGAATTCCATCTAACCAAGCAGAACAACACCCTTTAGCCAGCGCGCGCACGCGTCCTATATAAGCCGCACGCTCGGTGACGCCGATAGCGCCGCGCGAATCGAGCAGGTTGAAGAGATGGCTCGCCTTCAGGCAGTAATCATAGGCGGGCAGCGCCATGCCGCCAATATCGAGCAGGCGCGCGCATTCTTTTTCCACGTCGTTAAAATGGCGGAACAGCATTTCCGTGTTGGCATGCTCCAGATTGAAGCCGGAGAATTCCACCTCGTTGCGTTTGAAGACATCGCCGTAGGTTTTCTGCGGATAGCCTTCGGGCGGGTTATTCCATTTGAGATCGTAGACGTTATCGACGCCCTGGATATACATAGCGAGGCGCTCGATGCCGTATGTCAATTCACCAGAAACGGGGCTGCATTCAAAGCCGCCCACTTGTTGAAAATACGTGAATTGCGTTACTTCCATGCCGTCGCACCAGACTTCCCAGCCAAGCCCCCACGCGCCGAGCGTCGGGCTTTCCCAGTCATCCTCAACGAAGCGTATATCATGTTCATGCGGGTCGATGCCGAGTTCGACGAGGCTGCCGAGATACAAATCCTGAATGTTGTCCGGGGAGGGTTTCAGGATCACCTGAAACTGGTAGTAATGCTGCAAGCGGTTCGGATTCTCACCATATCGGCCATCTTTTGGACGGCGGGATGGCTGCACATAGGCCACATTCCATGTTTCGGGGCCGAGGGTGCGCAGCGTCGTTGCGGTGTGGAAGGTGCCGGCCCCGACTTCCATATCATAGGGCTGCAAAATAACGCAGCCGCGATCTCCCCAATAGCGCTGGAGGGTTAAGATAATGTCCTGGAAGCTTTTAACCGTCATCGAGAAGCCGTGTGAATTACGCGGCTTGTTTTAGCGGAAACCAGAGATACTGCAATGGTTTTTAGGAACAAAAAGGAGATTATTACGCGTGGCCGACGATGGGGGAAAAGCGCCACATATCGACGCCAAGGGCTTTCGCGCTCACCGTCCATTTCATATCATCGGGCGTATGGAAGAGCAGTTCCGGCGTGGCGGGAACGGTGATCCAGCTGTTGGCTTCGATTTCGGCTTCCAGCTGACCCGGCGCCCATCCCGAATAGCCAATGCAGAGCAACGCTTTATCCGGACCTTTTCCAAGAGCCATATCGCGCAAAATTGCGGCGCTTGAAGTAACAGCGATATTCGAATCCTGCTCGACGGAGTCTTCCGACTTATAATCGTTGCTGTGAATGACGAAGCCGCGGGTTTCTTCCACCGGGCCGCCATGGTAGATGCCGATCGGCTTGGTTTCCGGCGTCAGGTCGATGCCGACTTGCTCGAACAGCGAGGTATAATGAATCGTATCGAGCGGCTTGTTGATGACAACGCCCATGGCTCCACTCGCATTATGCGCGAAAAGGTAGATGACGGACTGCTGAAATACCGGCCCGCCGACCGTCGGCGTGGCGACCAGCAGGCGGCCTTCGAGATAGCCCTCATGATTGACGCGGCGTTGTTCTGTGAGATAGGGACTGGCGTTTAAAATGATGCGATCGATACTCATGTGGTATCCAATATAGGATGAATCGGCGCCGAATCAATAGCTCATCATAGCACAAGCGGATATTTCTGTCACGGAGCCTATAAGAGATTGTTTAGTCATTAGTCTTCAGTCGAGAGCCGATAGCCAAATAACGACTAACGACAAAGAACTATCGACTATATATGCCATTCCGGAAAGGTGATGACTAGCGGCACGCCGCCGGCGGTGGGCACATGCCCCGTGTTCATGGCGAGTTGCCACTCCTCGATGCGTATCACGCCAAGACCGACATGGCCGCAGGAGGAACGCATCTCGCCGAGCGGGATATCGCCGGCAATGATTTCGGTGCCGAGCGGCGGCAGGTTCTGGTCTGCCGAAATGCAGAATAATTTTTTCCGCACCACGCCGCGATGGGTCGTGCGCGCAATAACCTCCTGGCCGACATAGCAGCCTTTTTTATAATCAATGCCATTAAGTTCGTCATAGCCGGTTTCAAGCACGATGGTGCGATCAATAATCGCATCCTTGCTGCCTTCGGGAATACCGTGCAACAAGCGAATCCGTTCGTAATTTTCCAGCCCCGCTTCGAGCGTCGGCACCGGCAGGATATCTTGCGTCGCATAGGCGGGCGTGATCATGCGTACGCCCATCGGCAGCCAGCGCGGATCGGCATAAACGATGCTGTCGCCAAGAGTTTTGGTGTCGCCCGCTTTATCGGAAAGCCCCATCGTCGTATGCGCCGATTCGTTGAGCAGGGCGACGACTTTTTTATCGCTGCGCGCTATGTTCACTTTGGCACGGAGTTTATACATGCCGAGTTTCTTGATAAGCTCATCGGCTCGCGGCGCTTCGGTGTCGAGCAGGTATCCATCCGCTTTTTTCGCAATGAAGAAATCGAAAAGAAATTTTCCCTGTGGCGCGAGCAAGGCGGCAAAGATCGTCTGCTCCGGCGTTGCCTTTTCAATATCGTTGGTAATCAGTCCCTGCAAAAAGGACGCAGCATCCTCGCCCGTGATGTCCACCACGGCTCGGTCGGTCAGGGGTATCCACGAAAGCACCATGCGCCTAACCTAGGTGTATGGGCTTAACTGTCAAGCGCTTCAGCGTGATTGATGGGAATCATGCCGCATACCTCGCGTAGGACAAGGTCGATGCGCTGGGAGACGAATTCCATGGAATAACGGGTTTTTACCGTGTCATAGGCATGGCGGGCCATCTCGCGGGCTTCGTCCTCTTGTGAAATCATCGTCTGCAGCGCACCTGCCAATGCTTCCGGTTGATTGCGTGGTACGAGGATGCCGCTTTCGCCGTTTTTTAAGATCTCGCGTGGGCCTTCGCTGTCGGTCGCCACGATCGGCAGTTTGGCCGCCATCGCTTCCAGCAGCACAATGCCGAACGGCTCGTGGCGTGAGGGCAGGCAGAAAATATCGACCGTTTTTAAAAAGGCGCGCGGGTCTTCGATCCATCCCGGAAAGGAGACAAAATTTTCAAGATCGTGCCGCGCCACCTGGTGGCGAAGATTGGTTTCCTCCTCGCCCGCGCCGCCGAGAACCGCCTGAAAGGGGATTTCACGGTCTCTCAGCAGGCGAAGCGCTTCAATGAAAAGATCGAACCCTTTTTTCTTCTCGAACCTGCCTAACGTGCCAATGACAGGCTTTTGATTCCAGGTGCGGCGGATGAAGCCATGATCGAGCGTGATCATGTTCGGCACCTCGATGATCTTGTCTTCTGAAATACCGTAAGCAATCAGCTTTTCCACCATATCGCGCGTGACGGCGAAAATGGCATCGGCCTCAGCAAGGGCGCTGCAGAAACGGTAATTATGGGAGACGGCGATGACTTTTGCATCGCCTTTTGCTTTTGCTGCGAAGGTAATGGCGCGGCTGCCATGCGCGATGATGCAATCAACCGGATAATGCTTCAGCAGAGAGCGCAGCTTACTTGGCGCAAACGGATCCCATGGACCCATATTGGTGAAGACCTGAAAGGGAATGTTCGTCTGTGTGAGCTCATGATTAATGGCGGCATCGGGATCGCTGATCATATAGACGTCATTACCCATGTGACGCTGGCCGAGCGCATAATCGATGCTGGAGCGTTCGATGCCCCCCAGTTTCTTCCCCAGCATGATGTTCGCTATCCGCATGGCGATCCAGTATCTTTTCTTCCTCTCGCCTGCAAGTAGTAAAAAGTTTATGCCTCAAAACCGAAGCGTTAAATATTTGCAAAACGGCAGGCAGTTTGTATGGTTGCGAAGCCTAAGCTTGGGTTTGCTTAAGTCTCGCATATATTTTTAAGGTTTGCACGTATGAAACACGTGGCGTTGTTCCTGATACTATTATTGCCGGCATTCTGCCTGGCCGAGGAGAGCTTGCCCGCACGGGAGGCAAATCTCATCCTGAACTGGCTGGCGGCTACTTCGGAAACCAATGCGCACCAGATGAATGGCGCAGCAGAAAACAAGCTATGGGTATCACAGAATGGCCTTTGCGAAGCAGTGCACGACAAAGACGGCAAGCTAGTGCAGGACGGGGTGAACGATGGTTCATTCAATTATTTCCACCCTGCAGAGCAGCCCGCCGACCATTTTATTTACGATGTGCTGCCGTGGATCGAGTACGGAAACAGCGCTTCCGATAAGACCGCGGAAAATGACCGCATCAATGCTTATATCCGCGATTTGAGCGGTGGATTATTCAAGGCCGCGCATGCACTGAAAAAAACCTTCGACCTGACAACGTTGACGAATGACCAGAAATCCGTTTTGCAGGCGTTTGTGACGACGATTCGCGATGTGAAACTGACCGGTCTTTATGATTATCTCGAAAACCCGGAAGCACAGGCAAAAGAGCTGAAGCCGCTGCTTACCGGCTTGTTCGAGCCGATGAAGGCAACCTTGCGCAAACTGGCGCAGCAGCCATTCGATATGAATTATTTGATGGCGCGTAAAGCGAAGCTGGAAAGCCGGTCAAGCGGCAAGAACGCCTGTCAATAGCTCTAATGAATGCGGATAACGCTGCTGAGGTTATGATACTCGGCTGCTTTGACGAGTTCGCAGCTGGTAACCTTCACGGAAAATAATTTTCCTTCGATTTCCTTTTCCCAGAAATGGAGGAATTTTTTAAGCACGGGGAAATCCGGGGTGAGATCGAGGTCCTGCCACACATAGGTTTGCAGCAGTGATGGATGATCGGGGAAGCGGTAGAGAATTTCAGCGGTCGCCAGCCGGTAGTCCTCGATCAGGATGCGTTTGAGGTCAGAAATACGTTTTCCTCCCATAACGCGTCATTTTAAGACGCTTTCCTTTTTTTTCAATATAGCATAATCCAAAAGCAGAATGTATCGTTTTTTGATTGTTTTCTGCCTGTTGGCGATATCGGCCTGCACACCCAGCGAACAGGATTTTGCAGCGCGCAATAAACCGCCGGTTTTAAAGGATAAATGTATCCAGACCGGCGATCTTGCCGACCTGCCGCTGCGTAAATGGCTGCCGGACAAGAAAGTCCAGGCAGTGGTGCTGGCCATTCACGGCTTCAATGATTATTCCAACGGGTTCGATGCGGCGGGAACCTATTTCGCGGAGCATGGTATTGCGATCTATGCTTACGACCAGCGTGGTTTTGGAAAAGCGCCGCACTGGACGACATGGCCCGGGGAGGCAAACCTGACTGCCGATGTTATCGACGCGGTGAAAGCGCTGCATGTGTTTTATCCCGGCACACCGCTTTATATCATGGGCGAGAGTATGGGCGCGGCGGTGACGATCCTGACGCTCGCCCGTCATGAGGTGCCGGAAGTGCAGGGCGCGGTGCTTGTTTCACCGGCGGTCTGGGGCGATGATGCCATGCCGTTTTACTACAAAGGCGGCCTGTGGTTCGCGGCGCATACCGTGCCGCAGATGCGTGTCTCCGGTAAGGGACTCAACCGCTGGCCGTCGGACAATATCGAAATGCTGCGCGCCTTGGGGCGCGATCCGCTCATCATCAAACATACGCGCATCGATGCGATTTATGGCCTCGTGCATCTGATGGGCAATGCGCGGCGGGAAATCAGTAAGGTGCAAACTCCGATGCTGGTTCTCTATGGTGAGAACGACCAGATCGTGCCGCCACCGGCGATGGCGAGCCTCGATGATTTGATCAAGGCACCGCACCGGATGATCCATTACAACACCGGCTATCACATGTTGCTGCGCGATCTGAAAGGCGAGCGCGTGATGAAGGACGTGGTGAAGTGGATTGAAGACTCGGATAAGGCATCCCATGCTGACTAAACCAAAAATCGAAGACTTATTCACGCGGTTTGAAAAACACGAGCCACATCCGAAAACGGAGCTGGTAGCGCCGAATGAATTCTGCCTGCTGGTGGCGATCGTGCTCTCGGCGCAGGCGACGGATGTCTCGGTGAACAAGGCGACGAAAGCGCTTTTCAAAGTGGCAGACACGCCGCAGAAAATGGTAAAGCTCGGCGAAGCGAAACTGAAAGAGTATATCAAGACGATCGGGCTTTTTAATGCGAAGGCGAAGAATGTCATCGCGCTTTCCAAGGCGTTGATCGAAACCTATGGCGGCACGGTTCCGGAGAACCGGGATGATCTGCAAACATTGCCGGGCGTGGGGCGCAAGACGGCGAATGTCTGGCTCAATTGCGCACGCGGCGAGCCGACGATTGCGGTCGATACGCATGTGTTCCGCGTGGCGAACCGGCTGGGTCTGACCAAAAGCAAAAACCCCCTGGAGACGGAGTTACAACTCGAGAAAAAAATCCCGCTGCATTTTAAGACGCATGCGCATCACTGGCTCATTTTACATGGACGCTATGTCTGCAAAGCACGCAAACCCCAATGCTGGCGGTGCATGGTGGTGGATATTTGTGAATTTACAGAAAAGAATCTGAAGCCTTAGTTATTATCCTTTGAACGGAACCGGCGTTTCATTTGCGGGCCGAAGGTGCCGTCCGGCCAGATGGCAAAGACATCCTTTTCACGGCCAACAAGTTCGGAGCCGCTTCCATTTGCCGTTAGCAGCGTCATCTTCGCCTCGGGAAAAGCGCTAAGATAATAAGTTTGACCTGCAGGAATATCGACAATTGTAGTGTGGTTTCCGGACATGCGTACCGACACCTGATGCGGGACATTCGCTAAGTTGACAATGCTTAAGGCATGAGCTTCCTGTTGAAAGATAAAGAAAAGCGAAGCAAAAGTGAAAAGCTGTAACAAAAGCTTCATAATCTGAGCCTACACTAAGTGGTACGGTGCGGTAATGCCGCAAGTTTAGTATTTGTATATAAAATAACAACAAGGTTTTGTGGTTTTGATTCAGGCACGCAATTTGCTGTGTTAGGAATTGAAGTAGAATAATGATAAAAATTTGGGCTTTAGGAGTGGTTGCCATAAGCATATCCCTGGGATGTGCAGCCGCTGCGCGCGCCGATGATACTAATATCAATCAGGAAGCCATGCTGCGCAATGCCCGTTACTGCACGCAATATTTTTCCCGCTACGAGCGAACGAACGGTATTCCGAAGAACCTGCTGATGGCAATTTCCTCCACGGAGTCAGGCCGTTATAACGAGCGCGTGAAAATGACGCTGCCCTGGCCGTGGACGATCAACGTGGACGGGCAGGGAAAATATTTTAATACCATGCATGAAGCCGTGGTCGCCACCCGCAATGCGCTCAACAGCGGCGCAAACAACGTGGATGTCGGTTGCATGCAGATCAGCCTGAAACACCATCCCGACGCTTTCGTCAGCCTGACCGATGCCTTCAGCCCGGAAAAAAATGTCGCGTACGGCGCGAAGTTCCTGCGCGAAAAATACGATGAAGAACGTTCCTGGAAAAAGGCGATTGCGGCCTATCACTCCAAGACAACGAGCTACGGACAGAAATATTACGCAAGTATCATCCGCACCTGGCGCAATGTGCTCTCCGCCCTCGGCAACGGATTCGATGTTTCGCCTTCGAGCACGTACGTGATCGACGTGGCAAGCAACGAACGCACGCTCGGCGGCCTGGTGCGCTCTCGTGAAGGGTTGTTTGATGAAAAAGCGGCATCGCGCAGGCCGAAGGCAGGGGCATCCATGCCGACGATGAAAGTGATTCAGGTGACAACCCGCGCGGATCAGGCGAAGCGTCCCGAGGTGCTGGTCATTCGTCCGGCAAGCGCTGTGGTGGAACCAAACGTCAAAGTGGCATCGAACACCGTGCTGAATAATAAGCCGGGACTGAACAAGCCAGGCTTCGATTTTGTCATGGATGTCGGTGAAAGGCAGGAAGCCGATGTCTCGGAGACCATTGCCAAAGTAGAGCCTAAAGTTTCCACGCCTGCCAGCGTGCAGCGCGTCTCCTCGCCGAAGCGCGGCCCCAACTTCATATTTGCCGAATAGCAATCACGGGTTGCAGACTGCGAATTTTTATCCTATCTAAGGGATATGAAAATATCCGTCGCCCCGACCACGCCGTTTGAGATCATCAAGGTCGATCATTCCGAAGTCGCCTGTGATGGCGGCACGCTCGGGCATCCGAAAGTGTACCTGCATATCGAGCGCGAAACGGGCGAAGTGACCTGCCCGTATTGCAGCCGTACTTTTGTCCTGAAGAACGGGCATTAATATGAACCTTGCGATTATTCTCATCATTGCGCTCATGGCGGCGACGTTCGTCGTGCTTCTGCTGGGTATCGTGCAGATGGCAAAAGGCGGCAAAGGCAATGCGCTGGAACAGGGCGAGCGTTCAAATAAGCTCATGGTCTGGCGCGTGACGCTGCAGGGCGCAGCACTGCTCATCGCATTCCTCGTCATGTATGCGATGAAAAAATAGCTTTATTTCAATGACGCAGCGCAACAGTTAAGACATCATTAACCAGTCTTTGTTGAAATAAAACCCATAGCGCAGTGCGTCAGCCCGTAAGGAAAACGATGAAGATTCTTGTCCCTGTTAAACGCGTTCTCGATTACACGATTAAAGCGCGCGTCAAGCCGGATGGCTCAGGTGTCGATCTTTCGAATGTCAAGATGTCGATGAACCCCTTCGACGAAATCGCGGTAGAAGAGGCATTGAAACTCAAAGAAAAAGGTGTGGCGGCGGAAGTCATCGTGCTTTCCATCGGCACGGATGCCGTCGTGGAAACGTTGCGCACCGGACTTGCCATGGGCGCCGACCGCGCGATTCACATTAAGACGGACCAGCTGATCCAGCCGCTTGCCGCAGCAAAACTCATCAAGCATGTCGTGGAAAAAGAATCGCCGCAGATCGTGATCCTCGGAAAGCAGGCGATCGATGACGATGCCAATCAAACCGGCCAGATGCTGGCAGCGTTGCTTAACTGGGGGCAGGGAACCTTTGCCTCGAAAGTGGACATCGGGGATGGCACTGCGAACGTGACGCGCGAAGTCGATGGCGGACTGATGCGTGTTTCGCTGAAACTGCCATGCGTTATCACGACCGATCTACGCCTCAACCAGCCGCGCTATGCGTCGCTGCCCAATATCATGAAAGCGCGTTCGAAACCGGTGGAAGCGATCGATGCGGCCAGCCTCGGCATTGATCTCGCGCCGCGCCTTTCGGTGCAGAAAGTAGAAGAGCCGCCAAAGCGCAAAGGCGGCGGCAAAGTGAAATCAGTGGAAGAGTTGGTCGATAAACTGAAGAACGAGGCGAAGGTACTTTAGCGTCATCCTGAGCGTAGCGAAGGATCTAGATTCTTCGCCTTCGGCTCAGAATGACAATAACTGGATTCCAGCTTTCGCTGGAATGACGAGGACAAGATGACGATACTAGTCTTAGCAGAACAGCACAGCGGCGCGATCACGCCAGCCACGCGCGCGACGGTGACGGCGGGCGTGCAGCTGGGTGGCGGCGTGCATATATTGGTAATCGGCAACGATATTTCCGGCGTTGCGGCGACGGCGAAATTAAATGGCGTTGAAAAAATCCTGACGCTGGACGGTGCGCCGTATGAGCATGGGCTTTCGGAAAATATCGCGCCAGCGGTTGCAGGCATCGCTAAAAATTATTCGCATGTGATTGCCGCGGCGACGACGTTCGGCAAAGATGTGCTGCCGCGTATCGCGGCACTGCTCGATGTGGCGCAGGTCTCGGATGTGATTCGCATCGTTTCTCCCGATACGTTCGTGCATCCTGTCTATGCCGGTAACGTGCTCGAAACGGTGCAGGCGAAAGACGCGATTAAAGTGCTGACGATTCGCCCCACCAGTTTTGATAAAGCAGCCGATGGCGGCAGTGCAGTAGTGGAAGCTGTTAGCGCTGGAAGTGACAGCGGGCTTTCAAGTTTCGTGAGTCTGGAGGAAAGTAAATCGGCGCGGCCTGAATTGACCTCGGCGCGCGTCGTGATTTCCGGCGGACGCGGTTTAGGTTCGGCAGAAAATTTTAAATTGCTGGAGAAGATTGCCGATAAATTGAATGCGGCGATTGGCGCTTCGCGCGCGGCAGTGGATGCGGGTTATGTTCCGAACGACTACCAAGTGGGACAGACCGGCAAAGTTGTTGCGCCCGAGCTTTATATCGCAATCGGGATTTCCGGCGCCATCCAGCACTTGGCGGGCATGAAAGACAGCAAGATCATCGTCGCCATCAACAAGGACGAAAACGCCCCGATCTTCGAAATCGCCGACTATGGGTTAGTAGGCGATTTATTCGAGATACTGCCGAAGTTAGAGCAAACTATATGATCGTGGATCCCGGCCTTCGCCGGGATGACCACATCAATTAAAAAATTTATTACAGCCTTACGATAATCGAACGCAGTGACTTGCCGACGCTAACGGTGGTATCCGCCGTGTTGCCGTCCAGTTCTGCGTGGATTTTGTAGGTGCCGGGTTTCAGGCGGGCAAGCAGGATCGGCCCGTCGGTTGCCTGATTGTAGAGCGTATTGCCTTCCTTATCGGTGATGCTGGCATTGACGATCGCCAGATAATCACCGTTCTTGCCGGCGAACAGCACTTTCAGCGTGTAATCTTTTTCAATCGACTGCATGCGCGCCTGATCGGAACTGCCGACACCACCAC
This sequence comes from Rickettsiales bacterium, assembly GCA_046348685.1. Classification (GTDB taxonomy): domain Bacteria; phylum Pseudomonadota; class Alphaproteobacteria; order Rickettsiales; family UBA998; genus JAXMDT01. Next base: position 27,380 of record JAXMDT010000006.1, read on the forward strand.
TCACAAAATCTCCATTCGTATTGGAGTCAGGAGCCTGTCCCATCGGAGCGGAGTATCCGACGCCCGGAGGTGCGGCATTGCCACCGAACGGCTGAGGGCTGAACCCTTGTTGAGGTGCAGGTGCCGCGTTATTGTAGCTCGGTGCGGGTGGTGGAGGAGGTGGCGGCGGTGGTGAAGGCACGTTGTAGCCGCCGGTAAAACCTATAGCAGGTGCTTGATACCCTGCAGCGGGTGCAGCGCCATTATAGCTGGGCGCCGGAGCGGGTGGCTGCACGGGCGGGGAATAATTCGGATCCGGGTTAGGAGCATAAACTGGAGCTGCCTGTTGATTATAGGCAGGCTGGCCGTATCCGGAAGTCGAAGGATTGGAATAGGCCGAATTCGATGAACCGCCATAATAGCTTCCAGAGGAAGCCGTATTGGATGTCGGCTGCTGCGACGGGGCGGAGCCGATGCTGGGGACGTAATGATCCGGCGGGGTCTGATTGAGATATTGGGCAAGAGCCGGTGAAGCAGCGAGAACGCTGACGGCCACAACGGTTACAAATGGGGCAAACAACATGATATCCTCCTTTAGAGGTTGAGTGCGAGAGTAATATAGTGCAAAAGAACGAAATAAAAAGTCTATGATGCAACTATACCTTTCACAGATAAATCCTATTGTGGGCGACCTCAAGGGAAACCATGAAAAACTTTGCTCTGCGTGGAAAAAAGCAAAGGAAATGGGCGCTGATCTCATTGTTTTTCCGGAGCTTGCCATTACAGGTTATCCACCCGAAGACCTGGTGCTAATGCCATCTTTCCAGCAGGCGGCGATGCAGGCAGTCGAAAAGCTGGCCAACGAAACGGTGGATGGCCCTGCCATCATTACCGGCGGAATCTGGCACGACGGCACACAGCTTTATAATTCCGCGTTTCTGATTGAAGAAGGGAATATCGCCCGCATCCAGTTCAAGCATCATCTGCCGAATTATGGCGTATTTGACGAAAAACGCGTCTTTGCCTGCGGCCCGCTGCCGGAGGTTGTCGAATGGAGAGGAATCAGAATCGGCCTGCTCGTCTGCGAAGACATGTGGGGCGATGAATCGGTTGCGCACGTGGCGAAACAAAATCCGGATGTGCTGATTTCCATTAATGCTTCCCCCTATGAACGCGGTAAAATGAGCGCGCGAGAAGAGGTGGCGCGCGATGCGGTATCCACCTGCCGTGCGCCGCTGTTTTATGTGAATACGGTCGGCGGGCAGGATGAAATCGTCTTTGACGGCCGTTCATTTGTGATGGATGCATCCGGTGAGGTATGCGGCAAGTTCAAGGCATTCGAAGAGCAGGTTTCGGGTTTCGGGTTTCAGGTTTCGGGAAAAGAAATTGAATTACTCTCCCCTGACAGCTGGAACCTGGAACCTAAAGCGTTAGAGCTGCTCTACCTCGCCATGATGACCGGCGTGCGGGATTACGTGGAAAAAAATAATTTTCCCGGCGTGGTGATCGGGCTGTCGGGGGGAATCGATTCGGCATTGACGGCGTGTGTGGCGGTGGATGCGCTCGGGCCGGAGCGGGTGCATTGCGTAATGATGCCCTCGAAGTATACCTCCGATATCAGTGTCGTCGATGCGACTAAACTTGCCACCGAACTTGGCGTGACCTACAACATCGTCACCATCGCGCAAGGCATGGAAGCGGTGGAGGGTATGCTGGCCGGTATACGCGATCAGCTGACCTCGCTGGCGATGGAAAATATCCAGCCGCGGATTCGCGGATTGCTGTTGATGGCGATCAGCAATTCCACCGGTAAAATCCTGCTGACGACCGGTAATAAATCCGAAATGGCGACCGGTTATGCCACGCTTTACGGGGATATGTGCGGTGCATTCAATGTATTGAAAGACCTTTATAAAATGGAAGTCTATGCGCTCTCCGAATGGCGCAATATGTCGATGCCGCAAGGTGCGAAAGGGCCGGAAGGTGCGGTGATTCCAGAGAGGATTATATCCCGCCCGCCCAGCGCCGAACTGAAGCCGGACCAAACTGATCAGGATACACTGCCGCCCTATGCGACACTCGATGCGATCCTGAAAGGGCTGGTGGAGGAACGCTTGTCTGTAGAGGATCTGACCGCGCGCGGATTTGAAAAAACGATGATCGAACAGGTGGCTGGCATGCTGTTTCGCTCGGAATATAAACGCCGGCAAGCCCCGCCGGGGGTCAAACTCTCCTCGATGAGCTTTGGCCGCGATCGGAGATACCCGCTGACCAACGGGTTTAAACTCTAATATGTCATACCGGCCTTCGCCGGTGCGATATTATCTCAGTAACGAAGTTTTGTTGTAATTCCCGCTCCTGGCCTTTATATCGTCATCCTGAGCGCTGCGAAGGATCTGGAGATTCTTCGCCTACGGCTCAGAATGACAAAAGAATATGACCCAAAAAATTAAAGTCCGTTTTGCCCCATCCCCTACGGGATATCTCCATGTCGGTAACGTGCGCACGGCGCTCGTCAATTGGCTGTTCGTGAAAAAACACGGCGGCACGTTTTTGCTGCGCATCGATGATACGGATATGGAACGCTCCAGGGTGGAGTATGAGGAAGCCATCGCCGAAGACCTCACCTGGCTCGGACTAAACTGGGATGAGGGTGCAAAGCAATCCGACCGCATGAACCGCTATGAACTCGCCAAGCAAAAGCTGGTGGATTCGGGAAGGCTTTATCCTTGCTACGAAACGCAGGAAGAACTGGACGTGCGCCGCAAGCTCCAGGTCTCGCGCGGCAAGCCGCCGATCTACGACCGCGCCGCGCTGGAAATGACCGACGAGCAGAAGCAAAAATACGAAGCGGAAGGCAGAAAACCGCACTGGCGCTTCAAGCTGGAAAATAAAAGCATCGTCTGGGACGACATGGTGCGCGGCAAGTGTGAGTTTCACGGTACGCATGTGAGCGATCCGGTGCTGGTGCGCGAAGACGGCGTGCCGCTTTATACGCTTTCTTCCGTCGTCGATGACGGCGAGATGAATATCACGCATATCATTCGTGGTGAAGACCATGTGAGCAATTCGGCCGTGCAGGTGCAGCTGTTTGAGGCGCTTGGATTCGCCGTGCCGCAGATGGCGCATATCGCGCTGCTCAAAATGAAAGACGGAGAACTTTCCAAACGCAAAGGCGGCGGCGACATTCGCTCCATGCGCGCCAAGGGCATTTTCCCGATGGCGATCAATTCGCTGCTCGCGGCGATCGGAACATCCGATGCGGTGGAATTGGCGCCGTCGCTGGATGTGCTGGCGGACAAGTTCGACTTCAAAAAATTCGGCCGCGCCGTTGCGCAATATGATGAAGACGAACTGCTCCGCCTCAATACGAAATTGCTGCATTCGCTTTCTTACGCAGAGGTGCATGACAAGCTCGAAGCACTGGACCTGCATCATATTCCTGAAAATTTCTGGCTCGCCATCCGCGAGAACCTGACGACGCTGCCGGAAGCGAAAGTCTGGTGGGAACTCGTGCAATTGCCGCTGACGCCGGTGATCCAGGATGCGGATTATCTTTCCAAAGCAGCAGAACTGCTGCCGAGCGGCGAGTGGGATGCAACGACGTGGAAGAGTTTCACGGAAGCCGTGAAAAACGCCACCGGTCGCAAGGGAAAAGATCTTTTCATGCCTCTGCGACTTGCGCTGACGGCACGCGAAGACGGCCCTGACCTCAGCAAAGTCTTCCAGCTACTCGGGCGCGAAAAAGCTGAACAACGGATGCTGGGTAAAGCGGCATAAACTGAATTCCAGATTGCGATGCCTTCGGCATCTTGTCTGGAATGACAATTATAAAATGTTAGTGTATGCGTCATTCCAGCGAAAGCTGGAATCCAGGTCTTAATCATGCAGCAGTCATATGTTTATATCATGGCTAGCAAGCGAAATGGGACGCTTTATATCGGCGTTACATCCAATCTTACTCAGCGAGTCTATCAGCATAAAGAAGGTTTGGCTGATGGCTTCACCAAAAAGTATAATATCAAACTGCTGGTTTATTATGAAATTCACGAAGAAATAGAGCAAGCTATCCTCCGGGAGACACAGATGAAGGCATGGCAGCGAAAATGGAAGCTGGAATTGATAGAAAAGTTCAATCCGGACTGGAAAGATTTATATGAAACCATTATTTAGTCTGGATTCCAGCTTTCGCCGCCGCCACGGTGGCTGGAATGACGACCTAACTCTACTGGATTCCAGCTTTCGCTGGAATGACGTTTTTAAATGACCATCTCCCTCTATAACACGCTCACCCGCCAGAAAGACGCCCTTGTTCCTGAGAATGAGAAGAATGTCCGCATGTATGTGTGCGGGCCGACGGTGTATGACCGGGCGCATCTGGGTAATGCGCGCTCGGTGGTGGTGTATGATGTGCTCTACCGGCTGCTGCGGCATGTGTACGGCGAAAAGCAGGTTACCTATGTGCGCAACATCACCGATGTCGATGACAAGATCAACAAGGCCGCCGTTGAGCGCGGCATCACGATTCAACAGCTGACGCAGGAAGTCACCGGCTGGTTCCATGCCGATATGGAAGCGCTGAATTGCTTAGAGTTGCCGGAAAAAAATCAGCCGCGTGCAACACAGTATATTAAACAAATGATCAAGATGATCGAAAGCCTGATTGCGAATGGCAATGCTTACGTGGCCGAAGGGCATGTTTTGTTTGATGTAAACACCTCCCCCAGTAGGGGGGAGGATGGGAGGGGGGCGTTGGATGCTCAGAGTTCCCAAAGCCCCCACCCTAACCTTTCCCCTACTGGGGTGGGAAATTGGTATTATGGCATGCTTTCGGGACGTTCGCTGGATGATCTGATTGCCGGGGCGCGGGTGGAAGTTGCGCCGTACAAGAAAAGTCCCGGTGATTTTGTGCTGTGGAAACCCGCAGCGGCGACCGACGATGCATCGAGCAAATTTGAATCCCCCTGGGGAGTAGGGCGTCCCGGCTGGCATATCGAATGCTCGGCGATGGCGACGGAACTTCTCGGCGATACTTTCGATATACATGGCGGCGGCGCGGATTTGATGTTCCCGCACCATGAGAACGAAATCGCGCAGGCCTGCGCCGCCAATCCCGGATCACGCTTCGCGAAGATGTGGGTGCATAACGGATTCCTCACCGTGCATGGCGAGAAGATGAGCAAATCGCTCGGCAATTTCATCACCGTGCGCGATTTGCTGGATAAGGGCGTGCATGGCGAAGTGATCCGCTTCGCGCTGCTCTCAACGCATTACCGCAAACCGCTCGACTGGACGGACAAGCTGGTTGAAGAAGCTTTTTTTGATCTCAAGTATTTTGCTCAATATCTATGGCAGAATCAGGGTTTTAAATTTGATAAATTTGAAAAAGAATGGAAAACATTTTCACGCGAACCTGAAGCACAAATTTATCTTTCAAGATTTTACGAGAGCTTAGAAAGCGATCTCAACTTTAGTGTTGCAAAAACTGTTATTTACGATGTTATTGATGAAATTAAAAAACATGTTTTTAATTTAGAAGATAAAGAAGACAATCAAGAAAATGAAAAAAACTATTTCATTTATCGTTCAACATTACGGGAAATGTGTGAATTTCTGGGATTATGTACTGTCAACTTTGTTGAGTGGCAAAAGCAGGAAGAAGCCAACAAAAATAGCGGTAGCGATGTAGAAGCGATTCAAAATCGCATCGGAGCGCGGAAAGCAGCTAAGCTTGCCAAGAACTGGGCGGAGGCAGACCGCATACGCGATGAACTAAAAGCCGAGGGCATCCTGCTCGAAGACAAGCCGGGTGATGTGACGGAGTGGAGAAGGCTTTAATGGCTAGCCTTCTTGAATACTTCTACAATGATTTTTGGCGATATAGAGCGTATGGATCAAATTGGCCTTTAGCCCTCTTTTTAGGTGAAAAATATCCTTCACCTAGTTTATCAGGGTCAAGCTTTTTAGGGTTACCAGAATTACAAGAGCACAGCTTTTTATATGCTCATAGATACGACGAAGCTACCCGAAGCTTTCCATTAATTTTCTATATTCCAGCAATTGAAGAACATGAGATTCTAATTATAAGAATATTAGAAAACCTACATTACTTCTTAGATCATGGACTTCTAAAAACAGGCCCTATATTCAATGAAAAAATACTAAATGAAGAGTTGGATTTTAGCGGAACAATATATTTTTATTCAGAAAATATTATCGGCGTTGAAACGCAAAAGAAACTGGAAGAATATGCGGGTTTACGAATTATAATTAGAGAAAAACTTTACGCTGAAGAAAAATCTAAAGTTGAAAAACCAGTTGCATTTATTTCCTATGATAATCGCGATAAAGAAGTTGCTGAGCAGATAGTCTTTGGACTCCAAAAAATGAATTTTCCTGCACCAATATGGTTTGATCAATATTCCCTTAAGTGGGGCAATAATATGAGAAAGACTATTGAAGATGGCTTAAAAAGATCAAAAAAATGCATAGTTGTTCTATCTCAAAATTATATGGAAAACAGAAGCTGGGCTGCAGAAGAATTTGAAAGCGCCTACCAAAAAGGTTTGCACGAAAAAGAAGATATTTTTCTTCCGATATGGAAAGGCGTTACAGAAAAAGAAGTTTATGAATTTTCACCTAAGCTTAAAAATGTAAAAGGCATTATTTGGAGCGAAGATAATAAAGATAAAAATATGCGTAACGTATTCGATGTTCTAAAAGAGTTACTATGAACAAAGGAAAACTGACCATTGTCGGGTCACTGACCAGCCCGTTTGTGAGGGTGGTGCGGACGGTGTGCGAGGAACTGCAGCTGCCCTACGACATGGATTTGACCGTCTTTTTCGCCAAGCAGGATGAAGCGGCGAAAGAACATCTCTCGCAGCACAATCCCTTGATGCGGGTGCCGGTGCTGATCGACGGCGAAAAACATATACTCGATTCGCGGATTATTCTCAGCTATCTGCTGAAGCATCCGGACGCCAAACCGCTCACCGATTTCCGCGCGGATTTTCCGCGGGGACTGGAAGACGAAAACCGCCTTTCGGTGCTTTATGGGATCGTCGATGCCGGGGTGCTGTACTTCATTATGCGCAACCTTCACCCGGAAGTAAAACCGGACACAGGCTACCTGGTGCAATCCCAGCGCCGCATCCGGCAGGGGCTGGAGTGGCTAGATAAAGATAAGGAGCTAGGCGAAGGTTTCGGGATTCCGGAACTGGTTCTCCTCTGCGGGCTGGAATGGTTCAAGAAGAGGGAAGTGGTTGAATGGACAGGATATTCGCATCTTAGAGCCGTCCATGCGCGTTACCATGAGCGGCCATCTCTCGTAAAAACATGTATTCCGGAAAACGCTTAATTCCCGCTTTCGTAATAGCAGCAATTCTATTAGAACATTTAAAAGAAACTGGATTCCAGCTGTAGTTTATCCCGGCGAAGGCCGGGACGGGAACGACAAAAGGCACGCATGACAGACCGCGTTTATCTTTATGATTCGACCTTACGCGACGGCTCGCAGGCGCGCGGGGTGGATTTCACGCTCGCCGACAAGCTGGCGATTGCGAAGGCGCTCGACGCATTCGGAATTGATTACATCGAAGGTGGCTGGCCCGGCGCGAACCCGAAAGACGATGCGTTTTTTGCGGAAAAGCCCGCGACTAAAACATCGAAGATTTCTGCGTTCGGCATGACGCGAAAGAACGGCCGCTCGGCCGATAACGATCCGGGGCTGGCAGCACTGCTGCAAACGGAAACGCCCTCCATCTGCATCGTCGGCAAGACGTGGGATTTTCATATTGAGAAAGCGCTCGAGATCACGGCGGAAGAAAACCGCAAAATGATCGAGGACTCGGTGAAGTACCTCGCCAAGCACAAACGCGAAGTGCTGTTCGACGCCGAGCATTTTTTTGATGGTTATAAACATAACAAGCCGGTGGCGCTGGAGATGATCAAGGCGGCGCACGATGCGGGCGCGCGGTGGATTGTCCTTTGCGATACGAACGGCGGCACGCTGCCGCACCAGATCGGCGAGATCGTGCGCGACGTGACGCAGCATGTTCCGGGCGCGCATCTCGGCATCCATTGCCATAACGATACGGAGAACGCGGTGGCCAATTCGCTGGCGGCGGTGCTGGCGGGCGTGCGGCAGGTGCAGGGGACGATCAACGGGATTGGCGAGCGCTGCGGCAATGCCAACCTGATTTCGATTATTCCGAACCTGATGCTGAAGATGGGATTCGATACCGGTATTTCGCATGACAAGCTGACAGAGCTGACAAAGCTGTCGCGCCTGATCGACGAGCGGCTGAGTAAAACGCCGAATATGCATGCGCCGTATGTCGGCCCTGCGGCTTTCGCGCACAAAGGCGGGCTGCATGTATCGGCGATGGCGAAGGATACCGCATCCTACGAACATATCGAGCCGGAAGCGGTGGGCAATGAACGCACTATTCTGGTTTCCGATAAAGCAGGCAAATCGAATATCGTGGCGCGGCTGAAGCAGCTGGGACTGGAAGCGGAAGCGAACAGCGATCACATCGAAAAACTTGTCGAGATCGTGAAGGAACAGGAAACGCAGGGCTATGCGTATGAAGGCGCCGATGCCAGTTTTGAATTGCTGGCGCGCAGGCTGCTGACTGGCGTTCCGGCCTTCTATGACATCAGCAGTTTTCGTGTGATGGACGAGCGCCGCTGGAACGCGAAAGGTACATTGGTGACGGTGTCGGAAGCGACAGTGAAACTTTCGGTAAACGGCGAAAAAGTGATGTCCGTCGCCGAAGGAAACGGGCCGGTAAATGCCCTCGACGGCGCGATCCGGAAAGCCTTAGTCGCACATTATCCGGTGCTCGCCGACATCAAACTCACCGACTATAAAGTACGCATCCTCACACCGCAGGAAGGTACCGGCGCGATGACGCGCGTGCTGATCGAGAGCCGCGATTCCACCGGCAAGGTGTGGAACACGATCGGCGTTTCCCACAACGTGATCGATGCATCCTTCAATGCGCTGAATGATTCGCTGACCTACAAGTTGATTCACGCCGCTGTTCACTAATCCTTATCGCTTGCTGCAAGCAACGGATTACTGCTTCCGTTGCTCACGTACTAAACGTACGCTCCGCTACGGTTCTCATAATCCGCCGCTTTCACTGACGCGCTAAGAATTAGTTTAAGATGCCGTTATTTATATAAAAATGTTGTCATAAAAGCTTCATTGGTAGTGGTAAGAAGTGTCGCGTAAAATAAGCATAGGAAATTCTATGCTTTTTTTGATTCCACTTGCTGCTGAAGGAATCGCCGCCTTGTTTGGCGGCGGCGCGGCTGCGGCTGCCGGTACGGCGGCGGTCGTGGGAACGGAAGCGGCCATCGGAACGGCAGCTGCCGTTGGCACCGCTGCCGTGGCAACCGAAGCGGCCGCTGTAGCAGCAGGTACGACGGCTGCCGTCGGCGGCACGGCGGCAAGCGCCGGATTGCTGGCAAGCGTGGGGCTTTGGGGTAGCCGCTTGATTGCGCCGGCACGGTGGGCATTTAGTGCCTTGCGTTCGGGCGGATTAGTCCGCGGTGGAAAGATTGGATTGGAAGCAGCTGAAAAAGTTGCAACGAGCGGTGGCGCGCGAACCGCACTGACAAAAGTCGGATTAGCAGGCGGTGGCGCGGCGCTCGGCGCGACGGGCGCTACAGCGACATGGGCGGCATCGACTGCGATTACTCTGTCAATTTTTGCGGGGATCGCCCTTGCCGTTGCCATTGGCGGATTTGCGCTTTACCGCGCGTTTGCCAGCCCAAGTGACGTCTCGGAAAGCACAATGCGTGAAAAACCGCGGGATATTCCCCAGCCGGCGATGCAGGTGCCGCAGCAGCAGGTCATGATGCAGCCGCAGCAACAGCAACCCGTCATAATGATGCAGGCGCCGCAGCCGCAAGGCTACTGGGTGCAGCGCGTCGCCACACCGCAGATACAGCAGCAATCCTTCGCCGCTGCCGAAGACCAACGCCGCCAGCAGGCAGCCTTAGCGCAGAACGTTGTCCAATAAGGTTTCAGCTTTCAGGTTTCAGGTTTTAGTATATTTATAAACCATGCTGACACCTGAAACCCGGCACCTGAATCCCCCCACCGTCATTCTCGATCGCCCGCAGATGGGCGAAAACATCGGCGCGGTGGCGCGCGCGATGATGAATTTCGGCATGCGCGAATTGCGGCTGGTGAACCCGCGCGACGGCTGGCCGAATCCGAAGGCGCATGAGATGAGCGCCAATGCCGATGTGATCATCGAGGCGGCACGCGTATACGATACGTTTTCCTCGGCGCTTGCCGATTGCCATTTCGTGATTGCGGCGACCGCCCGAAAACGCGAATTGGAAATTCCGACTTACACGCCGCGCGAATCGGCTTCTCTGCTGCTCGAAAAAATGCGCGATGGCGAAAAGGTAGGCATCGTGCTCGGCGGCGAGCGGGCGGGACTTGCCAATGAAGATATCGTTCACTGCCAGGCGATCTGCACGATCCCTACCGACCCTGCCAATGCCTCGCTGAATATCGCACAGAGCATGGTGATTTTAGGCTATGAATGGTGGATGGCCACTCTGCAGGACGCAGAGCATAGCGGCCCGGAGATGGCCCATGCCACCAACGGCGAGCGGCAGGCGCTCTACGAGCACCTCGTCTGGGCGCTCGATAATAGCCAGTATTTCCAACACGAGGGCAGGGCGCTCGTCATGCAGCGCAACCTTCGTTCCATGCTGGCGCGGCTTCCTCTAACATCCCAGCAAATACAGTCGCTTAGGGGCATGATTCGGGCGCTGATGTCTTAATATTTTTACGTATTTGTCATCGAAGCTTCATACATAATCGGCGGGAAGCGGCGTATAATACTCATATAAAATAGGATCATCGCATGAGCATTTTAGGAACCGCCTGGAATACTGTTACCGCCCCAATCAGGGGTATTTTTTCCGGTCTGGCGACCTGGAGCGATGTATCGACGGCGACTCTTGTCCCACTTATGGTCGTTGGCGGTGCCGTTGGGCTTTTTTTTGGTCCGGGAGCGGCGCTTGTCGGCGTTGCAGGAGGCGCGCTTGCCGCTGCGGGGTTAGGAATGGTAGCGGGTGCGGGAGACGCGGCGATTTCAACGACGACCAATGTGGCCAGCGCTGTTTTTGGCGGCAGCAGTGAACAGACAGCCAGCGCCGGTGAAGAACAGGCTGTGGAATCCGGCCTGCCGGCAAAAGGCAAAGAATCAGGCGGGAGAACGGTTTAACAAGAAATTAAATGTCACAGAAGCTTAACACACAGGACAAAGCAAATCCCCTATAGTTAGGGTGTAATAATAGAGAAAAACTTATGGCAAACTATCGTGACTCTTATGAACCATCCGGCGCCCGCGTTGCTGCAACAGCAGCAAGCGAAACGGCACGCGGTGTTGGAATTGGGCTAGCACTGACTGGCGCGTTGCTGATTGGCACGCCGATTGTTGCTTTCTGGGCAGGCGCTCCCATCATCGGTGCAATCGCAACGGCTGTGGCGATTGGCGCAGCAATATTCGCGCCCGTGGTTTTTGGTATCGCAGGCGTTGCTGGTGCTATCTCAGGATTCAAAAAAGGCACGGAGAAAATCGATAACGATTATGCCCGTGCACATGAAATTCAAAAAGCCCAATCCGTACTGACATCTCAGGAGCGTGAAATGGGCCGTGCGGAAGCTTACGCTGAAATGAATCAGCCTCGCTCCGCTTTCATGGCACAGGCTCCGGTCTATGTTTCGACGGGTGAATGCCCACATTGCAAGGTAAACAGCATGAATTACCAGGGTCAAGCCGTTGCCCTGCAACATGGAATTGCGAGCTAGGAGTAAGTTATGGCACGTTGGTGGAATAAGACGAAAAAGGCTGTAGGAAACGCTACGATTGGCGAGCAGGCACGTTATAACCGGCTAAACGCTGCTGTGGGCGCAACAGAAGACGAGCTGAGCAGACTTGAGACTGGGACCGGGGGTACAAGGGGTCTCCTCGACCTCGAGCATGAGCATGAGGAAGCTGTTGCTAAACATGCTGAAGCGGCAGCCGCGCATGCAGAAGCAAAAGACGCATTTACCCCAATTGATATTCAGCAGAAAAAACTACAAGCGGAAGTTACAGGTGCGAAAACGCGCCTTGAGGCACTTCAAAAAGCTCATGAAGCTGCAGAAAAGGCCCATGCCGATCATCAAGCGAAAATTAGCGATATTGAAAGCCGTGTCGGTTCGGCTTCGGTTGAAGACCTTGCGCAAGCTAGGCAAGATGCCGAAATTGCCCGTGCTCAGGCACGTCACCCACTTAAAAAACTCGAGACTACGTTGCCTGGTGGAAGTACAGGTAATATTGATGAGTACTTTAAAAATGAACGGGAGAGATATAAAGAAGCCAAGCGTAAAATTAAATCCGCTTTAGGCACGCCTCGTGAAGAGACTGCAATAAAAGAGTTTAATGAAGCAAGAGCAAATCTTGTTGAAGCCCGAAAGATTCGACGTGGTACTGAAGAATACAGGGTATGGAGCGCAGCTAACAACGAGTACCTTGCAGCAGAAGCACTGCATGAGGAAGCAAAAGCCCTTGGCGGACTCCGAGCGAAATCAGATGGATTGAAAAAAGCAGCTGATCAAGCAGAAGCAAAACTCACAGGGAGTCCTGATCATGTGAAGCTTAAGGAAGCAGAAGCGGCATTGGAGACTCACACAACGGAAGTACATACACCTGCTGCAAACAGGTTGGCATTAGCAAAAGAGGCAGTTGAAGGCGGATCCGTTACAGGCACTCGCGAAGCAATGAAAAACGCTGAGCATGCACTTAAATCGACAACCCGCCGCCAGGAATTACTGGAAGGCCGACTTGAGCGCCAAACAAAACGCTTGGAGCAGGTCGGCGAAAAATGGCGGATCGGCAAGTCTGGTAAGATTGTGACGGGTCCAATGAAATTTGCTGGAAAAACGTTGAAATGGGGTGGTCTTGGTGTGTTGGCAGCCGGCGCTGGCGCTTTGGCTTACAATGCGCTAAAGCCTTCAAATCGCGGTTCTGATGAGGCGCTGCAAGGTCTGAAAGACCAGATCGCCGAAAATGAAGCGAAGCTGACGGCGATTCAGACGATGCAGCCGCAGCAGCCGGTGATGCAGCAGCCGATCATGGTTGCCGCGACGCCGCAAGGCCCGGTCGCAACGCAATATCCGCCCGTAATGATGGTTCCGGCGAACAGCAATGTTCCAGCAACCTCGATTACCAGCGCCGGCCTGCAGTACCAGGGTCAGCTGATAGCGAATCAAGGCCAGATGATGGGAGCGCCTGCGTAGGCTTCATCCCCAGCTTTCAGGTTTCAGGTTAATCGGGTTCAGCATGCTGAACCCGATTTTCTTTTAGCGACAGGGCGTTGCAATAACACGTAACCCGTTGCGGGAAACCTACCTTAGTGTTTGACAAACGCGAAAATCCGGCTATATTCCCCATTCTTTCAAAGAGATATGAGGCAAAACAGTGTCTAAACGTCTGGATTCAAAATATAAAATCAGCCGCCGCCTGGGTGAAAATCTGTGGGGCAGAGCGAAAGATCCCGTGCTGAAACGCGATTACGGCCCAGGCCAGCATGGTCCGGCTCGCCGCCGCAAACTGTCGGACTACGGTCTGCAGCTGCGTGCGAAGCAAAAACTGCGCGGCTACTATGGCAGCATCAATGAGCGCCAGTTCCGTAAGATTTATCAGGAAGCCGTGCGCCGCAAAGGTGATACGTCGGAAAACCTGGTTGGCATTTTAGAAAGCCGCCTCGATGCATTCGTATTCCGTATGGGCGTCGTGCCGACTGTATTCGCGGCGCGTCAGTTCATTAACCACGGCCATATCACGCTGAACGGCAAGAAAGCCAACATCAGCTCCATCCAGCTGAAAGAAGGCGATGTCGTGCAGGTGAAAGAAAAATCCCGTCAGATGAACATGGTTCTGGAAGCGATGAAAAACGCCGAGCGTACCGTGCCGGATTATATCGAGATGGATAACGATAACCTGAAGGGTAAATTTATCCGCGTTCCGAAATTCATGGAAATCCCATATCCGGTGAAAATGGAACCGAACCTCGTCATCGAATTTTACTCTCGCTAAGCGGGACTATCTGAATTTTAAAGGGAGCTTCGGCTCCCTTTTTTATTTTAAAGACCTATATTACTTCCATGGCTTCAAATGACGATACCACCGATGCACGCTTTCTGAGCGAGGCGGAATCCGACCAGTTCAAAACCTTTGAACAGGAGATCGCCAAGCTTGCCGAGCGGGCTGCGGCGGGTGCGGAAAACATCGATATGGAACTGGCCAACCTGCTGGTTGGCGTGCCTGATTCCGTGCGCAATGAAGCGGTGGCCCAGTTTCGCGCGCTGGTCAAAGAGATGCAGCAGGAAAAGGGCCAAAGCGCCGTTCTCTCGCCGGAGCAGGAAAAACAGATGACGCTGCTCAAAGAACAGGAGCGCCAATTTCTTGCGCACTGGCTTTCAGATAAAACGCTAAAGAAGCTGCGTGAGGCGATTCTTTCCAACCCGCTATTTATGTCGCAGGTGATGAATATCGGCGATGAGCTTTACAAACGCGGCGTGTTTGTGACGCTGGATAAAGATATGCCGCAAACTGGCCAGCAGGTCACCGCGCAGCCGGTGATTGCCCCGGGCCACGAGCGTGGCGAGGGCCGGAAGCGCTGATATGTTCTTCACCTGATTTAAGCCGTGCTAACAATTCATCAAATGGCTTACTGTTTTTCGCTGCCTCATAAAGTGCATGCTCATCTACCGTACCATGAGCAAACAATTCCTGCTCAATTGCCTGGATAATTGGTCTGTTCATTGCGTCGGCATTTTCTCCTACGTAAAAACCGATCTGCAAAAGCGCATTACGCGCTTGAGCTGCCCTTTCCGCTATCACATGGTGTTTTGCGATTGCATCTTCCAGTGCTTCCTGAAGTGGTTGCCAAGCAGCTTCATATGCTGTGGCAAATCCTTTTATATAGTGTGTTGCTAAGGCATGGTCATACAGATGATTTTGAATAAGGCTCTGCTGAATCTGAAAATCATTTTTGCCTTCATAATGTTTTCTAAAAATAGCTAGAGAGTCTGCATCGATAAAAACAGGCAGGCGGTGTGGATCGACAGCGGTATCAAACTGAATTGTCAATGGCTTGTTGGGGTGCTTTTCATGGTCAGCGAGTAAAACAGCGGCATTGCTAACACTAAAATTGGGATTCGGTTTACCTGGAATGGCTTCCTGAAGTTCAAACGTCAGCGGGCTTACCACAACTGTGCTGGGCTCTGCGTAGCCGCCTAGGATATCTGCGGAAATAATATCAACATTCTTTTGAGATAAATAACTCAGGACGTTTTCCAAATTTGCGTGGGAGCGTGGGTTACTGTCGAAACGTGCGCCAATCAATCTAACTTGTAGTTTTCGATCGCCAAACCGCTTGAAGAAGCTATCGAGGCTTTGCGTATCCGATTCGTAATTTAAATGTACGATACCTGTTTTCTTAGTAGCCGGATCGCGTGCGATAATAGTGACGCATTCCCCGATATTGTCCGTGCCAATACAGGTTTTATTAGAAAAACCGGCTTCGCCTTCTTCAACGCGCTTTGCGGTAACATCTGTATTGCCTCCAGATTGCATATGCCGAGACATGCGCAAAGCTTGCTCCTGGACACCGGCCAATCTTTCTTGATAGCGTCTCGCGGTAGAGGGGGCGCTTCCAGCATAATGGGAGATCGTCTTGCCTAAAGCACTGTAGAGATAATCGATATCACGAAAGGCATGGTCTGTGCGTCCTAAATTTTCATGAATATCGACTGCCTTTTGTAATAGCGGAATGCCATATTCTGCAGCAGGTTTTCCGTCTACATCGCCCTCTATGTTCAAGCATGACTGCCCTGCCATGGAATATGTATTACCTTGTTCAACATATTTTCCCTCGTGCCCATATGCATCTCCGGCTAGCTTATGTGACAGAATGCTTTCAGGTATATTTCCAGAGTTGAATGCATCATAACCTTTTTGCTCCGCAGCACCTGCGGTAGAGTTTATATTTAAAACATATTGCAGGTTGGATTGCACGCGAGTGCGCGTGTTGAAACCGGATGGAAGCTTCATCAAGCGATCAATGAGATCGTTGAAAGCCGTAGATGTAATGGGTTCACCTTGGATAGAAAATGACATATCTAAATTCTTATTATTGGACGACGGATCGTCATATTCAGATATATCAATAGTTTGTTACGCTTTTATGGCAGCGATTAAAAATCTAAGCGGCTGATTTAATGCCTTTTTCGGCGAGAAGGCTTTGCAGTTCGCCTGATTCATACATTTCGCGGACGATGTCGCAGCCGCCGAGAAATTCGCCTTTGACGTAAAGCTGCGGGATCGTCGGCCAGTTGGCGAAGTCCTTGATACCTTGACGAATATCGGGATCAGTAAGGACGTTCACATCATAGACATCCACGCCAAGGCGCTCCATAATGCTGGCAACCGCCGCAGAAAACCCGCACTGCGGCAGTTTTTTGCTGCCCTTCATGTAGAGTACGACGTCGTGGCTCGAAATGTCGTTCTGAATGCGGTCGAAAACGGGGTTGCTCATAAGTTCTGATGTAGTGATTTCTGCCGCAAAAGCAAGTGAAACGCTTCGTAACGGCGATTATGCAGGCCTGGTGACGGTTTTAAAGCTGAATGCATGCAGCGTGGTCCCCATGTCGGTGCCCAAGGCATCGTAAATCAGCTGATGCTGCCTGACGCGGGGAAGACCGGAAAATGCGGAAGAAACAATGGTCGCCTGCCAATGATCGCCATCGCCCGCAAGATCAGTGAAATCGATTTCGGCATCTGGCAGCTTCGCTTTGATGCGCCGCGCGATTTCTTCCGAAGACATGGGCATTATTTCTTCGCCGTGCGCTTCAAGCTATTCGCATGCAAAACATCAGGTGTCACGTATGCCGGAACAGATGAATGGCGCAAGAAAACAATATCATGAGCGCGCAAATCTTTATAAAGTTGTTTAAAATGCCTACTTACTTCTTCGCGAGATAGATTCATTCGCTGGCTTACTTCATCTAAAATATTGCCAATTGTACGATTACCATCCATGGCCAAAACAAGTGCTGCTGTTGATGGAAAAATATCTACGATAATTGGGTCGTTCATCATGGGATTCATAAACATGATGTTGTTGCCTTCCGCAGTCAAAACCATTTTCAAGAACGGCTTCATGTGAGCCGAAAAGCTATAATTAACAACAGGAATAAAATTCTCATCCGTTTCATCTGGTTCTGTAAGATCATAACGCGCGGCGTAAAATGTGTGCATTATTATATTACAGGACAAATTTTCCGCCAATGCCTGCTTTTCAATAGGCGTTAGACTTTCAATTTCTGACTGAAGCGCTTCATTTAAAATAAAGTGCGAAGGGTCGTAAATGCGGGCACCGCTTGTAAAGGGATGCTGCAGGCTAATCGATTTTAAACCTGCCGATGCTACAAATTCGTAAAGTTCGGGAATAGTATAGGCTCTGTCTTGAGGGTGTAAAAGCAAATCAAAGATTCCGCTATCGGTCGCTAAATCCTCCCGAAACATTTTTTGGGCGAACATAAACCAATTACCCAAAGGTAAGTTGCTTAGCAGATCACGCGTCATTTTGATTTTTTTTGCTCGTGAATCCACATTACGTAACATAGTGCGAAGAGCATCCTGAAGTGGATACACTCCTAATCTTCCATATTTTCCGTATACCATAAGACACATAACGCCTTCCGGCGATAGCACGGATGTTAACGATGCAAGTCCTTCTTCTGGGTCATTCAAATGGTGAAGGACACCGGAGCAGTTGATATAGTCAAATTTGCCAAGGCCCATTTTAGGAATGTCAAGAAGAGATGCATGTAGAAAAGTGATGTTATTTTTCAGTCCGCGAATTTCGGCGCGCTCCTTCGCTATGGCAATAGATGCTTTACTCAAGTCTACATGTACGACTTCGGCGCCAAGAGTTCCATACTGTTCAGCTGTGTAAATTGTCGTATCACCCGTACCACCACCAGCAACAAGAATTCTAAAATTTTTATCAAACTGTTTTTTCCCACCAAAACAATAGTGATTAAGTCTATCCGGCATCTCTACGTAAGGTGCCATTATACCAATTTTTTCAGATTGCGGATCGCGCGGCGGGTACGGATAATCCTCGTACTGCTCTTTTACTTCCTGCAGAAAATTCGCCTTATTCGCTTTTGCCATTACGCATTGCCTTTCATGTAGGTGGGCATCCAGGTTTCGTTGAGCTGGCGCAGCGCGGTTATAGATTCCGCAAACACGCCATCCAGTTTCAGCTGATCGCCGCCGGTTTTGCCAATCTCTGCAATTGCGATGCCAGCTTTTTTAGCCTCAGATAATACTGTATTTTTTGCGTGCTGTTTGACGGCCAGGATATAGCGGGCTTGGTCTTCTCCAAATAGAAACGCGGTGTCCATGCCGCAGGCGAGGGAAGCGCCAATGCCGCTGCCAAGGCACATTTCGGCGATGCTAATCAGTAGGCCGCCATCCGATATATCATGACAGGCGGCGATAGTTCCAGACTGAATCTGGGCGCGAACGAAATCACCATTTTTCTTTTCCGCAGCGAGGTCGACCGGCGGCGGCGCGCCTTCTTCGCGACCATGGATTTCACGCAAGTAGAGCGATGCACCGAGATGCCCTTTTGTCTCGCCAACGAGAAACAGCGCGAGGTTTTCTTCCTTGATCACATGCGAGACATGTTTCGTTGAATCTTTAAGGATGCCAACACCTCCAATCGCGGGCGTGGGCTGAATACCGCTGCCGTTGGTTTCATTGTAAAGCGAGACGTTGCCGCTGATGATGGGGTAATTGAGCGCCGTGCATGCTTCGGCCATACCTTGCAGGCAGCCGACGATCTGTCCCATGATTTCCGGCTTTTCCGGATTGCCGAAATTGAGGCAGTTGGTGATGGCGAGCGGCGATCCGCCAACGGCGGTGATGTTACGCCAGGTTTCGGCAACGGCTTGCTTGCCGCCTTCGACCGGATCGGAATAGCAATAACGCGGCGTGCAGTCCGTACTAATGGCGAGCGCTTTTTTGGTGCCATGGACGCGCACGAGCGCGGCATCGCCTCCCGGCTTGATGACCGTATCGTTCATCACCTGATGGTCGTACTGTTCCCAGATCCAGCGCTTGGATGCGAGGTCTGGGCAGCCGAGCAATTTTTTCAGCGAAAGGGCAATGTCGGGATGCGAGTCAATCTTCGGGGATGCTGATTGATCGCCACGCTTCTTCACTTCGTACGGGCGCTGGTAAACAGGAGATTCAGATGAAATCGGTGCAACGGGCATATCGCCAACGACTTCGCCATTCATCTTGAGGACGAGGCGGCCAGTGTCGGTGAGATGGCCGATGGTCGCGAAATCAAGCTCCCATTTTTTGAAAATCTCTTCGGCCATTTTGGTGCGCTCGGGCTTCAGCACCATCAGCATGCGCTCCTGCGATTCGGAGAGCATGATTTCATACGGCGTCATGTTTTCCTCGCGCTGGGGCACATGCTCCAGATTAAGCTCGATGCCGAGATTCCCTTTACCCGCCATTTCGAGCGAGGAGCAGGTAAGGCCCGCTGCGCCCATATCCTGAATGGCGATGATGGCATCGGTCTGCATCAATTCGAGGCACGCTTCAATGAGGAGTTTTTCGGTGAACGGATCGCCAACTTGCACGGTGGGGCGTTTTTCTTCGGTGCCCTCGGAGAATTCAGCGGATGCCATCGTTGCGCCGTGAATCCCGTCACGGCCGGTTTTCGAGCCAACATAGACGACCGGATTGCCGACGCCAGCTGCGGCGGAATAAAAAATCTTGTCCTGATCGGCGAGACCCACCGTCATCGCGTTGACGAGGATATTCCCGTTGTAGGAGGGATGGAAAATACATTCGCCGCCAACTGTTGGCACGCCAACGCAATTGCCATAAAATCCGATGCCGCTGACGACGCCGGAAATCAGGTGGCGCGTTTTTGGGTGATCCGGCGAGCCGAAGCGCAGCGCGTTCATGTTGGCGATCGGACGCGCGCCCATCGTGAACACATCGCGGAGAATACCGCCGACACCAGTGGCCGCGCCCTGAAACGGTTCGATGAAGGAGGGGTGGTTGTGCGATTCCATTTTAAAGATCGCGGCCTGGTTATCACCAATGTCAATAACCCCTGCATTCTCGCCGGGACCGCAAATGACCCACGGCGCTTTTGTCGGCAGTTTGGAGAGCCAGGGGCGTGTGGTTTTATAGGAGCAGTGCTCGCTCCACATGACGGAGAAAATGCCAAGCTCGACGAGGTTCGGCTCGCGGCCCATGATGTCTAGAATTTTCTGGTATTCTTCAGAGGTCAGCCCGTGCTCTTTAACAACGTCCGGAGTGATGGCTGATTGTGTTTTGGAAATAGCGGCTTGCTGCATGAAAGCAGCGTATAAAGCATAATTCTTAACGGGTCAAATGGTTGAACGTGCTATCCAACCTGCACGCTATCCACCTTGCTGGCCTGGAATTCCTGCTGGGCGACCTGCGCATTCCGAATTGTCGGCGAGCCATGTTCGGCATGATGGGCATCGGCCACTTCCATCATACCCGAAACCAGGCCAGATTTTGCTAGCAAGGCTTTTATTTCGGCCGCCTTCTCAAAGGCGGCCATTTCTGACGTTTTCGTATGACCAGTGGGCGATTCCCATTTGTACGTTGCAGGAAGCAAATTTTCTGACAATACGATTTGATCTTCCACAGCAGCAATGCGTTCTTGAGTGGTTCGCTCTGGAACTGGTTCAGCTTTCGCCAGCACTGCTTCCTGGCCGTCAGGTACTTTACCATCGCGGTCTTTCTCAGCTGTTTTTTTCGCTTCCAATTCCTCTGCACCGCGCTCTCTTTCCTGATCGCGCTGGGCGACTTCAGCAACCTTAGTGGCTTCCTGCTGTTCGGCTGTTTCGCGTTTGCCTGAATCCTCTCTTTGCGCAGCTTCTGATTCAGCTTTTTTGGCATCGCTTTCAGGATGATCTTTGTCAGCTTCTGCGGCAGATTTTTCTTTAGGTTTTTGTTCTGTCAGCATCTGATGTGCAATATCACCATCTAGGTCTGCTTGTGCAACAACGGGCTGTGTGCCCGCGGTATCCAAATCGTTTTCTTTTCCTTCCGCTACGACTTCGGAATCATCTCCCGATTCGGCGTCCGCGGTTTGCGTTTCTCTTTCCGTTTCGGCGGCAGCGCGAGCGTTATGTTCGTGTTCTGCTTGTGCGGCAATAGCATCCGCCATCCGCTGCTCCTGCACATTTTCAAGGGCAGTCTTGGCCTGCTCCGCTTCCATTTGCTGCTGGGCTGCCAGTACGCAATCTTCGTTGGGATGCAGCAAACCAAGCCAAGTCGCCTTGATAGCGTTTTCAAGCTCGGCCGCATCGAATTTGCCTGCCCCATATTCCTTGGCGCAGCCCGTGGCCTCGCTAAAGGAAATAGCCGTTTTCATTGGATCGAAGCTAATATCATCCGTCATGCTTTGAGAATACTAAGCAAGTGTTAACAAACAGTAATAATTATAGCAGAATAGCGGATTTTTTCTAGGAAAGATCAGGTTCCAGTGTCCCTGCCGCTTCATAGGATGACTGTCCGCTGAAGACAATTCCTGCCAATTCAGACGCTCTAAGAAATAAGGCGGCTTTTTCTCCGGCATCAATCAAATTATAAGTCGCGAGGTCGTAATGATTCGTAAGTTCAATGAGTTGCTTAAAAACCGAGCTAGCGATTTCAGCTTCTAAGTAGCGCTTAGAGCTAGTCTGTGACTCAGCCAGGTAATGCGCAAGGCAGGTTTCCGAGTCATTTTTTGTCCATGAATCCAGCATTGCTTAACTATAACAGATACAGCGTCCTGCAAAATTGAAGAAATAATTACAAAACAATTAATTACAGTTTTGTTACAACGGAATATTCAGGCAGCGAGCAGGCTTAAAAATACCCCTTTGCCGTCCGTGCCGCCAGTAGCGATGTCGCAGACACGTTCTGGATGCGGCATCATACCAAGGACGTTTTTTTCCTTATTGAAAATGCCCGCGATGTGATTAAGCGAGCCATTCGGATTATAGCTAACGGCCAGTTTTCCTTCAGGGGAGCAGTAACGGAATGCGACCTGCGCGTTATCCTCGATGGCTTTGATCGTATCGCTATCCGCCGTATAATTGCCGTCATGGTGTGCGACCGGCACTTCCAGCACCTGATCTTTTTGATACTGGCTGGTGAAGACGGTTTGGTTGTTTTCCACCCTCAAATGAACATGTCTGCAAACGAAGGAAAGGCCTGCATTGCGCATCAGCGTGCCAGGCAGCAGCCCGGATTCGGTAAGAATCTGGAAGCCGTTGCAGATGCCCATGACGTAGCGGCCTTCGGACGCATGTCTCTTGATCGCGGCCATGATGGGCGAGCGTGCGGCCATGGCGCCACTGCGGAGGTAATCTCCGTACGAAAACCCACCGGGAACAATCACCAGATCGAGTTTGGGCATTGACGTATCGCGGTGCCAGATATAGCTGGCTTCGCCCTTGGCATTGGCAGCTTCTGCCCATGCGCCGGAAAGCAAGGATTTTGAGGTGCTTAATGCATCCCGATCGCAGTTAGAGCCGGGGAATTGAATGACGCCTATTTTCATTTATGCGATTTCGACTTTGTAATTCTCGATAACCGTATTGGCGAGCAGCTGATCGCACATGGATTTCAGCTTCTGCTCAGCTTTGGATTTGTCTTTTTCGTTTACTTCAACTTCGATGAATTTACCGACACGGACATTTTCGACTTCGCTGAAGCCAAGGCTATGGAGCGCATTATTAATGGCTTTACCTTGCGGGTCTAAAACACCATTTTTCAAAGTGATATGGACAGTGGCTTTCATAATCTATAAATATTAAAATAACTTAACTTTAATCTATTTTTGCGTTATACTACCGATCTAGTCAACAAAAAAGGAAATAATATGGCCGAAGATTTAACTCCAGAACGGTTTGCTGAACAAGAGGCTCACCCCGAACAGGCAAAGCCTGCGTTTACTGCAGAACAATTTGCTGCAATATTAAATAAGGCAGGTCACCGTAAACCACAGGGAGTTTCAGACCCGCAACACGCATCTGACCATGGTGCGCCGAATTCAGTGGGTGGGAAAACCGCTACAAAAGGCGACCTTCCACCACACTAACATTACTAATCTTCCTTTTTAGCCGGTTCCAACTCAGCGACTTCCGCGCTAGGGAGCACTCCAAGGCGCCGCGCGACTTCCTGATACGCTTCTTCGATATCGCCTAAATCACGGCGGAAGCGATCCTTGTCCAGCTTCTCATTGGTTTTGACATCCCACAGGCGGCAAGAATCCGGGCTGATTTCATCAGCGAGCAGAATACGCGAACGCCCATCTTCCGTGTAGGAACGGCCAAATTCAATTTTGAAATCAACAAGCTTGATACCGACGCCGAGGAACAGGCCGGACAGGAAATCATTGATGCGCAAAGTCATCATACGGATTTCCTCAACTTCCATCGGATCGGCGATGTCGAACGCAAAGATCAGCTCTTCGGAAATAAATGGATCACCCAGCTTATCGTTCTTCAGGCAATATTCAACGATCGGCATTTTAAGCGCCATGCCTTCATCCAGCCCAAAGCGCTCGGCGAAACTACCCGCCGCTACATTGCGCACAATGACTTCCAGCGGAATGATCTCCACGGCGCGGATCAGCTGCTCGCGCATATTGAGCGTGCGGATGAAGTGGGTCGGAATGCCCATATCGCCAAGACGGGTCATGAAGAATTCGGAAATGCGGTTATTAATCACGCCCTTGCCGCGGATCGTGCCTTTTTTCTTATTGTTGAACGCAGTCGCATCATCCTTGAAATGCTGGATAAGCGTACCCGGTTCCGGGCCTTCAAAGAGTTGCTTTGCCTTGCCCTCATAGATCGGAATTTTTTTGGCCATACGTGGATTTTGCCCTAATTTATGCAACATATGCTTTTCTCTTACTGAAGTTTGCCGCCGAGAGCAATGATATATAGGCCGGAGATGTAAAATTTAAAGCCAGAAGGTCAAAAAGGTTGATTTGCCTTAAGCTACTGGCAAGGTAAGGTATTTTCATAAATCAGTTGCTCGGCCTTCACACCTATATTACATACACCCGCAAACTGGAGGAAATGATGACCACATTCGACGACCGCGACCGCGCTTTTGAAAACAAATTCGCCCACGACCAGGAACTGCAATTCAAGGTCCTTGCTCGTCGCAACAAGCTGCTCGGGCTATGGGCGGCAGCGCAGCTCGGTAAGTCCGGTGAAGATGCGACGGCCTATGCGAAAGAAGTCGTCCTTGCCGATTTTGAGGAAGCGGGCGACGGAGACGTGCTGCGCAAAGTACTGGGTGATCTGGGGAAAGCCGGCATCAAAATGAGCGATGTGGAATTACGCGCTAAAATGGACAGTCTCCTTGATGAAGCCAAAAAGCAGGTCATGGCGGAAGTTTAGTGTCATTCCGGTATAGACCGTTATTCACGATTTTTTCTGGAACTAGAAATTAAGTAAGCCGTAGACCCCGGTCTGCGCCGAGGTGATATCTTAAGTGGTTTTGAATCTAATTTCGACGCCAAGCCCGGGCTGTTTATCTCTGAAAGACATTTCTGCATTGTGAAGCTTTAAAATCGCATCGACGACGCTGAGACCAATGCCGGTGCCCGGTGTGGTTCGGCTTTCCTCGAGCCGGAAAAAGCGCTCTTTTACTTTGTTATGATAGGCATTCGGAATGCCCGGGCCGCGATCTTCAATAGTGAGAATGATCGTATCATTATCCGCCACGGCTTTGAGCATGACACTCCCCTTAGCGGGCGAAAATTTGATGGCGTTGTCGAGCAGGTTGGCAATTGCCTGGGTAAGCAGCTGGCGATCGCCAGTGATATGCAATCCGGGTGACACATGCGAGGTGATGGCAACCTGCTTTTCTTCCGCCAGCGGCAAATAAAAATCGAGCACATCATCCAGTATATCGGAAAGCGCGATATCGGAAAAATGATCCGCTTCCACGCGCGACTCCGCACGCGAGATGACAAGCAGCGCATCGCACAGATCGCGCAGGCGGTCGATTTCGGCAATGGCTTCGGATAGCGGCTGGCGCATATTATCCGGAGTGGCCGGCAGTGCCAGCATATGTTCGAGGCGCAGGCGATGGCGATTAAGTGGTGTGCGAAGATCATGCGCCATATTGTCCGAGGTGGCGCGCACGTTATCGATCAGTTCATTGATGCGGCCGAGCATACGGTTGAAGTTTTCACCCAGCTGATCGAATTCGTCATGGCTGCCGGTGACCGGCACGCGTGCGGAAAGATCGCCCTCCATGAGGATGCGGCATGTATGATTTACCTGGCGCAGCTTGCGCGTGATGAAAAGCGTAATCAGCGTGCTGCAGAAAATAGCGGCGGCGAGGGAAAGCAGGAAGTCGGTAAACAGGCGGCTGATAACGATCTGCTCAATCTTCCGTACATGTTTTAAGCTGTATCCAATGATAAACTGGCCGCCTTCGGAATAGCGATGGTATCGGATAAGATATTCATCGCCCCCCATATGGAGCCTATAATATTTTTCACGCTTTTCCGGCATATGCGGAATATAATCCAGATTGCCTTCCAGCTTGCGCCCATGCGGGTCAAAATAGGCGATGATGAATAAATTTTCTTCATCATTATCCAGCAATGCACTGATAAGGTTTAGCGCGCGCGGCGTGAGATTGTGGCCAAGGGCGGAATCGACTTCGCTATATTCCTGCTCGACAATTCCCCGCACCTCACGCAGCGCTTCCTGTACGGTGCCATAATAAATCAAAGTGCGCAGCACCAGCAGCACCACGAAAAATGCCAGAAAGCACAGCATTGTCAGCCTGAAGCTATAAGACTTGAGTACGGGCTTATGCCACATCGAGCTTGTATCCCACCCCGCGTAGCGTATGGATGAGGGGCTTTTCAAAACCTTTGTCGATTTTCTGACGCAACCGGCTGATCTGCGCATCGATCAGGTTGGTCTGCGGATTGAAGTGGAAATCCCATACGCCTTCGAGCAGCATCGTGCGCGTGATGACCTGTCCGGGGCGACGCATCATGTATTCAAGGAGGCGGAATTCACGGTTGAGGAGCGCAATCTCCTTTCCCGAGCGCATGACTTTCCGGTGCAGCAGATTAAGCTCGAGGTCGGAAAATTTAAGCACTGTCTGCTCGGTGGGCGACGCGGTGCGGCGTACCAAGGCTTCGACACGGGCCAGCAGTTCGGCAAAGGAAAACGGTTTGGTGAGATAATCGTCGCCGCCGGAGCGCAGTCCTTTGATGCGTTCTTCAACCTGATTCAGCGCGCTCAGCACCAGGGCAGGGGTGTGGTTGCTTGACTGGCGGAGCGTCTGTATCATGGCGAGGCCGTCGATCTTCGGCAACATGCGGTCAACGACAAGTGCATCGTATATGCCCTCCGTTGCCATATAGAGGCCTTCCATGCCATCTTTCGCCCAGTCAGCATTATGGCCCGCTTCTTTCAGGCCATCGGTTATGTACTGGCCGGTAACCTCATCATCCTCTACGATCAATATGTGCATTGCTCTACTATGCCGGTAAAATATTCAGTCGCTGCATCGAAAAAAGGAATGCCGTGGGATAGGGAGCATTCCGCACGGCATTCTAGCTGAAAAGGGATTGTGTAAAAGGGATAATTTTCACAATTATCGCCAGGGGCGCTCAGATTCCTGCACATTGGGATGATGGCGTAATGGCACTAACAGCTCTCATCCATTAGAATCATGCGCGCGCCCGGCGTAATTGCTACACGCTAGTTGGTCTTGGTCGTGCCAGTCCCTTCCGCGCATTTCAGATATTGGGCGTGATCGTTCGGATATTGCTTCATGCATTTATCCTGCAGCGCTTTTTTAGCTGCCGCCGTGTTCGATGCGACTACATGCGATTTCGCTGTAGCGCTGGCGGTCTTTGCAGGCGTGGTGGTATGAACGGTTTTTGCAGGCTCGGCCGCAACTGCGCCCATCGCCAGCATAGCGACTGCTAAAAAAGCAGGAACGGATTTCGTGAAAGTCATAGTGAATCTCCTATTTGTGTATGTGGTTATTCGCCACGAGCCGGATCATGGCACAGCCCTTCTTTCGTGACTGTGACAGGGACGTGAAATCGACGTAATGTTTGACGCAGGGATTCTTTGCCCTCATAAACGGGACCATGTCAGAAACAAGAGCAACGAACCCATTCAAAAAATTCTTCGCGCTGGAATCGGCGGGAGGCATTGTCCTTTTTCTGGTGGCGGTGCTGGCGCTGCTGTGTGCTAATAGCCCGCTCGCCGAGGCGTATCATGCATTTGTACACTTCCCTCTCGGTATTTCTCTAGGCGGAATCGGATTTTCCGCTCCACTGGAATTATGGATCAATGATGGATTGATGGCCATTTTCTTTTTGCTCGTCGGCATGGAAATCAAACGCGAATTGCTGGAAGGCGAGCTTTCGTCCCTCGGGCAGGCGGTTCTGCCATTTTTCGCGGCAGTTGGCGGTGTAGCACTGCCTGCGGTCATTTATGTCTGTTTTAACTGGGAACATCCCGAAAACATGCGGGGCTGGGCTATTCCCACGGCAACCGATATTGCGTTTTCCATCGGCGTGCTGGCGCTTTTCGGCTCGCGTTTATCGCTGGGCCTGAAAGTGTTCCTGACGGCGGTAGCGGTGATCGATGACCTGATTGCGATTGTTGTGATTGCAGTGTTCTACACAAGCGAAATTTCAGAGCAAAATCTCCTGATGGCAGCGTTATGCCTGCTGGCGCTTGCCGTTTTCAATCGGCGAAAAGTCAACCTCTACTGGCCGTATTTGCTGGTGGGAGCGCTCATGTGGTATTTCACGCTGAAATCCGGTATCCATGCCACTATCGCCGGTGTGATGCTTGGCGCGATGATGCCTCTGAAACTGGAACGGCATGGTAGCGGCTCCATGCTAAAGTATCTTGAGCATCTGCTGCAGCCTTGGGTTGTTTTTTTCATTATGCCTATTTTTGCTTTCGCTAACGCGGGTATCAATTTTGAAGGAATTACCTTGGCGAGTCTTGCCGACCCGGTGCCGGCAGGAATCGCTGTAGGATTATTCGCCGGTAAGCAGATCGGTATTTTCACGACAGCGCTCATCCTGATTAAACTGGGAATAGCGCGCCTGCCAGAAGGCGCTACATGGGCGCAGTTTTATCTTGTCTGCATGATCGCCGGTATCGGCTTCACGATGAGCCTTTTTGTCGGCGGCCTGGCATTCCAGGACGCGCAGCATGCAACTTCAATACGCTTGGGCGTCATGCTAGGCTCGCTTGCTTCCGCCATCGTTGGCGGTGCGCTCCTTCATTTTACACTTAGAAAGCCTAAAACCTTGTGATCGACGCGCGACAACGCGAGGGCAGAAATATCGTCCCGCGTGTACCAGTTCGGCGAGTTTTTCTTCTGCGGAATCTCCAAGAGATAAATGTCGCCCTTTAAGCGAAAATGCGAATAAACCTGGGTTATCTGCCCAAGCTTTTTTAAAGACTTTAGAGGGTATGACGTATCCTGAAAGGACAGGGATGAAGCGATCTCGTATTGCGGGAAACCATAAAGCCCCCCGAGAAGTTTTTCGCCGCGAGTTTCCAAGAATAATTTCCCTGCAGCGTCGCGCGCTACAAGCACTATGCGTTCGCGTGTAGGAACGGCAGGTTTCTGTTTTGGCAGAGGATATGTTTCAGGCGCCGCTTTACCTTTGCAGCCTGTAGCGAGCGGACAAATAAAACATTTCGGCGCTTTCGGCGTGCAGATCATCGCGCCGATATCCATCATGGCCTGGTTGTGCGTGAATGGGTCGTGACGATCGAGCAGGCTGTCCGCCGCCTGCCAGAGTTCATCAGTCGAAAGGCCCTTGCTGGCATGCAAACGGTGCAGGACGCGTTTCACATTCGCTTCCATCACCGGCACCGGCAGATGGTAAGCAAATGCCGCTACTGCATGCGCGGTGTTACGGCCAATGCCGGGCAGCGCCATAAGCTCCTCTACAGTTTTCGGCAGGGCGGGGGCCGCTGCTTTCGCCGCCGCATGCAGATTGCGCGCCCGGCTGTAATATCCCATACCTTCCCAGGCCTTTAATACTTTTTCCTGCGGTGCGTCTGCCAGGGCCTGCAGGGTTGGAAACTGCTCGAGAAATGGACGGTAAAAACGCTCAAGGACAGTTTTCACCTGCGTCTGCTGCAGCATGATCTCGCTGATGTAAATAGCGTAAGCGTCCTCAGTGTTGCGCCAGGGCAGGTCTTTGCGGCCATGTCGGGCATACCATTCAGAAAGATGCACGGCAGCATTGTTTAGAGCGCCCGCAGACGCTATATTAGTATGTGAGCCTGTTTTGCGCAGGCGGGAGGATCGTTTCATGCGCGCACGTTTTATTGTTTCTCTCCTGGTATGGGTATTTCTGGCCGTATCGTCAACCCCGGCTTTCGCGGGGCCAACGGTTAGAATTACTATCTTCGGCGACGATCTAACCAGCGGCTACGGCATCAGCAATCCGGATGACAAGTTGCAAGCGATATTATCGGCCAAACTTAAAAAAGATGCCTTGAATGCTACGGTCACGAATTTGAGCCTTGATGGGGAAACCACTTCCACTGCGCTCAAACGTCTTCCCCAAATTGCTGCAAATCCCACAGAGATTCTTATTTTAGCGCTGGGTAATAACGATGCGCTCCGCCAGACCGATCCCGAAATCATACGTAATAATCTAGACCAGATTTTGACTCAGATGGAAGGCCGGTCTTATACGTTGTTTACAGGTGCACGGGCACGCCCTGGATCCGGAACGGAATATGCCTTGCATTTTAACAACGTTTTCCCCGAGCTCTCCGAGCATCATAAAGTTATATTTTATCCATTCCTGCTCGAGGGTATCGCAGGTAAAACTGAGTATTTCCAGCGCGACGGCGTTCATCCTAATGAAGAGGGTGTCCAAGAGATGGCGGATAAATTATACCCCGTCATGGTGCAGATGGTTCGCAAATACTAAGTTATTTACTTTTTTGCACGCTTTAAAAATTCGCTGATTGCGCTTGCGCTGACCTAAAAAAAGCCTAGGCTCTCCCTGCAATAAAAAGGAGTAGACCATGGTTGTTTCCACCCTCAAGAAAGAGAATGCACCTGTCACGAACGATGCCGTGACCACCGGCCCGCTACCCGCCTCGAAAAAGGTACATATCCAGAGCGAGCGCATGCCTGAGGTAAAGGTGGCGATGCGGGAAATCCAGCTCAGCAAGGAAGCAGGGGAGCCGAATCTTACCGTCTATGATCCTTCCGGGCCGTACACCGACGAGAAAGCCACGATCGATATCCGTAAGGGCCTGCCGAGGTTGCGCGACAGCTGGATCCGTGCGCGCGGCGATGTGGAAGACTATGAAGGCCGCGAAATCCTGCCCCAGGACAATGGCTTTAAGGATTGGCAGTCGGCAAAGCCCGTCGAAGCCTTCCCTAATATCATCCGCCGTCCGCTCCGTGCCAAAAAAGGCCAGGTGGTGACGCAGATGTGGTACGCGAAACAGGGCATTATCACGCCGGAGATGGAATATATCGCCATCCGCGAAATGGAAGGCCGCAAGCAATATTTAGAGAAGTGGAAAGCAATGAGCGCCAGCCCTGAACGCGCGGACAATCAGCACCGCGCCAATCCGCTCGGCGCCATGATGATGCCGGAGATCACAGCGGAATTCGTGCGCAGTGAAGTGGCGCGCGGGCGTGCGATTATTCCGTCCAACATCAACCATCCGGAAGCCGAGCCGATGATTATCGGGCGGAATTTCAAAGTGAAGATCAACGCGAATATCGGCAACTCGGCGATCACCTCATCGGTGGCCGAAGAAGTCGATAAGCTCGTATGGGCAATCCGCTGGGGCGGCGATACGGTGATGGACCTTTCAACAGGCCGCAACATTCACAACATTCGCGAATGGATCATCCGCAATTCGCCGGTGCCGATTGGAACGGTGCCGATCTATCAGGCGCTCGAAAAAGTCGGCGGCGTGGCGGAGGATTTAACGTGGGAGATTTTCCGCGACACGCTGATTGAGCAGGCGGAGCAGGGCGTCGATTATTTCACGATTCACGCGGGCGTGCGCCTGCCGTTTATTCCGCTGACCGAAAAACGCGTGACGGGAATCGTCTCGCGCGGCGGCTCGATCCATGCGAAATGGTGCATGGCGCATCACAAGGAAAATTTCGCCTATGAGCATTTCGAGGAGATTTGTGAGATTGCGCGCGCCTACGATGTCAGCTTCTCGCTCGGAGATGGCCTCCGTCCGGGTTCGATTGCCGATGCGAACGATGCGGCGCAATTTGCCGAACTGAAAACGCTGGGTGAGCTGACGCGGGTCGCGTGGGAAAAAGACTGCCAGGTGATGATCGAGGGGCCGGGGCACGTGCCGATGCACCTTATCCAGGCGAATATGGAAAAGCAGCTGGAGGCGTGTTATGAGGCGCCGTTCTATACGCTTGGCCCCTTAACCACCGATATCGCGCCGGGCTATGATCATATTACCTCGGGCATCGGCGCGGCGATGATCGGC
Source organism: Rickettsiales bacterium (assembly GCA_046348685.1). Classification (GTDB taxonomy): domain Bacteria; phylum Pseudomonadota; class Alphaproteobacteria; order Rickettsiales; family UBA998; genus JAXMDT01. Next base: position 59,025 of record JAXMDT010000006.1, read on the forward strand.
TGGTTCGGCACGGCCATGCTGTGCTACGTGACGCCGAAAGAGCACCTCGGACTGCCGGACCGGAACGATGTGAAAGTCGGCGTGATTACCTACAAGATCGCGGCGCATGCGGCCGATCTCGCGAAAGGCCACCCGACCTCGCAACTGCGCGACAATGCGCTCTCCCGCGCGCGGTTCGAGTTCCGCTGGATGGACCAGTTCAACCTCGCGCTCGACCCGGAAACGGCGAAGGATTTCCACGATGAAACCCTGCCGGCAGAAGGCGCAAAGCACGCGCATTTCTGCTCGATGTGCGGCCCGAAATTCTGCTCGATGAAAATCTCGCAGGAAGTGCGGGATTTTGCGGCAGTAGAAAATTCCCTCTCCACCATTGGGGGAGAGGGTCAGGGTGAGGGGGCAAATAAGCGCCAGCTTATTCAGCTCGCCCGAAAACTTCGCAAGGATTCCACCAACGCAGAGCAACTGATGTGGAATCTGCTGCGCGACCGCCAACTGCTGGGATTGAAATTCCGCCGCCAACATCCGGTGGAGGGCTATATCGCCGATTTTGCCTGCACAGAGCATCAATTGATCATAGAACTCGATGGAGGCCAACATAATACCGATGAAGGTAAAGCAGCCGATAGCGAACGCACGGCAGCGCTGAAAGCTAAAGGCTGGAAGGTGCTGCGCTTCTGGAACAACGATGTACTGCAGAATGTGGAAGGCGTCGTTGTCGAACTATTCAATCAGTGTGCCGCTGACGCGTCCCCCTCATCCCAGCCTTCTCCCCCAATGGTGGAGAAGGAGCAGGCCGAGCGCGGCATGCAGGAAATGGCCGAGAAGTTTAATAAAGAGGGTGGGGAGATTTACCGGAAGGTTGGGTAAAACTGTGCGCCTTTCATTTTTTCCGTATGCGTCGTTATCCTTCGGTCTCGCAATGCTCACGTAGCGCTGCTACGCTGCGCTCACTCACCTCGGCTGCCTCGCCTACGAAAATCTGAAAGACGCTTATATGGCTAACTATATTGTTCATTCGGAAATACAGGATTTCAAAAAAGTTAGAGAAACTGATCCATTTCAATTAGAGCTGAAAAAAGATCCATTAAAACAGGCAATCACTTTATTGCAGCTTGCGGATAACGACTATCTATCAGCAAGAATATTATTATTAAACGGCCTATGGCAAACTGGAATACCTAAAGCAAATGAAGTGATAGAAAAAGTTTTAAAGGCAATTCTTATTTTGAGAGCTGTAGAGTTAGACCAGCTTGAAAAGCTAAGCCTAAAATCCTATTACCACGACACGCCTAAATTATTTGAGGAATTAAAAAAATATTTGAATATTAAGGAAGGGGATTTTCAAAGAGAAAATAGTATCCTTAGTAATTACTATCTATGTTATGAGCGCAGATATGAAAATTGGCTCTCGCATGGCATTACTTGTATGGATGCGTCAGTAAATTCAACCGATAGAATATATACTTTTTTAAGGAATTTTTTTGTTTCCAAAATTCCTGATTCTTTAAGAGAAGAAGCGAAAGTATTTGGCTTTTATCTATCTCCGCTTAACTCCTATGAAAAGAATCACCCAGAGCGAAGAAAAATAAATAATTTAAAAGAACAAAATGCGGTCTTTTCTGCCTTGGAGATCAATCAAGAAAAATTAGAAAAATTATTATAGTTCATGGATCTAATCCTTTTCCTCCATTTCCTCATTTGGCTTGCGGTTAGAGGTCATCCCGGCGAAGGCCGGGATCCACGAATTACTTTTTCCTCGACGCTTATATAATAAGACGTAGACCCGGCCTACGCCGGGGTGACATTAGTAGTTGTGCTGAAGGCTTTATAACGTAATTAGATAAACTATGCCTTACTGGGTTTACATCGTCACCAATAAGCCGAATGGCATTCTGTATATTGGGGTGACGAATGATATTGCACGGCGAAGTTATGAGCATCGTGAAGGGCTCATTGAAGGCTTTACGAAAAAATATGGTCTGAAAATGCTTGTTTATGCAGAAGAATATGCCACGATTGAAGAAGCGATTCATCGTGAGAAGTGCATGAAAGAATGGAAGCGTGCATGGAAAATCAGGCGTATTTTAGAGGCAAATCCTGATTGGCATGACTTATTTGAAATCTTAGTGTAAACGTGGATCCCGGCCTTCGCCGGGATGACATATGTACAATTTCATTTTATTTTTGCATCTCCTCATCTGGCTTTCGGCGGGGATTATTTATTCCAAGGTCAGCGGGTGGCCGTTTGAGCTGTTTACGCACTGGATCGTGACGTGGATTGTAACAGCTGCGATACTTTTGGGAGTAGCGATAGGCGAGAAACAATGGGTATACAGCATTTCGGCGTTGATACTGACGGTCGCGCTGAGTGCAAAACTGCTCACAGGCTATGCGTATGATACGGCCTGGTCGGACGCGAAGCCAGAGCACCCGGTCACACTCGCGCAGTGGAATATCTATAACGGCAATGACTATGTCTTCCGCTGGATTGAATCGCTGAAGGGCGTCGATGTCGTCGTGCTAAACGAGGTGAAGCCTTGGGTGCGCGACCGGATTGCGGACAATCTGCCGGAGTATCCTTATAAATTGCTGCCGGAAGGGCTGGCGCCGGATACGGTCATCATCAGCAAGCTGTCGCTGCTGAATACGAGCATCACGCCCATCGAAGGCTCGCCACGTTTTATCCTGAAGGCAGAGATTGAGGAGGACGGCAAGCGTTTCGTCCTGCTTGCGGCGCATACGACCTCGCCGAGCCGTCCGGCACGCTACGCACGACGGGTAGCGGAACTGAAAGCCATCACCGCCGCGGTGCAGGCGGAAACGCTGCCGGTGGCCGTTGTTGGGGATTTGAATATCACGCCGTATTCGCCGGACTTCAAAAAACTCATGCAGGAAACGCAACTCGCATTGCCAGCCGCGCCGCTGGCATTACCGGTGACCTGGCCAAGCATCCTCGCGCTACCGGGATTTGGCCTGCCGATTGACCACATGCTCTCGAAAGGGCTGGCGGTTTATAGCCGCGCCGCGCCGGATTTTCTTTGCTGCTCTGACCACCGGCCGGTAGTGACGCGCTTTAAAATTAATTAGCTGTTTTCGTTAAGGAATATTGTATAATTCGCGCATGGTACATCTTTCCGCAACTCCTTTTGAGCCGCATCCTTTTGCGTCGATTGTATCCAGCATTCCACCGGAATCAGGTTTTACCGAAGAGCTTTATAATAGCCAGATTGCACGTCTACACGCGCAGAGCGATATTATTGCTTCACGCATTACTTATAAATCCGATGGATTCAACATAACTGGCGTACGTGTTCTACCGAAGTTGCTGGCTGGCCAGAAGGTGCCCATGGTGATTTACAATCGAGGGGGTAACCGGGAATTCGGCAAACTTGCCGTCGGCCAAATTTTATTTATGAGCCGTCTGATCAAGGCGTTTCCTGCGGGAATATTAGCCAGCAATTACCGTGGAAACGATGGTGGTGAAGGAAAAGATGAATTCGGCGGCAGCGATATTCATGATGTCCTAGACCTGATTGAAGCAGGTAAAAAAGAGCCATGGTGGGATGGCAAAAATATATTTATGGTCGGAGGATCTCGTGGCGGGATGATGACTTATCTAGCGATTAAGCATGGCGCTCCGCTTAATGCGGCAGTGGCATGGGCGGGGCCAACCGACCTGTTCGCCGCCGGAAAAGAAAGGCCCGAAATGGAAGAGAACGTACACAGTAAGATTATTCCGGGTGGACCTGAGGCACGTGATGCCGAGTATCGGGAACGCTCTGCAATATTTTGGCCGGAAAAACTGGATAAGCCATTGCTTATTCTCCATGGAGATGCGGATTGGAGAGTCGATGTTCACCACGCGCGCGACTTAGCAAAAAAGCTAAAGGAATTGAAAAAACCTTATAGTTATATTGAATTCTCAGGCGATGATCATTTCCTGACAAAAAATAAAGATCAGGTTATCCCCTTAATAGCTGATTGGTTCCGCTCCCATTTGAAACAAAAAGATTCTCCTCAACGCTAATGGCTTCTTTCTGGAAAACGACCCCGATGGAGAAGATGACGCAGGCGCAGTGGGAGTCTCTGTGCGATGGTTGTGGGTTGTGCTGCCAGATACGGGTAGAGGATATCGATACGGGTGAGCTGGCGGTCTCGAACGTGGCGTGCAAGATGCTCGATTTATGTACGCATCAGTGCATGTCGTATCCTAACCGGCACGACCTGGTGCCCGATTGCGTCAAGGTGACGCCGCAGAATGTGCGCGAACTCTATTGGCTGCCTGCGACCTGTGCGTACCGGCTTGTGGCGGCGGGAAAGGATTTACCGTCGTGGCATTATCTGAAATGCGGCGACAAAACCCGCGTGCACAAAAAAGGCCCGTCGATGATGGGATCGCTCATCTCTGAAGACGAAGCGGACTGGGAATGACGAGTCATAAGAAAAGGGCGGACATTGCTGCCCGCCCTACCGAAGTCTAACCTGTAGTGCAATTTCGTCTAGCCAAAGTGGAAGTCCGCCGCGTTCCAGATATGGCCGTTATCTTCGGCGACGATGGCTTCATAACCCGCCGTCCCGTTCTTGAAGATAATGGTATCCGTACCGAAGCCGGTGACGACATCCGTGAGTTTATAGTTTGTCTGAATGATATCGCCTGCGGTGAAATCGTGGATCGCATCGACGCCGGAGCCTTTGTTGAAGACAAAGGTATCGTTGCCCGCACCGCCGTAGAGATGATCGCCCACGGTGACGTGGAAGGTGTTTTCCAACATATCGACCTTGACGCTGCGCACCATGAAATCGCTGCTGTCCTTGGCATTAGCGGTACCTAATGCTTTACCAGCCGCGCTTGACTGATTCGCATTCAGGCCATCGTACTGCTTGGCGCTGAGGACCACTTTATCGAAGCCGCCGGACGTCGAGAAATCGAGGGTCAGCAGGGATTCATTATTGCCGCTGCCGATCGTGGATAATGTTGCGTGGTCTGTGTTATTTGTATCGTTGACGCCTGCAACGAAATCGCCCTGGCCGACAAGGATGCCGTCTTTATAGGCTTCCCAGTGTCCAACCTCGCTGTATTTCGTTCCGCCCAGATTATCCGCCCCGTTTGCTTTCGAGAAGAAAGCTGTCAGGTCAAACGCTGCCTTCGACATCAATTCGCCTTTGGAATCGAAGACCAGTTTCTCGGATTGTTGCGTGCGTGGGTCGTAGCCAATTTCCTGATTAAGCGTTCCACCCAGATTCGCTTTGCCATCGGTACCAATACCGTTGGCATGCGCGTTGCCAGTGGTATTGTCAAACGACGGAATGCTCGAGGAAAATTTGTAACCCGTTGCTTCCGTTTCGCCGATACCTACTGCCGTAATATTGAACAGCGGCGTATATTGGCCCCAGGCCTTCGACCAGCCGATGGTGCTGGCGTTGCTGTCGGTATCCTTGGCAATGAGCGTCTCGCTGGTTTTCGTGCCGAGGAAGTAAGATACCTTCTCAACGGTAACGCAGCCTTTGTCGTCCCCGCCGGTGATCGTATCGTTGCCGGCACCACCTTTGAGTGTATCGTTTTTACTGGTGCCGTTGATAACTTTACCGCTCGATTTAACGGTGATATTGACATCCGCTGTATCGGTCGCACCGCTCGCATCCTTGATGCTGTAGGTGAATTTATCCGCACCCGCATAACCGCTGGCTGCCGTATAGGTCAGCGTGCCATTGCCGTTGTTGACAACGGTGCCGTGCGCCGCAGCGACAGTGATGGAGTTGAAGTTGAACGTATCATCGACATCCTTATCGTTTGCAAGGAGGCTTGCGATGCTGATCACAAGCGGTGTGCCGGAGCTTGCTTCCAGCGTATCGTCACCCGCTACCGGGGCATCGTTAACGCCGGTGACTTTCATGGTGACGGTGGCGGTGGACGTCGCCCCCGCTGCATCCTGCATGGTATAGGTGAAGGTTTCGGTGACGAGCTGGCCAGCCTTGAGCGCGTCGGCAGCATCCTTATCCGCAGCGTACACGAGGGATTGCGTCGCCGCGTTGAAAGTAACCGTGCCATAAATCAAACCAGCCGCATTGACGGAGGCGATAGATTTCGTATCGCCCGCATCCGGATCGGTATCATTCGCAAGCAGGGTAGCGGTGAGATTTGCCGTCGTTGCATCTTCCTTGATATTAACCGTATCGTTTACGGCTTTCGGACCATCATTGACGCCGGTCACGGTCACGGTAACTGTCGCCGTCGACGTCGCACCTGAACTATCTTTCATGGTGTATTTGAAGGTATCGGTCGCGGTCTGGCCAGCGCCCAGCGAGGTGAAGGCTGCATTATCCGCTTTGTAGGTGAGCGATTGCGTACCGGCGTTGAAGCTGACAATGCCTTTGGTGCCGGTTGTGTTGACCGAAGCGATGGCTTTCGTATCGCCGATATCGAGATCGGTATCGTTGCTGAGCAATGTACTGGTGATGTTCGCCGTGGTCGCGCCGGTAGCGATCGAGAATGCGTCGTTCACTGCCGTTGGGGTATCGTTGACCCCGACAACCGTCATAGTAACGGTGGCGGTAGATGTAGCGCCCGCCGCATCCTTCATGGTGTAGGTGAAGGTATCGGTTGCGGTTGCGCCTGCTTTCAAGCTATCGGCAGCTGCTTTGTCCGCAGCATAGGTGAGGGTCTGCGTGCCGGCGTTGAAGTTAACCGTGCCGAGCGTCGTGCCGCCTGCATTGACGGAAACGATTGACTTGGTGTCGCCTGCATCCGGGTCGGTATCGTTGGCAAGGAGCGCTGCCACGAGGTTCGCGGTGGTGGCATCTTCGTTGACACTCGCCGTGTCATTGACAGCGGTCGGGCCGTCATTGACACCCGTGACGGTGACAGTAACGGAAGTTTCGGAGGTCGCGCCATGCTCATCCGCCACGGTGTATTTGAAGGTGTCGGTTGCGGTCTGGCCCGCGCCAAGCGCGGTAAAGGCTGCGCTATTGGCGGCGTAGCTGAGCGTATGTGCTGCCGCATTGAAGGCAACGGTGCCTTGCGTACCGGTGGTATTGACAGACGCCACGTTCAGGATCGCGCCGTGATCGATATCGGTATCGTTACTGACAAGTGATGCATGGATGTTGCCGGTGGAAGCTCCTGCGTTGACCGCTGCCGTATCAGCGGTGGCAACCGGGCCATCGTTGGTGCCGGTAACGGTAATTGTCGCCGTGGCGGTCGAGGTCTCGCCGCTCGGATCCTTGATCGTGTAGGTAAAGGTTTCGGTTGCAGTTTCGCCTTCGGCCAGCGCATCTGCGGTCGCATTGTTCGCATGATAAACGAGAGTTTGCGCCGCTTCGTTGAAGGTAAGCGTGCCCAGCGTAATCGCGCTATTATCAACCGCGGTGACAACCAGCGTATCGTTGTCCGCATCGGTGTCGTTCGCCAGAATCAGCGGGATGAGGTTGCCCGTTGCAACATTCTCAACCGCGTTCAGATTGTCATCATTGGCTTCCGGCGCATCGTTGAAGTTCTGGCCGGTAATGGTCATGGTGACGGTCGAGGTCGAGGTTGCACCGTGCTCATCGGTGATGGTGTAGGTGAAGGTATCGGTGGTAGTCTGACCCGGGAGTAGGCCAGCATACGCGCCTGCGGTCGCGGTGTAGGTCAGTACGCCGCCGGTGAAATCCACCTGGCCTTTGGTACCCGTCGTATCGATAGCGGTGATGTTGAACGTATCGCCATTGTCTATATCGCTGTCGTTCGAGAGCAGCAATGCAGTGAGATCAGCCGACGTATCGCCTTCGTTGATGGCAGATGCATCGTCCTCGGAAACCGGAGCGTCGTTGACGCCGGTAACCATAACGGTTGCGGTTGCCGTGGAGGTCGCGCCCGCTGCATCCTTGATCGTGTAGCTGAACGTTTCCGTCGCCGTTTCGCCTTCAGCAAGCGCGTCCGCCGCGGCGCTGTCAGCAATATAGGTAAGAGATTGCGTGGTTTCATCGAATGTCAATGCACCGAGCGTCAGAGCACTGCCGTCCACCGATGTAACGCGGAGCGTATCGCCCGTATCCGGATCGGTGTCATTTGCCAGTAAGCCCGCTACGAGATTGCCGGTCGCAACATTTTCGGTTGCGGCAACCGCATCATCGTTCGCGGCCGGGCCATCATTGGCACCGGTAACCGTAACGGTGACGGTGGCTTCCGATGTCGCGCCATGCTCGTCGGATACGGTGTATTTGAAGGTATCGGTTGCGGTCTCGCCAGCCCCAAGAGCGGTGAAGGCTGCGTTATCAGCCGTGTAAGTGAGCATGCCGCCGGAAAGATTCACCGAGCCTTGCGTGCCCGTGGTATCGACGCTGGCGACACTGAGGATCGCCCCATTGTCTATATCCGTATCGTTGGAAAGAACCAAGCTGGTCAGGTTTGATGTCGTCGCGCCGGCGGCCACGGTGGTGGCATCTGCGACAGCAACCGGAGCATCGTTGGTGCCGGTGAGTGTGATCGTCGCCGTGGCAGTTGAAGTTTCACCCGATGGATCTTCAACCGTATAGGTGAAGGTTTCGGCCGCGGTCTCGCCTTCCGCCAGACTGTCTTCGTTCGACAGATAAACCAGCGTTTGATTGGCTTCGTCGAAGGTGAGCGTGCCTTTCGTGAGCGCGCTGTCATCGATTGAGGTAACGCGAAGCGCATCGTTATCCGCATCGGTGTCGTTGGCCAGAATCTGCGGGATCAAATTGCTCGTAGCAATATTTTCAACCGCGTTAAGGTCATCATCGTTTGCAACTGGCGCGTCGTTAAAATCTGTGCCCGTGATCGTCATGGTGACGGTCGAGGTGGACGTTGCACCGTTGGAATCCGTGATGGTGTAAGTGAAGGTGTCCGTGGTGGTCTGGCCCGGCTGCAGCCCAGCATATGCGCCTGCGGTTGCGGTATAGGTCAGCACGCCGCCAGTGAAATCCACCTGGCCTTTCGTGCCGGTGGAGTCAATGCCCGTAATACTGAACGTATCGCCGTGATCGACATCGCTGTCGTTCGAAAGCAGAAGCGAGGTGAGGTCAACCGACGTATCGCCTTCGTTGAGGGCGGACGCGTCGTCTTCGGAATCCGGGCCGTCATTGACGCCAGTGAGTGTGACGGTCGCGGTTGCCGTGGAGCTTGCGCCGCTTGCATCTTCAATGGTATAGGTGAAGGATTCGGTGACGGTTTCACCCGCAGCAAGCGCATCCGCATCCGGGCCGTTGGCCACATAGGTGAGGGTCTGGCTGGATTCATCGAAAGTGATCGCGCCGATATTCAGGCCGGAACCATCAACTGAAACCACGCTCAGGACATCGCCGTTATCCGGATCGACATCGTTCTGCAACAGCGTTTCAATCAGATTACCGGTTTGCAGATTTTCGGTCGCAGCGATCGCATCATCATTCGCGGTCGGGCCGTCGTTCGCGCCGGTGATAGTGACGGTAACACTTGCCGTAGACGTTGCCCCGTGTTCATCGGTGACGGTGTAGGCGAAATTGTCGATGGCGGTTTCGCCAGCGGCCAGTGCCGCATAGCTTGCGCCATCCGCCGTGTAGGTCAGCGTCTGCGTCATTTTGTCAAACACGACGGTGCCTGCGGTGATGCCGGTATCGACCGAATCGATCGTCAGGACCGCGCCGTGATCGACATCGGTATCGTTGCTGACCAGTGCAGCAGCCAGGTTTGCCGACGTTGCGCCAGCAGCGACAACCACGCTATCTGCATTGGCAACCGGGCCATCGTTGGTGCCGGTGACGGTAATCGTCGCCGTTGCGGTCGAAGTCTCGCCGCTCGGATCGGTAATCGTGTAGGTGAACGTTTCCGTCGCCGTTTCGCCAAGGGCAAGCGCGTCCGCCGCATCTGCATCCGCCGCATAGGTAAGTGTCTGGCTCGGCTCATCGAAGGTGAGGGTGCCAAGCGTCAGGCCCGAATCATTCACGTTGGTGACGCGAAGCGTGTCGTTATCCGCATCCGTATCATTGGCAAGAAGCACCGGAACCAGATTGGGCGTTGTCGCGTCTTCATTGACGTCGATGGAATCATCGTTCGCCACCGGCGCATCGTTCACGTTCACGCCTGTGATCGTCATGGTGACGGTCGAGGTGGATGTCGCGCCATGTTCGTCGGTGATGGTGTAAGTGAAGGTGTCGGTCGTGGTCTGACCCGGTAGCAGACCGGCATAGGCGCCTGCGGTTGCGGTGTAGGTCAGTACGCCGCCGGTGAAATCCACCTGGCCTTGCGTGCCGGTGGTGTCGATACCGGTGATGGTAATGCTGTCATTATGATCGACGTCGCTGTCGTTGGAAAGCACGAGCGAGGTGAGATCAACCGACGTATCGCCTTCATTGATAGAAGACGTATCGTCCTGGGAAACTGGGCCATCGTTGACGCCGGTGATGGTCACGGTAGCGGTTGCCGTAGAGGTCGCGCCCGCTGCATCCGAGATGGTGTAGGTGAAGGAATCGGTCGTCGTTTCGCCTTCGGCGAGAGATTCATACGCGCCTGCCGTATAGCTAACGGTACCTGCGTTGAAATCAACAGTGCCCTGCGTACCCGTGGTATCGACCGAGGTTATGCTGATCGTATCGCCATTGTCCGGATCGGTGTCGTTGGCAAGCAGCGTTGCAGACACATTACCGGTCGTGCCGCCTGCCGCGACTGTCAGAATATCATCGGTCGCCGTCGGGCCGTCGTTGACGCCGGTAACGGTTACGGTAACGGTGGCGGTGGAGCTTAGCCCGCCGCTATCGCGCATCGTATAGGTGAAGGATTCGGTCGCGGTTTCGCCTGCGGCCAGTGCATTGAAAGCAGAGGTATCGGCACTGTATTCCAGTGTTTGCGAACCCGCGCTAAAATTAACCTGGCCCAAGGTTACGGTGCTATCATCCACTGAGGTAATAGCCTTGGTGTCAACCGTATCGGGATCAGTATCGTTAGCGAGCACATCATTGTAAATATTACCGGTCGTTTCGCCTTCGTTGACGGAAACGGCATCATCAACCGCCGTCGGCGCGTCATTGACACCGGTAACGGTGACATGGACCGTAGCGGTGGACATGGCGAAAGAGCCGTCACGCATTGTATAGGTGAAGGTATCTGTCGCGGTCTGGCCGGCGCCGAGATAGCCGAATGCCGCCGGATTTGATGTATAGGTCACGATCTGGTTAACGGAATCGAACGCAACGGTGCCTTGCGTGCCGGTGGTATCGACGGACTGGATGCGCTTGATGTCGCCGATATCCAAATCGGTGTCGTTGGCAAGGAGATCGGGCGCAAGATTTGCAGTCGTCGCGCCCAGATTGGCATCGACATTGTCATCAACGGCGGTCGGATCGTCATTCGTACCGGCAATGTTGACGGTTACGGTTGCCTTGCGGCTGATGCCACCTTCGTCCTGGATAACATATTCAAAATAATCGACGCCAGACTGACCTTCGCGCAGGCCGTCAACTTCCGGGCCTTCAGGCGTGTAGGTGAGAATCTGGTTGTCTTTGTCAAAAAATACGGTGCCATGCGTGATCGTTGTGATGACATTGGTAATATGTACAGCACCCTCAGCATCGGAATCGTTGGCAAGCACGAAATTATAGAGATTGGCGCTTTCAAAGTTTTCAATCTCGTACGTCGTATCGCCGACCGCTACGGGCGCGGAGTTTCCGTCCGTGATGGTCGCAATAAAGATATCGGAATGATTATTGGTATCGCTGCCGGATAGATTGCTGGCAGTGCTTTCAAAGGCAATTTTGTTGCCGTTGACAGGTGAAAATACCGGATTGATGGAAGCGCCATTCGCGCTGTCGCCTGTCAGCGGGTCGACGGAAACGCGCAGGAACTCACCGGTATTCAGATCCTTCATATAAATGTCGGCGACGCCGTTGGTATCGGAAGGATCGAAGTTGGTGGCTTCTGTGTAGAAAATAACCTTGGTGCCGTCCGGCGAGAACATCGGTTTGAAGGATGCACCGTTACCGATGATATTATTGAATTTGGTGACAACATCCAGCTGACCGGTAATCAGGTTTTTGACAAAGATATCGCTAACGCCGTTATTGTCCGTGATGTCGGCGATATTGCTGGTTGTGCTCGCAAATACGATTTTAGTGCCATCCGGGGAAAATGCGAAATCGCTTACAGTGCCATCGGTGGCCTGTTGTGCGATCGAGTTCGTGTTAACGCGCGCAACGCTTCCCGAAGAAAGGCTCTTGACGAAAAGATCCTGAATGCCGTTCGTATCGACGCCGGCTAAATTTGACGCGGTGCTCAAAAACGCAATACGACCATTGTCAGCGACCAAATGGGAAATTTCACCGTTCGCTTCCTGGCCAAGCACGTTGACGGACAGACGGCTTACTTCGCCGGTAGCGAGATTCTTCGAGAAAATATCGTTGGTGCCGTTGGTGTCATTAGGAACCAGCGTGGAGTCATTGCTGGTAAACACGATGGCATTGCTGTTGCCGTTATAGAAATAAGCGTCTTTAGAAGTGCCTGCGATTTGTGCGCCGAGGCCATTAGTGGAGACACGCGTTGTCGTAGCGCCGGCAATGTCATAGATGAAAATATCGGATGCACCATTGGTATCACCAGCAACAAGGTTGCTTGCAGTGCTTTGGAAAATAACTTTTGTACCATCGGTCGAAAAGCTGGCGTTCAGGGAATCGCCGTCACCGTCATGCGTGATTTGCGTCAGCTCGCCGGTCGTCAGGTTTTTTACGAAGATATCGTAATGGGAACCCGAGTCACCCGCAGGCCAGCCTGCCGCCGATGAATTCGATTTGCTGGCAAATACGATTTTAGTGCCGTCGGCGGAAAATTTTACGCCAGTCGCGTCCCCGTTTCCTAAAGTACCTGTGCTGCTGGTAGAGACAAGGTCTGTACCGGTGACGCTATATGGCATGAATCACTCCCCGAAAAACTTAAAATATGAATGGTTAAGGTTAAGATTTTAAGTAAATTATAATCTTAATTCGCATTCCTCGCAAACGGTATTTTAAAATTAACTAATAGAAAACAAATATATTTTACTCGAACAAGGCTCAGAGCCGCTTACATATACGTCACTAATTCGTAAAAATTAACTATTATTTGTTACGATTAATGAAATATTAATTAATTAACAGCCTTTAGTTGTGTTAATTTTTTGCTTTATAACTTAACGTATTTGCGTGGCTTGTTAGTATTTGTCGGGTTGCGCATTCGTGTCATCCGGTTTAATTTTAAGCATCGTTTTCTGGGGACCTAGAAGACTATGAGTAAAAGACAGTGGCTTACTGGCGATCCGGTGCCCACGTTTACCGGCCGATGCAGCACGAACGGGCCATTTCAGTTCGATGCCGCGGCCGGACGCTATGTCGTGCTCTGCTTTTTCGGCTCAAGCCTTATCGAAAAAAATAAGCGTGCCCTTGAGTTTCTAATGTCGCATCAGGATTTTTTCGATGACGACAATGCATGCCTTTTCGGTGTCAGCGTCGACATCATGGACGAGAAGCAAGGCCGTGTCAGCCAGCGCATACCTGGCGTGCGTTTTTACTGGGATTCGGATTATACGATCAGCAGACTGTATGAGGCTATTGACGCAGGGCCTACGACTCCAGGCGAGGCATTCGCCTATGAATCCTTTACCCTGGTGCTTGACCCCCAGCTGCGCGTCCTCGCGAAAATTTCGCTGAGAAACTTGGAGCATCATAATGCGATGTTTTCGGATATCGTCGCTAAACTACCGCCTGTGGCCACGCATGGTGGCGGCATTGTGCCAGCTCCCGTACTTGTTTTGCCCCGCGTGTTCGAGCCGGAGTTCTGCCGCAGACTGATCGACATCTACAAGGCAGAGGGTGGAGTGGAATCAGGCTTCATGCGTCAGGTGGATGGCAAAACGGTGGGGGTGCTGGATAGTACGTACAAGAAACGCAAGGATTGTACGATCGCCGATTCTGAAATTCGCAAAGGCATCCGTATACGCATGAAGCGGCGGCTCTACCCGGAGATTGAAAAAGCCTTCCAGTTTCGAGCTACCCAGATGGAGCGCTACCTTGTCGCCTGTTACGACTCAGCGTCCGGCGGCTATTTCCGGCCACACCGCGACAATACAACCAAAGCCACTGAACACCGTAAATTCGCCTGCACCATTAATCTCAATGCGGAGGAATACGAAGGGGGAGAGTTACGGTTTCCCGAATTCGGAATGCAGACTTATCGCGCGCCGACCGGCGGTGCGGTGATTTTTTCCTGCTCGCTTCTGCATGAAGCAACGCCGGTGACGCGCGGCGAGCGTTATGCGTTCCTGCCTTTTATCCATGACGATGCAAGCGCCGAACTGCGAATCAAAAACGAAGTGTTTCTGGCCGAGGGAATGATTCGCGAGAACGAAGGCGCTAATCCAGAACCTTCCGCATCGCCACATGCGGTATCGTCACCTCGATAAACGGCAAACCTTCACGCTTATACCCATGTTTTTCGTAAAACGGCACGGCATCCTCGCGCGCATGCAAGCTAATTTCCCGGTAAGATTGCGTACGGATACGATCTTCGGCATACGCTAATAATTTCGAACCGATGCCCTTGCCTTGGGCGAGAGGAGCAACCGCCATCTGTCGAAGTTTCGCTTCGGCATCACTGACATGCCGGATAATCAGTGAGCCGATAGCCTCACTTTTTTCAAAAGCACCCAAAACAATGTCACCCATGTCAGCAGCCAGCTGCTCCGGCGTAAAATCCAAGCCGAGAGGCATACGCAGCACATCACGGCGCCGCGCGACCAGCTGGTTGTATTTAGGGCTGCCATAGCGAACGTCTTTGAAAATGATCATGAAAGTTTATTGATGTGTTTTACGCCAAAATTTTTCAGGATCAATGTATTAACGGAAACTATCCCGAAAGGAAAACAGCAACACTTTACCATGTGATTGCTCGTAGGACTGCAGTTTATTCGAATGAAGCATAAAATCCGAAAAACCAGAAATTTCCTTTGTTGAATGCGAAAGGTTCACAAATCCCATCTGCCAGTCAGGGAAAGACCGGTATTCTGCTACCTGGTCGATAAGCGTGAGAACATTATAATGCGTCGGATCGGCGCAGATATTTCTATAAAGATCTGTGACGGCTTCTTTAGGGCCTTCGATGACCTGCATGAAATTGCCATCTTTGTAGAGGAGCATTCCGGTAATCTCAAACCGTTTGTTATTGTCACGGCTTTTCTCAAGAAGCTGAATCAGTGCTTCTTCTGAGAAGGGTAACTTTGCAGTACTGACGTAAGCGATGGTATGCATATCTATTTTATTAAATAATCCTGTATCAAGATTCAATAGGCGGCTCAATCCACAATGACTACGCTTAGATTTAATTAGCTAGATCAGCAGGGATGTTGCGAGGCTTGTTTTGACCGGTAACGCGGTGATAGTAATGTTTGATGATCTGGCAGTCGGTTTTGTAGGTTTCCATACCGCCAAGGCCGCCGCTGACAACTTCATGTGTTTTTTCATCGATGTAAAAATCGATCCAGCAAAAGCGTTTTTCGCAGGTGCTGTCCGGATGATGGTAGATGGGCTGCGGCCAACTGACGCGACCGCCGCACACCATAACGGGCGTTTTAAACGTATAACGTGTGCTGCAATCGATTTTGCCGCCGTCCGGCGCTGTTTTATAGTTGCCGCACGGATAGATATTATCCGGCTTTCCCCACTGCGCCGTGAGTTGCTGAAGGGTCTGGCCGTTCCAATGCGTCAGATATTTACGCATGTCCTCGGGCTTTTGCTGCGTGCAGGACGGCAGAAGCATCAAAGCCATAAACGCTATATTCACTATAACAACTTTATACATAACCATATACACTATTCTAATAATTCGCTGATTAGGAAACCAAATTATGAAATTAAAGCTTGTCGCTCTCGTAGCATATGGAATTTACGAATATAATAAAAGACTGATTCAAGACGGTCAGCCTTCGCTGTTTGCGCAGGTGGATAAATACCTGCGAAATAAGATTAACCGTAATGCGCACAAAAATACATATTCGAGTTCAGGTTCAGATGCGGATGAATCAATTAACGATGTCAATCCAGGCAGGGCGATTTAAATTTTTTATAAAAGTATAAACCAAAGAATAAACACAAGGTTTGCTAAGTTATTGTCGCAAAGGATCTTTATCTAATCCTAGTTACGTGGTTTAGTGCAGTATCGGCCAATACACGTTCTTCATCCGCAGGAATGACATACGTTTGAAAATCACCCACCCAGCGCAAAGCTGATACGATGCGCTCACGTATCAAGGGAGCGTTTTCGCCTATCCCACCCGTAAATACCAGCGCATCAAGCCCCTGCAAGGCAGGTAGTAAACCGGCAATTTGCTTTGCTGCAAGGTGACAATAAAGATCGATTGCATTCTTTGCTTTTTCGGACTCGCTTTCCATTAGGCTGCGCATGTCGCCGCTAATGCCGGATACTCCGTACAGCCCGGATTCCATGTAAAGCACATGCTGAATCTGGTCCGGCTTCATATGAAGTTCATTCCATAAATAGAGGATTGCGCCAGGGTCTAACGAACCGCACCTAGTGCTCATCATCAAACCTTCAAGGGTTGAAAATCCCATTGTTGTAGCAACGCTTTTTAATTCGCTCATGGCGCATGCAGAAGAACCTCCGCCTAAATGTGCGGCAACTATTTTGCCGCGTGCGTTATTTCCCGCATATTCCGGCAGGACATTAGCGATGTGTTGATAGGACAATCCGTGAAATCCATACCGCTGAATACCTTGCTGATAGTATCGTTCGGGCAGTGGAAGACGCTTTTCCAGCTCCATTTGCGTGTGATGAAATGCAGTGTCAAAACAGGCAATCTGAGGAATATCGGGATAAAGCATCTGAGTCTGTTCAATCAGCTTCAGTGCGGCTGGCTGGTGCAGCGGTGCCAGCGGAACCAGATCATGAAGTTTTTTTAAAACATCCTGATTGATAATAGTGGGCTGCGTGAACTGTTTCCCGCCATGGACGACGCGATGGCTTATAGCTGAAACGCGAAGATTCCCGATAGAGCGCATCCACTCAATCGCTTCGGCCATGTTATGGGCCACGATATGGCTATGGCGCCGCATCGTGTCTTTGTCAAACGCGGCGAGCTTACTGTTGGTCGATCCGGCGTTGCAGGTAAGAATAAGGCTCACGGCTTCACGCCTCTTGCGTAAAGCAAGGCCAGGGCGCAGGAAACGACACGATTTTCCGCATCGCCTGCCCGTGAAGTAAGAATGATCGGCGCGCGTGCCCCCAGTACGATTCCCGCACCCTGCACACCTGAAAAATAGCGCAGCTGCTTATAAAGCATGTTTCCGGACTCAACATCCGGAACGACCAAAATATCCGCGTTACCGGCCACTTCCGAACGAATGCCTTTGATTGCGGCAGCTTCACGCGAAATAGCATTGTCGAAGGCAAGCGGGCCATCAAGCAGACCGCCGGTAATCTGACCGCGTTCGGCCATCTTGCAGAGCGCCGTCGCATCCAGCGTAGATGGCAATTTCTCATTTACGGTTTCAACTGCCGAAAGTATCGCAACTTTTGGAACCCCTAACTTCAATGCCTGAAACAGATCAATGGCATTTTGCACGATGTCTTTTTTCTCCATGAGATTTGGCCTGACATTGATCGCTGCATCCGTGAGAAAGAGAGGCTTTGGATAGCTAGGAACATCCAGCACGAATACGTGGCTCATCCGTCTGCCGGTCCGAAGGCCTTTCTCTTTATCGATAACTGCCGTCATCAACTCATCCGTATGAAGTTTGCCTTTCATCAAGGCTTCTACTTTTCCGGCGCGCGCCAGCTCTACGGCTTTTTCCGCCGCAGCATGGCTGTGTGACGTGGAAACGATTTCATAAGAATCCAAATCGATGTGAGCATCTGCGGCAACCTTACGTATTTTTTGCTCCGGCCCGACGAGGACGGGTTCAATGACGCCTTGCTGCGCCGCTTCGACAGCGCCAGCGAGGGAGAGCACATCCGCAGGATGCACGACAGCGACCCTGAGAGGCTTCATGCCTTTGACCTGATTCATAAGCCATTGCTCGTAATTATGAGCCGGCGTTTTTACCTGTATTTCGGGCAGCGACACGGCGTCCCAGCAAATTTTTTCGGCTGGGGCCAGCACCAATGCTTCACCTTCGAGCACATGCTCGCCTTTTTCATTGAGGCAGAGTGTATGCAGCATGACGTGCCGATGCGTATCGTCTTTGGCGGTGACTTCAACGGAAGCAGTAATTGTCTCACCCAAGCGCACAGGCCGAAGAAATTTGAGTGTTTGACTCAAGTACACCGTTCCCGGACCTGGAAGATACATGCCGAGAAGCGCTGAAAACATGGAGCCAGTCCACATTCCGTGCCCAACAACCTGGCGAAAGATATCGGTCTTTGCATAATTTTCATCGATATGCGCAGGATTCAAATCGCCGGTAACAATAGCAAAGAGCTGGATATCCTGTTTCGTTAGCGTGCGGGTGAGGCTTGCGGAATCGCCAATCTTTATTTCGTCATAGGTTTTATTGACGATACAGGCATGGTTATTCGCCATGATCATCTCCACGGGATCGGGGTTCGGACCAGAATCTTTCCATCGTCAGGTAGGTGAACGAAACCGTCCAGCCGATCATGACGAGACCATTTAAAACTTCCGCGGCTGCCAGCATGCGAAGATTATTCTCGGGAGCAATGTCGCCTAAGCCGAGCGACGCGTAGGTGGAAGCGGAGAAATATAGACGCTCGATAAAGCTTTCGTAAGTCAGCGCAATGGACATAATATTACCAGTCAAATGCCCGTAGGATGTAAAATTCTCGATGATAAAATATACTCCTGCATATAACCAGATGCCAATAATATGCGCCGCAAAAATCGGGATAATGATTACCAGAACACGAAGCCTTCTTTGAATGGTCAGGCGAGGCAGCATATTCCAGACAAAGCCAAGAATTTCATAGGTGAGAAGGCTTGTTAAAGCGATCATGAACGTGCTTATGAAGCAGATGGTCACAAAGCTGAGCATCAGTCCATCATCCGGTAACCAGCATCTATCAGGTGAATCTCGCCGGTAATATTTTGTGACAGGTCACTGACTAGAAACGCAGCCATGCTGCCGATATCCTCAAGGCTAATGATGCGTTGCAGCGGCGCTTTTTTATGAGCGTTTGCCAGTAACGAATCAAACTCTGCGATTCCGCTGGCCGCCCGGGTAGGTATGGCTCCTGGCGATAGCGCGTTCACCCGGATCTTTTTTGTTCCCAGTTCGGAGGCGAGGTAGCGGGTGGCGGATTCCAGTGCAGCTTTGACGGGGCCCATGATGCCGTAATGTTCGACCACCTCATCTCCTCCCATATAAGAAACCGTCAAAAGGCTGCCCCCGGAACTCATAAGGGGTTCCGCAAGTCGCGCCATACGAATGAAAGAGTGGCAGGAAATGTCCATCGCTTTGGCAAAACCTTCTTTCGAACTATCAATTACTCTGCCGTGCAGATCAACCTTCGGCGCGTAGGCAATCGAGTGCAATAAAAAATCGAGGCGTCCCCACTGCTGTTCTATAGCATGGAAAACAGCTTCCAATTGGTCGTCGCGCTGCACATCCAGAGGCAAGATCAGTGATGCACCAAGCTTCTCCCCTAAAAAACGCACGGTGCCTTCAGTTTTATCATTCTGATACGTTAAGGCAAGTCCGGCTCCAGCACGGTTAAAGCTAACCGCGCAACCATATGCAATGCTATTGCTATTGGCAATTCCAACGACAAGTCCTTTTTTATCCGTAAGGTCAATTTCAAGCGTCATCGGGGTGGATTATAAATTGGTTTTTTCGTAGGTGGTTTGACGGCGATCAAGGAGAGCCGATGCCCATTGTGCTGTAATCGAAACATAACAAAAAGGAGAAGGTTATGCTATTGCTTTTCATTGGTATATCGGCGCTTGTGGTTTTGGTTCTTACAGTTACAGGCGCACCGGTTGCTTATTACGCCAAACGTGATCGTAAGTGGAGGGATTCAGAGTTCAAAACCCCTGAGTTCTGGTATCGTTGGTAACTGATTGCTCCGCCTTGTCATCATTCTCTGCTGTTGTCTGGTCAGCAGCAAAAGCATCGCGAAAACTTTCTTGGCAGATGGAGATGCAATAGGAACCATTGAACGTTACAAAATAGAGGAAAAAGATAATCTCTATGAAGTGGCCCGCCGAAACGATATCGGTATCGTTGAAATACTGAGCGCAAATCCGAACGTTGATCCATGGACGCCTGCACCTGGAACGGAGTTGACCATAACGGGCATGCACCTTTTGCCGCCTGGCGAGCGTAACGGAATCGTCATCAACCTGTCTGAACTCCGGTTGTTCTATTATACTGAGAGCGGGATAATGACATTTCCTATCGGCATTGGCCGCGAAGGTTGGCCAACGCCTGTTGCAAAAACAAAAATCGTGCGAAAACGAGAACATCCTATCTGGACGCCACCTCCGTCGATTCGCGCTGAAAACCCCGAATTATCGAAATCTTTTCTTCCCGGGCCTGATAATCCATTAGGCGATTACGCTTTGGATCTTGGAATTCCAGGTGTGCTGATTCACGGTACAAACCGTCCTTACGGCATCGGTAGACATGCCCTATCTCAGCATTGAAGACATCTGGCGGCGTGCGAATGTGCCGGTCTCTGTACTTATCAAACTGGCAAATGCTGATGCCTACCTGCCATCTCTAGGGCTTTCCCGCCGGGATGCACTGTGGAAGATTAAGGCGCTGCGCGATGAAGCTTTGCCGCTCTTTGTTGCCGCCGATGAGCGGGCAAATCGCCTGCGCGAAGAAATTGATGAGCCGGAGGTAGAGTTAAAGCCGATGACTGCTGGTCGCCAGGTGGTAGAGGACTACCGCCATATTGGGTTCACGTTACGGGATCATCCGGTCAGCTTCCTGCGCGAGGCTCTATCGCAGCGCCGTACCGTCACCTGCCAGAAGGCAAACAGTAGTAAAGACGGAACATGGCTCAATGCTGCCGGTCTTGTGCTTGTCCGGCAGAAGCCTGGTTCAGCCAAGGGGGTGATGTTTATCACCATCGAAGATGAAACCGCAGCCTGTAACCTCGTTATCTGGCCATCTAAGTATGAAGAGTACCGCCGCATCATCTTCAGCGCTGGCATGATCGCGGCTCAAGGGAGGATTCAGCGGGAGGGTGACCTACCGTGCTTGCGAGATATTAGGCCAGTTGTTAGTAATCATTATACCTGCTTTGATGCTGGACCAAAAAGCTGATGTACTCAAATGCAGTGAACGGCGGGCTACGTTCACTCAATTTCCTCATTAGAAATCTTATTACCGACCAGGAATCGCTCTTGGCTACGGTATCGATGGTATGGCCTATTAGTATCGTCATGGTATTATACTGGCCACCCTCACGTATGGTGAAGAAAGCGGATTCTAATTGGTGGCTCTGTGCGGATTCTTTTAGTTGAAGATGACAAAATGATCGGCGAGAGCTTGCAATACGCTCTTAAAAAAGACGGTTATTCCGTTGACTGGGCTACCGATGGAGATACGGCAACATTAAGCTTGAAAACGCAAGAGTACGATTTAGTGCTTCTTGACCTTGGTTTGCCGAAGGCTTCAGGGATCGAAGTCAAGAAAGCTGCGTGGCAGAAAAGATAATGTGCCGGTGTTGATCCTTACAGCACGCGACTCGATTGAAGATCGTGTGCTTGGGCTCGACAGTGGGGCCGATGATTATCTTATTAAGCCGTTTGCTTTGGAAGAGTTGGAGGCAAGGATACGAGTATTGCTGCGCCGTAAGGTAGGCAGGCAGAAGCCGAAATTGTACACGGTGTACTGCGCATCAATCCGGCGACGCATCAGCTGAATTATAAAAACAAACAATTTATTTTATCGGCTAAGGAGTTCGCATTGCTTTCAGCATTGCTCGAAAAACCAGGGGCTGTGCAGTCGCGTGCGCAGTTAGAAGAACGGCTTTATGGATGGAACGAAGAGGCGGGAAAGTAATGCCATCGAAGTGCACATACATAACTTACGCAAAAAGCTTGGCAACGAGATTATCCGCAATATCCGTGGGGTTGGCTATGTGATTGGGGATGCGGCATGAACTCTATCCGCCGCCAGCTCATTACATCCTTATCTTTGACCTTGCTAATTGGAAGCATCGTCATTGGCGGCCATACCTACTTTAATGCGAGAGCAGAAGTTGATGAGCTTTTTTATTGATCATAATATGGAGCAAATGGCGTTAGTTGCCATGCAAATCCAGCAGCAATCTGCGGAGTTAAAAAGCATCTTTGGCAAAGCACCTCCGTTGACTGATGAAGACGAAGTAGATGACGAAGAAGAGTTTGTGATTCAAATGTGGGGGAATGATGGGACAAGCATTTATTCTTCACACCCAAATATCCCTTTGCAAAAATTCAGCACAGAAGGTTTCCAAACGGTTGCGTTTCAAAATCAGCCTTGGCGTATCTATGGGGTACAAACATCGCAAGGGTATGTTCAGGTGTCACAGCCTTTAAGTTCGCGTATAGAAATCAGGCGTGAAATTGCATTGAATATTCTGATCCCGCTATTTCTTGTTTTACCTATCTTAGCCGCGTTTAATTGGTGGATTGTCGTGCGTAGCTTGAAGCCGCTTTCGCGTGTTTCGGAAGAAATCGATCATCGTACACCAGATTCCCTAGAGGCGCTTTCAGAGCAGCATATTCCGGTTGAAATCCTATCGCTGGTAAAGGCATTGAATGAGTTACTGGGAAAATTGAAGCGGGCGATTTCTGCGCAACGTGCGCACCATCGCCGATGCAGCGCATGAATTGTACCCCCTTTTGCTGCGTTACAGTTGCAAGCGGATAATTTAGAACGTTCCGAAAATAAAGATGAGCAGCATACTTCGTTAGTGGCCCTGCAGAGTGGTATTGCACGGGCGACCCATTTGGTGCAGCAATTATTGACGCTGGCGCGGCAGGAACCGGAAGCCGAAAAGCTGCCTGTAGAGCAGGTTAATCTGGTGTATTGGCGCAGGCGATGGTGGATGAGCAGCTTGCCTTTGCACAGCGTAAATCCATCAATCTGCGTTATCATGCTGAGGAAATTATTTATGCAAAGGGGAATCCAGATAGCTTGGCCATCCTTATCAGCAACTTGATCGATAATGCACTGCGCTACACGTCTGAGAATGGGAATGTGGAGGTGGCGCTTTCGTATGAGAAGGGCAGTGCAGTGCTGCGGGTCCGTGATGACGGCCCTGGGATTGCCAAGCATGAGCGGCGCTCTGTCTTTGACCGTTTTTATCGGATTGAAGGTAGTAGAGTAGGTGGCACGGGATTAGGGCCTCGCCATCGTAAAAGCAATTGCTGATAAATACGGTATGGAAGTGACGATCGGTACTGGGATTAATGATCGCGGTACAGAAATTAAGATCATATTCGCGTAAAAAACATTACCTATTTCAATGCCATAAAACTTTCTCTGGGATTTAAGTATAGCTTAAGTCTGCACCCATACCCTCGGTACATCCTACAATAATCATTATACGGATGCGCCCTTTCAATCCCTATTTCTTTCCTCGAAACAGCGTTGTGCTTTACTTCTGTTTTCTGCGTGTACGCCACTGCAGAAAGAGGGGCTGCTGCCTACGTTGCTACAAGCGGATGATATTCTTTCCCGGCGTCTGGATGATCCAGGTTTGCATTTCGTTATGGACGCATCACCTCCCGCAGAGGAATGGCCACTGCGTTACTGGGGTGTCGATGAATTGACCACCGCCGCGCTTTACTTCAATCCAGCGTTTGAGGTGGCGCAGGCACAAAAGGAGGTAACGAAAGCAGCAGAGATCACAGCAGGTCAGCGTCCCAATCCGACGATCGGTAGGTATTTCTCCTTCGTTTGATAATTCTACCTCTACCGAGCGAATGGTTATTTGATTAAATCTGAGTGTCCCTATTGAGACAAATGGCAAACGTGATTTGCGTGTACAAGGAGCGCAGACGCAAACTCAAGCGGCCATTCTCGATGCGTCTTGCAAATGCGGCATGGGATATCCGCAAGAACGTCGTTTCATCGCTGGCGGCGCTTTACGCGGGCTGAGCAGACCGAACATAACAGTGCAGCATTGGTGGCAAGTAACCAAGCCATCGTCGACATCTATGCCAACCGTGGCGGATGAAAGGGCAATTGCCGACTTACAACAGCACAGGCGCAGATTGCCTATCATCAAGCCGTATTGCAGCAAGAGCAGGCGCATGAAAAGATTGCACAGGCAAAGGCGGCACTTGCTGGTGCCATAGGGGTCTCAGCGCAAGCACTGGATACCGTGACTATCGTCACGACAGAGATGGAGAAGCCGCTGAATGCATCGCTTGACATGGAATCGCTCAGGAAAAGAGCGTTAGAGCAGCATCCGGCGCTAAAGGCAGCATGGCTCGATTACAAAGCGGCACATGAAGCGCTGAAGTTGGAATTGGCAAAGCAGGTCCCTGATATTGATCTTGGGCCAGGGTATGAATGGAACAGCCAAGGCGGTGGTAAGTTCACGCTGGGCCTTTCCATCGTATTGCCGATAGCTAACAACAATGAAGGGCCGATCGCGGAAGCTGAAGCGAAACGTAAATTAGCAGCCAGTACGCTTAACGCACTTCAAGCAACAACCATTTCTGCCATCGAGCAAGCCACTGCTTCATTCATGACAGCGCAGAATACGGTAAAGACTAGCGAGAAACTGCTAAATTCAGAAAAAACACGGTTTGGACAGCTTAAACAACAACTGGGTAATAGAGAAACAGGCAAGCTGCCGCTTTTATATGCGCAGTCCAATATTCGTGCAATTTGCAGAGGTAGCCGTTTCAGATGCCCGTGCCCGCTGTGTTCAGGCTGCAGCGGTGTTAGAAGACGCATTGCGCATCCCACTTTTTTGGCATGTTTACCGGAATACTTTCGGTAACACAGGAGCGATAGATGCGTTAAGTACCATCATCCGCTTTTCACTTGTCTATCGCGGTGCTGTTGTGGCGACCTCCTTCATCGTGTTGGCTGCGGCTATCTACCAGCTAGGGCAGCGCAATATGACGTTTTTCCTGAGTTCGCGCCGCCGCAGGTCACAGTACAGACCGAAGCTCCAGGTTTTACCAGCGAGCAGGTAGAAACCCTTAATCACCACGCCCATAGAACAAGCGGTTATGGGGCTACTGGCGTTACTGGTATGCAATCCTCCTCCATTCAAGGTCTATCAGCAGTACAGTTGATCTTTGATCCGAAAAGCGATGTTTATACAGACCGGCAGATCATCGCAGAGCAACTTTCCGCTACAGCAAATAGACTGCCTGCTGGCGTCAGCCCGCCTATACTTGCGCCGCTTACCTCATCGACTAACAACGTTCTAGGGATAGGTCTGACCTCCGATGTATTGAACCTGACAGAACTGCGGACCTTTGCAGACCGGCAGTTGCGTCCGCGTATCCTGAATGTGGCGGGAGTATCGGAAGCAGAATTATTCGGTGGCACGGTGCGGTAGATTCAGATTCAGGTGAACCCAAAGGCGTTGGTACGCTATGGCTTAACGCTGGATGAAGTACTGGCTGTTGCCCGGAAGGCTAGTGGTGTGCGGGGGGCAGGGTGATCGATACGCCAAAACAGCGCAATATGACGTTGCTGATAATACGGCCTCCTTGATCGAAAGCATTGCCCAGGCACCTTGATCCGTGGTAACAATGAAGCGCTCGATTTGGCTATCACTCTGGGCGATGTACACGGTTAAAGAGTCGATAGAGACACCATTTAGCGCAGCATCCATCATGGGAAAGCCAGGTGTGCTCATCATGGTCACCCGCAATATGGCGCAAATACGCTCAATGTGACGCAGGAAGTTGAAAGGCCTTAGAAGAACTGCAACCTCTTCTTTAAGGCAAAGATATTACCGCATGGGGCGATGTCATTCGTCCTGCCAGCTTCATCGAGAGAGCCATCGACTGTCCGTTCTATACTCAAAATCCTGCGTGACTTCTTCCAGTGGTTAGCAATCCACCCGCAATGCATCCGAAAAGTGGATGGACGCGCTATTACATATCTTCGACTTTCCAATAACGACGAACGGGCGGGGCGCGCGACGCGTGAGCAACCAGCGCCATCGATTGAAGAGGTACATACGGTTCTTGAGGCTATGCCGACTAACACGGACGTAGAAAAGCGAAACAGGGCATTGATAGCCTGTCTTGCACTGACTGCAGTACGCGATGCAGCTTTGATTAGCCTGAAGGTAAAAGACGTTGACCGGGCAAATCGGGAAATCTGGCAAGACCCAAAACACGTGAACACCAAGAACCGGAAGGGCATTAGCACCTTTTCATGTCATTTGATCCTTTATGGGAGACGATATTCATGGACTGGCTTGATCACTTGCAATCGTTAGGCTTTACGGGAGAGGATGCGCTATTCCCAAAAGAGCTTATGGTTTGCCGCCCGGAAACTATGCAGTTTGAATCAGCTGGTTTATCTCGCGATCACTGGGCAAACGCGAAGCCAGTACGCGACATATTAAAGGCAGCCTTTGCTGCTGTCGGATTGCCCTATTACAGACCGCACTCGTTTCGAAAGATGCTAGGGACATGGGCGCTAGAAAACTGTTCTCAGCTGCAATATAAAGCGCTTAGCCAGAATATGGGGCATGATCATATTATGACAACCTACAATCCATACGGGGAGCTAAATGACCACGCCCGGCGAAAGGCAATAGACTCTATAGGGAAGCAGGATGCAGACTTGCAGCATATATCAAACGAAGCAATTTTTGCCGAAGTGCAAAGACGGATGGAAAGGAGTTAAATGAGGATTGCCTAGCTATGTAGCAATAAATTAGTGCTTGCTAAACGCTATAGTAAAAATTGCTACACCTACCGCGATAACTGCAGCGATAGCTGCTATCCAAGCAGCATTTTTCGCGCTTCGAGCTATGTGTATTTGTTCTGCATGTGACGCATCACTACGTCTGCGCTCCTGAGATTCTAACCATTCTTTGGCTAAAGCCAATTTATCTCCGACATCGCCATATTTCTTCGTTACGATTCTTACCCGCACTTCTTCCTCGCCGAGCGCTTCTAGCTCTGCCCAAAATTCTTCTTTCGTATATGTTGACTTGGTCATGATGTTATTCGCCTGAGGTAGCAACGAGGTAGCAACGACAAAAATTGATCTACTTTATGATTTCGCTAAAACTTTGATATAAATGGTGATCCCGGCGCGACTCGAACGCGCGACCCTCTGATTAAAAGTCAGATGCTCTACCGGCTGAGCTACGGGATCTCCGGAAAATTTGCGATGCTGGATGCCTAGCCCCGGTTTTCTGTGCTTCCGTTGCTCACGTACTAAATGTACGCTCCGCTACGGGTCTCGAAAACCAGGCCTATCCATCTCAGCCTGGCAAATTTTTAACTTCAACGCCCGCGAGAGCAGGCGTTTGGAAGGCCAGAACATAGTGGGACGCATCCCGTTGTCAATAAAAATGAATGCGCCTTGAACCGACAGCCCAAATCCCCGGCATGAATGGGATTTTTCCGACAGGTCTGTCCTACCGGCAGCTGTTTTTAGCGTGCCGATGACATAATGCTTGATTTCAATGCCGATTTGACGCATCTGATGGATTGAAAATTTATTTCGGATCGCCGTGCTGAACTATTTGTCGTCCAACTGCCCCCGCTTGCTGCGCCATACGGCGCTGGCCACCGCACTCATGCTGACTACGGCAAGCATCGGCTTTATACCGATGACCGCTGAAGCGGCTATTTCCGGTGAACAACGCATCAGCCGCATCGATATCAAGGGCTATGAGCGGATCGAGGCGACGACCATTCTCAGCTACTTCGGCCTGCACGAGAATCAGACTGTTACTAATTACGATATCGACAAGGCGGTCAAAAACCTGTTCGCCACCGGCTTTTTTGCCGATGTTTCGGCCGATATGTCGGATGACGGCACGCTAACCTTGCGTGTTCTCGAAAATCCGATGGTCAACCGTGTCGTATTCGAAGGCAATAAATACTTTGAAGATGATGATCTCGAAAAAGAAATCCAGCTCAAGCCGCGCTCCATTTATACCCGTCCGCGCATCCAGAGCGATGTGTCCCGTTTGCTCGAAGTCTACCGTCGTTCGGGTCGTTTCTCTGCCAAGGTGACGCCGAAGCTGATTTCGCGTGACCAAAACCGCGTCGATATCGTGTTCGAGATCACGGAAGGCGAAGTCACCCGTGTGGCCGGCATCAACTTCATCGGTAACGAGCAGTTCAGCAGCTCAACGCTGAAGGACGTGATCAAAACCAGTGAAGAATGCTGGTATTGTTTCATCACGGATTACGATAAATACGATCCCGACCGCCTGCTGGTGGATGAGGAAATGCTGCGCAAATTTTACACCTCGCAGGGTTATGCCGATTTCGACGTCAAGTCTTCGGTCGCCGAGCTTTCGCAGGATAAAAAATCCTTCTACATCACGTTTACGATCGAAGAGGGGCCGCGTTATAATTTCGGCACGATCGGCTTCAAGAGCGAGCTCCCCGGCACGAATACGAATAAATTCAAGGAACTGGTTACCACTACGACCGGAGAGCTTTACAACGCCGACGAAGTCGAAACCTCGATCGACGCCATGGTCGATGAACTGGGGAATCAGGGCTTTGCATTCGTCGATATCGAGCCGCAGCTGGAACGCCTGCCGGACGGCAAGACCATCAATCTGGTTTATAATATTCAGGAAGGCCCGCGCGTTTATGTCGAGCGCATCGATATTACCGGTAACGTGCGCACGCTGGATGAAGTCATCCGCCGCGAATTCCGCCTCGCCGAGGGCGATCCCTACAGCACGGACAAGCTGCGGCGCTCCGAACAGCGCCTGCGCAACCTCGGCTTCTTTGAGGACGTGAAGATCAGCAACGAGCAGGGCACGGCGCGCGATAAAACCAAAATCAAAGTCGATGTGAAAGAAGCTTCCACCGGCGAAGTAACGCTCGGCGCCGGTTTCTCCTCAACCGACGGGGCATTGGCCGATATCGGTATCCGTGAGAAGAACCTGCTCGGTCGCGGCCAGGATCTGCGCCTGCGCGGATTGTTCGCGACGCAGCGCCAGCAATATGATCTTGGCTTCACCGAGCCTTATTTCCTTGGCCGCGAAGTTGCCGCCGGGTTCGATCTCTTCCGCATCACGCAGGATTTCAGACAGGAAAGCTCGTTTGACCGTGAATCGAACGGCGGTCGCATACGCTTCGGGTATGCCGTCACCGAACATCTGAAACAGAACGTTCGCTACTCTTACGAGCAGACCGATATCACTAACATCCGCTCCGATGCATCGCGCTTCGTCAAGGAGCAGGCGGGCACCAACGTCACCTCGATGATTGGCCAGTCGCTCATCTACGACCGCCGCGACAATTCGATCGACCCGACGGATGGCTATTATGCCGAACTTGATACCGATGTGGCGGGGATCGGCGGGGACTCCAAATTCTTCCGGCCGGAAGTAAAATCAGCCGTATACTATTCGCTCGCGCCGCAATGGACGACCTCGCTCGCCGGTACTGCAGGCTATGTGATTCCGTTTGACGACGAAGTGGAAATCCAGGACCGCTTCTTCATCGGCGGGCGCACGTTCCGCGGTTTCGATAACTCCGGTATCGGCCCGCGCGATATCACGACGAATGACGCGCTTGGCGGAAACGTTTACTATGTCGCCACGCTGGAGCAGAGCTTCCCGCTCGGCTTGCCGGACGACCTCGGTTTCAAAGGCTCGATCTTTACCGATGTCGGCAGCTTATGGAATGTGGATGACACCGGCCCCGAAGTCGTCGATAGCTCCGCACTGCGTGCATCGGTCGGTTTCGGCCTCTCCTGGCGCTCGCCGTTCGGCCCGATCCGCGTCGACCTCGCCGTGCCGGTTCTCAAGGAAGATTACGACGAGGAAGAACTCTTCCAATTCAACTTCGGCACGAAGTTTTAGCAGGCGTGTAAGCCATTGATTTAATGACGTCTCGATAAAGCAAAGTTAATCATATCTTCATACAACTTAAACATGTTTCTGATATAATTCAGTGGCATTGAGGTAGATATGTTTGAAGCGACTAAAGGCGAACGGGCTGCATTGGCGCTGCTTGACTATGTCGTTAAGCATAAGAGTGACATCTATTTGAAGATTGATGCCAGTAAATTTTCCAGGCTGCCTAGAATGCGAAATGTTGCACGTACAGAAGAAATTGAAACGCGATTTAACGACGGATATCCCTATGAATATCCTTATTCGATCGTGCGTTTACCCGACTACGAAGCGCATAAGAGAGCTACGTATTTGCATATAGCGGATTCTGAATCGCTACAGATAAACAAGAAGGAACAAGAATTTTTAGAAAACGAATTATTAATCAGCATACCGGTAGCGACACCGCCGAGTGCTGTCGCAGCACAGAGTAATGCATTTCAAGGTATACTTAAAAATTTCTTTTTAAAAAAGAGTGATGCTCTCTTAACTTTCGAGCCGCATTTTGAAGAGGTTAAGCCTGGAGAATATACTCTTCAAATTACTTATAAGCAGTATGAATTTTTAAAAGATTACGCCAATAAACGCACAACAAGTCGTTTGAAGGGGTTTATTGAAAAAGTCTCCGAACGCCAGACAGGGGATTTTTCTGATATCCTTAAGTGGCCGGAAGTTACATTGCAAAAGAAGCAATTGGCGAATTTGGATGCAAAGCTTGATAGGCCTAACAGAACAAAACCAAACGGACTTGACCCAACAATTACTGAATTAGCCGCCGATCCGACATCCTCTAATATTGAGGCATTGGTTAGGGCAGGAAAGCTGGTAACCGCAGCAGAGCTTGATAGGCGCCGTGAGGCAAAACTTGCAAAAAAGGATAAAGGCGACGGCACACCAGAAAGAAGCTAGCCAGCCGCATTTTTTCCTGTTAAACGGTTCTTCCTTATTCATTTATTGTGGAGTTTTCGATGAACCGCCTTGTTTCGCTATTTGTTTTGTCCGTGATGCTGCTGGCCGCTGGGAATGCGTCGGCGGAGCAGAAATACGTCGTCGTCAACATTCAGAAAATCATGCAGCAGGCAACCGCCGCTGCCGCCGCACGCGACCAGCTGAAAGCCAAGAAAAATCAATTCCAGGAAGAAGCGACCAAACAGGAAAGCGCGCTCCAGAAGGAAGACCAGGAACTCGCGAAGCAGCGTACCGTTCTCTCCCAGGAAGCGTTCCAGGAAAAAGTGACCGCATTCCGTCAGAAAGCCGCCGGCGTGCAGCGTGATGTGCAGGAAAAAAGCGCCAAGCTGACCAAAGCATTCAATTCCTCCATTCTCACCATCCAGAAAAGCGTGACCGATATCATTACCGCAATGTCGAGAGAAAAAGGATTCGATGTGGCTATGCCTGCTTCGCAAGTGCTTTATTACGACCCGTCGCTCGATGTCACGGATGAGGTGCTCGCCCGTCTGAACAAACAGCTTCCCACCATGAAAGTTCAATTCTAGCCTGTAGGCGGATCGTAATGGCCGATCCACGGTTCTTCGAAAACAGCGGCGCGATTTCACTCACGGCAATTGCCGAGATCACCGGCGCTACGGTTGCAAACGTCTCGTCCAAAGATGTCAAAATCAAGGATGTGGCGCCGCTTGACCGCGCCGGGCCGGAGGACATCGGGTTTCTCGATAATGCAAAGTACGTCGATAGTTTCCGCGCCAGCCGCGCCGGTGCCTGTTTCATCCGTGAGAAGCATGTGCGCGATGCGCCGGCCAGCATGGCGGTGCTGATTACGGAAGACCCGTACCGCTGCTATGCACTGGTAGCACAGAAATTTTATCCTTTCATTCCGCTGACCGAAAATATTTCGAGCGCGGCGCACATCGATAAAAGCGCCAAGCTGGGCAAGAATCTTTGCATCGCGCCCGGCGCCGTGATCGGGAAAAACGTGGAGATTGGCGACGGCTGCATGATCGGCGCGAACGCGGTAATTCATGACGGCGTCAAGATCGGAACAGATACGCGTATTGGAGCACTGTGCTCCATCAGCCATGCCTACATCGGCGACCATGTGATCATTCACCGTAGCGTGCATATCGGGCAGGACGGATTCGGCTTTGCGCTTGGGCGCGAGGGGCACGTGAAAGTACCGCAGCTCGGGCGCGTTATCATTGAGGATCATGTGGAGATCGGGGCCGGTACCTGCATCGATCGCGGCACAGGGCCGGATACGGTTATCGGCGAGGGTACCAAGATCGACAATCTCGTGCAGATCGGCCATAACGTGCAGATCGGCCGCGGCGCGGTGATCGTGGCGCAGGTCGGTATTTCAGGTAGCACGCGCATCGGCGACGGCGCCGTGCTCGGCGGCCAGGTCGGTATCGCGGGTCATCTGCGTATCGGGGCAGGGGCACGCATTGCAGCACAGGCCGGTGTCATGAGCGACATTCCTTCCGGCGAAACCCATGGCGGTTCGCCTTCGGTTCCCATCAAAGACTGGCACCGCCAGACCATCGCCGTTGCACAACTCGTCAAACAAAGGAAGAATCATGACGATGGAAAATAGTATCATCGATCCCAGCCTGAAGATGGTGGATCATGAGCGGATCAAGGAAATGATTCCGCACCGATACCCCTTTCTGCTCGTGGACAAGGTCGTCAATTTGAAGCCGAAAGAATCTGCCATCGGGATCAAAGGCGTGACGTGCAACGAGCCTTTTTTCGTGGGGCATTTTCCAAAGCAGGCAGTAATGCCGGGCGTTCTCCTGGTGGAATCCATGGCGCAGACAGCGGCAATCCTTGTGGTGCATACGCTGGGTGCGGAAGCGGAGGGAAAGCTGGTATATTTCATGTCGGTGGAAAATGCGCGGTTCCGCAAACCCGTCGTGCCCGGCGACCAGCTGCATGTGCATGTAAAAGTCATCCAGCACCGCGCCAATGTCTGGAAATTCGACGGCGAATGTAAAGTTGACGGCAAAACGGTTGCCGAGGCGACATTTGCAGCCATGATCATGAATTAAATTTCACCAGGATGGGTAACTATTTTTTCCGCATTCTGGCGAATTTAGAAAAAATAATGAGTTAGTATGACCAATATTCACGCGACAGCAATCATTCACCCTAAGGCGAAGGTGGCAAAGAGTGCCTTGATAGGGCCGTATTGCATCGTTGGTGAGCATGTCAGCATAGATGATAACGTTGAGTTGAAATCGCACGTGGTTGTTGAAGGCAGAACAACGATTGGCGAGGGCACGAAAATCTTTCCGTTTGCATCCATAGGACATGCACCGCAGGATTTGAAATTCAAGGGCGAAACCTCAACGCTCACTATCGGCAAAAACAATATGATTCGCGAACATGTGACGATGAATCCCGGCACCGAGGGCGGCGGGATGATGACAAAAGTAGGCGACAATTGTCTGTTCATGGTCGGCACGCACGTAGCACACGACTGCCAGATCGGAAACCATGTCATCATGGCCAACAATGCGACGCTGGCCGGCCATGTCACAGTCGGGGATCATGCGATTATCGGCGGGCTGGCTGCCGTGCATCAATTCGTTCGGATCGGTGAGCATGCGATGATAGGCGGACTTTCAGGCGTGGAAAACGATGTAATTCCGTATGGCGCCGTCATCGGCGAGCGGGCGGGGCTGGCCGGGCTGAATATTATCGGTCTTAAACGCCGTAATTTCGACCGCGAGACCATACATGGGCTGCGCGCCGCCTACACAATGATCTTCGAGGAAACCGAAGGTACGCTGGCCGAACGCGCCGAAAAAGCCAAACAGGAATTTTTCGAGATTGATGCGGTGTAGCAGATCGTGGATTTCATCCATTCCGCGAGTAAACGCTCTATTTCCACTTAATTTGCTTTCTGTACGGCTGCAAATAAGGGTTTACCAAACTTCCGGTACTCATGTATTAATACTACATTCCTTTCCGGCTTTTGCTAAACCCTTCTTTTCGCCACAACAGAAACCAATTTTTTATTATGCAGACACAATTAGCCCAGACAGAAGCTCCCTCCACGGCACCGATCGGCCTCATCGCCGGTAAGGGTTCGCTGCCGCTGCATGTGCTTTCGGCTTGCCGGGAAAAAGGCAGGCCGGTTTTCATACTGGCGCTGACGGATACGACACCGGTAAGCCATGTGCAGCACGTCGATCATGCCTGGGTGCGTCTCGGTGAAGTGGGAAAAGCGATTTCGCTGCTCCGTGAGCGCGATATCAAGGAAGTCGTGATTGCCGGCAAGATCGAACGGCCTAGCATTACTTCGCTCAGACCGGATGCGAAAGGCATGCTCCTGCTCTCTAAGCTGGGCGGCAGCCTGCTTGCCGGTGATGATGCGCTGCTTTCCACGATTGTGCGTTTTTTCGAGGGCGAAGGGTTCACGATCACCGGTGCGGATGATGTCATCAAAAGCCTGCTGGTACCGGTGGGCGTGCTGGGTAAATATGCGCCGGACAAAACAGCGGACGCGGATATTAAAAAGGGTGTCGATGTCGCGCGCGCCATTGGCGCTCTCGATATCGGCCAGGCAGTCATCG
The DNA here is from genome assembly GCA_046348685.1 of Rickettsiales bacterium. Lineage (GTDB taxonomy): Bacteria > Pseudomonadota > Alphaproteobacteria > Rickettsiales > UBA998 > JAXMDT01. The sequence goes on from JAXMDT010000006.1 coordinate 93,546, forward strand.
TGCAGCAGGGACACGTCCTTGGCGTGGAAGCGGTTGAAGGAACAGATGCGCTGATCGCGCGGGCCGCCGGACTGAAACAAGCCGATAGCGGCGGCGTGCTGGTGAAAGTGAAAAAGCCAGGCCAGGAGCGCCGTGTGGACCTGCCTGCCATTGGATTGATGACGGTAAAAGCGGTTGCCCATGCGGGATTTGCAGGGATTGCCATCGAAGCGGGCGGCGCCTTGATGCTGGACAGGGAAGCGGCTATTGCCGAAGCCGACGCGCTCGGTATTTTTGTCGTCGGCATCGGATTGAACAGCTCGACGTAATATGAAAAAAATATTCCTTATTGCAGGGGAAGCGTCGGGTGATCAACTCGGTGCAGGGCTGATGGCTGCGCTGAAGAAGCAAAATCCCGATATCGAAATCAAAGGCATTGGTGGTGAGCGTATGCAGGCAGAAGGGTTGCAGACGCTCTTTGCGATTGAGGACATTGCGCTCATGGGCTTTGCTGAAATCCTGCCGCATATTCCAAAGGTGCTGAAGCGCATTAAACAAACGGTGCAGGCTATCGAGGACTACCAGCCGGACGCAGTGGTGACGATTGATTCACCGGGTTTCAATTTCAGGCTGGTCAAAACGCTGCGCGAGCGGGGGAATGGAGCGCCTAAATTCATTCATTATGTCGCGCCGACCGTATGGGCTTATAAACCGGAACGCGCCAAAAAGACTGCGGCGCTTTATGATCATCTTCTCGTACTACTGCCGTTTGAGCCGCCGTATTTTGAGGCAGAAGGACTTGCCACCAGTTTTGTCGGGCATCCGGTGATGGATGATCTGGAAGAAGCGTTTGCGCGTCGTACGAGCTGGGAAATGGATGAGAAGAAGCCGCTGAAAATCGCCACGCTACCCGGTAGCCGAAAAGGTGAATTGGCACGTATGCTGCCTGTCTACAAGGCGACGCTGGCAAGGCTGAAAAAACGCTTCAGCGACATCGAACTGATTATCGCCACAACGCAGGCGATGGAAGAAACAATCCGGCAGGCGATTGCATCATGGAATGTTACGTACCGGCTTGTCTCCGATCCATTACTCAAGCAGCGCAGCTATTATGCCTGCGATGTAGGGCTTGTGAAATCGGGAACGGTCGCGCTTGAAGTGGCGAAGACGGGCCTGCCGATGATTGTCGCTTATAAGGTTAATCCCGTTTCCGCCTGGCTCCTGAAACGCATGATCAAAACACCTTTTGCCAATCTTGTTAATATTCTGGCAGGACGTGAAATCATCCCTGAACTGCTGCAGGGCCAATGCACGCCGAAAAAGCTGGAGCGGGCGTTAATGACCTTGATTGAAAATGAACCGGCGCGACAGAAGCAGGCAAACGACGCGCATGAGGCGCTCGAACGAATGCGTAATCCGGAAGGACTGCCAGCCAGCCAGAAAGCAGCTGAAATTGTGATGGAATTAATTTAAGTGTCATTCTCGCGCTCGGCGCGAAAATCTAGATCCCCAGGTCATACCCGAAAATGACACTATTTTTTAGGCGTGGCGCCACCGGGTCCTTTACCGCCATCCTGAGGTCTTGGTTTTTTGCCTTTCAGCTTATAGACATAGCCGATGACTTTGGCGACGGCGGCATAATGCTCGAAAGGAATTTCCTCCTCAACCTCGGCATTGTCATAAAGCGCGCGGGCGAGGGGAGGATTGCGCACAATGGGAATCTTGTGCTCCTCGGCGATTTCACGGATACGCAAGGCCACCTTGTCGGCGCCTTTCGCCATCACTTTCGGTGCGCCCATCGCCAGCTCATCATACTGCAGGGCAACCGCATAGTGTGTCGGGTTGGTGATGACGACATCGGATTTAGGCACATCGGCCATCATACGCTTACGCGCCCGCTCACGGCGGATGGCGCGCAGCTTCTGCTTCACATGCGGATCGCCTTCCTGCTGGCGGTACTCGTCCTTGATCTCCTGCTTGGTCATGCGCAGGTTTTTCATGTATTCGAAGCGCTGGTAAAGGTAATCGAGCACGGCGATTAAAAACACCATGGACGTAATGCCGATCAGCATTCGGCTGTTTACTGATTGAAGATAGCGCATGATGTCTGCGACATCCTCGTCCGGCAAGGCCCGGCTGTATTCCAGGGTCGGATGCACGACGACATAGGCCACCGCACCGACAACCGTAATCTTGAGCAGGCTTTTGATAAATTCCACGACCGAGCGCACCGAGAAGATTCGCTTGAATCCTTTAAGCGGGGAGATGCGCTCCAGCTTGAAGCCGATCGGTTCCCATGAAATATTGAATTGCGACTGCAGGAAACCTGCTGCCAGCGCCATCGCAATAGCGATAGCAAACGGCAGCGCGAGCAGGCTCAACATCTTCAGCATGATAAATGCCGCCGTCAGCTTGAAACTTCCCGCATCACTGATGATAAAATCCTCAGGCGAGGTGATAAACGGCGCGAATTCCGTGTAGGCATGTTTCATCAAGCCGGGCATCAGGCCGACCAGCACGATCGTAAACGCAAGCAGAATGAAAAAATTATTCACCTCGCGCGAGTTGACCAGCTGACCTTTCTTCCGCGCATCCTCCAGCCGTTTGTGCGTCGGTTCTTCGGTTTTCTGGGAGTCGTCTTCTCCACCTTCTGACATAAAATCTTCGTATCTTTGGTTTTCGCTACGTTATCCTGCGGTTCGGCGTGCTCACGTACTTGTATACACTGCACGCGCCATGCCTTGGCTGCCTTGCGAAACCCTAAAGCTACAAAGATTTGCAAAGCATGCTTATTTTATCCCAAGTCGGCCATGATTAAAACCCTGTATAGCCGTCGAGCTTGAGGAAATCAGAGAAAGTGGCAGCGTAGTAATCCCCAAAAGAGAGCATCATGGCCGCGAAAGTGCCAATCATGATGAAAAAGGTAAGTGCGATCTGCGCAGGCAGGATAATAAAGAAAATCTGAAGATTCGGCATCAGACGCGTCAGGACGCCGCCGCCGATGTAAACGATGAGGCCGATCACAACCACCGGCGCGGAGAGTTTAAGCGAGACTAGAAATATGCTGGACGTCAATGTGGAAAAATACTGCGCAAGATCCTCTACCGGCGGAAAAGCCCCAGGAGTGAACAGCGAATAGCTATCGGCCAGCCCACGCAGCATCACGTAATGCATATCGGTCGCGATCAGAAAGACAACGGCGGCCATACTAAGAAAGTTACCGATAAGCGAACCCTGTCCGGCCTGCGTCGGATCGAACTGCGAAGCAACGGCCAGGCTCGATTGCACGGAGATGATCATGCCCGCAATGTGCATCACCGAAATGAGAAAACGGCAAACCATGCCGATGCTCGCCCCAACCAAACTTTCGGCAACCAGCAGCACTGCCAACGAAAATGGGCTTGCCGGGACTTTGGGCATGACTGGTTCAAATACCGGAGCGAGGGTGACGGCAATCGCCAGCGCCATGAGCAGGCGGGCGCGGCCCGTCACTACGCGCTCACCAAAAAATGGCATGAACATCAGTCCGGTGCCGACGCGCGTAAAAATCAGCAGGATCGTGAAAAGCTGGCCTATGAGAAAATGTTCTAAAGGTGAGACGGTCATGGCGACCTACCGCTGCTCGTCGGAATCATCATTGGGCGGCGTATCCGGAGCGGCCACTTTTTCCATCAGCTCGGTATTGAAGTCAGCCAGCGTACGCAGCATGAAGGGCATGGCGAACATCAATGCCAGGAAAATAGCGAGTATTTTCGGCACGAAGACCAGGGTCTGTTCCTGCAGCTGCGTCAGGGCCTGCAGCAAAGAAACCACTAGACCGACAATCAGCGCCACCATCATGATCGGAAAGCTGAGTTTCAGCAAAACCCATATGGCATCCCTTCCTATGTCGATCACTTCTGCGGAATTCATACTAACTTTACTCCGGCGGGCGATTGGTTCGTTGCTCGGTGCTCGCATCCTCATGTACTACATTGTACATTTCGGTTCTGCGCTCCCACTCGCCACGCCGGAGCGAGTAGGGGTATCGTATTATTATTGCAAAATTACTTGGTTATGCGCATGCTCGCAACTGTCATAAATGTTACAGGGTATATCTATGTCCATGATGAAACGAGATACGTTATTTGGCCGCTTCGCAAAGTGGGTTGCAACGCTGACCGGCAGTCCCGCCGCCTTCGTACTGGCGGCAGGCATGATTATCGTCTGGCTGGTTTCAGGCCCTGTCTTCGATTATTCCGATACCTGGCAACTGGTTATCAATACCAGCACGACCATCATTACCTTCTTAATGGTGTTCATCATCCAGCATACGCAGAACAAAGATACAATCGCCATGCAGCTCAAACTTGATGAGTTGATCCGCGCCGTCGAAGGGGCTCAGGAAGCAATGATCGACCTGGAGGAGCTTAGCGATGATGAACTGTACCGCGTTCGAAAACGCTACCTTAAGCTTGCTTCCGAAGCTCGGGATGCATTGAATGGCGAAGACATACACGTCACCCTGATAGGAAACGAACAAGAGAAAAGGCAAGAGGAAGAAGAGGCGATGTCGCGAAGCTAGCTTAGATGGCCATCCGCAGGATGTCCTGATAGGCATTGATGACCTTGTCGCGTACGGCGACCACCGTATTCAGCGCGAGCTCGGCATTGTTGACGGAGGTGACTAATTCATGCAGCTCGGCCTTTCCAGCAACGGCAAGGGCGCTGATGCTTTCGCTGTTGTAATTGGAATCCTTGGCTTCATTCAGTGCATCAGATACGAGCGAGCCGAAGCTTGGCTTCATGGGGTTGGCTTCTTCCGGCATCAGGGATGCCGCGGGGCCATCGCCTTTCATTTTAGAGGCATTGGTATAAGCGTTGATTGCAGAATTCAGATCGATTGCCATGCTATTTGTCCTTTTGCCCTATTATATGCCCGAATACTTGGTTTTACCAGTGACGCGCAAATAAAAATCAGCGTAATAAACTAATCGTTTGATTTAACATGCCTTTCGTTACTTCGACAACATTGAGGTTAGCTTCGTAGGCACGGCGCGCCTCACGCATATCCACCATCTCGATGATCGGGTTAACATTAGGGGTTTCGACATACCCATCGGCATCGGCTGCAGGATGGTTCGGATCGTATTTTTTATTGAAATTACTGCGGTCATAACCGATTTTATCAACTTCCACCAGATCAGCGCTCGTCTCCTTATCGAGGTAATTTTTGAACGTCACGATTTTGCGACGGTATGGCGCATCGCCCGGGTAACGGCCCAG
>JAXMDT010000007.1:0-93741 GCA_046348685.1 Rickettsiales bacterium
TCGCCGCAGGACGGCAAGGTTTTGAGCAAAAAAGACATAGCGGAAAATATCGAATCGCCTCCCGCCTTCGCTGACGGATTCATGTATGTGCTGTCGAAAGACGGCACGCTTTACCAATACCGCTAAGCCATGCTGAAACTTGCTATTGTCGGAAGGCCGAACGTTGGCAAATCCACGCTCTATAATCGGCTTGCCGGCAGACGCGAAGCGATCGTGCATGATAAGCCTGGCGTGACGCGGGACCGCCGTTATGGTGCCGGCTCCATTGGAGACTTGAGCTTTGAACTGATCGATACCCCGGGACTTGATGATTCCGAACGCGACACGTTGGCGGCGCGCATGACGGATCAAAGCAGGCATGCGCTGAAAGAAGCCGACGTCGTGCTTTTTGTGATCGATGCCATCGCCGGACTGACTCCAGAAGATGAGCGATTCGCGCAGCAGATTCGCAGGGCAAAAGCGAAGGTGGTACTGGTTGCGAATAAAAGCGAAACACGCAAGGCAACGGCAGGCATCATGGAAGCGTACCGCCTCGGCTTCGGCGAGCCCATTGCCATTTCCGCCGAGCATGGCGAAGGCCTTGCCGACCTCTATGCAGCTATTGCCGCGCATGCACCCGAAGAGGAAGAAGTAAACACCCAGACTGAAAAAGAAGAAATTATTCAGGTATCCATTCTTGGGCGGCCAAACGTCGGCAAATCCACGTTATTCAATACGCTTCTTAGTGATGAGCGATCACTGACAGGGCCGGAGGCTGGCATTACGCGCGACGCCGTGATGGTGGAAACCACGCTTGCCGGCGAGAAGATCAAGCTTATCGATACCGCCGGAATGCGGCGAAAATCAAAAGTGCAGGATTCACTGGAAGGACTTTCGGTGAGCAGCACCCTGCGCGCACTTCAATATTCGCATGTTGTAGTGCTGGTGATCGATGCGACGATGCCGCTCGAAAAGCAGGACAACGCGATTGCCGGACTGATTGAGCGTGAAGGACGCGCCTGCGTCGTGGCACTCAATAAATCGGATCTGATCAACGTTGATAAAATATACCTGAAATCGTTTCAGCAGCGCCTGGAACATGTGATGCCGCAGATGCGAGGAATCGAAGTGATTCCAATTGTCGCTACAACTGGCCTGCAATGTGAAAAGCTCGCCAAGGCGATACGACGCGCCTATTTCATCTGGAATAAGAAAATTTCCACTGCGGCGCTCAACCGCTGGCTGGAGGCGGCACTGGAAGAAAATCCACCGCCACTGATAAAAGGCACCCGGCTCAAATTCCGCTATTGCACACAAACGAAAGCACGCCCGCCAACCTTTGTATTCTTCTCTAACTTGCGAAAAGAGATTCCTGCTTTTTATTTACGCTACCTGACGACAAGTCTGCGCGATGCCTTTAAACTGCCCGGCGTGCCGATCCGGCTGACGGTAAGATCCGGTAAAAATCCTTATAATAATGAGTGAAGCCGGATGGGGATGCCGGGAATCGCGCCCGCCCACAGCACCATCAGGAAGGCGGTCGTGATGGCAAGGCCGTAAGGGATATCCTGGCCGTAGGTAAGCAGTTTCGGCACTGGAAATTCATGGTTCAAGCGGGCTCTCAGCCATGCCACAAATGGCCTGAGGCTTATCAAAAGAAGCGAAAGCGCGCCGCCGAGCAGACCGGTATAGACAATGAACTCCAGCAGCACCTCGTGCAGACCGCACCATAAGGAAAGCGTGCAAAGCAATTTTACATCGCCGCCACCGCAAATACGAAAATAAAACAAAGGGTAGCTGCAAAGGAAAACAATGAGAAATGCGTATATGCCAGAAAGCCAATCCACCTTCCCAGGTGTCAGCGGCACAAAAACGATATAGAGAACAATAACAAGCGCATTAAGCCAGTTAGGAATGATATAACGCGTTGCGTCTGTTATAAACGCAATGATCATAAGCACAGAAAGAAATATGGGAAAAAACAGCATCGCACTTGCCAAATGGTCAGGCTCAGACTAACTCAACAGTAGATGCGAGTGCAAGGTACATACTGTTTAACCCTATGATTGTGCAAACAAAGTCCTGGAAAATTCTCAAGCGTGTGCTGTTTCTGCTGTTTACCGTATATCTCGGCATATTGCTCGGGCTTTATGTATTTCAGCGCAGCCAGGTTTTTCACCCTGCCATCGATAAAAAAATGCCGGCTGAATATGGCCTGAATAAATTTGAAAACCTGATTATTACGACCAGCGACAACACAAAGGTTCAGCTTTGGTATAAGAAAGCCAAGCCCGGATATCCGACAGTGGTGTACTTTCCCGGGAATGCTTATTCCCTCGGCAACCGCGCCCACCGCTTCAAAGAAATTTCCGAAAAAGGCTTCGGGGTTATCGGCGTCAGCTACCGCGGCTACGGGCAAAGCGAAGGATCGCCCAGTGAGCCTGGGCTTTACGATGACGCGCGTGCCGCCATGAGTTACGCAACCACGAAACTGTCCATCCCGTCACGGCAGATGATACTTTACGGTGAGTCGCTGGGAACTGCTGTCGCTACGTTTGTGGCAACGGAATATGCCGTTGGCGGCCTGATCCTGGAAGCGCCGCCTTTATCGATATTGGCACGAGGCCAGGAACTTTATCCTTATATTCCCGTCAGCTGGCTGCTCAAAGATACGTTTCCGACAATCGACCGCATTGGCAAGATTCACACGCCCCTTCTCATTATGCATGGCGATGCCGACCGCGTCGTTCCGGTAGAGCATGGAAGATCGCTATATAAAGCAGCGGAAAAGCCTAAAAAGATTATCATTTTTAAAGGCATTCATCACATAGATATTCCGGCGGAACGCGTGGCGAAAGAAATTGACCGCTTCGCCGAACACTTTCATTTGACGGAATAATTACTTGGCCGGGTATTCGCCCTCGACATGTGAATCGTCAGATGGCTTTGGCGCGGATTCTTCGATTGGCGGCGGCGTGAAGTTTTTGCCCAAACCTTTTTCCAGTTCTTCCAGTTTGTTCAAACGTTCCTTGACGAAATAATACATAAAGCGCTGTTCGCTTGGCGGAATATCTTTTGAATTTTTGATGATATTTTCCACGATTTCCAAAGCGTCGCCAAATTCGCCGCGCTGCTCATGGACGAAAGCCGGCATTTGCCTAGCCCAGTACGGTATGCCCTGTGCATTTTCCAAAGGTGCTGCCAACTCTAAAGCCAACTGCTGATCCTTCAGCTTGTGAAGCGCAAGATAAACCGCCTGCGTGCGCCACCACCATTTTTCCTTGAGACGGCCATCCGAATGCTCCTTGAGATACTGCACCATATAATGCACATCACTTTTCTTCTGCGTCTGGCTGAAATAATAGGCGGCGATATAGGGCAGGATGTTTGCTTTGTTGTCGAACGTATCGAGCAGTGTGAACCAGTCATATACTTTCTTAAGGTCGTATTTGTAGAGCGCTGTGAAACGGCCGAACGTATCGCCCGCATTATTAAGCCGGAACGCCATGACGCGGAACATGAATTCCTCGTCGCCGAAACTCATGACGCTGAGCGCCCGTTTTGTGGAAACATCCGGCACAATACCCATATCCGGCGTCATTTTATGCGTCGGCCACCAGAAGCCGATCTGCAGTAAGAAAAATGCAGTTGCGAGGCAAGCGTAGGAGCGTACTTCGCTGCGTGCCATCAGAATTGCCGGCGGTAAAAGTCAATAATCGCCACGGCGAGCAGCAGCGGTATGATCACAATGCCCTGCGCAGCAAAAAGCAGCACTTCGTTTGCGTTGGCAATGCCTTGAGTCAGCCATGACGTTTTTGCAAACATGTCCAGCCGCGGCACAAAGATAGCAAGGCCTTTGATACTATATCGCGATATCTCATTCATGATTACGGAATCGAAAACAAGGCGCGATTTGATGGTCGCAAGGAAGTAGCCCATCAAGCGCGACAGCACATAGAGCGTCATGGAAAAAATTACGGAAATGACCGCGCTGCGGAGCGTAATGGAAGCAAAGAGCGCGATAGCCACCACTACCCATAGCTCGACAATCCAGCTGAGAATCCAGACGCCGAACCCGTCCCAGGTAACCGGGCCGGACAGGAAAATAAAAACAATCGCGATAATCGTTGAGAGCGTGGCGACGATCGAAAATCCAAGCCAGTACGAAAGTATCAGACTCGCACGCGAAATCGGACGCGACAGCATAACGTCTATTTCTTTTGCGTCAAACGCCTGTCGCACGTGAAAACAGACGAAGACCGCCGTGCCAAGTGCCAGTATCAGGCGGAAGGTACCTGCAACAAAAGTTGCCTGCATCGCCTGCTCTTCAATCATAGACGTGCGCGACAGCACGCTTGATATCATGAACGCCATGATCATCACGGCCGGAAGCGCGACAAAGAGCCTGTCTCTCAAAGCGGTCAGAAGTACGTAGCGGATTAATGTGCGCATAGGACAACTCGGTCAGAATGCTAACGGGCGGGGATCGGTAGTAAATTTATTGTAGAGGTTTTTATCAACTTCATGGGCGTTGCCATTCGGTGAAACAATCGTTGCCTTGATGAAGATCACCAGTTCGTTTTTGGTATCCTGCTTGGACACGCGCTTGAAGAAATTGCCAATGATGGGCACGTCGCTGGCAAACGGTACTCCCTGATCGGAATTGGTGGACTGGTCTTCCATCAGCCCACCGATGACCATAACCTGGCCGCTTTTGATCTTCATGATGGAATCCAGTTCTCGCACTTCAACAATTGGAATTTGATTTTGTGCGCTGGTCAATTGCTGCACGACGTCGGCAGGAAGCTGGTTGCCTAATGTAGCGATTTGAAGGGGCAGCGCTGGGTCAGTGACGTTACCGACAATACGCGTCAAAGTCGGGCGAACGTTTAATGTTACTTCATTATCATCCAGGTCAATGGATGGGATTAGATTGAGAATAACCCCGATTGGCACAGTTTGGATTTCCGAGTTGACGCTAGTGGTCGCCGCGGTTGTGCTCACACCGTCGCTTGAGGTTGGCGGTGTAACATCGACATCGATATCAAAATATACTTGGTTCTTGGCAAAGGTTAGTACTGCAGGCTGGTTGTTAATGGCGCTGAGACGCGGGCTTGATAGGGTGCGGACGGTGCCGAATTTTTCAAGCAACCGTATCGTGGCATCCAGATCAAGCTTACCAAACTTATCCTTCAATTTAATCGTCGTGAATGGATTTGCTGCACCCAAAGGGATATTCGGATTGTTGAATTCACCGCGAATATTGATATCGTCCCATGTAATCGGCCCGCCTCCCTGAATCTGATCCCAGTTGATGCCGCTTTCAAACTGGTCATTTAGGCTGACTTCCAGAATTTTTGCTTCGATCAGCACTTGCGCCGATGAATTTTGGCGGATTTTTTCGATGAATGATTTGACTTTCTCATGCTGCCGCTCGGTTGCGGAAATCGAAATCACGCCTGCCTTGCGATTGATATTGAATGAATTGCCTTGTGGCAGGCTTGCAGTACCTGCAGCAGCGCCTCCGGCTCCTCCGCCGCCACCGCCTAGTTCAGTGGATGCGCGTGGGTCAAGCGGGTTCATAGCCGCATATTTTGGCGGCGAGCTGGCCAGAATATTACCGATTGAGGATTCAAACGATTTCCAGAAATCGTCTTCTGCATTTGATTTTATGGATGAGCTTGAACCCGAGGTCAGCCCTCCTCCACCACTACCGCCGCCGCCACCGCCGCCGCCCGTTCCGGCAGCCGCGAGCGAGGAGACATCGGTGCTGATGTTATACGTACTTTGAATATCACGCGTGATGTTCAGGAAGTCGATCGTGTAATTACGGACATAGGGCAGGTCACGTTCAACACGCAACACGCCATCTTTATAGCTGTAGCGCAAGCCTGCCATGCCAGCGATACGTTCCACCACTTCGTTGAACGGGCGCTCTTTGGCGCGGAATGTAATACCGCCTTCAATGCCGGAATCGAGTTCAATATCGACATCGGCCAGACGCGATAACTCCACAAACACGTCTTTCAGCGGAACATCATCCGTCACTGAAATGGAAACCAGTTTCGTCTGCCCGATTTTTGGCGGGCGCGGCGCAGCGAGAATGGAAGCGATTTCAGGAATCGGCGGTGCCTTGGTGGAAACTGTCAGCTTTGCATCTTTCGGAATGGTAACGACCGGTTCTTTTCCGGATTCACGCTGCTCTTCCTTGGTTTTTTCCTGATCATACATATCGCGGAAATCATCCCGCGTCAGTCCCTGACGGTCCATAGGATCAATCGTCCCGTCACGTCCACAGGACACTAAAAACGGTATCACTGCTAAAGACATAATTAAAATACGGGTACGGCGGTGAACGATCATATATCTATAGATTGTGGGCAGCCTTAGTCTAGTATACTATTTATCGCTTTTACACAGAATACTGACTGGTTCAAACTGTTTTGTTTACCATTTCCATTGCGCTTTCATACTTTTGCTTAGCGCGTGACAATCTGGTTCATCGTTTCCCAGAAGAGTGCATCCAATGATGGAAAAAGCAGCAGTGCAAACATACTCAATGCAAGAGCCGGGCCAAACGGAAAACGCCGATCATCGTTAAAGTATTTCCAGATAAACGCGGTGACGATGCCAAGCAGCCCTGACAGAAACAGAAACGGCACCAGCGGCAGCGTACCGAGCCAGAATCCAGCAACGAGCAGAAATTTCACATCACCCATGCCAAGCCCGTCTTTTTTTCGAAGCCAGAGAAATCCGTATTTAAGCGCCGCACCGATCGCTACACCGATGACCGCGCCAGTAATTTTATCCCACCAGCTGACCGGCAATAAAAAATGATGCAGCACGGCAAGCGCGAACATTGCCCATTGCAACTCATCGGGAATAATCCGGTGCTCGAAATCGATGACGCACAGCGCGATAATGCATACGCCAAGCAATGCAAAAATGGCTGCTTCGTATGTCAGACCAACTTGCAGCACAATGACCAGAAAAAGAATTGCGGTAAGAATTTCGACCAACGGATACCGCCAGTGGATTTTTTTTCCGCAATGGCGGCACTTGCCGCCGGAAGTCAGCCAGCTCAGCACCGGAAATAAATCTTTGAAACCAAGTGGCGTTTTACAGTTTGGGCATTTGGAGCGCGTTGCGCCGATCTGCATCTGCCGCGGCAGCCTGTAGGATAGCAAAGTGATGAAACTGCCGAAACAGAGACCGGTCAGCACAACCAGAAAGAGAATCAAACCATTTTGCACGGCTAGAGCCTAGCCGAGATCGCAAAAAAGCCTAACACCTCTTGAAGAAGGCGTGTATGCATGCGACATATTTTTCAGGAGTTGCGCGTTTTATGCCAATCATTGCTCTAGCTGCCGACCATGCCGGGTATGCGTTGAAAGAAACCCTAAAAACATGGCTTGTTGAAAATCATAAGGAATTTTCGATTCTTGACCTTGGCACCGATTCCGAGGAGCGGGTGGATTATCCAGATTTTGGCTACAAGGCCGCTAATGCCATTCTTCAGGGAAATGCAGAGATAGGACTTATCGTCTGCGGCTCGGGCATTGGTATTTCGATCGCGGCTAACCGCCATCCCGGTATCCGCGCCGCGCTTTGCTGGAACCCGGAAGTCGCTACACTCGCCCGTCAGCATAATGATGCGAATATTCTGGCGCTTGGCGCACGCCTGATCGACGAACAGACAGCCAAAGATTGCCTCGAGGCCTTCCTTGCCACCCCCTTTGATGGCGGACGGCACACAGACCGCGTGAAAAAACTTGGCTAAAAAGTTAAAATCGCCTAATTTCCCTGTTCTTTTTGTGGATATCAACTATAACCCCTTGTCGTAAAAGAGAGTTACATGACCGCCGTGGCTAAAAACACTTCTGCACCTTCCGCACCTACCCGAGAAAAAGGATTTTTCTCGGATTCGATGAAAGCGAGTGATCCGGATGTCTTTGATTCCATTCAAAAGGAATTGAAGCGCCAGCAAACGCAGATCGAGTTAATTGCATCGGAAAACATCGTCAGTAAGGCGGTGCTGGAAGCGCAAGGCTCCGTGCTCACCAATAAATATGCCGAGGGCTATCCCGGCAAACGCTATTATGGCGGCTGCGAGTGCGTCGACATTACGGAAGAACTGGCCATCAACCGCGCCAAGGAATTATTCAGCTGCAACTTTGCCAACGTGCAGCCGAGCTCCGGTTCCCAAGCTAACCAGGGCGTGTTTACCGCGCTGATCCAGCCGGGCGATGTGATTCTCGGCCAATCACTCGCGGCAGGCGGCCACCTGACGCACGGAGCTGCGCCAAACCAGTCCGGCAAATGGTTCAAAGCAGTGCAGTACGGCGTGAAAAAAGAAGACGGATTGCTCGATTACAACGAAATCGAAAGTCTCGCCAAACAACACAAACCTAAGCTCGTGATCGCTGGTTTCTCTGCTTATTCACGCGTTGTGGATTGGGCAAAGATTCGCAAAATCGCCGACAGCGTCGGTGCATTTTTCATGGTGGATATGGCGCATATCGCCGGCCTCGTTGCGGCAGGCGCATACCCTACCCCCTTGCCGCATGCACATGTGGTGACGACGACAACGCATAAAACGCTGCGCGGCCCGCGCGGCGGCATGATTCTTTCCAGCTTTCCGGAAACCGTGGTGCGCAAAACGCCGTCGGGTAAGGATGTGACGCTGGAGCAAGCCATCAATTCAGCTGTATTTCCAGGCATTCAGGGCGGTCCTCTAATGCACGCCGTTGCCGGTAAAGCGGTTGCATTCGGCGAGGCGCTTAAGCCTTCTTTTAAAGCCTACGGTAAAGCTGTGGTGGATAATGCACGCGCCCTTTCGGATACGCTGAAAGCACGTGGCGTGGATATCGTCTCCGGCGGTACGGACAATCACATTGTGCTCGTCGATCTGCGCCCGAAGAATCTTACCGGCGATGTGACGGTGGAAAGTATGGAGCGCGCCGGTCTCACATGTAACAAGAACGCCGTTCCGTTCGATCCGCAGCCGCCGATGGTCACTTCCGGCGTGCGCCTCGGCACACCGGCCGGAACGACACGTGGTTTCGGCATCGAGGAGTTTAAGCAGATCGGCAATCTCATCGGCGACGTGCTGGATGGACTTGAAAAAAATCCGAAAGATAACGCCAGCGTGGAAGCACGCGTGCGGAAAGAGGTGGAAACGCTCTGCGAGCGGTTCCCGATATACACCTAGGGAGAATAGGTATGCGCTGCCCGTTTTGTGGACATCACGACACTCAGGTAAAAGACTCCAGACCCAGTGAGGACGGCGCAACCATCAGAAGACGACGCTACTGCCCCGTGTGCGATTCGCGTTTTACAACCTTCGAGCGCGTGCAGTTGCGCGAGCTTACCATCGTCAAGAAAGACGGTGAGCGTAGAGCATTTGACCGCGACAAAATTGTACGCTCGATGGCACTAGCGTTGCGCAAACGGCCTGTCGACGCTGAAAAAGTCGAACTCGCCATCAATCAACTGGTCAAAAAGCTGGAGACGATGGGCGAGAGCGATATTCCGTCCGGCAAGGTCGGCGAGCTGGTTATGGAAGCGCTGAAATCGCTCGATCTCGTTGCCTATATTCGCTTTGCCTCTGTTTATCGCGATTTCCGCGAAGCAAAAGACTTTGAAGAATTCGTCGACGAGCTTGATAAGAAAAAGTAGGTTCAAGTGTATGGTTTAGGGTGTAGAATTATTCATTCATTTAAACCTTAAACCCTTAACCTAAAACCTTTATGCCCCAATCCGATATCTCATACATGCAACACGCCTTGCGGCTTGCCGCGCGGTGTACCGGCACCACGGCGCCGAATCCCGGGGTCGGCTGCGTCATTATCAAAGAGGATGCAGTGATCGGGCGCGGCTGGACGCAGCCTGGCGGCAGGCCGCATGCCGAAACGGTTGCTTTGGCGCAAGCGGGCGCAGCGGCAAAAGGCGCGACCATGTATGTGACGCTGGAGCCGTGCGCACATCAGGGGCAGACACCGCCTTGCACAGATGCACTTATTAAGGCAGGCATCGCGCGGGTTGTCGTGGGATGTGCAGATATGGATCCACGTGTCGCGGGAAAAGGTATTGCTGCATTACAGAATGCCGGTATCGAGGTGGTGATGGGTATATGTGAAGCGGAAGCCCAAGCAACGCATGAGGGATTTTTCATGCGCCTGTCGCACGGCCAGCCGCTTCTCAATCTGAAAATAGCCACCTCGCTTGACGGCAAAATCGCGCATCCCGCTGGTGCACCGCGCTGGATTACGAGCGAGCAGGCACGCATGTACGGGCATATGCTCCGCGCCGAGCACGACGCGATTGTCACCGGCATCGGCACTGCGCTCACCGACAATCCGATGCTCACTTGCCGCATTCCGGGTTTGGAAAATCGCTCACCGGTGCGCGTTGTGCTCGACTCAACGTTGCTGCTGCCGGAAAATTTTGCGCTGGTGACAACAGCAGATAAAACACCGACCTGGATCATCACAACCAGCCGCGCGCCAAAAGATAAAATGAAAGCGCTGGAAGCCAAAGGCATTACCATTATACCTGTATCGGGAGAACGTATCGGGGTTGAGCAGGCGTTGCATTTACTTGCCGAGCGCGGGATGAACAGCGTGCTTCTTGAGGCCGGAACGGCGCTTACCACTTCGGCCTTAGCTAGCGGCCTTGTTTCCTCTATGTACTGGTTTCGCTCTCCGCAAGTCATTGGTGATAAAGGAAAACCCGCTTTCGCCAGCCCTACCATCGAGCGTGAAATCAAGTCCTTCCGGCGCATTGACATTGTGCCTTTAAAAGAGGATGTTCTTGAAATCTATAAGAAACGCTCGGCAATTTAATGTTTACGGGACTTATTACAGACATCGGCGAAATCACAGCCGTCAGCGGTAGCGATTCGCGCCAGCTGAAAATCAAAACATCCTATCCTTTAGAGATGCTGCCTATCGGCGCGTCTATCGCCTGCAGCGGCATCTGCCTGACGGTGACGCATGCAGGCATCGAGAACGGAGCATCGTTTTTCACCATTGACGCATCGCCGCACACCATTGCGCATACGACGCTTGGTGAGTGGAGTCACGGTACCCGCATCAATCTGGAAGCATCGCTGAAAGTCGGACAGGAACTCGGCGGACATATTGTCAGTGGACATGTGGACGGGATTGCAATGATTACTAAAAAAGAAATAGTAGCGGATGCCGTGAATTACACCGTGACCTGCAACAGGGAATTTCTTCCCTACATCGCTACTAAAGGTTCCGTGACGCTGGACGGCACATCACTCACCGTTACCTGGGCAGAAGAGGATCTGTTTGGCCTGACGCTGATTCCGCATACGCTTGCCGTTACCACTTGGAGCGAGCGCAAGGAAGGCGACCGGCTGAATCTTGAAGTCGACCTGATCGCCCGCTATGTGGAACGCATGCTGGAAAGCCGTTAAATGACCGATATCCACCTTTCACCTATTGAAGATATCATCGCCGACGCCGCAGACGGCAGGATGTTCGTTCTTGTCGATGATGAAGACCGGGAAAACGAAGGCGATCTCGTTATTCCGGCGGAACGCGCCAATGCGGAAGCCATCAATTTCATGGCTAAATATGGCCGGGGACTCATCTGCCTTGCCCTTAGCGAAAAGCGGGTTCTCGAACTGAATCTGCCGCTCATGTCTCCGCATAACCAGACGCGGCATCAGACGGCATTTACTATCTCGATTGAAGCCCGCGAAGGTATTACTACCGGCATTTCGGCAGCGGATCGCGCCCGTACGGTGGCAGTCGCCATCGACCCGCAAAAAAACGCGCGCGATATCATCTCGCCGGGTCACGTGTTTCCGCTCGTCGCCAGAGACGGCGGGGTGCTCGTGCGCGCCGGACATACGGAAGCCGCCGTCGATATCGCTCGCCTTGCCGGGCTTAATCCATCCGGCGTCATCTGTGAGATCATGAACGATGACGGCACGATGGCGCGCCTGCCTGATCTTATCCCGTTCGCGCAAGCGCATGGACTGAAAGTCGCCACGATTGCCGATCTCATCGCCTATCGCCGACGCCAGGAAAAGCTGGTGCAAAAAACGCTTGAGAAGCCGTTTACAAGCCGGTTTGGAGGTGACTTCATTCTGAAAATCTACACGAACATCCTGACTCAAACCGAACATGTGGTCTTTCAAAAAGGCAGGATTGAGGCAGATAAACCTACCCTGGTTCGGATGCATGCGGTCGACCTGATCAGCGATCTTCTCATCGATACTGCCCCTTCCTCGGGTTATCTGCAGGCGGCGCTGAACGCCATCGGCGATCATGGCAGCGGTGTGCTGGTGCTTTTGCGCGAGCCGAAGCCCGATGCAATTTCCGCCAAGGAAAAAAATCAAGGCCTGCCCCCTGAAATCCGCGACTATGGAATCGGCGCGCAAATCCTGATCGATCTAGGTATACGGGATATGACCCTGCTTTCTAACAGCAAACGCCAGATTGTCGGGCTGGAAGGTTATGGCCTTAATATCGTGGGGTATAAACCCGTCCCGCCGCTTTCCCTCTAGATTTATAAGAAAAAGAATGGTTTAAGTCTGGCGCTATGCCGCATATCTTAATTGTCTCTGCCACGTTTTATCGGGATCTCGCCGACGCCCTGCTGAAAGGCTGCGTGGCGGAACTGGAAAAGGTAGGCGCAACATATGAAGCCATCACCGTGCCGGGCGCATTTGAGATTCCTGCCGCCATCAGCATGGCGCATCAGACAAATAAGTATGATGGCTATGTGGCTCTCGGCTGCGTCATTCGCGGCGAGACGACGCATTACGATTATGTGTGCCTGGAAAGTGCACGCGGACTCAACGATCTGGCCGTACGCGAGCACGCGGCGATAGGCTATGGCATCTTGACGACCGAAAACAAACATCAGGCGCTGGAGCGCGCATTGCCTGACCGAGGCAATAAAGGCGCTTTCGCGGCGCACGCCTGCTTGACGATGATCGCGCTAAAAGAGAAGTTCGACGCATGAATGCACCCAACCCATCCCTGATTAAGAAAAGCGCGGCGCGTCTTGCAGCCGTACAGTGCCTTTATCAAAGCAATTTTGAGGATAAGACAGCCAATCAATTGATTGTGGAGCGGATGGGACTGGAAGAAGACGATTCCAATTTTGTTCCGGATGCCAAATTGCTGCGCGGCATTGTGACCGGCACGCTGGAACAAAAATCGGCCGTGGAAGAAAGACTGCAAACTATTCTCGGCGAACGCTGGCAGCATTATTTGATGAAGCCGCTGATGCGCGCTGTTCTGCTCGCTGCGACGTATGAGCTGATCTACCATCCGCAACTCAAACCGGCGATCATCCTCAATGAATATGTCGGCGTTGCATCCGAGTTCTTCGACGAAACGGAAACCGGATTCGTCAACGGCGCGCTTCAGCAGATCGCCAAAGCCATACGTGACTGAGATGGATGAGTTCGACCTGATCGAACGATATTTCAGGCCACTGGCTCGCGATTTTCCTGGCGCTTTTTCTTTATCCGACGATGCCGCTCTCATTACGCCTCGTGCCGGTGAAACGCACGTTGTCACTACGGATATGCTGCTTGAAGGCGTGCATTTTTTTGGCAATGAGAGCGCCGATCTTATTGCAAAGAAAGCGCTTCGCACCAACCTTTCCGATCTTGCCGCCAAAGGCGCAAAACCTGTCTGTTATTTTCTCAGCATCGGCCTGCCTGACCGCGTCGATGAGATATGGATGAAGCGATTCTGCCAAGGGCTGCAGGAAGACCAGTCAGATTTCCATGTCTCCCTTGCAGGCGGCGACACGACGCGCAGCAGGCATGGGCTGATTATCAGTATCAGCGCAGTAGGTACCGTGCCTCAAAATGGCATGCTGCGCCGAAGTGGAGCGGCTGAAGGCGAGTGCCTCTGCGTTTCCGGCACGCTGGGGGACGCAGCGCTTGGCCTTGCAATTTTGAAGGGTGAATTTTCGGATATACCGGAAAATCTAAAGTCTTATGCTATCTCGCGCTACCATTTGCCACAACCACGTTGTGAACTTGGTATGAGGCTGCGGAATACAGCCACCAGCTCCATGGATATTTCCGATGGCATCTTTCAGGATGCCGGTCACTTGTTGAACGCATCCGACGTCGGTGCCGTGATTGAACTGGAGAAGATTCCATCATCCCCCGCCATGCAATGGGTAAAATGGAAAAATCCTATGCGCTGGCTGGAGCTTATCAGCAGCGGCGATGATTATGAGTTACTGTTCACCGTGGCATCCCGCGTGCCTGAAGACGCAACCATCATTGGCACGATAACGCAGAATAAAAAGCTGGAAGTGCACGATGCGGAGGGAAAAGCCGTTATGCCACTTGTTTCAGGTTATCGTCACGGGCGTCCCGGCCGCGACGTTGGGCCATAAGTGCGCGGACCGCTGTCGCCGCTTTTGTTGAACCGGCCGATATTGCCAAAAAGCTGTTCCAGAAAGCTGAGTTTATGTCCTGCCGTAGGCGTACGCTCATCGTCGATAGCGATCTGCTTGCTGTCCTTCTTGCCGAAATGATCGACGGACTTGACCATGCCATCCTGGTCAAAAGTGATGCGAATAACGTCCTGCTTGTCGATATCGGAGTCGAGAAACGCCACCGTTTCCTTGCGCATGGATATATAATACCATTCCTCATCTCCAAACGATGAGGTGGTGGAAGGCGAGCCAAGCGCGTTCAGTACATCGTTTTTATTGCTCTGGTTCGGTTTAATTTCGCCGATGCGCGATTCCGCCGCGACATGGCCGCGATTATCCACCCGCGGCGAGCATGCGCCCACCAGTAATAAAACACTTGCGAGAGCAAGCAGGCTGCTTAAAGTACGCTTTTTCGAATTATACATCGTATGCTGGCACAATTAGTAAAATTATTCCGCCCGTCTTCCGAGCAACAGGAAGCATACAGTCTTTACGCAGCACTTGTCCAGCAGGCGCGCGAACCTCGGCTTTATACCACACTTGGCGTACCGGACACACTGGATGGTCGCTTCGAATTAATTGTGCTGCACTTGTTTTTGATCTTTGAAAGATTGCAGCCAGACATCGGCAGTGGGACATTCCGGCAATATCTGGCCGAAGCATTTTTTGATGATATGGATCGCTCTTTACGTGAAATGGGGGTTGGCGACACTGGTATCGGAAGGCGCGTCCAGAAAATGTCGGAAGCGTTTTACGGGCGGATGAAAAACTATGCGGAAGCGCTCGGCAATACTGCCGTGCTGGAAGACGCGTTGCGCCGGAACCTTTATGGCACTCTTTCTGAAGACGCCGATCCGCCTTTAAGCGTAGCGGCAAAGTATGTCTTCGAGTCGCTATCCCTGCTTAAAAATCAACCGATTGAAGAAATCCACGCTGCGAATCCTCACTTCCCTGCTCTTTAGGCTTTTTTCCCTGCATTTCCTGTGTTATACGCCACACACTTCCTCTTGCGGACAGGTGGCCGAGTGGCTGAAGGCGCTAGTCTCGAAAACTAGTATACGGGCAACCGTATCGAGGGTTCAAATCCCTCTCTGTCCGCCAATTATATAAGAATCCCCCTATACACCAAACGCATCTCTATACTTTTTAAGTTGTAAACAAATAGTCGTTTGCCTGATATTTCTTATCGTGATCAAAAGCTCTATCGTAAGCATCGCATTAATTACGTATTCCTCAACCCGCATGAAACTCAAGTCCGCAACGCTGCAACGCCAGAAATAATCTAGAGAATCGCAGCGCGAAGTGGCCTCCGATAAAATCATTCTACATTTTATAATTTGGGGAAATTGTCTAAAAACGCGGCGCATTGGACTGAATCGTTCCAACCTCGGTAAGATGAATTATATAGCTGCCTTAAGCCGCTTTTTTTCTCCAGCCCCATTAAATACAGTGTTTGCATATTAAAATAAGTACGCTATTGTGCATTTCACCGTACGATTAATTCCATTTAGAGGAGAAACTATTATGGCAACCAAGGCAAAAAAGAAACCTAGCGCAGCTGCTAAACCGAAAGGTCCAGTTCCGGTTAAACCGATCAAAGAGAAACTGACCAAGTCGGCTCTTCTTACCATGATCGCTGAGAAAAACGGCATCACGCGCAAACAGGCTTCGGACGTGCTCGGTACGGTAGAAGCGGCAATGCTCGGCTCCGTTCATCCGAGTGGCGCTGGTGAGTTCATTCTTCCTGGCGTTATCAAAATCACGCTGCGCAAAGTTCCTGCCCGTAAAGCAGGCACGATGATCCGCAATCCAGCCACCGGCGAAATGGTTCCGGCTGCTGCGAAACCGGCTTCCGTCCGCGTGAAAGTACGTGCGCTTTCCAAACTGAAATCCGCAGCTACCCGCTAAGACTCGTCTTAGCTTAATGCGTTAAAACCCTCCCGCCGCAAATCGGGAGGGTTTTTGTTTTCAAGGCCGGTTTACAGGGTGCTTGTGGCACGATACTAATCTCTCAGGGAGATATCTATGTTGAGAAAAATTCTACTCGTTATCATTTTAGTCTTAGCGGCATTTGCCGTTGTCGTTGCGCTGCAGCCCAGTGAATTTCGTATTACGCGCTCCGCCACCCTAGCCGCACCGCCGGAAGCTGTTTTCCCGCATGTAAATAATCTCCATAAATGGGAAGACTGGTCGCCTTGGGCCAAGCTTGATCCTAATGCAAAAACCACGTTTGAGGGACCGGATGAAGGCGCCGGCGCTATCATGCGCTGGGACGGCAATCAGGAAGTCGGCGCCGGATTCATGACGATCGTTAAAAGCAATCCTAGCGAGCTTATTGCGCTCCGGCTGGAATTCATAAAGCCCTTCGCCGGCATCGGCGATACTGAATTCACATTTCATCCAGAAGCGGAAAAAACTGTGGTGACCTGGACAATGTCCGGCCACAACGACTTTATCGGCAAGGCAGTAGGGCTCATTATGGACTGCGAAAAAATGGTTGGCGGTCAATTTGAAAACGGCCTTGCTAATTTAAAACAGATTGTTGAATCGGAAAAAGGAACAGCGCAATGAAATTACTAGCCACCGCCTGCACACTCACGCTACTTACTTTAATGCCTGCCTATGCGGAAACCGTGCCTGATACGACCAAGATCGAAGCTCCAGCGGGCAACTATAACATCGATCCTTCACATGCGACGTTGATTTTCAAACTCAACCATCTGGGTTTCTCGAATTATACAGCACGCTTCACCGGCGTGGATGCGAACCTGAAATTTGATCCCAAGAATCCCAAGGCTTCCAGCGTGAATGCCACGATCGATGCCAATTCCCTGACGCTTGACAATCCTCCGCCAGGATTTACCGATGAGCTGCGCGGCGATAAATGGCTCGATACGAAAAAATATCCTAAGATTACTTTCGTTTCCAAATCTGTTGATGTTACGGGCGCCAACACTGGCCGCATTACCGGCGATCTGACGCTGCACGGCAAGACGCATCCCGTTACGCTTGAGACGACATTCAATGGCGGTTATGCCGGTCATCCGATGGATCCGCACGCCCGTATCGGCTTTTCCGCGCACGGAGTGTTCAAGCGCTCGGATTTTGATATCGCTTTTGGCATTCCGCCCGCAGGCTCAACGATGGGCGTTGGCGACGAGGTTACGGTGATCATTGAAGCGGAATTCACCGGTCCAGCGCTTAAGAAATGAGCAAGGCTTTTACCAAGGAAACGGACGGCGAAGAAGACGACGAGCGGGAAGAACCCGAAACACTGCCGCCCCATTTCAAGAATTATATGACACCTGCAGGCTTTACCGCCATGCAGGAGGAACTTCGTGTTTTGCTGCGCGAAGAACGCCCCAAAATGGTGGAAGTGGTTGCATGGGCGGCCAGTAACGGGGATCGCTCAGAAAACGGGG
Organism: Rickettsiales bacterium; assembly: GCA_046348685.1. GTDB lineage: Bacteria > Pseudomonadota > Alphaproteobacteria > Rickettsiales > UBA998 > JAXMDT01. Next base: position 17,847 of record JAXMDT010000007.1, read on the forward strand.
ATTATATCTATGGTAAAAGACGCTTGCGCGAGATTGACCGACGGGTGCGCTACCTTACCAAACGGCTCGAAAGCGCCGAAGTGGTTGACCCAAAGCGCCAACAAAGCCTGGAACAGGTTTTTTTCGGTGCAACGGTGACTTATGCGCGTGAAGATGATTCCGAGCATACGATTAAATTGGTCGGCATTGATGAAGCCGATGCTTCGAAAGGTTTAATCAGCTGGATTTCGCCTGTCGCCAAGGCATTGATGAAAGCACGTGAAGGCGACAGCGTAGAATTGCGCACGCCCGCTGGCAGCGAAATATTGGAAGTGCTTTCCATCAGCTACATTATTCCGGATAAATAAAGAGATTTTGGCTATATAAATTGTTATAATGTGCTACTAGGAAAGCGGGGTTAGCACTATGGATCATGGCTTTCTTTTCAATATCTTCATTTTTCTCGCGACGGCCTGCATGGTGGTGCCGATGGCGAGCAAATTCAAGCTGGGCTCTGTCCTTGGCTATCTGATCGCCGGTATCATTATCGGCCCGTTCGGACTGAGCTTGATCGGTAACGCCGAGCAAATCATGCATTTCGGTGAGTTCGGCGTGATCATGATGCTCTTTGTCATCGGGCTTGAATTGGAACCTGCCGCATTATGGCGGCTTCGCAAATCCATTCTCGGACTCGGCAGCGCTCAGGTCGTTTCAACCAGTCTTGCATTCACCGCCATCGGGATGATACTTGGCTATTCCTGGCAGGCGAGCCTGGCCGCGGGCATGGCGCTTTCCCTTTCTTCCACAGCACTGGTACTCCAGGTTCTGCAGGAGAAAAATCTAATGCAGACGCCCGTCGGTGAGACGGCGTTTTCGGTGCTGCTCTTCCAGGACATCGCCGTCATTCCCATTCTTATCATCATGCCCCTACTTTCCTTCGACGGAGCCAGCGGCGCGATGAATGGGGCTGCCTGGTTCAACCAGTTGCCAAGTTACGCGCATGCGCTTCTGGTCGGCGGCATAATCGCTATGGTCATTGTTGCAGGCCGTTATTTGTCGCATCACCTGTTTTATATCGTTGCCAAGACGAATCTGCGCGAAGTCTTTACGGCCACCTCGCTGGCAGTTGTCGTCGGAATTACGTTGCTTATGCAGATGGTTGGCATGTCCCCTGCCCTCGGCGCATTTATCGCCGGTGTGGTTCTCGCCAATTCGCACTACCGCCGCACTTTGGAGACGGATATCGAGCCCTTCAAAGGGCTGCTACTCGGCCTTTTCTTCATTTCAATCGGCATGGGCATGGATTTTTCATTGCTCGCCCAAAAGCCGATCATGATGGCAGCAGCAGTGCTTCTGCTCGTCAGCATGAAGGGCTTTATTCTATACGTGCTGGGCAAGACATTTGGCCTGCTGCCCCAACATAACTCGGGCTTTGCGCTGGCTCTCTCTCAAGGCGGCGAATTCGCTTTCGTACTGTTCCAGTTTGCGGGCGGTCTTGATATCCTGCCGCCGGAACAGGCTAAATTTCTGACGCTTGCCGTTGCCTTTTCCATCGCGACGACACCGCTTCTGATGCTCTACTATAGTAAGTATGTCGTACCATGCTATATGAGTATACTGCCTGAGCGCGAATTCGATACGATCAAGAATGAACATAATCCGGTTATCCTTGCCGGTTTCGGGCGTTTCGGCCAGATCATCGGGCGTTTCCTTACGGCCCAGGGAGTGAACGTCACGGTCTTGGAAAAAAACCCGGAGCAGATAGAGCTGTTGCGCAAATTTGACTTTAAAGGCTATTTCGGCGATGCCGCGCGCCTGGATTTGTTGCGCTCCGCCGGAGCCGAACAAGCAAAGCTATTGGTCATTGCGGTGGATGACGCCAATGTCTGCCTCGAGATCGCAAAAATGGCAAAAGAGGAATTCCCGCATCTCAAAATCTTCGCGCGAGCTCGCAACCGCCGCCATGCCTATGAACTCTTCAAGGCCGGAGTGGAATATTTCAAGCGTGAAACCTTTGATTCTTCGCTAACTATGGCACAGGAAATCATGATCGAACTGGGCTATAACGAGGCGGATATGCGTTATAAGGCGCAGCAGTTTCTGCAGCACGATGAAGCCGCGCTGCGAAAATCTTTCGACTTCTTTGAAAGCGAGCCGGAGCTGGTGAATTTCTCCCGCCTGCAACGCCAGGAACTGGAGCGCATCCTGCAGAGCGATTCTGCTATCGAAGAACGCAAAGCCGGTTGATATTATTCCGGTGTCTGATGCACCACGCGGTCGCCGATGAAGCGCTTTTCAACCGTCCGCAGCAGCACGTAAAAGACGGGCGTCAAAAACAATCCGAAGAACGTCACGCCAAGCATCCCCGCAAATACGGCAACCCCCATCGCATGGCGCATCTCCGCGCCGGCGCCGCTGGAGACAACCAGCGGAATGACGCCCATAATAAATGCAAAGGAGGTCATTAGAATCGGACGCAGACGAAGCTTGGCGGCTTCGATGGAAGCTTCTACCGTCTTATGACCGGCAAGCTCTAGTTCACGTGCAAATTCCACGATCAGAATGGCGTTCTTGCAGGCAAGCCCGGCTAATACGAAAAACCCTATCTGAGTAAATATATTGTTATCGCCGCCGGTGAACCAGACGCCGATGATCGCCGAAAGCAAGCACATCGGGACGATAAGAATGATGGAAAGCGGCATGAACAGGCTCTCGTATTTAGCGGCCAGCACCAGATAGACAAGCAGGACGCAAATCGGGAAGACAAGGATGGCGGTGTTACCGGCAAGAATCTGTTGGTAGGTTAAATCCGTCCACTCAAAACCCATGCCCTTGGGCAATGTTTCCTGCAGAATTTTGGTTATAGCCTGTTGTGCCTGGCCGCTGGAGTAGCCAGGAGCCGGTCCTCCGTTTAAATCTGCGGAACGGAAGCCGTTGTAACGCATGGCACTTTCCGGCCCGGTGGTATCGCTGACACGCAGTACAGAACCAAGCGGCACCATTTTGCCTTCGAGGTTCCGCGTGCGCAGCTTGAGAATATCTTCGGGCTGCGAACGAAATTCTTTGTCTGCCTGGGCGATGACCTGGTAGGTGCGGCCGAATTTGTTGAAGTCATTGATATAAAGCGAGCCAAGATAAATCTGCATCGTGTCGAAGACATCCTGGACGTCGATGCCAAGCTGCAAGGCTTTCGTCCGGTCGAGGTCGGCATAAAGCTGCGGTGTATTGATCTTATAACTCGTGAAAATCCCCGAAAGCTCCGGCGTCTGGTAAGCTTTCATGGTCACCGCTTTCATCGCTGCGTCGAGCGCCTCATAGCCCGCATCGGTTTTATCCTCCACCTGCAGCTTGAAGCCACCGATAGTTCCCAGCCCCTGCACGGGCGGCGGCGGGAAAATGGCAATAAACGCATCGGTAATGCCCATGAATTTCTGCTGCAGCTTTTGCGAGATTGCCATGCCGGATAAATCTGACGATGTGCGCTCCTCGAACGGCTTCAGGGTCACGAATACGATTCCGGCGCTTGAGCTATTCATGAAGCCGTTGATGGAAAGTCCCGGAAAAGCGACTGCGCTTTCCACGCCCGGCTCTTTCATGGCAATGTCCGACATGGCGCGAATGACTTTTTCCGAGCGGTCAAGTGTTGCACCTTCGGGCAATTGCGCGAAACTGACCAGATACTGCTTATCCTGCACGGGCACGAAACCGGGCGGCACCTGCTGAAAAGCAACATAGGTCGCAACTAAAAGAATACCATAAATGATAATGGCGGGCATTTTACGCTGCAGCACCCTTGTGACGCCGTGCCCATACCGGGATGAGCTACGGTGAAAGACGTTATTGAACCAGCCAAAGAATCTACCGAATACTTTTTCCATCCAAAGGGTCAGTTTGTCTTTCGGCGCATCGTGCCCTTTCAGCAGAATGGCGGCCAACGCCGGACTCAGCGTCAACGAGTTAAACGCGGAAATAACGGTCGAAAACGCGATGGTGAGCGCGAACTGCCGGTAAAACTGCCCCGTCAGACCACTAATGAAGGCGATGGGAACGAATACAGCGCAGAGAACCAGCGTAATGGCAATGATCGGGCTGGTGACTTCCGACATGGCTTTGATGGTTGCCGCGTGCGGCGTCATGCCATTTTCGATACTGCGCTCCACGTTTTCGACAACGACAATGGCGTCATCGACAACGATCCCGATCGCCAGTACAAGCCCAAAGAGTGAGAGCGCATTCACCGAAAAACCGAAAAGATGCATGATAGCGAATGTTCCGACGATGGAGACCGGCACAGCCAGCAGCGGGATGACCGATGCACGCCAGGTTTGCAGGAAAACGATGACCACCAGCACGACGAGCGCCAGCGCCTCAAGAAGCGTGTGGATCACGGCTTCTATGGAGCCGCGCACGAATACGGTTGGGTCATAAACAATCGAATAATCGACGCCTTCCGGAAAATTCTTTTTCAGTTCCTCCATGGTCTTGCGCACATCATCGGAAATCTGGATCGCGTTGGAACCCGGCGTCTGGAAAATCGGAATCGCGACGGCAGCTTTATTTCCAAGAAGCGAACGCAAACCGAATTGCGCCGCATCGATCTCAACGCGCGCAATATCCCGCAGGCGTGTGACCACTCCATTTGCGTCCCGCTTGACGATCATTTCGCCGAACTGGTCGGCATCTGTCAGGCGTCCCTGGGCATTAACCGGTAATTGCAGCACGACGCCGTCATCATATGGCGGGCCGCCAATGACGCCGGCAGATACCTGGACGTTCTGGCGGCGGATAGCGGTGACGACTTCCTGCGGCGTCAATTCGCGTTCGGCGACTTTCTGCGGGTTGAGCCAGATGCGCATGGCATAATCACCCGAACCGAATAATTCAACGCGGCCAACGCCTTGGATTTTTGCCAGCTGATCTTTCACGTTGATTACGCCGTAATTGCGCAGATAGAGCATGTCATAGCGATCGTTCGGCGACAGCAGATGCACCACCATGGTCAGGTCGGGTGAGCTTTTTACCGTTGTGACGCCGAGCTGCCGGGTTACTTCCGGCAAGCGCGGCAATGCCTGGTTGACGCGGTTCTGCACGAGCTGTTGCGCCAGGTCCGGGTCGGTGCCGAGCTTGAAGGTAACGGTCAGGTTAAGCTGGCCGTCCGTTGTCGCCTGGGAAGACATATAAAGCATGTTTTCCGTCCCGCTCACCTGCTCCTCGAGCGGCGTTGCCACTGTTTCGGCAATGACTTTCGGATTGGCACCCGGGAACTGCGCGGTGACAACTACGGATGGCGGCACGACTTCCGGATATTCCGAGATCGGCAGCTGAAACATGGAGATAAGACCCGCCAGGAAAATAACGGTAGAGATCACGCCTGCAAAAATCGGGCGATCGATAAAAAAGCGTGAAAGATTCATTGGAGTCTACCGGACGGCGAATTCTGCTTTAGGAGTTGCGCTTTGAGCATTCTTCTGGGCTTCGGGAGCCACTTCCTTGGCGTCAACCACGGCATCCGGACGAACATGCTGCACACCATCCACGATCACGCGGTCACCCGGCATTAATCCATTCAACACGATACGGCCACCATGAACCTGCTTGCCCAATTCCACTTCGCGGTACATTACTTTGTTGTCATTGCCGACGACATACACAAATTTTTTACTCTGGTCGAAGCCGAGCGCGCGTTCAGGGACCAGCAGCGCGTCACCTTCATTACTGCTGGCAATACCGACCGTCACGAACATGCCGGGGACGAGCGTGCCGTCCTTGTTCGAAACTTCGCGCGCGCGCGAATAGTGCCACTGCCGGTGTCGATCTGATTATCGAAGCTGTAGATCGTTCCATCATATGCGTGATCCTTGTCCCCTTGCAGGGAAAGCTGAACGGGAATCTTACGTTCCTGGGCGGGACCGCTGGCAAAATTGCGGATACTTTTGATGTAGGTTTGCTCATCGACTTCGAAGTCGGCATAGATATCATCGTTGGAGACCACGGTAGTGAGCAGCGGAGCATTCGGCGCCGTCTGCACCAAGTTACCGACCGTGATTTCAGCGCGGCTGACACGTCCTGAAATCGGCGCTTTGACATAAGCATGGTCAAGGTCGAGCTTTGCCTGTTTTAATTCAGCTTCTGCCGCTTTCAAAGACGCTTCGGCAACTTTATTGGCATTAACCCGCTCATCATAAGTACGGCGTGAAATTGCCTGCTTCTTGACGATACCCGCGGCGCGCGTTTCATCTTTTTTTGCAAAAGCGGCCTGCGTCGTGGCGGATGCCAGGTTTGCTTCAGCGCGCGCAACCGCCGCTTCATAAGGCTCCGGCTCAATGACGAAAAGCACGTCTCCTGCTTTTACCAACTGGCCGTCTTCAAAGCGCACTTCCACAATACGCCCTCCAACCTGCGGCCGGATTTCCGCGGAATCGACCGCCTGCAGACGCCCGGAAAAACTCGACCAGACACGGACATTTTGTTTTGCCATGGTTTGCACCGTGACAGGAATCGCCTGGTTAGCGGACGGGTCGGTTTTGGCATCGCTGCCTGCAGCGTAATAAATACCCGTACCGATAATGAGAACCAGTACGGCGCCAAACAACGTTTGCCTTTTTGTGAGGGAAATTTTGCGTTTCATGTGGGTGCCTGATTATTTTTTAACACAATGTAACGATTTTGCTGCACCGCGTCAAGATATTTTTGTATCGATTGGTATAAAATATATTTTCCCTATATTTTACATACTTCCCAGAAAGTCCTGTTTCCCTATGTCCAGCCCGTTATGGCGCAGAATGCCATACGCTGTGGTAATGTGGAAAAACAAGTTTGGGATAACAAAGTTCAGTAAATAAGATTGCCCGGTAAAATTCAGCTCATAAGTGCCAATTTTCAAACTGATTTTTTTATCTTCCGTACCATCAATCTGCTTTGCATCCACGCTTTTCAGGTAATCAATGATTTTGGCGATACGCGCCTGGAGCTCCGGAAATGTTTTTTCCGTATCGGGAAAGCTTGGGATTTCAGTACCCGATAAGCGTGCTGCACCACCTTTTACAATGTCCGTAGCAATCTGCACCTGGCGTGTCAGCGGAAACATATCAGGTGCAAGACGATCATTCAGTAACACCGATGGCTCGATTTTTCTTGCTTCCGCATACGCTGCTCCTTTGGTGAGAATGGCAGAAAGGTTTTCAAGCATGCGAATGAAAACGGGGATAGAAGCCTGATACATGGAAAGTGACATGGAAACTCCATTTTATTTTGTATTGAACGGTAAAATATGCACGTGGACAAGCCCTGTCAACCGGTATATTATATCGAAAGGTATAAAAAGGAGACCGCCATGGCCGTGGGCAGACCACGCACCTTCGATATCGACGAAGCGCTTGAAAATGCTCTTTATGTTTTTTGGGAAAAAGGGTATGAAGGCACGTCCCTGCCCGATCTTACCGAGGCGATGGGTATTAATCGCCCTAGCCTCTATGCAGCGTTTGGTAATAAAGAAGAATTATTCCGTAAAGCGCTTGATCGTTATGCTGAGAAAATCACCGGCTTCATGCAGGAAAAACTAAGCGCTCCTACAGCCTATGAAGGCGTGGAAAGCCTGCTGCGCACGATGGCCGATGGTCACTGCAGCAAGTCGCAGCCCAGGGGTTGCCTGCTGGTGCAGGGCGCGCTTTCCTGCGGTGAAGAAGCAGAACCTATTAAACACGAGCTCGCCGCACGCCGCGCCGAGATCGAGCAGACACTGAGTAAACGATTTGCGCGCGCCCGGCTGGAAGGCGATTTGCCCCAAGCCATTAATTCCGAAGACCTCGCCCGTTATTTTGCAACGCTTATGCACGGTATGGCCGTACAAGCAGCAAGCGGCGCTACTCCGCAAACCATGCACGGGATTGTAGATGTCGCGCTTCGTGCCTGGCCGCGCTAATACATTTTAATTGTCTGAAGCATGAATCGCGCTACCATCGCTTTCGGAAAGCGAGGCTTTATGCGGAATTTAATTTTATCCTTTATCACGCTTTTGTATATCGCTATTGCCCAACCTGCCGTGGCAGACATCAACCCCGGTGACGCTGCTCCGGATTTTACGGCAAAAGCAGCCGATGGCAGTGACGTGACGCTCGCTTCCCTGAAAGGAAAAACGATCGTTCTGGAATGGGCGAACTATGAATGTCCTTTCAGTAAAATGCACTACGAGAGCGGTAATCTTCCATCTCTTCAGGAAACCTATACAGGTAAGGGCGTAACGTGGCTGACAGTCTTGTCCTCAGCGCCAGGAAAGCAAGGTTATTATTCGCTTAGCGATGCCCCTGCCCGCAACGAACAGATGAAAAACCATGCAACCCACGTCCTGCTTGATGCAACCGGAACGATTGGAAAACTGTACGGAGCCAAAACAACGCCGCATCTTTATGTCATCGATGCGGGCGGTATTGTGCAATATAATGGCGCGATCGACAGTATTCCTTCCGTCGATGCCAAAACGTTAGCAGAAGCCAGACCGCTTGCGGCAAATGCAATCGATGCCGTTCTTGCCGGAAAGAAACCGGAAATGGCGTCGAATCAGGCTTACGGTTGCAGTATCAAATATGCGGATTAATTTTTTTCTTATCGCTTTTAGCTTGCTGCATCTCATGCCTGCATTTGCAGCGGAAGCCGGCTCGGATGAAGTCGTACAATATGCCGTGATCTCAAGTCTTGTCGCAGGCGTCTATGATAGTGATGCGACTTTTGACTGGGTAAAGAAAAACGGCGATTTCGGCATAGGCACATTCAACGGCGTCGATGGTGAAATGCTGGCGTTCGACGGGCATTTTTACCAGATCAAATCCGACGGCAAAGCGTATGAGGTAAATGACGCACAGCATTCGCCTTTTTTTACGCTGACATCGTTTGTGCCGGATAAAAAAGAGAAGTTGCCTTCCGGCCTGACATACGCGGCGATGCCGAAAATAATCGAGTCCGGTTTTCCTTCGCTGAATTATATTTATGCCATACGCATCGATGGCATGTTCGATCAAGTGCGTGCCCGCAGCGTGAGCGCACAGAAGAAGCCGTACAAAAAATTATCAGACGTTGCCAAGACCCAATCGATCTTCGATCTCAAGCAGGTGGAAGGGACAATGGTTGGCTATTGGTTTCCGGCGTATGCGAGCGGCGTTAACGTGCCTGGATTCCATCTTCATTTTCTGACGAAAGATAAAAAAGCGGGCGGTCATGTGCTGGAGTTTACCACACGTGATGCCACACTGCAGCGCGAAACGAAAACATCCCTGCGTATGATTTTGCCGGAAGACGAAGCGTTTCAAAAAACTGATTTCTCGCAAATTAAATCATACGACATCAACCGCGTCGAAAAGTGAGCGTTTTTCTTCGGTTGTGACTTTGGAAAGCCGGTCGGCCAGACGTGTCGGTTCCGGAAGGCGGTAGCGTGTCAGGCACTGCATCGTCAACTGCACGGCGGCCGGATGATCCATACGATGCCCGGGAGAGATAAAGAGCGGATTGCATTTTTCCTTGCTGCGAAGAACCGTGCCTATTTTCTCGCTTTTATCCATTAAATCAGACTGTGAACCTTTTGCTAAGGCAGGCTCTTTAAAAGTCCCTGTCAGCCGCGACTTGGCGACTCCCAATGTTGGCATATCAAGCAGCACACCCAGATGCGCAGCAATACCAAGCCGGCGCGGGTGCGCCACACCCTGGCCATCCACCATCAGTATATCGGGCATCGCGGTCAATTGCTCCAATGCCTTGAGAAGCACCGGAATTTCCCGGAAGGAAAGCAGGCCGGAAATGTAAGGAAATTCTGTCGGCATGCTGGTTTTCACTGTCGATAAAACCTGAAAATCGGCAAGCCGCATTACCACGATCGCCGCATAGCTGAGATTAGAGGCGACATCGTAGGCGACATCGACGCCGGCAATGGTATTCAGCGCGCCGAATTCATTCGTAAGGCGTATATTCCGGGCAAGAATTTTTTGTTCGGCGATGGCCGCTGAAGCATTTTCCGGCAACCGGAACCGCATCATTCGACCGGACGCAGGCTACCAAATAGCCCGTCCTTCTCATCATCGGGACCTGCGGCAAAATAGAGCGCATTCGCATCACCCAGGCTTTCGCCGTTGCCAAACACAATGCCCCAGACTTTATCAATCACTTTGTCTCTGCCCTTCTCATCTTTCAGAAACTCAACAAATTCGCGGCTCTTTGCATCGTAAGCGGCAATTTTGCCATCGCCGAAATTGGCGACAAGCAACCGCCCTGAGAGCGCACCAAAATTTTCCGGCGCATAAGCAATGCCCCATGGCGCGGAAAGTTTGCCACCGTCTTTCCAGATAGACACAAGCTTGCCCTCTTCCGTGAATTCGGCGACGCGCCCCTGGCCGGGCTTAGACGTATCTTCTTCACCTACAAAAAGCTCATCTTTACTGCAACTACCCGCTTTTACTTCCTCTACGGGACATGGCTGCGTTTTGGCATAGGTGACGAAAAGATGGTGTTCTCCCTGAGGGGTAGTCAGCGCTTGGATGTTGAAAGGCGCATATTCGCCCGGATCGACTTTGCCATTTTTATTTTCATCGAAGGGCTGATCGAAGGTAAGCAAGGCAGGTCTAAATGTGCCATCGAAAACTTTAATTCCGGGTTTTGCGCCAAAATCTGCAACGTAGAGTTTTGAGTAATCATGATTCAACGCCAGGCCGAAAAACTGCGCGCCGTCCGCAGACTGGTCGATAACGGTATCAGCCATTTTTGAGCGTTCGAACGTACCATCCGCTTTCTTGCGTTCCGTCCACGCGGAGACAAGGCCGCCATCGCTGGCAAAAAGAAATTTGGCTGGCGCGGTAATATCTTTTGAGTCTTCTAGCTTCTGCGTGATGATGAAGTTCTTGTCGCTATCGCTGAAGACGACACCGGTCGCAAAATTTTCTTTTGCTCCAACGGGAAGTTTTACGTATGGCAGTGAGTCAACGTGCAACTTCTGTAATGCCGTATCCGCTGATTTCCTTACATCACCGACATATTGATAACTCGTATTTCCAGCTGTTACCCAGAAGTGGCCGCCTGCGCCTTTCGGTCTAATGGCAATACCCCATGCGTTAACCATATCAGGCTCAACTTTCTGGGCGCTGTAATTTTTCTTATTCGCGACAAAGCGCTCTTCCTTATAGGCGTTTTTTTCCGCACCTAAAGCCATATACGGCGACCCTATCAGAGCCACAGCTAAAATGGTGGTGTGCAATAATTTCATGGCAAACTCCTTCAAACAGAATAAGAATTGCCTCCATACTGCAACTGATTATCAATAGCAATGTTTTAGTGGAATGACTCGCTGTTAAGGGAACGGGCTGGTATTGCTACCAGCCCGCCGGTTCGGAAGCGGTTGCACTACTCCGCTTCCGTCCTTTCAGAAAAACGTCTATCATCTAGACAATTCAAACGTAACAATGGTGCGCTAAGGAAGCGAGCCTGAGACCCGACGCTTAAAATAAAAATCGTATAAACTAGGCGAGGTTTTTTCCTATTTCTGCAGCTTGCACGCGCAGCTCCGGCACGGCTGTCGTTTCCAGCCTTTCACCTAAAAGATAATTTCCCATTGCGTAGATCGATTTATACCCGTCCTGCCAGGCGACGAATTTTTCGTCGGTAAGGATACCATAGCCAGTCGGTGATTTTTGCAGCAGGCGGCTGGCCAGCAAATGGGAAAGGAGGGGTGATTCGACAATGCCCCGGTAATCGGGTCCTACACAATGAAAAACAGCCGCGGCCTGCATAGGCGCAATATTGGTTCGGGAAAATAATTGCACACGCACATGGCCCGCTTCCGGTTCGACAGAAGCAATGGATCCCTGCTGCAATAAAACGTCGCCATTATTAATGGCATTCCATAAGGGCTGACCGATTTCCGGCGCCATGCGGTGCCGGTGAATATTCCAGTAAGTGAAAAGTTTACGGAAAAAATAACGGCGCTCCGCAACTGAAAAGCTTTGCCATATAGACAACGTGCGCGAGCGGATACTATCAACAACGGCCTGCCATGATGGTTCCTGCCGCGCTGCTTTTCGCAGCTGTTTCACGAAGGTTAGTAAGGATGTGCCTTCTATTTTCCCCAAGGCCGGTTTATATTCTGCATGTACGGCGGGTAGCAGGGCACGCCGTGAAACCATGACGATAGGTTTTTTCCAACCGCCTTTCCAGAGGCTCAGCACCGTATCGATGGCCGTAAGCCCCATTCCGACGATAACAGCAGGGCGTTCGTGCTTTTCTTCCGATAAGGCAAATGCGGAAAAATCGAAATTCCACACATCGTATACATAGCGTCCAACATTCGCGTGATCGCCGGGCGCAAACCGGTTACCCGTTGCCAGCACGATATTGGATGTATGTATTGTGCGTGTACTGCTGACAACTGAAAAAAACTCGGCCTCAGGCACAATGGCCATTGCTTCTTCATTACAAAATTCGATTTGGATTTTTTTTTGCTGCGCGAGTATCAGCGTTTCTTTCAGTATGGATGTCAGGTATGCGCCGTAAAGCATACGCGGCGCAAAATCCTCATCCTGCCATTTCAGCGGCAGATGATTGGCTTGGCAAAACTGATGCGCTTCACCCGTAGATAACCATTCAATGAATCCGCGTTCGTTATCGGCAAATGCACCCATTTTATGGGCGCGGACATTGAGCAGGTGAAAAGGCGACCGGGTCGCATAAGCTACGCCGAGCGCAGGCGCAGGCGATCTATCGAAGATAATAATCGATTGCGGATGCGTGCTATGCCGCACCAGGTTGGCAAGCACCATGGCGCCGGAAAATCCGCAGCCGATAATGGCGGTGTTAAACATTAGATATCCCAGGTCAGGTCAATCTCTTCGAGCCGCTTCTTAGGAATGCGGCTTTTCATGATACCGTAGACTTTCTCGATCTGAAGGCTTGCTTCTCGCGTAAACAGAAATGGAAAGACACCGTGCGTAAATAAAACGACGCTAGTGTAGAAAAGGCGACTGGTCATTTTGATCGTGAATTTGAGATGCTCCAGATAAGTTTCACCCGTCTGCTGCGGATGCTCCGTGAATGCTTTTTCAACCTGATCTTTGATTTCCTTGGCTTTACGTTGATGCTCTTCCTGCATCACCCAGTCGCGGGACTGTTCGTACAATTCGCGGGCACGTTTTTTAGCGATATCGGCGTCCATACGTCTTATTTAGGAACAGATTGATTTTCGCGCAAGCCTAACATACTAAGCGATTGTAACATATGAGGCGGCGGCGGCGCATCTATATGGATAGAAGGTTTGCTTGCATAAAGTGGCACCGTAACAGACCGTGCATGGAGATGAAGTATGATTTCATCTTTTACATAATCACCATACACCCAATCGCCCACAATCGGACAATCGATTGATGCAGCGTGCACTCTGATCTGATGCGTACGGCCTGTCCGTGGATAGAATTCGATCCATGCCATACTGTTCGCCGTGCCGAGCACCTGGTAATCGGTAATCGACTCCTGGCCATCCTCAGACACAACCATTTTCCAGCCCTTCTTTTCATTCAATTTTTTGAGAGGCAACGCTATTCTGCCTTTGGTTTCCTTGGGGATACCTTTAGTGACAGCCCAATAAGTCTTTTCGATTTTTTTCTGCTCGAACAACTTCCCGAGCTTCGAGAGCGCTTTGCGATGGCGCCCCAGAATCAGGCAGCCACTTGTTTCCCGGTCAAGCCGGTGCGCCAGCGAGGGTGGATTGGGCAACCCGTATTGCAGATATTTGAAATACTGCTCGAGGCTGTCCGACTTGCTCGATCCCGGATGCACGGCAATGCCCGCCGGCTTATTTAAAATCAGCATGAGTGCATCACGATAGAGCAAGCGGGATTCAATTTCTTCCGGCGTCATGCCGCTACTATGAGATAATTAGGGCAAAACATACACCTAAATAATAAATTTTGTTCAAGGATGCTTTACCAATCGGCATTAGCATGCTTAAAGTCTATCTTGAGTTACAGTAGAATTATGCAAAAAGTTTTTTCATCCCCCGCCAGCGCATTAGAAGGTTTGCTACGCGACGGCATGACTATTATGGCCGGCGGATTTGGACTGTGCGGTATTCCAGAAAACTGCATCGATGTGATCCTCGATTCCGGCGTACGCGATCTTACTATTATTTCCAACAATTGCGGCGTGGATGATTTCGGACTTGGTAAATTGCTGAAGACGAAGCAGATACGCAAAATGATTTCCTCCTATGTCGGCGAGAATAAGGAATTCGAGCGGCAGTTCCTGAACGGCGAACTCGCCATCGAATTTAATCCCCAAGGAACGCTCGCCGAACGTATCCGCGCTGGCGGCGCAGGCATCCCCGCCTTTTATACGCGTACAGGCGTCGGCACCATCGTTGCGGAGAATAAAGAAACCCGCGTCTTCGGCGGTGAGAAATACGTCATGGAAACCGGCCTTTTTGCCGATCTTGCCATCGTGAAAGCGTGGAAAGGCGACCGTCACGGCAATCTGATCTATCGTAAGACCGCGCGGAATTTCAATGCGCCAATGGCCACGGCCGCGTACACGACAGTTGCGGAAGTGGAGGAGCTGGTCGATGTCGGCACGCTTGATCCCGATCATATTCATACGCCCAGTATCTTTGTGCATCGCCTGTTCCAAGGCGAGCATTACGCAAAGCGCCTCGAAGTCAGAATGGTGAGGGAAGCGTAGCATGCCGTGGACACGTGACCAGATGGCCGCCCGCGCCGCTAAAGAGCTGCAGGATGGTTTCTATGTGAATCTTGGCATCGGCATTCCAACGCTAGTTGCGAACCATATACCTGAACATATGGAAGTGATTTTGCAAAGCGAGAACGGCATGCTCGGTATGGGTCCGTATCCAACCGAATCGGAAGTCGATCCTGATTTGATCAACGCCGGCAAGCAAACCGTGTCGCAACTTCCCTATACATCCTATTTTGACAGCGCCACTTCGTTCGCCATGATCCGCGGCGGGCACATCGACCTTGCTATCCTCGGCGCGCTGCAGGTTTCCGAAAACGGCGATCTTGCCAACTGGATGGTGCCAGGCAAGATGATCAAAGGCATGGGCGGCGCCATGGACCTGGTGGCGGGCGTGAAAAAAATCATCGTCATTATGGAACATAATGCAAAAGACGGCGCGCCCAAGATCGTGCGCGAATGCTCTTTGCCGCTAACGGGCGTCAACGTTGTCGATATGATTATCACCGAGCTGGGCGTGTTTGAATTTAAAGATGACGGCAAGCTTTATTGCATGGAAATGGCTGCCGACATCCTGACGCGCCAGGAAATCATCGACCGGACTGAAGGTTAAATTCGAGTTCGCGTTCTAGCTATTCAATTTCAAACATCGCCTCAACCTCGACCGCTACGCCGAAAGGCAGGCCGCTAACGCCGACTGCGGCGCGTGCGTGATGGCCATTACTGCCGAAAACCGCCACCATCAGATCCGATGCGCCATTGGCTACTTTAGGATGCTCCGTAAAATCATCCGGAGCATTGACAAAAACACCCAGGCGCAGGCACTGGCGAACATTATCCAGCGTGCCCCCGCACGCATTTCTCAGATGCGCCAGGATGTTGGCCACACAAAGCGCGGCACACTGTTGGCCTTGCTCGATCGAGAATTCCCGGCCTACCTTGCCGACAAACTGCGGCTTTCCGTCCTTCATTGGCAATTGCCCGGAAATGACGACTAGGCTTCCTGATTTCTGGTAGGGCACGTAATTCGCTGCTGGCGATGAAACCTGTGGCAAAATAATTCCGAGTTGCTGTAAACGCGATTCGACCTGGCTCATTTCAGTCTCCCTTTTGGATGATAGATATTTTGAATAATAGATATCGCTTCATAAAACAAGATACGGTGCTCTGGCATTCTTGCCACGCTATACTGAGGAAAGGTTGTAGAGTATTAAGCGCCCTGAGTATTCGCTTGACGTAAGAGCACGCATTTATGTTAATTTTACACAGGCGATTATTTTATGTCTGCTTTAGGTGACGAATTTTTAACTTATTCGTCCTAAAGATTAAACATCATAAATGTTCTGCCTGGAGTGGGGACTACACATATATGCGTCTTATTGGAATTATCATCGCACTATTACTAGCCGTCGGCGCGTTCTTCGTGGCGATGAAATTTTTAAACAGCGGACAGCCGCAGCAGACAACTGATGGTGGCAGCGTCGTCGTAGGCACAACGCAGCCCGACGTTCAAACAGCAGAGGTGCTGACCGCTGCGCAGGATATCCCGGTAGGTACCGTACTGACCCCCGAGATGCTCACCTCGCAACCCTGGCCGCAACATCTGATCATTGATGGTTTCATCACCAAAGAGGGCGACAACAGCAAAAATGTCGTCGGCATGGTGACCCGCTCTTCTTTCCAGGCGAAAGAGCCGATTATTTTCAGCCGGCTTGCAAACCGCAATGATCCGGGCTTCCTCGCCGCAGCGTTGCCATCAGGCAAAAAAGTCGTCACGATTTCGACTGATGGCGTTGCCGGCGTCTCGGGATTCATTTTCCCGGGAGATCGCGTTGATGTCATGGTGACTCACGATATTCCGGATGAAAATGCCGATCCGGAAAAAGATCCGAACAAAATTGAAAAAGTAACTGAAACCCTTCTAAGCAATATCAAGGTGCTGGCCGTAGACCAGCGCGCTGCAGGCGGTCCTGGCAAAGAAGATAACAAAGTGCCGACGACGATCAGCCTGGAAGCGACCCTGGAAGATTCGCAGAAATTGCGCCTCGCACAGGAAACGGGTTATTTGTCTTTGATGTTGCGCTCCCTGGATGATCGCGATACAACCGATACCGGCGTCATGACAAAGCGTGAAAACGTCACACTTTCCAAAGCATATGATGAGAATTTCCGTAAAAAAGGTATCCCGGTGAAAGTCGTTCGCGGCACTTCCGTGGAAACTATTGAGCCAACTGCGACGCCGGCTATGATCGATGATGAAGATCGCCCAGCGGCGAGAAACTAATGGATGGGGTCCAAGGAATGTTGACGTTTAAAACTAAAATGATTCTAGCGACGGCAGTCTGTTTTGCGATTGCCTTATTCTCCTCCGTCATGCCAGCCCATGCACTGGTTGTTCCTGTCGGACGTTCCGCTCTCGTCAATGTCAAAAGCGACATGGGCGAGGTCATCGTTGCTGATCCAGCGATTGCTGATGTTTATGTACACGGCAAAAACAAAATCTCCATTATTGGCAAAGGGCTTGGCCGCACGACCGTACGCGCGTTTGATGAAAACAACGATCTGGTGAAGGAAATTGACGTTACCGTCGGCTATGATCTTCCGGCTATTCGTAAGACACTGAAAGAATTCATGCCTTATGAGACGATTGGCGTTGAAATGGTCAACACCAATATTGCATTGACCGGAGAGGTTTCCAACGCAGCGGCGGTCGACAAAGCCAGCAAGATCGTCGACGAGTATGTCTCGCCCAGCGTCGGGCCGAACAGCACGGATAAGAGTGATAACTACAAGCCGAAAATTTTGAACCTGCTTCAGGTTTCGACTGGACAGCAGGTGATGCTGCGCGTGCGCGTCGGTGAAATCCGCCGCTCTGCCATTAAAAACCTAGGCGTAAATCTTCAGGCCGTCAAAAATGCAGGCGACACGGTGTTCCGTATCGGCACCGGCGGCGGCATCGGCGCCTTTACACAAGGCAGCGGATTAGGATTTGGCCAGTATAATATCCAAGATGATAGCCGCGGCTTTTTTAACGTTGCCCATGATGGTGGTGATAATGATATTTCCGCTATGCTGGAAGCGCTTGAATCGAACGGTATTTTCAAACTGCTGGCAGAACCGAACCTGATTTCGCTTTCGGGCGAGCAGTCGCAATTCCTGGCAGGCGGTGAAATTCCGATTCCGGTAGCCAATGGTCTTGATAATATTTCAATTGAATATAAGCCGTTCGGCGTTTCCGTGAAGTTTACGCCCTATGTGCTGACGGAAAATCGTATCCGCATTCAAGTAGCACCTGAGGTTTCCGATCTGGATGCAGCCAACGGTATTGTAGTCGAAAATCTTAAAATTCCGGCTATCAGCACCCGCCGCGCGCAAACGGTCGTTGAACTGGCTCCTGGTGAAAGCTTCATGATCGCCGGCCTTATCAACGATAAAATGACGAACGGCATCGACCAGATTCCGGGTGTCAGCGAGATCCCCATTCTAAGCGCGCTGTTCAGAAGTAGCGCCTACAAACGCGAGGAAACGGAGCTTGTTTTGGCAGTCACGCCATATCTGGTAGATCCACTGGCCTCAAGCGATGTAAAACTTCCGACGGATAATTTCCGCCCGGCCAGCACGATGGAATCATTCTTCTATGGCGCGCTCGGCTCGATGTCGGGTAACGCAAGCAAAATTGGCCAGACGCCCCAAGTGGAAGGCCCAATCGGATTCATGGTAGACTAATATGAAAACATACTTGATGCTTGGCCTGACAACGTTAGCCCTGACCGGATGCAGTGAAATCCCGGGCGAAGCCTATTACAACCGCGGCACACCGGAATCACTTCTTGACGTGTCCTCCGAAGTGGTGACATTGCAGGTATCTTCTCAGGAAGAACTGGATGAAGTGACCCGTTATATCGATGAAGACCAGCCGACCCGTGCTGAAATTTATTGCATGGACGGTGATATGATGTGCGGTTCAGCTGAACAGACGCTCAATCTCTATGGCGTGGAATATGAAGTCGTTCCTTCCGCCACGAGTGAAGTCCATCTGATCTATGAGCGCGTTCTTGCACGTGACTGCGAAAACCGCTATATTGATAACAGTATTAACCCTTATAATTTGAATCACCCGACATTTGGTTGCTCGCTCGCATCCAACCTGGTGCAAATGGTCAGCGACAAGCGTCAGTTTGTCAGCCCTTCCCTGCTCGATCCGATGGATGGAGAGAAAGCCGGCCAGGTATACCGCAGCTATTTGATGCCTGCTAAAAAGCCAGTTCAGACCGATTCGGAAGATTTTAAGATTGATCAGATTAAACAAGACTAGTTCGTAGGTTTCGACGTTTATGGATTCGCAAAGTCCAATACTTGTCGTTACGCCTAATGAAGAAGACAGGCAATTTGCCAATCAACTTGCAGCCTCGCTCGGTTACCCGTTTGCGAATATCGTTATCGGGATGCCCCTTGATGCGGCTGCGCAATTAGGCGTCACCGGTTTCTCGCCCCGCTATATTGTTATCAATATCGGCGCGCGTACGCATGACGTCCTGCCGGAGCTTGACAGGCTGGCGGAGTATTGCGAGGCAGGCACGCGTGTCGTTATCATCGGTGAGACGAACGATATTGGTTTCTACCGCGCTTTAATGGAACGCGGCGTCACCGAATATCTCAATGCTCCCGCAATGGTAGATGATGTTCGACGCGCCATTATCACTAAAGATGCTTTCGAGGGCGTGAAGGGCGAAGTCATCGCGTTCATTGGCGGTGGTGCGGGCGATGGTTCCAGCACGGTAGCGCTGAATACTGCCTATACGCTCGGCGCTATTCATAAACAACAGACAGTGCTTGTCGATTTCGACTATCAGTTTGGCACGGTAGCACGCCAGCTCGACCTTATTACCCCTTATGGAATGCGTGAAATTTTCGAGCATCCTGAGCGCGGCGTGGACTCCACCATGCTGAAACGCATGGTCACCACTTATAAAAATTCCCTGGATGTCATTTCCTCACCGACTTCCCTGCATTTCCTGCCTGCCGTTCCGCCGGAGATCGTGCGCGATCTGATCAACGCGCTGCAGCAGAAGTACCGTTATGTCATTCTTGACCTGCCGCACTTATGGACGCACTGGGTATCGACAGCGCTTGGAAGCGCCGATCATGTCGTCCTCGTCGGCCAGCTCTGGCTTAAATCGGTGACCCACTGCTCGCGATTACTGAATGCCTGGAAAGATTTGGGCTATATGCAGAAAAACACTCTGCTCGTTATCAACCGCAGCGGCTCAAAATTTAAAGATGCGATTCACCCGCGTGACTTTGAGCGTGTATGTGGACATAAGATCGACATTTATCTTCCCAATGATATCAAAACGGTGGTGAAAGCGGAAAATCAGGGCGTCACGACCATGGAGCTTGGGCCAAGCCTTCTAGCTACCGAAATTAAGAAACTTACCGACATGTTGCATAAATCCGGCAAAGCATCCAATGCAGCCGCATCTGGCGTAAGGAATTAGTATGTTTGGCAAAAGACCTACGGGAGCTCCACCACCTCCCGGGCAGCCGGATGAAGGCGCCGCTCCCTCTACCCTGCCTGCGGTCGTAAGTCCACAAGGCCCGACCGGAAGCCAGCTTCCCGTTGCCGCAACCAGCTCGCCGCATAACCTGCAGGCCCGCCAGAATTTCGATGTCCTTAAAAAAGCTTCCGTCAATCGTTCCCAACTCGCCACGACAGCGACGGCCATTTACACCGATCCCAAACTTGAAACGCCGGACTACCGCGAAGCCAAGGCAAAGCTGATCGAAAAACTGATCAACGATATTGATTTTATTTCGCTGCAAAAACTTTCTGAGCATAACCGGCGCGTGAAAATCCGCGAAGCTGCCGGACGTGCGCTGGAACAGATCGGCGTTCCGATTACGGCGGCACAGATTGAATTACTCAAAGACCAGGCGTTTGACGAGATCGTCGGCCTCGGCCCCCTAGAGCCGCTACTTGCTGATCCGGACATCAACGATATCATGATCAACACGGCTAACCGCGTTTATGTGGAAAAACAAGGCAAGGTCTATCTCAGCGATATCAAGTTTCTAAACGAACGACACCTGCTTGGCATTATTCAGCGTGTTGTTTCAAAAGTCGGTCGCCGCATCGATGAATCGAGCCCGATGGTAGACGC
Organism: Rickettsiales bacterium; assembly: GCA_046348685.1. Lineage (GTDB taxonomy): Bacteria > Pseudomonadota > Alphaproteobacteria > Rickettsiales > UBA998 > JAXMDT01. The sequence goes on from JAXMDT010000007.1 coordinate 38,699, forward strand.
GCGTCTTTCTGACGGCTCGCGTTTCAATGCAATCATTCCTCCGCTCGCGCTCGATGGCGCGCTTGTTTCCATCCGGAAATTTAAAAAGACGAAGATGACGCTGCAGGAATATACGGAAATCGGTTCACTGAGCCCGGCAATGGCAAAGTTCCTGGAAATTGCCGGTAATATCCGGCTCAATATCATTATTTCCGGCGGTACGGGTAGCGGAAAAACGACGCTGCTCAATGCAATTTCAGGGCATATCGAACCAACGGAACGCGTGATTACTATCGAGGATGCAGCTGAATTGCAACTGATGCAGCCGCACGTGCTGCGGTTGGAAACGCGGCCGGCCTCCACGGAAGGCACGGGGGAGATCACGCAGCGCCAGCTTGTGAAAAACGCCCTTCGTATGCGTCCTGACCGCATTATTCTTGGCGAGATGCGCGGTGAAGAAGTCATCGATGTACTTTCCGCTATGAATACCGGTCACGATGGATCGCTGGCCACCATTCACTCCAATTCACCGCGTGATTGCCTTTCCAGGATTGAAAATCTGGTTAACATGTCGGGTGTCAGCATTCCTGTTTCTTCATTACGTTATCAAATTTCCAGCGCCGTGCAGTTGATTGTTCAATTGTCCCGTATGCGTGACGGCCGCCGCCGCATTACGCAAATTGAAGAGATTGTCGGCATGGAAGGTGATATTATTACAACGCAGACGCTTTTTAGTTATAAAGCCCAAGGTCTTGACCAAAACGGAAATCTACTTGGCGAGTACCTATGTCACGGAATTAGGCCAAGATTCCTGCCTCAAGCCGAATATTTCGGCCGCGAACGTGAATTAATGGAATGTTTAAACATTAAGGCTAAATTTTAATACTGTATGACGCCGATACTCATTGCATTAGCAGTAGGGCTGCTTGCCTATATTGCTTTTATTCTGATCTTTCCGAAGAAAACCCAGACTTCGGAAAGGACTCAGCATGCGCTCCGCCGCATTATGGAAGAAAACGTCAGTCTTGAGTCTGGCGAGCAGCGTGAAAACATTCTTAAAGATGATTTCAGTAATAATATTGGCATAAAGGTCATTTCCAAGATTCCCGTTTACGGTGAGCGTTATGCCTCGCTTATTTTAAAATCCGGTATGGAAAAGAAGGCAGGGATTGTATTGCTGGTAATGCTGGCCATTTTCCTTGTCGGTGGATTTGCCATCGCCACGACCAAACTTGGCGTTGTAGGATTCGTTATTTCACTCGCCGCCGCCCTTTATTTGCCGGCGCGCTATATGCAAGGCCGCATCAGAAAAAGAAACGGTCAGTTTATCAATGATTTCCCGGATGTGCTCGACATGATTGTTCGTAGCGTGCGTTCCGGTTTTCCTTTGAATACCGCTATCAATATGGTGGCGGAAAATATGGATCCGCCCGTCAGTACCGAATTCCGTCAGGTAGCAGAGGAGATGGCCCTGGGCCGTCCGCTGGATGCTGCACTGACGCGCCTCAGCCACCGTATCGACGAGCAGGATATCCACTTCTTCGTCGTGGTTCTGAAGGTGCAGCAGGAAACCGGCGGTAACCTTGCTGAGATTATCAGCAATCTTTCTACCATTATCCGAAAGCGCAAGCAGCTCCGTCTGAAAATCCGCGCGATTACGTCCGAAGGCCGCATCACCGGCTGGATTCTCGGCGCCATCCCGATTTCGGTGTTCTTCATCCTGCTTTTCTTTGCGCCGAACCATCTGGACCCGCTGTTTGACACGCACACCGGCAATATCATGCTCGGCCTCGCCTGCGGCATGGTCATCGCCACCTTCTTTATCGTTAAAAAAATGTTGGAAATTGATATCTAGAACGCATTATGGCAAGCCCGCTCATCATCTCAATTATCGCAGCGCTACTGGTTTTCGTAGGATATCTGGCGATGGACATCGCCATCTCACGCAGACAGCGCGTTACTAATCTGCGCAGCCGCGTCGCCACTCAGGGCGCAGGCGGCGGAGTCATGGATGAAGACCCAGTGGAGCTGGACCAGTCTTTGAGTGGCGGCGGCTCCGTAGCCGAAGGCATTTTAAAAATGACCGGCATGAATACGGAAAAAGCGATCGCCGATATTAAGCCGATGATGGTTCAGGCGGGCATTACCAATAACGATGCACCGCTTTATTTCCTGCTATATAACCGCTTCATACGCTGGATCCTGGTTTTTGTCGGCATTGTTCTAGCGACAGGTCCAGGTGATGAGTTACTCAACGGAATTTTAGGTTTGATCGTCGGCGGCATCGGTTTTTTCGGTGCAGAACTTTACGTCAAAAACAAGCGCCAGAAACGCGAGAAAGTGCTCATTCGCGCCTTTCCGGATACGCTTGACCTTCTCGTCGTCTGCGTGGAATCCGGTCTTGCGCTCGATGCATCCCTTGCCCGAGTGTGCGGCGAATTAGGCCATGCCTATCCTGAAATCACCAAAGAATTGAACCAAACCCGTCTTGAGCTTGCTTTGCTGAATGATCGTTCGCAGGCGCTGCTAAACCTTGCCGAGCGTACCAATCTCGTGCCGTTCCGCTCACTGGTCGCCGCGCTCATTCAAACTGAAAAGTTTGGCACCAGCCTGACCGATACCTTGCGCGTTCTTTCGGAAGATTACCGTATGACGCGACTGATGATTGCCGAAGAAAAAGCAGGTAAATTACCTGCACTTATGACGATTCCGTTGATTTGCCTGTTGCTGCCGGCATTCTTCCTTATTGTTCTTGGCCCGCCATTCATCCGTGTTATCGACCAGGGTGGACTCTTCGGAAACCAAAACTAATTATTTGAATTTTACGGGTTTATCCTTACATTCACTGGCAATATGCCGTTTGAATTAGTTTCTGATTATACTCCATCTGGCGATCAGCCCGAAGCCATTAAGTCACTTATTCAAGGGCTTAGTAAAAATGAGCGGAATCAGGTCCTGCTCGGTGTGACGGGGTCGGGCAAGACTTTCACTATGGCGCACGTTATTGCACAAACGCAGCGACCAGCGATGATCATCGCTCACAATAAAACGCTGGCCGGACAGCTTTATCATGAAATGAAAAGTTTTTTTCCGGATAATGCCGTCGAATATTTCGTTTCCTACTACGATTATTACCAGCCGGAAGCCTACGTCCCTAAAACCGATACATTTATCGAAAAGGATTCTTCCATCAACGAACAGATTGACCGCATGCGACACTCGGCGACGCGCTCACTGCTTGAGCGAAAGGATGTCATTGTCGTTGCTTCCGTCTCCTGCATTTACGGTATCGGATCGGCGGAGTCCTATAGCCAGATGGTCATCAACCTGAAGAAGGGTGACGCTGTCAATCCTGAGGCGCTCGTCAAGCAGTTGATCGAGCTGCAATATAAACGGAATGATATTGCTTTTCAGCGAGGGGACTTCCGAAAGCGCGGCGATACACTCGATATTTTTCCGGCCCACTTGGAAGCAGAAGCCTGGCGGCTTTCTTTCTTCGGCGATGAGATTGAGGATATTTACGCATTCGATCCACTGACGGGAGAGGGCAACGGTTCCATGGATACCGTCACTATTTTTGCCAATAGCCACTATGTCACGCCGAAACCGACGATCCAGCAGGCCATCAACCTTATCAAGGAAGAACTCAAGGAACGGCTTGAAGTATTTCATCGCGCCGGCAAGTTACTGGAAGCACAGCGTCTGGAGCAGCGTACGACGTATGATCTGGAAATGCTGGTGGAAACCGGCATGTGCAAAGGCATTGAAAACTATTCACGTTTTCTCAATGGCCAGCGGCCCGGCGATCCGCCTCCTACCCTTTTCCAATACCTGCCACAGAATGCGCTGCTCTTCATCGATGAGAGCCATGTGACCACACCGCAAATCCGTGCCATGTATAATGGCGACCGCGCCCGCAAGGAAACGCTGGTGGAATACGGGTTCCGCCTGCCCTCCGCGCTTGATAACCGTCCCCTTAAATTCGAAGAGTGGGACAGAAAACGTCCGCAAACCGTTTTTGTTTCCGCAACTCCAGGCGAGATTGAGCTTACCTGGACGAACGGTAAATTTGTCCAGCAGGTCATTCGCCCGACCGGGCTGATTGATCCTGTCTGCATTATTAAGCCCGTAGCAACCCAGGTGGACGATCTGCTGCACGAATGTCATCAGCAGATCAAAGTGAACCGCCGCGTGCTGGTGACAACGCTTACCAAGAAAATGGCCGAACAGCTCACGGAATATATGCATGAAGCGGGCATCAAAGTGCGTTACCTTCACTCGGATGTAGAAACGCTGGAGCGAATCGACATTATCCGCGATCTACGCCTGGGCACCTTCGATGTGCTGGTCGGCGTCAATTTGCTGCGCGAAGGACTCGATATTCCAGAGTGCGGACTGGTGGCGATCCTGGATGCCGACAAAGAGGGTTTCCTTCGCTCGCGTACGTCCCTCATCCAGACCATTGGCCGGGCCGCACGCAACGTCGAAGGCAAAGTCATCCTTTATGCCGATAACATGACGGATTCCATGAAAGAAGCGCTGGAAGAAACGGATCGCCGCCGCTCCATTCAGCAAGCATACAACGAAAAACATGGCATTACCCCACAGACAGTGGCCAAAGCGATTGCCGAAGCGATGGAAGATCCGACAGAAGGCGATTACGTAACCGTCGATACCAAGCTGAAGGACTACGGTATACCTGCCTTCAAAGGCGGCAATAAAGATGCTTACGTGACGCAACTACGGGACCGCATGCTTCAGGCGGCGGGCGATCTTGAATTCGAACTCGCGGCGCGCATCCGCGATGAGATCGAGAAAATAACGAAATCCGCTGCTTAAAGTATAAATTTCTTCATATCGGTATTTTTGGCGAGGACAGATACTTTTTCCTGCACGTAAGCGGCGTCGATTGTCTTTTCCAATCCAGGATTCTCCGGTGCATCGAAACTGATTTCCTCCATCAGCTTTTCCATAATGGTATGGAGCCGTCGCGCCCCTATATTCTCTATCTCGCGGTTGAAACGCGTCGCAAGTGAGGCAAGCTCTTTCACACCGTCATCGGCAAAAGTGATTTTGACGCCTTCGGTCTGCATCAGCGCGACATATTGCTTCGTTAGGCTCGCTTCAGGTTCTTTCAGAATACGCTCCATGTCGTCTTCCGAAAGCGGGTTCAATTCAACACGGATCGGCAGACGTCCCTGCAATTCTGGCAGCAGGTCGGATGGTTTCGACATATGAAACGCGCCCGAGGTGATGAATAAAATGTGATCCGTCTTCACCGCGCCGTGCTTGGTTTGCACCACCGTGCCTTCAATAAGGGGAAGAAGATCGCGCTGCACCCCTTCACGGCTGACCTCGCCACCGCGGACTTCTTGCCGCGATGCCACTTTATCGATTTCATCGATGAAGACGATACCGTTATTCTCAACGGTACGCAGCGCTTCCTGAACGATCTTTTCCTGATCGGTCAGCTTGTCGGATTCTTCTTTCAGCAGCAGCTCGTACGCTTCCGGTACCAGTAATTTTTTGGTTTTTGTCCTGCCGCCCATTGCTTTGCCGATGACCTCGCCGATCGAGATCATGCCTACCTGGCTGCCGGGCATGCCTGGGATATCGAAGCTGGACATCGGGTTGGTGGTGTCCGAAACTTCAATATCAACCTCTTTGTCGCCAAGCTCCTTGTTATGGAACATTTCGCGAAACTTGCGGCGTGTTTCCGCGGTGGCCGTGGTGCCCACCAGTGCATCAAGCAGACGGTTTTCTGCATTTACCTCTGCCTTTTCCTTGACCTCTTTATGTTTTTTCTCGCGCACCAAATTGATAGCGACCTCCATCAGGTCGCGCACAATGGACTCCACGTCGCGGCCAACATAACCGACTTCGGTGAATTTTGTCGCTTCTACTTTCAAGAAGGGCGCTTCCGCGAGCCTGGCGAGACGGCGGGCGATTTCGGTTTTGCCGCAACCGGTCGGGCCTATCATCAGAATGTTTTTCGGCACGATTTCATCGCGCATATGTTCCGCCACCTGCTGCCGTCGCCAGCGATTGCGCAGCGCAATGGCGACTGCTTTTTTTGCATCCTTCTGGCCGACGATGTGGCGATCAAGTTCAGTAACGATTTGACGGGGAGTTAGATTAGACATGGATACGAATATATGGGTTGTTTTTAAGCCGCATCAAGGGATGCGACGGTAAGGTTGGTGTTGGTGTAAACACAGATTTCACCGGCAATCTGCATCGCTTTACGGGCAATATTTTCGGCATCAAGGTCCTGGTCTTTCAATGCGCGTGCCGCTGCGAGTGCATAATTACCGCCAGAACCAATGGCAGCAATGCCGTCCTCCGGCTCTAGTACATCGCCATTGCCGGTAAGAATCAGCGTAACCTCTTTATCGGCCACAATCATCATGGCTTCCAGGCGCCGCAGATAACGGTCGGTGCGCCAGTCCTTGGCAAGCTCGACGCAGGCGCGCATCAATTGCCCCGGATGTTTTTCCAGCTTGGCTTCCAGCCGTTCATACAGCGTAAACGCGTCGGCCGTGGCACCGGCGAATCCGGAAAGGATTTTACCGTCCGCCAGCGTGCGAACTTTCTTCGCGCCCGATTTAATGATGGTTGGGCCAAGGCTCACCTGCCCGTCGCCCGCGATAACTACTTTATTACCTTTGCGCACACTGACAATTGTCGTTGCGTGCCAGGATTTGGGTGCATGTTCTTCTGTCATGAAAGGGAAGATAGTGCGCGCCAGGTGTTTTGCAATATCACTCGGGGCAGTTGCCGTAAAAACTGCAGGCAACGGTCTTTTTCTCGTCGTCTTTATCAGCGTCACCATCCCCGTCTTTATCGCATCGCCCGTACACACTGCAGGCAACGGATTCTTCTTTTGAGCAGGTGTTGGTGAAGCTGCACCACCAGCTTTCTTCCTCTTTTTCTTCTGCCGTCTGTTCCCCATACCAGGCACCACCTTCACTTTTTGCCCAGCTGCCCCAGTCCTTGCTCTCATACCAGCCGTCGCCGTTACCGCATCCCGGCAAAAAAATCATTAAAGTCAGAATGATAAACCTTGCTTTCATGGGTGTCATCTCGCTTGAGAGTGAATAAATTATAGTGTATTCAGGGCCGCAATTCACTTATAATGCCACGCTACTGTTACGATATAAGGACAATCATGCGCACGGCCCAAATGACCCGCTCCACTAAGGAGACCCAGATCAGCGCCGAGGTAAATCTCGATGGAACAGGTGCTTATAAGGTCGAAACCGGCATTGGTTTTCTTAACCATATGCTGGAGCAGCTTTCCCGCCATAGCTTAATCGACATTACTTTAAGCGCGAAAGGCGATCTGCATATCGATGCGCATCATACGACCGAGGATTCCGGCATTACTATCGGCCAGGCAGTGGCCAAAGCGCTCGGCGAGCGTAAAGGCATTGAACGGTATGGACATGCCTATATACCGATGGATGAAACGCTATCCCGGGTTTCCATCGATTTATCGGGACGACCCTATCTCATCTGGAAGGTAAATTTCAGCCAGCCGAAGCTTGGCGATATGGATACGGAATTATTTCGTGAATGGTTTCAGGCCTTTGCCTTTGCGGTCGGCGCAACCGTGCATGTCGAAAACTTATATGGCATCAACAATCATCACATCATCGAATCCTGCTTTAAAGGACTCGCGCGGGCATTGAAAGCTGCTGTTGCGCTCGATGCGCGTCAGGCACATGCCGTGCCGTCAACAAAAGGAACGCTGACTGCATAATATGGCTTTATTCAATCGTGTGAAAATCTACTCCGTGCATGTCGATCCGGCAGCAAGCAAACCTATGGAAAATGCGGTCTTCATTCCGGAGGGGTTCAATTTTTTTGCATTCCTTTTTTCTGTTTTCTGGGCTTTGTATCATCGCCTGTGGATTGTCGCCGGTGTTTATGTGCTATTGGCAGGAGGCGCAACGCTCATTGCGAAAACATATGGCATGCACCCAAGCAGCGTCATGGTGATTGATCTTGGCGTACGCATTATGTTTGCACTTTCCGCCAACGATTTCTGGCGCGGCACGCTCGAGAAAAAGGGCTGGATCACGACCGACGTCATCGTTGCCGGCAGCGAGATTGAAGCAACGCACCGTTTTTATGACCGTCACGTCGGCAAGCATGCTCAGCCTTTTTTTTCAAATCCGCTTCCCAACGCATGACACATATCTGCGTGATTGACTACGGTTCCGGCAACCTGCATTCCGCTGCCGCCGCACTCCGCCGCGCTGCGGGGGACGCAGTGCATATCACGTCGAGCGCCAATGATCTTCAAGAAGCAACGCATATCGTCCTGCCCGGGGTAGGCGCTTACGGCGATTGCCTTGCCGGTGTCAATGCCTTGCCCGGCATGCGCGGGATGCTGGAAAAACGCGTCCGGCAGGATAAGGTTCCATTCCTTGGTATTTGTGTAGGCATGCAGCTGATGCTGGAACGCGGACATGAGCATGGCATCCATGAAGGGTTTGGCTGGATCAGAGGCGAAGTGGTGCCGATCACGCCTACCGATCCATCTTTGAAAATTCCGCATATGGGTTGGAATAATCTGACTATCGCCCGCCCGGGCAGCGCGACCCGGGATATTGCAAGCGGCGACCACGCCTATTTTGTGCATAGTTATCACGCACAATGCGCGGATAAAAACGATGTTATCGCCACGGTGGACTACGGCGGTGAACTGACGGCGATGATCGGGAAAGGCACGATGTTCGGCACGCAGTTCCATCCTGAAAAAAGCCATAAAACAGGCGATCTTGTGCTGCGCAATTTTATCGCGCTATAGGCGGTTTTACTGGACTCTGGCGCTGATGCCCACTAAACAGACCCGCATGACTATACGCGTCGATAAAATCACCACGCTGGGTGCCGCTGATATGGATAACCTCTGTCAGGCGACAGAAGACGCCATCAGGGATGGTATTGGTTTCAGCTGGGTCACCCCACCGGTGCGCGAGATGATGGAAAGCTATTGGAAAGGCGTGCTGCTCGTCCCCGAGCGTGAGCTTTTTGGCGGCTGGCTGGATGGTACGCTGTGCGCTTCCGTTCAACTGCTGCGACCCGGAAAAAACAAGGAAACCTCCTATTTTTCAGCAGGGATCGAATCGCACTTTGTGGCTCCCTGGGCGCGCGGCCACGGCCTTGCACGCATGTTATTGCAGGCAGCGGAGCGTGAAGCGGCAAGCAGCGGATTTACGGTTTTGCGCCTGAGTGTGCGCGAAACCCAGGAAGCCGCATTGCAGCTTTATCAGGATAATGAGTATATTCGCTGGGGTATTCTGCCCTATCATGAATTCGTCGGCGGCCAGATGGTTGCCGGACATTATTTCTATAAAAAGCTCGAGCGCTTATCCAGCGTTGAATAACTTGAGTTTTTAAGAGTTTAGCTTTAGGTTTCGTGCTCTATGACGTTAACCCTCTACCCTGCGATCGACTTAAAAAATGGCCAGTGCGTGCGCCTATTGCGGGGCGATATGGACAAAGCAACCGTGTTTGCGGAAAAGCCAAGCGAGCAGGCAAAGACGTTCGAAACAGCCGGTTTCAAATGGCTCCACCTTGTCGATCTCAACGGCGCTATCGAAGGCAGGCCAGTCAATGCCGAGGCCGTTGCTTCCATTCGAAAAACAGTTTCTATGCCTATTCAGCTCGGTGGTGGGATTCGTACCATCGAGCAAATTTCCTACTGGCTGGAGGCAGGCATCACGCGCGTCATTCTCGGCACCGTCGCACTGAAAAATCCAGCGCTGGTCAACGAGGCGTGCAAACTATTTCCGGGCACCATCGCGGTCGGCATCGATGCACGCGGCGGCAAAGTGGCCGTGGAAGGCTGGGTGGAAACCTCTGAGGTAAAGGCTACTGACCTTGCCAAAAGCTTTGAGGATTCCGGCGTGTCCGCCATCATCTATACCGATATTGGCCGCGATGGTGCGCTGATGGGACCGAATATCGATGAAACACTCGCGCTTGCCCAGGCAGTGCGCATCCCGATTATTCTTTCCGGCGGCGTTTCCAGTATTCGTGATGTGGAAAATATTAATGCTGTAGCAGCTCAGGGTATTTCCGGTGCGATCATTGGCCGCGCACTTTATGAACGGACTATTTTGCCGGAAGAGGCGTTACGCATTGCATCGTAAATTATCCCTGGGAGATATTATGAAAACGGCACTTACTTTCTTACTCCTCACTCTTTCCGCTCATGCCTGGGCACAAACGCCCGCCGCAGTACCCGGTTACAATCCCGATCCGGAAGAGCCGTATACGGCGCCGGATACAATCGGTATCAAAGAAGAAGCGTGCCCAACGCCTCCCGCCTCAACATCGAATCGTATGGCCTGCACGATGATGGCTTGTATGGACGGACTCTCGATTCATATCGATACTAACTACCGCTGGAAGCCGGGTCATTATCAGTTCGTTTTCGATGCGGATGGCAAGGCGGCCACCTGCGAAGGCAGCCTGCCGCTGCGTGACTGCGAAAGTAATAGCCTGACTTGCACCTCCAGCTGGATGCAGATTACCGAAAGTGGCTGCGCCCTGCCAAAGGACAACCAGGGCTTCGGCGATATCTGGATCAACGGCTGGCCAAAACGTTTAACGGTTACGATCAGTCGCGATGGCAAAACCCTCGCCTCGCAAAACCTTACCCCCTCCTATCACTCAAGTCAGCCAAACGGCGGCGGTTGCCAGCCCACTTGCTGTCAGGCGGCGATGGAAATAAAGCTCGCTCCATAATGTTAAAGGCCCGCATTATTCCTTGCCTCGATGTGAAAGATGGCCGTGTCGTCAAGGGCGTGAATTTCGTCAATCTGCGCGATGCGGGTGATCCGGTTGAGCAGGCAAAAATCTATGACGACCAGGGCGCGGATGAGCTCATCTTTCTCGATATTTCTGCATCGCACGAAGGGCGCGGCACGCTTTTCAAAATGGTGGAAAAAGTAGCAACCGTCTGCCGCATTCCCTTTACGGTTGGCGGCGGCGTGCGAACACTTGAAGATATACGCCAGCTTCTGCTTGCCGGGGCTGACAAAGTCTCGATCAATACGGCTGCCGTCAAGCGCCCGGAATTCGTCCAGGAAGCATCGGAAAAATTCGGCGCGCAATGTATCGTTGTAGCGGTCGATGCAAAGTCGATCGGTACGAAGAAGTTCGAAATCTTTACACATGGCGGGCGCAACGCGACCGGACTTGATGCCGTGGAATGGGCCAGGCGCATGGTAGATTACGGAGCAGGCGAAATCCTTCTCACTTCAATGGATCGGGATGGAACCGGCGCAGGTTTTGATTTGCCGATGACGCGCGCAATCGCAGATAGCATCTCAGTGCCAGTAATCGCTTCCGGCGGCGTGGGTGCACTGGAACATTTCGCCGATGGATTTACCAAAGGGCATGCCAGCGCGCTGCTTGCCGCATCGGTTTTCCACTTTGGCACGTTCACTATTCCGCAAGTAAAAGAATACTTGAATAAACAAGGGATTCCGGTCAGATTCGTCTGATGGAAAAATTCTTCAAACGCATGGAAAAACTTCGCGCCACCATCGAGGAACGCTGGGCGGCGGATCCTGAAATTTCCTACGTTGCAAAAATGGCGCGCAAGGGCCGACGCAAGATGGCGCAGAAAGTTGGCGAAGAAGCGGTCGAAGTAGCCATTGCCGCTGTGAGTCAGGATAAAGAAAAGCTGATTGGCGAGAGCTCCGATCTCCTCTTTCACCTCATGGTGCTGTGGCAGGACGCTGGCGTGACGCCGGATGACATCGCCGATGAATTCGAGCGCCGTGAGGGACGTTCCGGTTTAGCCGAAAAGAAGTCGCGGGTGATGTAGATCAGTCATTCCGGCGAAAGCTGGAATCCAGTCTACTTAAAATATATCGCGCCCATGGCGCTTTTGCTAGATTCCAACTTGCGTAGGAATGACGGAGAAAAAATATGACTTATGATACCACTAACGTCTTTGCGAAAATCCTGCGCGGAGAAATTCCCAATAAGACAGTGTATGAAGACGATGCAGTGCTTGCGTTTCATGATCTGCACCCCGCCGCGCCGACGCATGTACTAGTGATCCCAAAGGGCGAATATATTTCATTCCACGATTTTACGGAGAAAGCCTCCGAAGCGGAGATTGTCCGCTTCTTCAAAACGGTGCGCACGATTGCCGCTGACCTGGGCATTCCGGAAAGCGGCTATCGTCTGATTACCAACCACGGCAAACACGGCTCGCAGTCCGTGCCGCATTTCCATGTGCATATTTTAGGTGGACGTGGATTGGGCGGACTAGTGCCAGAAGACACGCTGACGCGCTAAGCTGCTTTCTTCGCAGACTGACTAACAATCTTTTCCACCGCATCCAGCCAGCGCCAGGCATTTTGCGCAAGGGTACGCGTTTCCCAGACTTCCTGCTTCACGGTAGCGGCCATCTTCTGGCGTAGCGCCGTATCCGTTGCCATCGTTTCCAATGCCTGTTCCCACGCCTCTTCTGTGTTAGGAACGAGGAACCCATTCTCGTTCCTTACGGTGTCATGATAGCTCGGCACATCGCTGAAGATGCCTGGAATGCCAAAGATACCGTAATCGAGTACCTTAAGGTCTGACTTGCCGTCATTAAACGGTGTACGGGCGAGCGGCGCAATGGCGAAATCCCAGGCGATATGTTTATGCATCCATTTCACGAAACCATGATAGTGAATGTCCCGCTTGTTCAGATGATGGTATTTCACCGGCATGCCATCAAAGATCGCCTTGGTGCGTACATGCTCAGAGATGCCGAGTATTTCAAATTCCACCTTATTCTTCCAGCGCGTCAGGAATGCCCGCAGCGGATAGAGAATCATCAGCAAATCCTCGAGATGCGAGAACGTGCCCATATAGCCAAAACGTATTTTCTGATGCGAAGGCATTTTACGATCTTTTGTAAAAAGTCGCTCATCCAATTGATTTGGAACGATATGGATATTCGAATTAAACTTCCGCATACGTTCGGCCAGCGGATTGGTGGAAACAATAATACCGTTTGCTTCCTGAGCGAACATTCGAATGATCTGGCGCTGCTCATGCGTGGGGAAATTTTTGAGACCCGGTTCCAGGTTCAAATCAAGCAGATTATCATCGAGCGTATAGATGAACGGCACGTCGCGTCGCTTGATTTCATTCAGGATATTACGCGCATGAAACATATTGAAACTGGGTAGCCATAGCCGTTCCAGAATAATCACATCGACCGCATCTGGAATATTTTTGCCGGTGGTAATCTCTACTTTACCTTTCAGTGATGGATGGCTGAAAGGTTGCAATAAGCGGATATAGGAGCAGCCGTGCGGGACGCCTTTATCGTCCTGCTCATGCAGCAGATGAATGCGCATAGGTATCTCCTTTCTGCCTGGCGACCGCTTCCCCGAACAGTGCGTCGAGCAATTTGCGAGCCGCTTTTTCCGGATAATACTGTACCGCATCTTTCAACGCCTGATGCTGGATGCGCTGACGCAGTTCGTGATCTTCTATAAGGCGCAGCCCCATCTGGTAGCAGGCATATTCATTGCTGGTATCGACCAGCAATCCGTTCTCTTCATGCATGATGAATTCGCCAGAACCGCCTTTTAATGGTGCAACGACAGCAACGCCGCATGCCATCGCCTCCAGCGCCGTCAGGCCCATTGCCTGGTAGACGGAAAAATCGAGGAAAATATCGCTCGCATCGAGCACGCCCGCCACCTGCATCGTAGGCAGCTCGCCCGCATTGATGTGCGCGAAATCGGTTTCCATCGTTTTCAGCGCATCGTCCTTGCTGTTTACACCGAAGATAATGATTTCGATGCGCTCACCCAGCGTTTGTTTCAAGCGTTTCAAAACACGCAAGGTCAGCTCCGGCGCGCGGCGGGGTGTATTGGGCCTGATCATCGCCGTGATGCGCACCTTGTCGCCAGATGATTTCGGCATGCTGGGATAGAACATATTCCACGCGTAGCTGGGGCCGAGCAGCGCCGCATCGCGCTCACAGTTGGTAAAAATTTCATCGCGGTTCCAGCGGCTTTTGGTCAGAAGCCGCATATTCGGAATACGCGTGTAACTATCCCATGCCTGCTGGTACATTGGGTTGTCTTTAGGAAAAAAATGCGGCTCGAAATCCTGGATATAATAGCCAAGCGACAGACCCTTGCGCGTGGTATCCACATGTTCAGCAATCCAGTGAACACTGAGAAACAGCGTTGCAACAACCGCATCGGATTCTTCGGCAACCTGTTTCAAATCCGGAAGGTCACGGATGTAATGCATTGGCACCTGCAGGTTAGGGTGCTGCTCATCGAAAATCTCATAATTGATCATGAGGTTGACGACGGACACATTGACGCCCATCGCCGAAAGCGCTTCCGCCTCGCGCAGGATCACATTGCCGCCGCCGCCCGATTGCAACACGGGCAGGATGATAGCAACGCGCTTTCCTTCATAGAGAGCACATGTCTCCTCAATCAGCTTCTGGCGCTCGGCAAAGAGCACGGCGCGGGCACGGATACCCTCCAGCACCGGATTATCTTTTGTTGCTCCCAGGCGCTCCAGAATCAATTCTCCGCCATGTTTCGCGTGGAGTGCTTTATCGGCATTTTCGGCGAGCATCTTGCGGCGCTCGTGGCTATAGCTTTTCGACTGTGCGTGATGAACATACGCATCGTCCGCCACCGCGAGGTTCCATCCCGCTTTCTGGGCGCGCAGGCAGAAATCATTCTCCTCGCCGTAACCGGCGCCAAACGTTCCCTCATCGAACATGCCGATCTCATCGATCAATTTTTTGCGAATCAGCAGGCAGAAGCCGTTGAGAAACCCCACCTTCGGATAACGACGAGGCGACGAAGCTGCGAGCATCAACGCCATTTTCTTCGGCGTGATACCCTCGGGATAGCTATTCTCCACCCAATCTCCATCACGTAATGTTTCCGGAATCGACTGCCACGAAGCTGTATTGGAAAGCGGGCCGCAGACGCCCGTATAACGATCAGCGAGCAGGCACGCGACCATGCGGTCGAGCCAGAACGGTGTGACAATCGTATCGCTGTTAAGCAAACAGACAAGATCAGACGTGGAGGCACGCATACCGGCATTGGCTGCTTTCGTATAGCCCTGCGCAACCTCATGACGAATCAACTTGGCACCCTGCGAAGCAGCGAAGGCTTGCAGGAATGTTTTGGTTTCTTCTGCGCTGCCATCATCAATCAGAATCAGATGATACGGCGGCAGGGTTTCGCGGAGCAATGAATCCAGGCAATTTTTGACGTCATCCAGAGCGTTATGTATGCAAACGATGATATCGACGGGTACATCATGCGCCACAGCAACATATTGATGCGCCAGCCGCGCTCTTCCCCACTCACCGATCATGGGCGGCGTGCCAGCAAGCCGCAGGAAGAATGCCTCCGCCGCGCCGTGCACACCATGATCGCGCACCAGCTTGACCGCAAATTTTCCGGTGTGTAGCGGGCCGTTTTTCTTCAGGAATCTAATGCCGTAACCGGCGAGCCTAGTCAGCTCTTTGGGTCTCAAAAGTTTTTTAATGACGCGCTTCACGTCATGCTCTCGCTACTTCAATGCAGCGACAGCCTTGGCGATCCGTTCGCAGGCTTCAGTAAGATCTTTTTCCGACTTGGCGTATGAGATGCGGAAGAATCCTTCCGAGCCAAACGCAGAGCCATGCACCACGGCAAGCAGCGAATCTTCGAGCAGATAGCCGCAGAACTCTTCGCTATTCGTGATCTTCTTGCCGGATGGCGCGGTCTTGCCGAAAATGCCTTCACAGTTAGGGAACACGTAGAAAGCGCCTTCGGGTTTCGCGCAGCGGATACCGGGAATATGGTTCAAAGAGTCAACAACCAGATTGCGACGGTTCTTGAACGCTTCGCGCCAGTTGGTCAGGAAATCGAGCGGGCCATTCAATGCCGCGACGGAAGCCGCCTGCGAAATGGAGCACGGATTGGAGGTCGAGTGCGATTGAATGTCAGAGATTGCTGAAATCAGCCATTTCGGGCCGCCGGCAAAACCGATACGCCAGCCCGTCATCGAGTAGGCTTTGGATACGCCGTTCAGCGTCAACGTGCGATCCATCAGCTCCGGCGCTATCTGTGCAATCGTATTGAACGTAAACCCGTCATAGACGAGATATTCGTAAATATCATCGGAAAGCACCATGATATGCGAATGTTTTTTGAGGACTTCCGCAATCGCTTTCAATTCATCTTTGGAATAGGCTGCGCCGGTCGGATTGGAAGGCGAGTTGAGGATCAACCATTTGGTTTTCTTTGTGATCGCTTTTTCGAGCGCGGCAGGCGTCAGCTTCAGGCCGTCCGATTCCGGGCACGGCACGATGACGGGAACGCCCTCAGCAAAATAAACCATGTCGGGATAGGAGACCCAGTACGGCGCCGGTATAATCACTTCATCACCTGCGTTGAGCGTTGCCAGCAGCGCATTGAAAATTACCTGCTTGGCACCGCAACCCACGACGATCTGATTGGCGGCATACTCAAGCCCGTTATCACGCTTGAATTTAGCGGCAACGGCAGCCTTCAGTTCGGGTGTTCCGGCAACAGCGGTATATTTCGTATCGCCGCGCTTCATCGCTGCGATAGCCGCTTCCTTAATATGATCCGGCGTGTCGAAATCCGGCTCACCCGCGCCGAGGCCAATGATCGGCTTGCCGGCAGCTTTCAGTTCGTTGGCTTTCGCTGTGATCGCCATCGTCGGCGAAGGTTTGACCGCATTCAGGCGGTTTGCGACAGTATTCATTCTATTGCCTTAAATTCTGGATGTTAGCGACGGACTTTTTCCACAACCGTCACATCGGCGAGGACGATAGCGTCTTTGGGCAGTTTTTCAATGATTTTCGTGAATTCTTCCGCCCCTTTTCCTCCGGCGACGAGGTAAGCAGGCGGTACGACGAGGCTTCGTCCACCACCCTCACGCATACCAAGGACACCGCGATCAATGCCGTAGAAAAGCTCAGAGCTTCCAATCGTCATGGTCAGCGGTTCCTTATCTTTTTCCTTCAAGGTAGAGTAGAGCAGGTTTCCATCCGGGCCCCAGAGATCAAGATGGAGTTTTACCTTATCGCCGCAACGGATTTCCTCGCCGCGGCCTATGGTCAATTCGCTGGCGCGGAAAGATACGGTACCTTGCGGCAGACTTGGGCTTAGCGAGCCTAGTTCAATGCGGTATTGAAGCTGTTCGCTCTTATCAAGGTTTTTTGCATCTGCAATTTTTTCATCGACGGGAATGAGCACCTCGCGAATGCCCCCCGTTTTCATGCCAATCACGCCGGGCGACCAGGGGTAGGTATCTTTATCCGATCCCACCTGAATCGTAATCTCCTTGCTGCCATCTACGCCTTCAATCACGCTACCATCTTTATATTTTCCCGTGACTTTAACGATGGCTGTCTGTCCGCACATGGCGTCTTCACCCGTACCGGCAATATCGCCGCCGATGGTCACGCCGGAAGACTGGCGATATTCGCGGGCATTGGACGTGACGATACCTTTGGATACGGCGTTAGAATTATGCTCGGCTTCCTTCACACCGTTACCGGTGAAATGAATGAAAAGCGCATAGCCAATAAATGCAAAGAGGATATATTTGAGCCAAGTAGGAGCCATCTGCGGCGGGCGTTGCTTGTTGCGAAGCATAGATATCCCTTGTATGTGCCTCAGCTCTGCTTGACGTACTGGGTGGCAGTGCGGCCTCAGACGTTGAAGCGAAAATGAAAGATATCACCATCTTGCACGAGGTATTCTTTCCCTTCAAGCCGTAATTTGCCTTTTTCCTTGGCGCCGACTTCGCCTCCGCAGTCGATGTAATCTTTATAGGCAATTGTTTCGGCGCGGATAAATCCTTTTTCAAAGTCAGTATGAATCACGCCGGCTGCCTGCGGAGCGAGCGCTCCGTTTTGCACAGTCCAGGCACGCGCTTCTTTTGGGCCGGCAGTAAAAAAGGTGAGCAGCCCCAGCAGCTTCTGCCCTTCACGAACGATTTGGGAAAGACCCGTTTCTTTCAGCCCCAGCGCATCGAGGAATTCTTTTTTCTCCTCGTCGCTTTCCAGCAGCGCCACTTCCGATTCGATTTTCGCTGAAATAATGACGGCGGGAAGCTTTTGTTCCGCACAGTAGGCAAGGACTTTATCCGAAATCGCGTTTCCCGTTGCCGCCGAGCCTTCGTCCACATTGCAGACCGCCATTACCGGTTTAGTGGTAAGAAGCTGAAGTGCACGCACCTTCTTTTTTTCTTCTGCCGTTGATTGCGGCAGATTGCGCAGCGGCTTTCCAGCAGACGCCAGCGCAAGCGCCTGCTCGATTAGCTCCAGCGTTTCTTTGGATTCCTTATCGCCACTTTTGGCTTTTTTCAGCAGGTTGTCTTTCCGTTTTTCGAGGCCTTCCAGATCGGCAAGAAGTAGCTCCGTTTCGATAATTTCCCAGTCACGCAAGGGATCGATGGAGCCTTCGACGTGCGTGATATCGCCGTCCTCAAAACAGCGAAGCATGTAAACAATGGCTTCCACTTCGCGGATATGCGAGAGAAACTGGTTGCCAAGCCCCTCGCCTTTACTCGCGCCTTTAACGAGACCGGCGATATCGACGAACTCGATTTGATTCGGGATAATTTTTTCGGATTTGGCAAGTTTGGCCAGATTGTCGAGGCGTTCGTCGGGCACGCTGACACGGCCCAGATTGGGCTCGATGGTGCAGAACGGATAATTGGCTGCTTCCGCCTGCTGCGTAGCGACCAGCGCGTTGAACAATGTCGATTTACCTACGTTCGGCAAGCCGACAATACCGCACGAAAAACCCATGTTCAAATCCTTAATTGGTTTATTCCGCCTGCTTATCGGAAGCGGGCGGTTTCGGCAAGACGTCCTTGAGGTCGAGCGCGATATTATTGGCCATTTTCTCCGGCCTTCCAGCGAGCAGCTCACCGATGTGGCGACTGGCTGATGCGATCATTTCATGCATCGGCGTTTTTTCCTCCGCACTGAAATCGCTCAGCACATACGCGCTTACTTCGCCCTGATGCTCCGGCCTGCCTATGCCTAGGCGGACGCGCCAGTAATCTGCTCCCAGCGCCGCATCAATATCTTTTAGCCCGTTATGGCCACCATTGCCGCCGCCCTGCTTGATGCGTACCTTGCCGAACGCCAGATCGAGCTCATCGTGAAAGACAATAATGTTTTGCGGCGGAATTTTATAAAACGCGGTCGCCGCCTGCACGCTTTCGCCGGAACGATTCATAAACGTTTGCGGCTTAAGCACTATTATTGGCTGACCGTCGATTTTTCCTTTACCCAGAATGCCGGAAAATTTCTTTCCTTCTTCCTGCAACGCGTAGGACGCCGCGATCGCATCTATCGTCATAAAGCCGATATTATGGCGGTTTCCTGCGTAAGGTTTGCCGGGATTACCAAGACCAACGAGTAAAAACATAGACGCGCCTTATCTCTCAAAGACCATACTTTGAGAAAACGCTTTTTTGAACGAAAGAAAAATTATTTCTTGTCTTTGCCTTTATCGGCCGCTGGAGCAGCAGCGCCCGTAGCGGCGCCACCGGCAGCGGAATCCGCACCGGCAGCAGGAGCGCCTTCAGCGGTCGGAGCAGTCGTCGGGATGACTTCTTCCGCCATACGGCCAGCAATGGTTGCAATGGTGAAATCGCGATTCTGAATAGCCGGGCGGACGCCTTCCGGCAGTTTCACCGTAGAGATGTGAATGGAATCACCGATGTTCGCATCCGAAATATCGATCTGGATCGAGCGCGGAATCGACATCGGGCGGCAATAGAATTCCACCGTGTGGCGCACGATGTTGAGCACGCCGCCGCGCTTGATGCCCGGGCTCTTGTCTGCGCCGAGCACCTTTACCGGAATCGCAACGCGGATTTCCGATTTCTCATCGACTTTCTGGAAATCGACATGCTCAATTTTATCGGTAACAGGATGCAGCTGTACTTCGCGCGGCAGCGCAAAATGTTTGTCTTTGCCGATTTCGATCGAAACGATCTTGCTCATGAAGCCGCCCTTGAAATATTCAATCGACATTTCATGAGCGCCGAGTGCGAAAGACAACGGTTCGCCGCCCTTTGCATAGAGCGTTGCGGGAACCATACCCTGACGACGCAGTTCACGCGAACCCCCTTTACCGAGACGGGTTCTGAGATCACCTTTGAATGCTACCGAGCTTTGCATGACTTTTTACCTTGTTTATATATAGGGTGGAACCCATTACACGAATTTATTTCCCCGTTCAATGGGTAAGTTGCACCTTCTGGAATCTTTGAAAATCAATCGAAAAGGCTGGAAACAGAGCTTTCCTCACTAATACGCTTCACCGCCTCGCCCAGCAAGGGCGCAATCGGCACAACTTTGATTTTGCTGCATTTTTTTGCATCCTCTGTCGCCCCGATGCTATCGGTTACGACCAGGGATTTCAAAACCGAATTTGAAACGCGCTCAATTGCCTGACCGGAGAGCACGCCATGCGTCACGACGGCAGAAACATCCGTAGCTCCTTGATCTTTAAGTGCTTTGGCAGCATTGCAAAGTGTTCCGGCGGAATCGACGATGTCATCGATCAGGATACATTCACGGCCTTCGACATCACCAATGATATTCATCACTTCGGAAACACCGGCGCGTTCGCGGCGCTTATCGACGATCGCCAGATCGACACCAAGACGTTTAGCATAAGCGCGGGCGCGAACTACACCGCCGACATCCGGCGAAACCATCATAAGATTTTCTGTTTTATAGCTTTTCTTAATGTCGTTTACCAGAACCGGTAGCGCATAGAGATTATCAACGGGAATATCGAAAAATCCTTGAATCTGGCCGGCGTGAAGGTCAATCGTCAGCACGCGATCAGCGCCGGCGGACGTAATAATGTTTGCCATGAGCTTGGCGGAAATAGGGGTGCGCGGGCCAGGTTTTCTGTCCTGACGCGCATAGCCGAAATAGGGAATAACCGCGGTAACCCGCCGCGCCGATGCACGCTTCAGCGTATCAAGCAGGATAAGCAGCTCCATGATATTGTCATTGGCGGGAAACGAGGTAGACTGGATAATGAACACATCCTCACCCCGAACGTTTTCCAGGACCTCGACGAAAATTTCCATATCGGAAAAACGGCGAATATTGGCCTTTGTCAGCGGAACCTTGAGGTATTCCGCCATGGCCTCTGCGAGTGGGAGGTTGCTATTGCCGGCAATCAGTTTCATGATATTTTGGCGAGAACCTAACAACACTCTTTCTTATTGTAAATGACGAACTCTACTTCCAAACATGCTTTTGTCACCGGCGGCGCTATCCGGGTAGGCAGGGCGATCGCCTTACATCTTGCTGTTAAAGGCTGGGATATTACCCTTCATTATGGGCATTCTGAGACAGAAGCAGGGAGAACCGCTAATGATATCGAGGGATTAGGAAGATCGGCGCATCTTGTTCAAGCTGATCTTTCCATACCCGATGCGGTCTCGGGATTACTGGAAAATTTAAGTAAACCAGTTAGCCTGCTCATTCATAACGCTTCAGTGTTCGAAAAAGATTCTGTGGTAACACTGACGGCAGACAGGCTGCAAAACCATCTGAACGTCAATTTGGTAAGCCCGTTGCTTTTGACACAGGCCTTTGTCAAACAGCTGCCAAAAGACGCAAAGGGACATGTTATCTGCCTGCTCGACGGCATGCTGGGCTGGAGCATTTCACCACATTATCTTTCCTATTCTATCAGTAAATTAGGATTGCATAACGCGGTAAACTTGCTGGCAGGGAGCCTTGCGCCTGGGGTTCGCATTAATGGAATTGCCCTTGGAGCAACACTTCCCGGCGACTCTGACCTGCCATCAACGTTCGAAAAAATTCGCGGCTTCACCCCGCTTCGCTCCAACAGCAATACAGGCGAAGTCTGTGCCGCAATCGATTTTCTTTTGGAAACGCCTTCGATCACCGGGCATATTATTGATCTCAGTAGCGGCATGGCCTTACCACATCTTTACGCGACGGAATAAAGCGCCTATTTAAAAATGATGAAGTATATTGTTCACATGCGGCAAAAACTGCATAGCAGGCCGTTTTCTGGATGCAGGATTTACATAGCTTACTGTTTTGGAACAGACTTCTCAAATAAAAGCCATTTTAATCAAAGCCTTAACCAATTGCACAAAATTTAGGCAACGCGTAAAAAACACATAAAAAGGCACTACTTAAAACATACATCACGTGTTTCACACAGACTTATCCACAGAAATCGTGGATTAAATTTACATCCTGATTTGTATTTTCTCTGGGGCTTTGATTATCAGTGAAAAACGCATTATCTGAAAGTTATGTCCGAACCGCTCATTGGCAGCGAATTCATTCGCAGTTTCGCAAAGAATCTTTCGACCTCTCCTGGCGTCTACCGCATGATGGATGTGAATGGCGACGTGCTCTATGTCGGCAAAGCCAAAAACCTGAAAAACAGAGTTACGTCTTACGCGGTTAAAGGAGTCTATTCCAATCGTATTTTCCGGATGATCTCGCAGACTGCGGCAATGGAGGTGGTGACGACCCGCTCGGAAGCTGAAGCGCTGCTCCTTGAAGCCAATCTCATCAAGACCTTCCGGCCGCGTTACAACATTCTGCTTAAGGACGATAAATCATACCCTTACATCATGATGACGGATTCGCATCCTTTCCCGCGCATTGTCAAATACCGTGGTGCACAGAAAAAAGGAGAGAGTTATTTTGGTCCGTTTGCTTCGGCGGGTGCTGTCAATCATTCGCTGGCGCTGCTACAGAAAGCATTTCTGCTGCGACCCTGTGCGGATACGATTTTTAAAAACCGCTCGCGCCCGTGCTTGCAGTATCAAATCAAGCGCTGCTCCGCACCGTGTGTGCGCTACGTCAATGAGGAGGAATATGGTGCGCTCGTAAGACAGGCGAAGGATTTTCTTTCAGGAAAAAATCGCGAAGTGCAGGAAGCAATCTTTACAGAGATGCGGGAGTATAGCGTCTCTGAGCAATATGAAAAAGCTGCGCAATGCCGGGACCGTATACGTGCGCTGACGCAGATTCAGCAGGAGCAGAATAACAGCACTTCTTCCGTCAGCGATGCGGATGTCATTGCCTGCTACAAGGAAGGTGATAGCTGCTGCGTTCAGGTTTTCTTTTTCCGCAGCGGCCAGAATTTCGGTAATAAATCCAGTTTTCTTTCTGCTTATGCCGACAATACCGAGAGCGATATTCTGGAAGCATTCATCCTGCAATTCTATCAATCGCATCCCCCGCCACGCGAGATTATTCTTTCGCATGAGATCGCGGATAGCTCCGTGCTGGAAGAAGCTTTGTCCACGCTGACCACCTACAAGGTGAACGTCTCGCTACCACAACGTGGAGCGCGGCGTCAGATCGTCGACGACGCACTCAAAAATGCAAAAATGGCGCTAAGTCTGAAACTCTCTGAACGGCAGACAGAGCAGGCGCGCCTAGAAGAATTCGCGGAGTTATTCGGCTTGCCTGAGCCGCCGTCCCGCATCGAAGTTTACGACAACAGTCATATCATGGGCACGCATGCAGTCGGCGCCATGATCGTCGCTTCGCCCGAGGGCCTGGATAAAAAATCCTACCGCCGCTTCAATATTCGACGCGAGGAACTGACGCCGGGCGATGATTATGGCATGATGCGCGAAGTGCTGACCCGCCGCTTGTCACGTCTTGCCAAGGAAGATCCTGACCGCGATCAGGGTATATGGCCAGATTTCCTTCTGATCGATGGCGGCAAAGGGCATATGAGCACCGTTTGTGACATTCTGGTGGAATTGGGCATCGCCGATCTTCCCTTCGCCTGTATTGCCAAGGGGGTGGACCGTAATGCCGGACGCGAATGGTTCCACATGCCGGGCAAAGACGCCTTTCAGTTACCAGAAAATTCACCGCTATTATATTATATTCAGAGGCTTAGGGACGAAGCACATCGCTTTGCCATCAGCTCTCACCGCATTAAGCGCGCAAATGCCCTGCGCGCTTCGGCATTGGATGAGATTCCCGGCATCGGATCGGGCCGGAAAAAGGCTTTGCTCAATCATTTCGGCTCCAGCAAAGACGTCGAAAAGGCAAGTTTGACCGCACTAGAAGCCGTGCCCGGCATCAGCAAACAGGTCGCAAAAAAAATCTACGCTTATTTCCACGGAACGGACGTTTAGAAAATAATATTTATTTTCAGCCCATTATATTTCCGGACATTACTTAGTATTTTATTCGAGTTTTACTTAGAAAGATTGCTCTATGACGGTTCTGTTACAGAACGATTAAGTGTTCGTGACGCAGGCAGGATGCCGATTGAGAGGGATGGGGCAGTTGGGTTATTGTATGACTATAGCGTAGAGGAAATAGCTTCTACGGCTCAGAATAAAAGGGATTATATGTCGGTTGATTTGCAAGTTGGTAGCACTGAGTGGAACGAAGGCGCTTTTATTGGCCAAAATAGACATCCAGATGGCCGCGTAAATCAATTATCCGCATTAGTGCATGCTGGTGATCATGATATTACTAAATTTGTGAATGGTCAGCAAATCCCAGGCATGCAAGCGTTTGCTATTTCTAATCTAATTAGCCGATAAGCCGATTAGAATTAAGTTATAAAGGCTTTTTTTTGCAACTCGGGTTTGTTTCCTTTTATCAATCTAGATAAATCCTATCTTTTAGTTTTAATTTTATACTCTAAGCCTTTATAATCACTTAGCTGAAAGAGTGATTATTAAACATGTCCGATTGGGTAACCCGCGCCTTTAGTAAAAACAGCACTTCCGTAGTTTTCGATGAAAAACTATTGGATGAAGAAGTTGTGATTTTAATGCAGGGAAAAAATACCTTTAATGACCCTGTTTATTCCTATGTAAAATTGAGCCTGAGAAATCTTCAAAAGCTCAAAAATGCCATGAAAAATAAAGAGCGTTTTGTTCCAAGTGATTTTGGCAGTATTCTTTCAGCTGGCACCGGCGAACCTTCCGCAGAGTTACGTTCCGAAATGGCTGTTACGTATGGCTTAGTTGATGTACCAAAGCCCGTAATGCCTAAAATCAATATTTCGCAGCCCAGCGTATGGGACGAAGACGACTAGTCTAGCTGACTACAACCCTAAAACATCTTTCATCGAATAGAATCCGGGCTTTTGCTTTTTCGCCCAGAGCGCGGCGCGGATGGCGCCGTTTGCATAGATCGCGCGGGAGGATGCTTTGTGTGTCAGCTCCAGCCGTTCACCTTCCCCGGCAAAGATCACCGTATGATCGCCGACGACATCGCCGCCGCGCAAGGCTGCAAAGCCAATCGTTCCTTTCTTGCGCTCACCGGTAATACCGTCGCGGGCGCGCACCGCTTCTTTATCCAAAGCGACACCTCTTCCCTCTGCAGCCGCCCGGCCTAAAGCGAGCGCGGTTCCGGAAGGTGCATCCTGCTTTTTATGATGATGCATTTCGACTATTTCGATATCGAAATCGTCGTCCAGCGCTTTTGCGGCCTGTTCCACCAACCCGATGAAAAGATTGACACATATGCTCATATTCGGCGCCCAGACGATCCGCGCGCTGTTGCCATATGACGCCATTTTCTTGTGTTGGTCAGGGGTAAATCCGGTAGTGCCGCAAATATGGACTTTTTTCATATCCGCCGCCATTTCAGCTACCTGAAGGCTGTATTCAGGTGCTGTAAAATCAATAATCCCGTCGGCTTCTGCAAATAAATCGTCGAGGCTATTCGTTACAATCGCCCCCTCGAACTCCTCGCGGGCGATCATGGCCGCGGCTTCCGCCAGGCGATCAGCTCGTTCCGTCGAGCCGACCAGCATTGTGCCTTCATGGTCATGAATAGCCCGCATCAGGGTTTTACCCATGCGTCCGGTTGCCCCTGTAACGGCGAGTTTCATATATTATTCCTTTAAATCTTCCCAGAATTCGCGCATTTTATCAAAAAACCCGGCGGTTTCCGGATTGTTTGTGGAAGCAGGGCTGCCTTTATCGAACTCGCGCAGGAGCTCTTTTTGTTTTTTGGTGAGATGCACCGGCGTTTCGATACGCGCATGGATATACATATCGCCGCGCGACTGTGAACGCAGCACCGTCATGCCTTTGCCGCGCAGACGGAACTGATGTCCATTCTGCGTGCCCTCGGGCACGGAGACTTTTACCTTGGTGCCTTCAATCGTCGGCACGTCCACGGTGCCGCCAAGCGCCGCCGTGACAAATGTCACCGGCACATCGCAATGAATGTTTGCCCCATCCCGGCGGAAAAAAGGATGCGGTTTGATCGCGAGGAAGATGTAAAGATCACCGGGCGGACCGCCACGGAATCCTGCTTCGCCTTCACCGGGCAGGCGGATGCGCGTGCCTTCTTCGACGCCCGCCGGAATATTCACCGATAGGGACTTTTCTTTGCGGACGGTGCCAGAACCCGCACAGGTTTTGCAAGGGTTCTTGATGATCTTTCCCGTGCCCTGGCAGACATGGCAGGTGCGTTCAATGGTGAAGAACCCCTGCTGGGCGCGCACGGTACCGCGGCCATTGCAGGCCGTGCAATTCTCTGGAGCGGCGCCTTTTTCAGCGCCGGTTCCACTGCAATCCTGGCAGGCAGCAGATGTCGTGATATTGAATGGCTGCTGTTTGCCCTTGAAGGCTTCCTCAAGGGTAATCTCCATATTATAGCGCAGGTCCGCCCCGCGCTGGCCGGTACCGCCGGCGCCGCGTTGCCCCGCACCTCCGGGGCGGCGTTTACCGCCCGTGAAGTCACTGAATAAATCCTCAAAAATGTCGGAAAACGTGCCTGAAAAATCAAAGCCTGCGTTGCCGCCACCAAATCCGCCGGGCCCGCCCCCGCCATTTTCAAATGCAGCATGACCGAATCGGTCATATGCTGCGCGTTTCTGATCGTCCTTAAGGACGTCATAGGCTTCATTCAATTCCTTGAATTTCTGCTCAGCTTTTTTGTCACCGGGATTTTTATCAGGATGGTGTTTCATCGCCAGCTTGCGGTACGCTTTTTTCAGCTCTTCCGCCGTTGCTTTGCGATCAACCCCTAGTAACTCGTAGTAATCCTGTTTGGCCATTTATCATGAGAGCCGAGAGCCAGAGCCGAGTGATTCGTTTTCACTACTGATTCTCGACTCCCGACTCTACTACTCCCTAATTATTCTTATCGTCCTTCATTTCTTCATAGTCGGCATCCAGGATCTCCTGCTCAGGCGAACCACCGGAAGAACCTTCCTCACCGCCCGATGCTTTTGCTTGCTGCGCCTTATAGATATCCTCGCCGATTTTCATCATATTGCGGCTGAGCTCATCCGTTTTCGATTCGATATCCGCTTTGTTTTCAGACGACAACGCCGATTTGAGCGAAGAAATAGCTTCCTGGATAGCCGATTTGTCATCTGGCTTGATGATCGCGTCATGCTCCTTGAGATTCTTTTCCGCCTCATGGATCAGGCTCTCGGCGCGATTACGCGCTTCGATCATTTCCTTACGTTTCTTATCTTCCGCCGAATGCGCTTCCGCATCCCGCACCATGCCTTTGATCTCTTCTTCTGAGAGACCGCCGGATGCCTGAATGCGAATCTGCTGTTCTTTGTTCGTCGCTTTATCCTTCGCCGACACATTGACGATACCATTGGCATCGATATCGAAAGTCACCTCCACCTGTGGCATGCCGCGCGGTGCCGGCGGAATACCAACCAGATCAAACTGGCCGAGCAATTTATTGTCCGCCGCGATTTCGCGCTCGCCCTGGAAGACGCGGATGGTGACTGCCGTCTGGTTATCGTCCGCCGTGGAGAAGACCTGACTTTTCTTCGTCGGGATCGTAGTATTGCGATCGATCAGGCGCGTAAAGACGCCGCCAAGCGTTTCGATACCGAGCGATAGCGGGGTCACATCGAGCAGGAGAACGTCTTTGACTTCGCCTTTGAGTACGCCGCCCTGAATGGCCGCACCGATGGCCACGACTTCATCCGGGTTCACGCCCTTATGCGGCTCTTTGCCGAAGAAGCTTTTTACTGTTTCGATGACTTTCGGCATACGGGTCATACCGCCGACGAGAATCACTTCATCGATGTCGGAAGCCTTAAGTCCCGCATCTTTCAAAGCGGCACGGCACGGCTCAACCGTTTTCTGGACGAGATCGTCAACCAGGCTTTCCAGCTTGGCACGGGTGAGTTTGATATTGAGGTGTTTCGGGCCGGTCTGATCTGCCGTGATAAACGGTAGATTGATTTCGGTTTGCATGGCGCTCGAAAGCTCGATTTTCGCTTTTTCGGCGCCTTCTTTTAGGCGTTGCAACGCAAGCTTGTCGTTTCTGAGATCGATGCCCTGCTCTTTTTTGAATTCATCGGCCAGAAAATCGAGAATACGCATGTCGAAATCTTCCCCGCCGAGGAACGTGTCCCCATTGGTGGCTTTCACTTCGAACACGCCATCACCGATCTCGAGGACGGATACATCGAACGTACCACCGCCAAGGTCATAGACCGCGATGGTTTTACCTTCTTGCTTTTCAAACCCGTAAGCGAGCGCAGCAGCCGTCGGCTCGTTAATGATACGCAGCACTTCAAGGCCGGCGATACGGCCAGCATCTTTCGTCGCCTGACGCTGAGCATCGTTGAAGTACGCCGGAACGGTGATGACGGCCTGCGTCACCGGCTCACCAAGATAACGCTCAGCCGTTTCTTTCATTTTCTGCAGGATGTAGCCGCTGACCTGGCTTGGAGAGTATTTCTTGCCTTTAACCTCGACCCATGCGTCGCCATTATCGGACTTCATGATTTTATAAGGGACGAGCTTAAGGTCTTTCTGCGTCATCGGATCTTCGAATGTCCGACCGATCAAACGTTTGATCGCAAATAACGTATTTTCTGGGTTAGTGACGGCTTGGCGCTTGGCCGGATGGCCAATCAGCACTTCATCGCTATCGGTGAAGGCGACCATGGACGGGGTGGTGCGCTGGCCTTCCGCATTTTCAATAACTTTAGGTTGTTTACCTTCCATGATAGCCACGCAGGAATTGGTGGTACCGAGGTCAATACCAATGACTTTTGCCATAGTGTTTCCTTTCAACTTTATGAAATCCTTGTATTTACGCGCTTATTTGTTATTGCTTCCGCGCTTCGTACAAGGGGTATGCCGTATTATGGAAACTATATAGGCTAGGATTTTGGTAATGCAATAGCCGAATGTCACGCTCCGATGAAGCATGGCATCCGGCTAATGATGATTACAGTCAGCTGGTCTTAAGCAGCGCCGCCAGCCATGGAAGCTGTCAGTTTTTCCATCGCCCGTGCCTCGATTTGACGCACACGTTCGCGCGAGATGTTATACGTTTGGCTCAGCTCTTCTAGCGTTTTTGGATTATCATTCAGGCGACGCTCTTCGATAATGTTGCGTTCACGGGCAGTCAGCTTGCTGAGCGCCTTTTTCAGCAGCGAACGCCTTGATGTGCGCTCTTCCTGTTCTGAAAATGCTTCTTCCGGGTTGAGTTCTTCCGAAGGCAGAAGATCCATCATCTCCTGATCGCCATCCTCACCGATTTTAGCATTCAGATGCTGGTCGTGCGCCATCATGCGGCGATCGATCGCAATGACATCGTCTTCGCTGACATCAAGCTCTTTTGCGATCATCTTCACTTCTTCAGCGGTAAGATCGCGGCCATCTATGGCATTGATCTGTTTTTTGAGTCGCTTCAGATTGAAGAACAAACGTTTCTGCGCCGCGCTGGTGCCGACTTTCACAAGCGACCATGAACGCAGGACGAATTCCTGGATGGCTGCGCGGATCCACCACATAGCGTAGGTGGAAAGGCGGAAACCTTTTTCCGGATCGAAACGCTTAACGGCTTGCATCAAACCAATGTTGCCTTCGGCAACCAGCTCGGATACCGGCAGGCCATAACCGCGGTAGCCCATTGCAAGTTTCGCAACGAGCCGCAGGTGGGACGTGACCAAGGTATGCGCGGCTTCATAGTCGCCATGCTCCACCCATCGCTTGGCGAGCATATATTCCTCGTCAGCCTGCAGAACAGGGAACTTTCGAATTTCGATTAAATACTGTCTCAGCGTGCTGTCAGAGGCGAGCACGGGTAACGACATCGAGGTCATGACACAACTCCATCAAACTTAAAAAAATATGTAGGAACAATCCAAAACGGGGAAGACATTGTCTTTATAGATGAAAAGCGTATGCGCGTATGCATAAATTTTCTATGGTGCATAGTAATAAAGTTGACTAATTTAGTCAAGTATTATTTATCGTTATGTTTTAAGATTTGAAATCAAAGCCTTAATATCTTGAGGCACTGGCGCTGAAAAGCTCATATGCTCATGTAATATAGGATGGATAAAACCGATTTCAAGAGCGTGTAGTGCCTGGCGGGGAAATTCCAGCAATGCATGGCGCGCTTCCTTAGAGATTGATGTTTCAGGATAATGTTTCAGGCGCTGGCCGGTGGTCGCGCCATAGAGCGCATCCCCGACCAAGCCATGGCCTGCATGGGCGAAATGGACGCGTATCTGATGTGTCCTCCCTGTTTCCAGACGGCACTCGACAACGGAGACCAATACTTCCGACGGACGTTTGCCGATACTTTCTGTCCAGAAGCTCTCAATTTCTTCATAATGGGTTCGGGCCGGCTTTCCATCTTTGACCACGGCCATTTTTTTACGGTTGGCATGCGAGCGGGAAATGGCGCCTTCCAATGTTCCGCTAAGCTGCGCCATGCGACCCCAGACCAGCGCCTGATACACACGCTTTAAAGTACGTTTCGCCAGCTGTGCGGAGAGATGTTGATGCGCCGCATCGTGCTTTGCCACTACCATCAGTCCGCTCGTATCTTTATCCAGACGGTGCACAATGCCAGGACGCGCCACGCCGCCGATACCGGAGAGCGTATCGCCGCAATGATGCAGCAATGCGTGCACCAGCGTACCTTCCCGATTGCCGACTGCCGGGTGCACCGTCATGCCAGCCGGCTTATTGATGACCAGCAGATGCGCATCCTCGAATACGATATCAAGCGGAATATTTTCCGGTACGATGACGGAAGATATCGCGTCAGGAATTTCAATACGGCACTGCATTCCTTCTTTTACTTTCGCGGACGCGTCGGTGACGTTCCTGCCATCAACAGTGACACACCCTTCCTTAATCAAGGCTTGCACGCGGCTGCGGGAAAGATCTTCCGTCGCTGCCACGATCGCCTGATCCAGGCGCTGGCCGGATTGATTCAGCTGAACGGTGATAATCTTCACGGATTTCTTTCTTGCCCTAGGGGAATGCTGTCGTTATGGAGACACGTTATACAAAGGGAAAAGACATATGACCACGCAAAAAGAAAATCTTGGGCCATTGAAATTTCTGGTGATTTCCATGGGTCTAATTCTTATCGGCGGCTTTGTTTTCCTGGTTTCCATTCTGGTTGGAAAAGCAGGCGACGTCATGGGTCATAAAGGCAAATGCGCCGCAGAAGCGACTGTCGATCTAACGCCGTTCGGCCAGCCGGCAACAACGGTATGGAAAGATAATGTTCTCAGCGTCATGGTCGTCGATCCGGAGAAAGAAAACAGTTACCGGCTGATCACGGTGGATACATGCACCGGCAAAATTGCGACTAATGTGGAAGTCAAAACGTTGACGCCTTTCAAGCCTACGCAAAACGACGCCGTGTCGCCTCAATAGATTCCACGTGACCGGTTGGGCCCAGTGCGGCCAGCGTCACATCCATATTCGAAAAAAGCTTTTTCGCAATCCGCGTTACGTCGTCGCGCGTAATACGCTCTATCTCGCTTAAAATTTCGGAAGCGGATTTATAGCGATCATAGTTAAGCAGGTGACGCGCCATCCATTCCGCTACTGACGAAGTATTTTCCCGCGCCATTAAAAGACCGGAGCGGTATTGATTCTTGGCGCGTTGAAGCTCTGCGTCCGTTACGCCTGTGCAAATCTTATGAAGCTCTTCGCAGGTGACGGGAATAAATTCTTCCGCTTTATCACCGGAAAGCCCTGCATAGATCGCAAAGATTCCTGTTTCCCGATAGGCTGATAGGGATGAAGAAACATGATAGACCAGTCCACGTTTTTCTCGGATTTCCTGGAAAAGGCGAGAGGACATGCCGCCGCCCAGAATCGTCGTCAGCAGCTGCGCTACGTAATAATCCCTGTCATTATAGCCCACGCCTGAACATCCTAAGACGATGTGCAGTTGCTCCAGATCATCCTCCTTGCGAAACTCACCGCCTTTGTAGGTGGCGTTATGAAGCGGAGGTTGCTGTGTCGCTTTCATATCGGCGAAGCGTTCTTTCACATAGCCGACAAACTCTTCGTGATTAAGATTACCCGCCGCCGTTACCACCATACGAGCCGGAATATAATGTTTCCCCATGTAGCCGAAAATATCGTCGGCGGTAAAACTGCTCACTTTCTCCGGTGTGCCCAGAATCGAGCGGCCTAACGCCTGTTCAGGATAAGCCGCCATAGTGAACATATCGAAGACAAGATCATCCGGCGTGTCCTGCTGCATGGCGATTTCCTGCAGAATGACTTGCTGCTCACGCGCCAGCTCCTGCTTGTCCATGACTGAGTTCGTTAGAATATCGCCGAGGATATCCACTGCAGATGCAAGATTTTCTTTCATTACCTTGGCATAATAGACAGTGTTTTCCATGGACGTATAAGCGTTGCTCTGGCCGCCGATATCATCGAACAACTCCGCAATATCTTTTGCTGAACGGGTTTTCGTACCTTTGAAAGCCATGTGCTCAAGCAGATGGGAAATACCATTTTCACGCTCTTCTTCATGGCGCGCACCGACTCCCACCGCAACCGCAACTGCAACCGTCTCCACGGATGGCATGGTTTCACTGGCGATACGAAGTCCGTTGTCGAGAGTAGTTATTTGATAGGCCATTGATTCTTATCTACGTTTCTCAATAAAGGATTTCAAGGCATCTACATCGTTTTGAACGCTGGTAAAACGTTCTTTCTTCTCGAATATAGATTCCATGTGCGGCGGCAGTTCCGGCGTGACGCCCGTTGCCGCTTTCACGGCATCGGGAAATTTCGCCGGATGCGCCGTCGAAAGCGTAATGTAGGGTTTGGACATATGGCTGCGTGCTTTGCGCGCTGCTGCCACGCCCACTGCTGTATGCGGGTCAAGCAATTCACCCGTCGCCTGATAGATATCGCGGATCGTCTGGCTTGTTTCCGCATCGTCGATGGAAACAGCAGAAAATA
Organism: Rickettsiales bacterium; assembly: GCA_046348685.1. Lineage (GTDB taxonomy): Bacteria > Pseudomonadota > Alphaproteobacteria > Rickettsiales > UBA998 > JAXMDT01. The sequence goes on from JAXMDT010000007.1 coordinate 71,963, forward strand.
TGGTCGCCAGTTCACGCCGCACGGCATCCGACAACGTGAAGCTTCCCTGCTGAGCAAGCGATTGCATATGCGCCCGCGTCGCTTCAGCATCGCCACCATAAAGATCGTATATCTGCCGCTCAAAGTTGCTGGAGACCTGGATATCCATACTGGGGCTCAACGTCTGGAATACGCTGTCTATTTTATATTCGCCGGTTTCAACCGTGCGTGTCAGAATGTCGTTTCGGTTGGAGGCAATAAGCAGTGTTTCTATGGGCAAACCCATACGCCGTGCCAGATAACCTGCATAAATATCGCCGAAATTACCAGTCGGCACGGAGAATGAAAATGTTCGTGCCGGTGCGCCAAGCTGCAATGCAGCATAAAAATAATAAACCACCTGCGCAAGAATACGAGCCCAGTTGATGGAATTGACCGCCGTCAGATTATGCTTTTCGCGGAACGCACTATCTACAAATAACTGCTTTACCAGACGCTGGCAGTCATCGAACGTGCCATTGATAGCGACGCAATGCACATTTTCATCCTCGACCGTTGTCATCTGGCGGCGCTGTACATCGGAGGTACGGCCTTGCGGATAAAGAATAACGATCTCCATATTGTCGCGCCCGCGGCATCCGGCAATCGCCGCCGATCCGGTGTCACCGGACGTTGCGCCCAGAATCATGACCTTTTCATTGCGTTTCTTTAAAATATGGCTGATCAGCCTGCCCAGAAACTGCAGCGCGAAATCCTTGAAGGCGAGCGTTGGACCGTGGAACAGCTCAAGCACCCATTCTTGGTTGCCGATCTGCTTTAGCGGTGCGATGGCGCGATGGCGGAATTCACGATAACTTTCGCCGAGCATGGCCAGCAATTCATCTTCGCTTATCGCGTCTCCAACAAAAGGATGAATCAAACGCAGCGCCAGTTCCGGATAGGAAATACCGTTCATGCTCGCGATCTGATGCGAGGAAAATTGAGGTATGCTGTCCGGCACGTAGAGTCCGCCATCCGAGGCGAGACCCGTAAGCACAACCTGTTCAAAGTCCAGAACCGGCGAATTGCCTCGGGTTGAGCGATAACGGATAGATGATTTCATGATAGGGGTGGATTACCAGAAAATGCAGCAGAAACAAGCTATTTTGCGTCAATGATCTGATTTTGTTTTTTATCATCCCTATGATATATAATAAAAATAATGAGGCACGCAAACCCAATGGCAAACCAGGTAAAAGCATAGCCTAAATGATCATTCCGCGGTTCGAGGTCACCATTGAACGGTTTAGGAATACCTCCCGGCGGTTTGTCATAAAGCACATCGAGTGCAACCGGTTCGAGAGGCAAATGCGAAAAAGAAGCCATTTCGCCAACATCTTTAGCAAACCAGAGATTCTTTTCAGGCTGGTTGGCGGGCGTGAACCAATTGCGGTCGCGATCGGTGCGCACCATCCCAATGACGGATATTTTGCCCGTGATATTTCCTTGCTCGCGGGTCTCCGGATTTTTCTTGGCGGCGGGCACCCAGCCACGGTTCAGAAGCACGATGCGGCCATCCAGCAATTTGAATGGGGTCAGAATATGATAGCCGAGGACCCCGCCATCGTAACGGGCAGCCAGATGAAATTCATGTTCATGCAAAAACTCCCCTTCCAGCTGCACACGCTGAAACGCCAGTTTGCGAATGTCATTTTCAGTAGCCGGCAGGACCGGTACTGGCGGCTGACGGCGCGCATCTTCGATGGTGGCAATCAGTTTTTCCTTCCATGCAAGGCGCTCCACTTGCCAGATGCCAAGCGAAAACATGGTCACGACCGCGACTGCCGTCATGATTAAAGGTATGGGTCTTGGTTTTTTTAAACGCATCAGGAATCGTCGGAGTTCAAAAAGTCGTGCCGGTAATGTGCGGCAACCATCCACCCCTTACATAGCCGAAGCCCAACGATAGACAAGAAAAGAATGAGCGGAATCCAAAGCACTGCATGCACCCAGTAAGGCGGCTCGGCAATGAGCTCAACGGCGGCGGCAAGCGTGGTCACCAATGCACCTACGCCGGTAATAACGAAAAAAGCAGGTCCATCCGCCGTATCTGCATTCTCGAGAGAAAGGCCGCATACCGGGCAGGATTGGGCGAGCATCAAAGGATTGGAAAAAACACTGCCTTCGCCGCAGCGCGGGCATTTGCCTGATATCGTTGTTTTGTAAAAAGAGGACATGGCCTCCTGATATAAGCCTAGCTGCCCCACCAGTAAATGGTGACGAAGAGAAAGAGCCACACAACGTCAACGAAGTGCCAGTACCAGGCAGCGAATTCGAAACCAAGATGGCCGTTGGGCGTCAATGTGCCGCGGATAGAGCGGATCAACATAACCGTTAGGAAAATTGTCCCGATGATGACGTGCGCACCGTGAAATCCGGTCGCCATGAAGAAGGCGCTGGCATAGACGCCGTCGGTGAAACCGAAATGCGCATGGTGGTATTCATACGCCTGCAGGCAGGTAAATGAAAAACCGAGAAACACGGTCAATGCCAATGCTTTAATCGCATTCTGGCGATCGCCATGAATAATGGCATGGTGTGCCCACGTGACGGTAGTGCCGGAAAGAAGCAGGATCAATGTGTTGATGAAGGGTATATCAAACGGATCGAAGGTCTTGATATTTGCCGGCGGCCAGATGTTATAAGCCTGCAAAACGTCCCATGTATCCGACAGGAAGATTTTAGGCATCACGGCAGCGCTGATGAATGCCCAGAAAAACGCGACGAAAAACATGACTTCGGAAGTGATGAAGAGCGCCATACCGAAACGCAGCCCGTGCTGGACGGCAGGGGTATGCGCATGATCGCGGATACCCTCGCGAATAACTTCGCGCCACCAGAAGAACATGCATGATAATACGCCGAGAATACCTGCAATGAATAACGGCACGCCGACGTTGCCATGGTCATGGAAAAACAACGCCGCGCCAACGGTTACCGCGAGCAGGCTCATCGATGAGGCAAAAGGCAGAGGGCTCGGATTGACCAAATGAAACGGGTGGTCGGCCGCTTGATGATCGTGGTGGGACATTGAAAATCCTGAATCTAGAAAGTTATCTATGGCTCTGTAGCGCGAAAAAAGGTGTATGACAACGTCATCGTGTCAATATCATCGAGATCGCGATCATTTATCATGTCAGGGTCGACAAAAAACGACACCGGAAAACGTACGGTCTCACCCGGCTTAATCATCTGCTTATCAAAACAAAAGCATTTGATCTTATCAATGTAGGGACCCAGTTTTTCTGGAGTGACGTTGTAGGCGGCAATCCCGGTGACAGGCTCGGAGGATTCATTAGTCGCCTCAAAGAAAACAAGCTTCCGCTCGCCGACGTGAAGCGAGATGGATGGCTGCAACGCTTTGAACTTCCAAGGCAGATCGCGGTCGACATCCGTATTGAACGTCACATGGACGATGCGTGCTAACGGATGCGCAGGCGGCGCTTTTGCTTCCGTGTTGATTGTGCCGCCAAAGCCGGTAACCCTGCAGAATATGCGATAAAGCGGCACGGAAGCATAACTCAGCAGAAGCATGCCCATTACCAGAGCGGCAAGGCTTATCAAGAGCGAGTGATTTTTTTTCCGTATAACCGCTTCAGTTTCCATACTTCACCAGGGTAACCGCGTACAGGAGTACAACGGTTAGCACCAACAGCACGGCGACGACAAGGTTTTTCCCACGCTGCGTGCGATGCCGTTCCTGGTGCGGCATTTTACTTTTCCTGATCGCTGGCGTTGCGGCGCATGAAATCGAGAATCAAGAGAATCAGTACGGTGAAAAGCACACCGAGAATAAAACTGAATCCAGAGAGATAAAGAGTATTCATTGTTTCGTTGTAAGCATCTTCCGCGTTTTTAATAATCATCGTTTGATGACCGGTATCTGCCGTATCCGCAGGCACTTCCTGCATCATCATTGTACCCTCTGCAGGCGCTTCGGTCGATTCATTCGTCGTTGTGCTGTCAGCCATAGAACTCCCCACTAAAAAATGATAGGCGTGAGGAGCTTATCTAAAACCAACATGAAAAACAGCAAAAATAAGTAACTGATCGAATATCCAAACAACCGATAGGCATCTTTTGGCTCATGTGAGACATAAACGCGCCACACATACCGCATGAAAATTCCGGAAAGCAGAACAGAAGCAGCAACATAAAGCCATCCGGGTTGGGCGATAATACCAGGGAGCAGCGCCGCGGCCGCTAAAATCAATGAATAAAGGACAATATGTTTTTTAGTCGATTCAATGCCTGCGGTGACCGGCAGCATTGGCACGCCTGATTTTCTGTAATCGTCCGAGCGATAAAGGGCAAGCGCCCAGAAATGCGGCGGCGTCCAGAAAAAAATAATGAGAAAGTAAAGAAATGGTTCCAAAGTCAGATGCGGCGTAACGGCAAGCCAGCCAATGACAGGCGGAAAAGCGCCTGCCGCTCCGCCAATGACAATATTCTGCGGCGTCGAGCGCTTAAGGAGAATGGTATAGACACCTGCGTAAAACCAGATGGAAAAAGCAAGCAGCCATGCCGCTGCCCAGGAAACCGCCAATCCAAGCAGCGAGACCGAAGCAATGGCGAGTACGATGCCAAATGCAAGCGCATCATCAGCGGATACGCGCTCCGATGGAACCGGCCGTGCCGACGTGCGCTTCATGATGCTATCGATATCTTTATCGTACCACATGTTGATAGCGCCGCCCGCGCCTGAACCGAGGGCGATGCAGAGCACGGTGAGCAACGTCATTAAGGGCGGCAGATGTCCCGGCGCCATGATCATGCCGACAGTACCGGTGAAAACAACAAGGAGCATTACCCCCGGTTTCATCAAGGTGACGTAATCCTTTATTGTGGACGTGACGGTGCCGGACGCCTTGTAGGAATAGCTGACGGAACCTGCTGCCACGATCTAATTAAAATTCGGGGTTTTTTCGAACGTATGGAACGGTGGTGGTGACGGGACCGTCCACTCAATGGTTTTCGCGCCGTCGCCCCATTGATTGACACCAGCCGGAATCTTATCGCGGAACATCTTGAAAACGACGAACAGGAAAAACAATGCGCTGAAACCAGCGATATACGAGCCGATCGAAGACCAGTAATTGAACCCGGCGTAAACATCCGGATAATCCGGAATACGGCGCGGCATGCCGGCAAGCCCGAGAAAATGCTGCGGGAAGAACGTCAGGTTGGTTCCAATGAAGAACATCCAGAAATGGATCTTGCCAAGCGTCTCGTTATATTTATAGCCCGACATTTTTCCAATCCAGTAATAAAAACCGGTAAATACGCCGAACAAGGCGCCGAGCGACATTGCATAATGGAAATGCGCGACGACATAATAGGTATCATGCATCGCAATATCGAGCGCGGAGTTCGCCAGCACGATACCGGTCACGCCGCCGACGGTGAACAGGAAGATGAAGCCGATGGCAAAGAGCATCGGCGTTTTGAACTCGAGGGAACCGCCCCACATGGTCGCGATCCAGGAGAAAATCTTCACGCCGGTTGGCACCGCGATCACCATGGTGGCGATCATGTAATACGCGCGGGTGTTCGCTGTCATGCCGACGGTGAACATATGGTGCGCCCAAACGACGAAACCGAGCACACCAATGGCGAGCATCGCATAGACCATGCCGAGATAGCCGAAGATCGGCTTACGCGAAAAAGTGGAAACAACTTCGCTGATAATGCCGAAAGCCGGAAGCACGAGAATATAAACTTCCGGGTGTCCGAAGAACCAGAACAGGTGCTGGAACAGGAGCGGATCGCCGCCGCCGGCCGGGTTGAAAAAGTTCGTGCCGAAATTGCGGTCGGTGAGCAGCATGGTGATAGCGCCGCCGAGTACAGGCAAAGCCAGAAGCAGCAGAAATGCGGTCAGTAAAATCGCCCATACGAAAAGCGGCATTTTCTGCAGCGTCATGCCTGGTGCGCGCATATTGAAAATCGTCACGATAAAATTGATCGCGCCGAGAATAGAGGAAATACCGGCTAGGTGCAGCGAGAAAATCGCCATATCGACCGCCATCCCGGGATGGGATGCGATTTTGGAGAGCGGCGGATAAACCGTCCAGCCCGTACCGGCGCCTTCGCCGACAAAACCGGCGCAGAAAAGAAGGATAATAGCAGGAATAAGCAGCCAGAAGCTGATGTTATTCATCCGCGGAAACGCCATGTCGGGTGCACCGATCATGATTGGCACGAACCAGTTGCCGAAACCGCCGATCATCGCCGGCATGATAAGAAAGAAGACCATCAAAAACGCATGCGCGGTGACGAACACATTATAAAGCTGGTAATTGCCGTGGAAAAACTGATCGCCAGGCATCATCAGCTCCATACGGATGCCAATAGAGAACGCAGCGCCGGCCAAACCTGCAAATACGGCAAAAATCAAGTACATCGTTCCGATGTCTTTGTGATTTGTGGAATACACCCAGCGGCGCCAGCCTGTTGGCGTACCGTGATGGTCGTGACTATGTGTATCCGTAGCTGCGTATCCCATAGGATTTCCTCAAAAATTTATTTATTTTCCGATGCGTGCAATGTACTGCCTACTGAAGCGTTTTGCGGCAGACGGAGCCCATCTATTGCAAAATCACCCGCTTTGGCACGCTTAACCCATTCTGCAAATACTTCTTTTTCCACGGCATGAATTTCAATGGGCATGAAGCCATGGCCCTGGCCGCACAGTTCGGAGCACTGGCCGTAATAGATGCCAGGCTTGTTAATGCGAAACCAGGTTTCATTCAGGCGGCCCGGCATGGCATCGCGCTTGACGCCAAAAGCAGGCATCGCCCAGGAGTGAATGACATCCGACGCGGTAAGCAAAACGCGGATATTGGTATTGACCGGTAGCACAAGCGGCTTATCGACGCTAAGCAGGCGAAGGTCGTTCGGACCCAGCTCTTTTTCCTGTTTGATATAGCTCTCGAACGAAAGGCCGTCATTATCCGGGAATTCATATCCCCAGTACCACTGATATCCGGTCACTTTCAGCGTCAGCTCCGGTTTATCCGTCTTATCCATGAAATAATGAATGCGCAGGGAAGGAATGGCGATTGCGACCAGAATCAGAATCGGCACCACCGTCCACAGAACCTCGATCATCGTATTATGGGTTGTTTTACTTGGCTCCGGATTACGCGAGCGGCGGAAACGCACGCAGACATATCCCAGCAGACCCATGACGAAAAAGGTTATGAATGCAATGAGATACACCAGAAAATGGTGAAGGTTGGCAAGCTTCTCCATCGTCGGGGATGACGGTGGCTGGAAACCCATCTGCCACGGATGTGCGTGCCCGATGATGTCCGCAGATTCGGCAATCGCCATTCCTGGAAAACATGCTGCCGCAGAGATAAGCAGAATAAAAAAGAAAAACTTGGTATAGATTTGCTGCATGAGAAGCGCCATATTATAAAACACGTTTCCAATACCGCCTAGAGGCGGCCTGTGCAACAGATAACTTTTTCAAAGCGTCATGACTCAAAAAGAACTCGATCCTAACTGGTTTTTCCATCACACCGGCATGGATGCGGGCCATGTGGATGCGTTGGTAGGCGATGCCTTGGTGGGCATGGACGATGGCGAGCTCTTTTTGGAATATGTTCAATCCGAGAGCCTTACCTATGATGACGGGCGCATTAAAAACGCCAGCTACAATACATCGCAGGGCTTCGGCCTACGCTCTGTTTTAGGCGAAGTCTCCGGCTTTGCGCATTCGAACGATATCTCCGAGGATGCCATTCGCCGCGCCGCCGAAACGGTTCGCGCGATTGCAACGGGTGAGTCGGCATCACACAGTTACAAGCTAACGCCTAACGCGCCTATCACGCCGCTTTATTCCGCCGATAATCCGCTGAGCGATGTCGGCTTTCCCGTGAAAGTGTCGCTGCTTGGCGAAATGGACGCTTATCTCAGAGCGAAAGATCCGCGCGTCAAACAAGTTTCCGCCTCTTTGATCGGAAGCTGGCAGGTGGTTGAGATTCTTCGTCCAGGCGGCGAACGCGTGCGTGATATTCGCCCGCTGGTCAGACTGAATGTTTCCGTTGTCGTTGAGCAGAATGGGCGGATGGAAAGCGGGTCGTCCGGCTTTGGCGGGCGCGCCGGTTATGAGCGGTTCATTGCGCCCGACGCCTGGAAAAAAGAAGCGGACGAAGCGTTGCGCCAGGCGCTGGTCAATCTTGAGGCAAAGCCTGCTCCCGCCGGTGATCTGCCTGTGGTGCTCGGTTCCGGTTGGTGCGGCATCTTGCTGCACGAAGCCGTCGGTCACGGGCTTGAAGGAGATTTTAACCGCAAGGGAACATCCAATTTTTCAGACCGCATCGGTGAGCAAGTCGCAGCCAAAGGCGTCACGGTCGTCGATGACGGTACGCTTGCCGAGCGGAGGGGATCGCTCACCGTCGATGACGAAGGCACGCCGACGGCAAACACAGTATTGATCGAAGATGGTATTTTAAAAGGCTATATGCAGGACCGCATGAACGCGCGGCTGATGAATATGCCGCTCACCGGCAACGGAAGGCGTGAATCCTATGCGCATCAACCCATGCCACGCATGACGAACACATATATGCTGGCGGGTGACAAAAGTTTCGATGAATTGATTTCCGGCGTGAAGCGCGGCGTCTATGCGAATTACTTTGGTGGCGGTCAGGTGGATATTACGTCCGGGCGCTTTGTATTCTCGGCATCGGAAGCCTATATGATAGAGAATGGAAAAATTTCGTACCCCATAAAGGGCGCGACACTGATTGGCAATGGACCGGAAACCATGCGCCGCGTCAAAGCGATCGGCAATGATTTGCAGCTTGATAAAGGCATCGGCACCTGCGGCAAAGCAGGACAATCCGTTCCGGCCGGGGTTGGCCAGCCATCGCTGCTTATCGAAAAGATGACGGTGGGCGGGACTGAGGTGTAGAGGATTCTTCCATCAACGCTTTTAATTTGGTTGCTTCACGCACAAGAAATTCTGGCGATACTTCCCTAACCAAAGATTCTATTGTTTTTTCTGGATGCTGAATATGCTGTGCAACAACCCATGTTGCTGTAAATGTTATTCCCCTTACATATGCTACTACTTCGTCTTTAACAGGTCGCCCTTCCAAATTAGTAATAAATGTACCTAAACGTCCCATCTCTGTGCCTGAAATTACATGATCAATTTCTTTCTTTGCATCATCAATAACCTGCTGCAGGCTCCTTCGAATTTCATCGCGGTCTATCCCAGGATTGGTTTCTTTCAAACGCGCCGTAAATGCTGCACGACTATCGTCATCTAAAAATGTTAAAAATATAGACTGAGCAGATCTTCTTTCTTTTGCGGATTTGGGCGCGCCGTAAATGCGGCGATCGCCGCCCATATTTGTTGTTACTCTTTCATAATGTTCTTCAACTTCTCCTACTTCTCCACCACCCCGAGGCTTAATACCCAACGCTGAGAGCGCTTCTTCTCGCGTTGTTGTTTTTCCACCAAAATTGCTGTCCCAAGCAAGCGTATTTTCTTTTGCCATAATTCATATTCGTTAATTTTTTTAATACCTATATAATTGGAATATTACTATTTTGTGACGTTCAATAAAAAAGCCGCCGAATTGCTCCGGCGGCTTTTTATCAATAGCTAGTAATTAGGCAGCTGCTTGTCCGCCATTACCGCCACCGCCACTACGACGTGGGCGACGTTTGAAACGGAATGGCTTTTTGTTGCCACTGCCTGCATTGTGAGAGCCGCCTTCACGACGCGGCGCACCCTCACGGCGAGCTTGTCCCTCGCCGCCTTTTTTATCGCCACTAAAACGGCGACGATTGCGACTGCGGCGTGGGTTGCCTTTACCCGGTTCATGATGCAGGCGTTTTTCCTGCGGCGCACCGGGGTTCATCAGACGCTGAATCGCACGCCATTTATCATTATCATCCGGCGAGATCAGGCACAGCGCGCTGCCCTCCGCGCCTGCGCGCGCGGTACGGCCAATACGGTGAATGAAATCTTCCGGGCATTGCGGCAGGTCAAAATTGATGACGTGCTCGATGTGCGGAATATCCAGACCGCGCGCCGCGATATCGGTGGCGACCAGAATGCGGTGACGCTTTTCGCGGAACGCACGAATCACGCGATCGCGTTTGTTCTGCTGCAAATCACCGTGAATCGCATCGGCGCTGTGGTTCGCACGGCGAAGCTTATCGGCCAGGCGATCCGCACCACGCTTCGTTTTCACGAAAATGATGACAGAGCCTTCGCGCTCGGAAAGCTGCTTCAGCAATTCAGGATATTTCTGCTCATGCGAGACATGAATTTCTTCCTGCTTGATATTGACCGCCGCTTTGGTCGCTTCGCCAATGGCGACGCGCTCCGGCTGGTTCAAGTGACGCTCCGTGATCTTGATGATCTCACGTGGCATGGTTGCTGAGAACATCAAGGTCTGACGCTGTTTTGGCAGATACTGGAAGATTTTTTCCAGCTGGATACCAAAGCCCATATCGAGCATACGGTCGGTTTCATCGAGAACGAGGAAGTTGGCATCGGCGAGCATCAGCGTGCCGCGTGCCAGGTGGTCATTGATACGGCCTGGCGTGCCAACGATGATACGTGGGCGGGCGCGCAGTGCCTGCATCTGTTTTGGCATCGAATCCCCGCCAATCAGGAGCGCAGTGCCGATGCTTTTCTGACGGCCAAGCAATTGCTGGAGCACCGTCACAACCTGCTGCGCCAGTTCGCGCGTCGGGAGCAGCACGAGGGCGCTGCCGCGCGGCGAGCTCATCAATTTGGCAACGAGCGGAATACCGAATGCAGCTGTTTTGCCGCTACCGGTTTGCGCGGTGCCGAGTACGTCTTTTCCTTCCAAAGCAAAAGGAATTGCCCGCGCCTGAATCGGCGTCGGCTTTTCGAATTTCATTGCATTAAGGGAAGCGCGCAGCGCATCCGGAAGCTGTAGTTCATTAAAGTTTTCCATGTAGGAACATCCTTGTGTGATACATGAACGCGCATGAGCGTCCGCACCTGCGGATGCCCCGCGTTCAAAGGGTTACAAGAGCTTTCGCAAACCAGACCAATCCGCACAGGCAGATGGGAAAGGAAACTCTTTGGCAAATATCTGGAGAAAAGATCGGTGAGGATTTTCTCGCCACGCACCCGAAGGCCGGGCGCCTGCTGCTTGTTTTCTTATTCATGCAGCGTCACATGCTGAAGAGCTTAATACTAAACTCGCATGTAGGTATATACCAAAAGGCGCTTATCCACAAGCGGGATTACGAGAAACCGTTGCATTTAACATGCTTGGTGCCTAAGGTGCGGCATTATTAACTAGGGGAAATTATGGGTATTCTTCCCGATCACGCGATTCGCGATCTGGCGCTAAACCAAGGCATGATTGAGCCATTTGTTGAGAAATTACAACGGGAAAACGTTATTTCTTATGGCCTCTCCTCTTACGGCTACGATGCCCGTGTTTCCGATGAATTCAAGATTTTCACCAATATCGACTCAGCGACGGTTGATCCCAAGGCCTTTGACCAAAAGGGCTTTGTCGACCGCAAGACAGAGATTTGCACTATCCCGCCGAATAGCTTTGTATTGGCGCGTACCGTGGAATATTTCCGCATCCCGCGCGATGTGCTGGTAATCTGCGTTGGCAAATCGACCTATGCCCGCTGCGGCATCATCGTCAATGTGACGCCGCTGGAGCCGGAATGGGAAGGCCATGTCACATTGGAATTTTCCAACACCACTCCCCTGCCAGCCCGCATCTATGCGAATGAGGGCGCGTGCCAATTTCTGTTCCTGAAAGCGGATTCGCTGTGTGAAACGTCGTACGGCGACCGCAAAGGGAAATATATGGGTCAGCAGGGTGTGACGCTGCCGCGCGTTGAAAAGAAAAGCGCCTAAGCCTCATGGACAAGATTCGCATACGTGGCGGCAAGACCCTGAAAGGGCGCATTCGCATCAGCGGGGCGAAGAATGCCGCGCTGCCTTTAATGTGCGCCTCGCTCCTGACCAAAGATGCGTTGACGCTGACTAATCTTCCCTACCTTGCCGATATCGTAACGATGGCGCGTTTGCTTATCCAGCACGGAGTGACGCTCTCGATGACCGACGGCAGCAAGGATTTCGCGCTTGATGGCAAACCGCGCGGACGCATCGTCTCGCTGCAGGCGGACAACATTCATAACCTCACCGCACCATATGAGATGGTGCGTACGATGCGCGCTTCGGTATTGGTGCTTGGCCCACTGCTTGCCCGCTTTGGCGAAGCGAAAGTGTCGCTCCCTGGCGGCTGCGCGATCGGCACGCGGCCGATCGATTTGCATTTGAAAGCGCTGGAACAAATGGGCGCGAAAATCGAACTGACGGAAGGTTACGTCAAAGCCAGTGTCGAAGGGCGCTTAAAAGGCGAAGAAATCCAGTTTGAAAAAGTGTCGGTCGGCGCAACGGAAAATCTGCTGATGGCCGCATCGCTCGCCGAAGGCAAAACCGTTTTGCGTAACGCGGCGCGCGAGCCGGAAGTGGTCGATCTTGCCAATTGCCTGATCGCCATGGGCGCGAAAATCGAAGGCGCAGGCACCGACGTGGTGACGATTACCGGCGTGGAAGCGCTGCACGGCGCGACGCATAAGGTCGTTGCCGACCGCATCGAAACCGGCACCTATATCGCCTGCGCCGCGATCACCAACGGCGAGGTCGATCTGGTCGGTGCGGATGCATCTTTGCTGCCCGGCGTGATCGAGAAATTCTCTGAGGCAGGCGTGCTGATTGAACCCTATGAAAACGGTATCCGTATTCATGGTGCAAAAGAGCTTTACGGCGTCGATGCGATGACGCAGCCCTATCCCGGTTTCCCCACCGACATGCAGGCGCAGTTCATGGCGCTGATGACGGTGGCGCGCGGCGCTTCCATGGTGACGGAAACCATTTTTGAAAACCGCTTCATGCACGTGCCGGAATTGGTGCGCATGGGCGGCAATGTGAATGTGCACGGCGCTTCCGCTTTGATCCGCGGCAACCCAAGACTCAAAGGCGCCGAAGTCATGGCAACCGACCTTCGTGCTTCCGTATCACTGGTCATCGCCGCCCTTGCCGCTGAGGGTGACACGGTCATTCACCGGGTTTATCATCTCGATCGTGGCTATGAGGCGGTTGAAGAAAAACTTGCTGCCTGCGGCGCGGATATTGAACGGATTCATTGATATTGTCATTCCGGAAGCCAATTTTCCCGAAGGCTTTGCCTTTGCTGGAAAATTGAGCTATCCGGAATCCAGAAAAAACTAGATTCCAGCTTTCGCTGGAATGACGTTTAAAGATTATGCAAAAAAACTCTCTTATCATTGCTGTTCCCAAAGGACGCATCTATCTGGAATTAAAGCCGATTCTGGATAAGCTCGGCGTGGAGCCGGAGGCTGCGTTTTTCGACGAGCATTCACGCCAGCTGCAATTTAAGACAAACCAAAAGGATATTGAGTTTATCCGCGTTCGCAGTTTTGATGTGCCCACCTTCGTGGCGTTTGGCGCGGCGGACATCGGTGTTGCTGGTAGCGATGTGTTGCAGGAGTTCCATTATCCCGATCTCTATGCGCCGGTGGATTTGAATATCGGGCATTGCCGACTATCGGTGGCTGAGCCTGCCTCACTTGCCGAGAATGACGATCCGTCGCGTTGGAGCCATATCCGCGTCGCGACTAAATATCCGCACCTGACGAAAGAACATTTCGCCAAGCGCGGCGTGCAGGCGGAATGCATCAAATTGCATGGCGCGATGGAATTAGCGCCAAGCCTTGGCCTATCCGAACGTATTGTCGATCTTGTATCATCGGGAGCGACGCTGAAAGCGAACGGCCTCGTCGAGGTGGAAAAAATCATGGATATTTCCTCGCGCCTGATCGTCAATCGCACGGCGTACAAAACGCGCGGCGAGCGCATGCATTATCTGATCGAGGAATTCCGGAAGGCCGTTGCATGAAGCGTCTCCTCGCCTCTTCTCCTACTTTTGCCCGCGAGCTGGATGAACTGCTGCAGTCCCGTCATATGGCCGACGGCGATGTCTCCTCCGGCGTCGCTGCGATTATTCGCGAAGTACGTACACGCGGCGATGCCGCGCTGGTGGAATATAATGAAAAATTCGATCGTCTGAAGCTGCCTGCTTCTTCCTTGCGTTTTTCGGCAGAAGAAATTGAAAAAATTTCCGCTTCCTGCACACAAAACGTTCGCGATGCCTTATCGATGGCGGCAAAACGCATCCGCTCCTTTCATGAAAAGCAAAAGCCGTCGGATATCGATTATGTCGATGCGATCGGCGTGCGTTTGGGCATGCGCTGGAACGCGATCAAAGCGGTCGGCATGTATGTGCCCGGCGGCACGGCGAGCTATCCAAGTTCCGTATTGATGAATGCGATCCCTGCCAAGGTTGCGGGCGTGAAGCGTCTTGTCATGGTAGTCCCCACACCTGATGGCGCCATCAATCCGGCCATTTTACTTGCCGCAAAGCTCGCTGGTGTCGATGAAATTTACCGCATCGGCGGAGCACAGGCGGTGGCGGCGCTTGCCTACGGAACCGAGTCCATCACTCCGGTCAGCATGATCGTCGGCCCAGGCAATGCCTACGTCGCGGAAGCCAAGCGCCAAGTTTTTGGCACGGTTGGCATCGATATGGTGGCAGGTCCTTCAGAGATATTAGTGGTTTCCGATAACCAGACACCACCGGAATGGGTGGCAGCCGATCTTCTCTCGCAGGCCGAGCACGATAAAGACGCACAATCTATCTTGATTACAGACGACGCTGCATATGCCGATCGGGTCGAGCATGCGATTGAAACACATTTAAAAACATTGCCGCGCCAGGAAATGGCTTCGCTTTCGATTCATACCTATGGCGGCATCATTATTGTCGATGACCTTTCCGAATCAGCACCGATCATCAATAAGATCGCCGCGGAACATTTGGAGCTCGCGGTCAGCGATCCATCAATTTTATTGCCAAAAATTCACAATGCAGGCGCGATTTTCATCGGACGGCATACTCCGGAAGCAATCGGGGATTATATTGCCGGTCCTTCGCACGTGCTCCCTACCATGCAAACGGCAGCCTTTTCGTCAGGGCTTTCCGTCTACAGCTTCATGAAGAAATCCTCGCTGATCGGTTGCTCGGAAGAAGGCTTCAGAGCGCTCGCCGCCGCCACAGCAACGCTCGCCGATTGTGAAGGCCTGGGCGCGCATGCGCTTTCTGTTCGCGTGCGCCAATAATCCTCTTCTTATCATTTGATGGCAAATAGCGTATAGGTTGGTTTATGACTGAGACCATCGCTACCATCACGCTGGACGACAAAAGTATTTTACGCCGCGCCCCTGAGATCGAGCACGAAAAATCGGTGGCGATCACCGACTTGCTGCGTGAAAATAAATTCGAGCCGAGCGGGGTGAATGCGGGCCCTTACGATGTCTTTCTCAGTATTCAGGAAAACCGGCTGCATTCCAGAATTACGTCGGAAAAACTCAAAGGCTCGCTGGAGGTCCAGATTGCGATTTCGCCGCTGAAGAAGATCATCAAGGACTATTTTATTGTTTGTGAAAGCTATTTTGAAGCCGTTAAATCGGCCAACCCCTACAAGGTACAGGCCATCGATATGGGCCGTCGAGGGCTGCATGATGAAGGCGCCGAACTGCTCAAACAGCTGCTTTCTGGCAAGATTGAGGTGGATTTTCCCACCTCCAGGCGGCTTTTCACGCTGATTTGCGTTTTACATATCAAATAGGCCGTGCTACATGGGGCGCACTTATGGCTAAAGAAGAACTGCTTGAATTTGACGGCGAAGTGATCGAGGTGTTGCCCAACACCATGTTCAAGGTGAAACTCGCCAACGAACATATCGTACTGGCGCACACCTCCGGCAAAATGCGCAAGAACCGTATCCGCGTGCTGGCGGGCGATAAGGTCAAAGTCGAAATGACGCCCTACGACCTCACCAAGGGCCGCATTACCTTCCGCGCAAAATAAGAGATGAACGCGACGCGTTTCATCCTCGCCTCAGCCTCCCCTCGACGTAAAGACCTTCTCATCACTGCTGGTTTTGCGCCAGAGAAAATCGTTGCCGCCGATATCGATGAATCATCGCTAAAAGGTGAATTACCCAAAGATTATGTGCTGCGTATCGCGTCGGAAAAAGCAGCTTTTGTTGCGAAAGCCAATCCTGGCATTGCCGTGCTCGCTGCTGATACGACAGTTGCCTGCGGCAGGCGCATTCTGGGCAAGCCCACGGATGAAAAAGAAGCCCGGCGTTTTCTGGAGTTGCTGTCTGGGCGGCGACACCGTGTCTATACTGGCATGGCGCTCGTCGACGCGAAGGGTAAACTCCGCGCTTCTGTTGTTATGTCTGTTGTTCAGTTCAAACGTTTACATGTAAGCGAGATTAATTGGTATATCGAAAGCCGTGAATGGGAAGGCAAGGCCGGCGGGTATGCCATTCAAGGATTAGCTTCACGGTTTGTAACGCGTGTAAATGGATCTTATACGAATATTGTCGGTCTGCCGGTAGCGGAAGTCAGCAACTGGCTGAAACAAATTTAGAATACATATTCAGCGATTTTGCGCTCGACAAAGCTGCGGAAGGCTTTGATGCGGCGGGAGTTTTTCATGTCCATTGGATAGACGAGATACGCATCGTTGGTCGGACCGTCGAGGCCATCGAGCACCCGGCTGATATGGCGAGCGCGCAGGACCATGTAATCCGGCATGGCGGCAATGCCCATGCCGCTTTTAACCGCGCGCAGGATACCGAACATATTGTTGACGCTGAAATAAGGCGTCACATTGACACCCTGCTCTTTTGCCGCGCGGATATGCCAGTTTACCCCCTCATAAAGCTGTCCTGACATTTCGGTATAGCAGATGATGCGGTGATTCTTTAAATCCCCCAATGACTGCGGCACCCCATGCACCCGCAGGTAGTCATTGGACGCATACATCGAGCTGTTGATGGTGATAAGCTGCCGTTGAATAAGGTCAGGTTGCTTGGGTGGATGCATGCGAATGGCAACGTCCGCTTCACGCGCCGAAAGATCATGCTCGCGGTCATCCACCATCAAGGCGATATGCACATCGGGATATAGCTCGTTGAATTCCTTGATCAGTGGGATCAGCCAGAACGTGCCGAGTGCGACCGGCACGGAGACGCGAAGCGTTCCTTTCGGACGCTCATCGAGGTCAGTCAGCGCATGCTCGGTATCAGTAAGCTTTTGAACGAACTCGGAAACAGTGCGGAGCAGTAATTCGCCCTGCTCGGTGAGCAATAAGCCACGTGCACGGCGATGAAAGATCGGGTGTTTCAACTGGTCTTCAAGGGCAGTGATCTGGCGGCTAATGGCGGATTGGCTCAGCCCCAGCATATCACCGGCTTTCGTGATATTTTTCGTCTGGGCGACGGCGTAGAAAATTCTCAGCTTATCCCAATCGAGCAAACGCTCCTCCCGGCTGGTTTCGGGATTAATAGCTTAGTTAACGTGTAAGGGTAAGTCTTTTTTACGCAGCTGCAGCATTTTCCCCGCGATGGGCGAGGAATCGATCAGCTTCGAGGGCAGCCATACAGCCGGTGCCTGCTGCCGTAACTGCTTGACGATACGTCTTGTCTTGCACATCGCCCGCAGCAAAGACGCCGGCAATATTGGTGCTGGCTGTACCCGGTTTAGTGATGATGTAATTATCCTCATCCAGAATCAGCTGACCTTTGAAAATAGCCGTATTGGGATCATGTCCGATCGCAACGAAAGCGCCATCCGCTTCTAAGTCGGTGGTCGCGCCCGTTTTGACGTTTTTCAGCCTGATGCCCGTCAGTGACGGCGGATTCTCACCGCCCAGAAATTCTTCCACCACGGAATCCCAGATGACGGAAACATTCGAAGTTTCAAAAAGACGCTTCTGAGCAATTTTTTCCGCCTTCAATTGGTCGCGGCGGTGAATGAGCGTCACTTGTTTGGCTATCTTGGCAAGGAACAAGGCTTCTTCCACCGCGCTGTTGCCACCGCCAATGACGACGACATTCTTGCCGCGGAAGAAAAATCCATCGCAGGTAGCGCAGGCGGAAACACCATAATTCTGATATTTCTTTTCACTTTCAAGCCCCAGCCAGCGTGCCGAAGCGCCAGTCGCGATAATCAGTGTATCGCCCGTATAAGTCGTACCAGAATCGCCTTTTGCCGTGAATGGACGCTTGGAGAGATCCACCGACATAATCATATCATTGATCAGTTCCGTGCCGACATGCGCTGCCTGCTTTTCCATCTGCTCCATAAGCCAGGGACCTTGGACGACATCGGCAAAACCAGGATAGTTTTCGACATCCGTCGTGATGGTCAACTGGCCGCCCGGCTGCATGCCTTTAATCAGAATTGGTTTATGACCCGCACGTGCCGCATAGATAGCGGCCGTATAGCCTGCCGCGCCGGAGCCGATAATCAGAATACTCGTGTGTTTATTCATGGTGCATGTGATGCATTGGTTTAGGGGAAGGCGACGGGAGCTTTGGCTGCTTAGCAAGCCAAGCTTTCATGAGCCCGATTTCCGCAAGCTGGCCGCTGATAATGCCCTGGGCCAGTTTCACCATCTCCGGCGTGCGGCCATACCGAACTACCACAGCAGCCATATCTACCGCTCCCTGATGGTGCGGAATCATGCCACGTGCAAAGTCAACATCAGGATTGCCCGTATAAGCTACGTTCATATCCTCATGCATTTTCATCGCCGCTTTTTTATATTCTTCCGTACTGCTGGAATGCGGATTTGAAGAGGCCCTGGTTTCCAGCCAATGCTTCATCCAGGCAATTTCCTGCTCCTGGAAAAAAATAATTGTTTTGGCAAGACTGCGCATTTCAGGATTCTTTCCATAAGCCAGCTCCACTCTGGCCATCTCAATGGCCGCTTGGTGGTGCGGAATCATACCTGCAGCAAAATCCGTATCAGGATCGCCTGTATAGCGAATATCCATCTCGCGATGCATACGCTGCATTGCATCCTGATAGCCTTTGGTCGCGTTGTCAGATACTGCGGGCGGCATACTATTTTCGTGGCAATGTTTGCCATCACCGGCAATTGCTGCGGACGCAGCGAAAGCCAGCGCCAAAAAGCCCAGATACGCTTTCATTGAAAACTCCTGCCGCTTAAAGTTTTGCCGCGTGCTTGGCGAGATATTTAGAGACGCCTTCTGCATTTGCCTTCATACCTTCGTCACCACGGTTCCATCCGGCCGGGCAGACTTCGCCATGCTCTTCATGGAAATTCAGCGCGTCAACCATGCGGATCGCTTCGTCAACATTACGGCCCAGCGGCAGGTCATTGACAACCTGATGACGCACGATACCGTTCTTATCGATCATGAAAGTGCCGCGGAAAGCAACAGAATCATCGACCAGTACATCGTAATCGCGGGCAATGGTTTTTTTGAGGTCAGCAACTAGTGGGAAACTGATCTGTCCGATACCGCCTTTGTCAACGGCGGTGCCACGCCATGCAAGGTGGGTAAAGTGCGAATCGACACTGACGCCGATTACTTTTGCGCCACGTGTTTCAAATTCCTTGGCGCGATTGTGAAACGCCAGAATTTCAGAGGGGCATACAAATGTGAAATCGAGCGGATAGAAAAAGAGAATTCCGATCTTGCCTTTGATGTATTTCGATAAAGTGAAGTTTTCATCAATCGAGTCATCTGGCAGAACTGCTTTTGCAGTGAAATCCGGGGCTTTTTTGCCGACCAATACGCTCATAAAGTGCTCCTTGCTGCGATAAGTTTCATGGGGAATATAGACATTTTCTCCCAAGATTCAAGCAAGCCTTTCAGCAATAAAACGGGCTAGCCGAGATGATTCGTCGAGTTTTCTGCCGCCTTTCCATTCCGGGCTGAAATGTGTGAGTGGCCGCACCAGGCCTTCACGCTCAAACATGGCAACTGCGCGGCGATGTTTTCGGCTCATCGTGTAGGCGGGTGAAAAATTGTAGACCGGTACGCCGCGCACGCACGCCTCCGAGAGCATGGAAATGGAATCCGCCGTGACGATGATTTGGTCGGCAGCCCCCAAAAATGCAGGGTACGGGTTTTCGCCCGTATCATCCGCCGTGTGCAACCAGTATGGCTCAGGAAGGCGCTCTTTAAGCAGCGTAACTAATTTTTTCGGTGTGCGGCGGCTGGTTGTCACTAGTAGCGAGCCTTCGCTAATATTATTCGCAAGCGATTGACATAAAATGCGGATATCATCATCCATCAACTCACCGTATTTGGTATTGCCGCCAATCAGCACCGCCGTGTAGGGACGCGGTAAAAGAGCGAGTTTCTCTTTTGCATCTGCCACAGCGCGGTCCAGTTTTTTTTCAAGCCAACGGTGTGGAGCGCCGAGCGTCGGAATCACATTAGGCAGTTCCGGCGGATGATCGTGCCTGGGTAAGATTACTGCGTCGAATGGTTTGAGGTTCATATCCGGATGCATAATTTGCACGGCAAAACACAATGGATTTTTGCGCTTGATCCACAACGCCACCGGTGCCGCTCGCCTTCCCGCCGCGATCACCATATCCGGCCAGGGCACTTCCAGCGCATCACTTTTTGCGCGATCGATGCCAAGAAACGCACAGCCTTTCATAAAATTTGGGAGAACCGAAAGCGCGCTGTAATGCAATCTCTTTACGAAAAGCGCATGACCCATATCTGCCAGGTGCTCCGCAATGCCAAGCACCTGCGTGGCTGTTCCCGGCCGGTCATCGATCAAGGCCCATATGACGCGCGTCATGGATTAAGCGAAGGCTACTTTGGTAATCTCGTAGTGTTTCTTGCCGCCAGGTGCATTAACCTCGACGGAATCGCCTTCGGATTTTCCCATTAATGCACGGGCGATGGGCGCTGTGTTGGAAAGTTTTTTCTGCTTGATGTCGGCTTCGTATTCACCGACGATCTGATACGTTACTTCTTCCTCCGTATCCTCGTCGATTAGCGTCACCGTCGCACCGAATTTCACGGCCTTGCCGGTGAGCGATGCCACATCGATTACATCCGTTCGCGAAACCTTATCTTCCAGCTCCAGAATGCGGCCTTCGATGAAACTTTGTTTTTCGCGCGCTGCCGCATACTCAGCGTTCTCTGACAGATCACCGTGCGCACGCGCCTCGGCAATCGCCTTGATGACATTCGGGCGGTCTTCCGTTTTCAGTCGTTTCAGCTCGGCTTCCATGGCTGCAAAGCCTTTCGCCGTCATTGGAATTTTTTCCATAATCATGCCTGTTCAAACTTTAGCGCACTATTCCGGCATAAAAAAGGCAATCCGTCAACCACTTACGCGGAAGCCTGAACTTTGCCGGCGGTTTTCGAGAAATAAGACTGGAGAGGACGTACGTTGAGTCCGCCACCATTTTTCATCGCTTCAATACCCTTAAGCAGCGCGCGCGTCGCTTCTACGGTGGTGCAGTAGGTGATTTTTTGCGACAGCGACGTGCGGCGGATACTAAACGAATCCGCAATCGATTGCGCGCCTTCGGTGGTGTTGATTACCAGTTGGACTTTGCCATCTTTTAAGAGGTCGACGATATGCGGACGGCCCTGACGCACTTTGTTGACAGTGGCGCAGGGAATCTCCTGCTCGGCAAGAATGGCTTGCGTACCTCGCGTGGCGATCAATGTGAAACCAAGACGCAGCAACTCCCTCGCAATTTCCGGCAGCACGTCTTTGTCACTGTCTTTAACTGAAAGGAAAGCCGTTCCTTCCTGCGGAATGCGTGTACCGGCAGCAAGCTCAGCTTTGG
>JAXMDT010000008.1:0-92893 GCA_046348685.1 Rickettsiales bacterium
CGATGCGAAATTTCCGGTGATGATGGCCGAGGCGATGAAGCTGGCGATTGAAGCGGGAAGAAAAGCATTCCTTGCCGGCCGTATGCCGAAGCGGGATTACGCAAGCGCCAGCTCGCCCGAAGAAGGCAAAATCAAATCAGTAAAATAACTAAGCGGTCGCGCCAGGAAGCGGGGGAGGCGTCGCGCCTTCCGGATTGCCGCTGCCGACCGGATTGCCGGTCGATTCCATCGCGTCGTTAAGTTCAGCCGGGCGGTCTTCCGGAGGTGGCGGCGGTGGGGCAGGGGGCGCTTTCTTCTTCTTGCGCGGATCGTACGGTTCCTGCACTGGCAGCGGAATTTTTTCAAGCAGGCGTTTAGTAAAAAACTTATCCTTGAAATAGAAAATCTTTTTGCACTTAATCGGCGCGAAGGATTCCACCAGGATGATCTGTTCGTCGCGCGGCAATTGAATGACTTCCTGCGGCAGCAAGAGGGCGCGCTGCGTTTCCGAAACGTGCATGGAGCGGGATGCGGGATTGAGATCGAGGAATTTCGGTTTGTTGAAGGAGGATTGCTGCACGGTTTTGTTGCCGACCAGCTGCGAGATCATGTTCGCCGTCTCGATGTTGTTCGCCGAGAAGGTAATGCGGTAGTAGGAGTTGGAGAGGAACGAGTTCATGCCCGCTTCCTCATAAATACCCTTTAGCTGCTGCGTATCCTGAACGATGAGGAAGAGTTTCACGCGGTACCCGCGGAAGTAGGCGATACCGATCTGGAACTGCGGCATCTCGCCGAGCGAGGGAAACTCATCGAGGAGGAACATCACCCCGTGCGGCTCATCCTTGCCCGGCATTTTACGCGTCAGGAAGTCCGTCGCCTGCTGGTAGAAGACTTTGAGCAGCGGCTCGAGGCGTTGCAGGTTGTCCGGCGTGACGCCGACATACACGGTCTGCTTTTTCTTCTTCAGCGTTTGCAGATCGAAATCGGACGACGCCGTCGCCGTATCGATCAGCGGGTTCGCCCAGAGTTCGAGACCGGAGTTGAGCGTTGAGATAACGCCGGAGCGTTCCTTATCCGCTTTCTGCAGGAACGCCGCGATATTCATGTACGCAACCGGATGAATGCGACCGCCGATCGTATCGAGTACCACGGCAAGATTATAAACCACGTCATCGGACCGCATGGTGCGGACAACTTCACCGAAGGACGTCACCTTCTCGGGTACGGCGCAGAGATAGAGAATCACGCCCAGCATGAGCGAGCGCGCTTCGTTCTGCCAGAATTCCTGCTCGGGCAGGACGAGGTTACAGATTTTCTGCACGTCGTCGACCATCTGGCCGGGTTTGTCTGAAATCCAATCGAGTGGATTGTAACAGTGCGAAATACCGTCGGGATCGGCAGGGTTCCATACGTAGCAGGGCTGGTTCAGCTTGGCGCTGCGGTAGCCGCTGGTCAGCTCGTAATTCTCCATCTTGATGTCGTGGCAGATGACCGATTCTTCCCAATAGAGTAGATTCGGGATCACGAAGCCTACCCCTTTACCGGAACCGGTCGGGGCGAAGAGAAGAATATGCTGGAAGTCGTCGGCGATTAGATAGTTTTTGCCTGTTCGCCCAAGCAGAATACCTTTTTTCGCGCGTAATTTGGCGCGTTGGATCTCCGCTTCAGACGCCCATTTCGCATCGCCATGGATTTTTTCCTCCGGCTTGAACGGCCTGAAGTCGGTCAGCGGCGCGCGGAAAAGAAAGAGGGTAATCAGGCTGGCAAAAATAGCCAGCGCCGGCGGCCCGTAGTAGCGCATTTTAAAATCATTTCCGAAATATGCATCTTCATAGCGCGGGTCGTATTTGACGTAATAATCGTGAACGTCTTTGATGTACTTATAACTCTTGTAAAGGCTGGCCGGATTTTTGGCGATGGCGAAATACTGAGCGCGGCTGTAAACAGGCTGACGCGTTATTTTTTTGATATGCTCATCGCCTAGCATGAAGCCGACGCCAAATCCCGCGTATGTCGGCAGGACTGCGATAATAAATACAATGACGCAAACGATGAGAAAGTTTGAGGTCGTTTCCTTACCGGCAGCCATAACGCTTACCCCACGAAAGCGATTTCTGAGACAAACCTTTTGCCTTTATCGCCACGTTTCAATTGTAATGATGTTGATAACGTTTTCCACATAATCTTTGATCTGGTCACGCGTGATACCAAGACCCGCCTGCATCACCATAAGGATCAACTGTTCGTAAGCGAGGGCAGGCGTACTGGCATGCACCGTTGTGATCGAGCCGGTGACCGGTATTGACTGCGCGCAAAAAAGCTGAATGCCTCTTTGCCGCGCAACTCGCCGACCATGATACGGTCAGGCGCAAACGCAGCATGCTTCGATCAAGTCTTGGGTGGTGACAAGGGCGCGGCCCTGGTTGCCGCGCGAAGCCAGCAGGTGCATGCGGTTGGGAATGTGATCGACAATGATCTCGCGGGCATCCTCAGACGTAATAATGCGCTCGGTATCGGGAATTTTTTCAGGACCGCATTCATAAACGTGGTTTTACCGGTCGAAGTACCGCCGCTGATCACGATATTCTTTTTCATGAGCACGGCTTGCGTGAGAAATTCGCGAATCGCTCCGGAATCCAGCAGTGCGCGCAGCTTCTTATTATTTTCATCGTCCGCCTGACGTACAACGGTGCTCTGGAATGCGCCTAACGCTTCGTAGGCTTCCAGATCGAGATTCATGATGGTCTGCTTGCGGATGGAAAAGCCGATGGTGCCGGCTTCGCATGCCGGAGGCATAACAACCTGTACGCGAAAACCTTCTTCCGGCAGCGTTGCCGAGAGGAGCGGCGCTTCCTCGCTGATGCGTTGTTCAGTCGCCTGAGCGATCAGGCGGGCAAGGCTTTTAAGGTGCTCAAGATCCATCTCCGGCAATTCGCGGCGTTCCATATCGCCGCGCTTTTCAATCCAGGCTTTCCTCGGCCTATTGATGGAAATCTCGCCGATACCCTCTTCATCGAAAAGGGATTTCTATCGGCTTGAGATACGTTTCTAGGGCAGCAAGTGCTCGCGGGACCATTTTCGCTGAGCCGATGGAGGCATTCGCCGGGAAAATCAAATCGCGGTTGAGCATCACGTTGATTTTTGTTCCTTGATCGATCGTGATAAGCGGACGGGTATCGAGGATTTTGTCAACGATGCGTTTGCCGACATTGGAGATATTGGTCGTTGCCTCAATCGCCGCGGTAGAGGTTGGCGAAGAGGTGTTCGTGCTGCTTCCATCCGTGTTGGTTGTCGATGTGGTTTCGCCGGCGCCCAGGACCTGCTCGCTGGCATAGGCGACGCCGATGCTGAGAATGCTGGTCAGGATCGCGCCTGTGAAAATCTGCTGGTAGCGATTATCCAGGTAACCTTCTACACCCGGACGTCCAAGAGAATCGACACCCGGTGAGTTGACAAAAATATCAATGCCGTCTGGCCGCATGATGCGTGTCCATATCATGAAGACGCGGTCCTGTCCCTGCAGGATGCTTGTGTTATAGGTACCGATCAGGCGCGAGCCTTTCGGAATCAGAATATTTTTTCCCGACTCAGCATAGATGTCGCGGCTGACAATGGCGCGTACTTGGCCCGGCAACTGCGTGTTCACAGCGCTTTCCAGCACAGCGTGAATCAGCTTTCCCTGGCCGATCATCAGGTTCAGGTCGCCCATTTCCCCGGCCTTTGCGGTATCCGCTTTCGTGTTTCGGGTGGCGCGCGCCGCAAAGCCGAGATTCGGATCGTTTCCGGCAAGCGCATCCTGCCTCTGCTCACCACTACTGTTTGAAGCGTTGGAAATGACAAGCATTTCCGATCTCAGCCGGGCCAACCTGTTTTCGTCCTGAATAGGCTGGTTGCTGTTATCGATAATGGGCTCGATAGGCATCGTAGGCGGTGGTTCGATAGGAGCGATCGGCTCCGGGCGTGGCGGCGGCAGAATTTCCTGAGGCGGCGGTGGAGGCGGCGCAGGTGCGGTCGCCTGGTCTGCAATTTTCGCCTGATCATCCCTGACGGCTATGGGCTCTTGTTTTTTGTCGCCATCGCTCAGCAGCCATACGATCAGTATGACGAAAGCGGCGAACCCGCCAATGACGACGAATATTTTCCCCGGCGCAGCTGAAACTTTCGGCATGCCGGTATTCAAGCCGTTTTCTTCCGGGCTGAAAGTTTCTTCTTCGGGTGCAGTAATATTAGGATCGTTTGGGGTCATAATACTCTACATGGACTCATTATATACACAAATCATGTCTTTGCCGTATCTCAGCACAAACTTACCTGCAACCATCGGGACTTTCAAAAATCCATCGGAGGTCATGGTAGGCTGCAGAGGCGTTTCTTGTCCGTTGGCCGAAACGACGTTGATAGTCGGATTGGAACGCACCTGGAAATATGTGGCGCGCCCATCATCGAATACTTTCGCAGGAGCGAGTGCATCTGGACCAGTGAACGTGTAACGGAAGTTCAGGCTGCTTACGGTCGGGCGGGCCATTTCTGCGGCATTCGTCAATTGACTGGCACTGACTGGCATCGCGGAAGCAGGCATCATGGGCCGTGCGCCACGTTCTTCATCAGGATAATAAAATCGTACGACATAAGCAAGATCTTCCGCGGGCTTCAGCGTGCCTTTACCGGAGTAAAGATCGAACTGATACGCGCGCTTGTTGGTAATGATCGTCATATTCGTATGGCCGTTTTCCTGCAGCGGCCGAATGAACAGACGGCGTCCTGCGGGAACGATCTGCCAACCGACGCGATCACCCAGTGAAATGGTTTCGATACTTTCACGGGTGCTGAATTCAATATTGGATTGATAACCATAGTGCGTCACAATCGGATAAACATCGTTCTCGTTGTAAACAAGGGTTTTGATACGGCTATCCGTCACGATAGGTTCAAACGCATGCGTCGCATTAGTAAATCCTAAAGCGAAGATTCCTGCTAACGCATAAAATAAAGCGCGCTTCATTATTGAGTCCTCTCCTCTTCCAACTGATAACTGACGACGAGGAAGCCAAGCGGGTTTTGCAGCCGGTCGGCTTGTGTCAATTCCAGGCTACTAAAATAGGCATATTCAATTTTAGCGGTGGCATGAAATTTAGCTGTAACGGTGCCTCGGCGCGTTTCCTCAACCGTAAAGTCCACGCGCGCATAATGATTTGTGGTTGTGGATTGCAGGTGCGTGATGCTGGCATTGCTGACGGTACGCATGCCAATATCGGCCAGCCGCGCAACCGGCCCATCCGGATTTTGTGCGGACATGAGGTTACGGTAGTTGCTGAAGATATTAGGATCGCTGAGAACCCGCACTGTCTCCCAATTATAGGTAAGTCCCGCGCGGTCATAGTTTTCACGGGCGCGCACATAACGCCACAGAAAGAAATTATCGACCGCTTCACTTTCCTTGATGGAATCTTTGGCGTCGCTTTCGACGACCTGGGTAATGCCGGAGCGCTCATCAATTTGAATAACAAAAGGTTCAACAGTTTTCAACGGCGCCAGGCGTTGCACGGCGATAACGGCCATAAGCGAAGCAAACAGGCTGAGCATGGTAATGACAGCCAGAATATTTCTTTGTACCAATACAAATTGATACTTATCCTGAAACCAGCTTTTTGTTTTTGACTGGTCATCAACTGACTGTTTCTTCTTAAGCGCCATATACTTTTTTTACCTGTGTAATCCTCTCCAAGCTAGTATTCTTTACCAAAATTAACCGCTACATATGGTATTTGCTAGAATCTGTGGCAACGTTGAACCTAACACCCAAAAGTTAACGTTGTATTAGGAGAGTTCTAAGTGCGTCCGTAACGATGCTGCCGCTCTGCCCCGATTGCGCTGTCAGCTTCACCGCTTTTCTGGCTGACTGAATATGCCCCTTGCCGGGCACTGCGCTGACACCTCCTGTTGTAATAGGCGGCGAGCTGTTCGCACTACCCATTACACCGATGCCTTTGGAAAGCTTACTTGCTACTTCTGGTGCCAGGTTCAGGATGGATTCGAAGAGATAGGCAATAAGTGCGAGCATAAAAATCTTCACGCCAAGCAATTCAATGATCGCGCCATTGCTGTAAAGGGCAGTCGGCGGGATGGCTGTTTTCGGTTCTTTGCATTTGACCTGTTTGTCTTTGGAAAATGAAATGTCCATCGTTGCCGGATCAGGTTCACATAACGTACAGAAAAAGCCTGTGGCGCCAGTAGGCTTCGGTAATCCCCCGCGAATGGAATCATGCATATATTCCTGTCCCCATTCCATGACGAGATCCTGGTATTGCGAAAATTGACTATTGGCGAAAAGACCAATCGCAACGGCCAGGAAAGCAAACATGATGAAAACCTGGGTGGAAAATCCGATGAGGAGCTGCAGCCAGGATGCAAAATATCCCTGCGTAATGCGGAACATTCCAAGCGCCAGAAAAATAGGTGCAAATGTAAGCAGGAACATAACCCCGGTAATACACAGCAAATATCCAAGCAACGTGCGCAGCAACACCATCACCAGCTTGATAAATGTCATGAGCATGATCATGAATAGCGGCGGCATGGAAATACCGATGGCAAGGATGATTTTCAGCGGATCATCCTTACAGGTGCCGCCCATGAAGCTGGGAACTTTTATGGGATTGCCCGCAGCATCCGTTCCATCCACCATGGAGGCAGACACACTGTTTGCGACAATATCATTGATAATCTTATCCATCTGCCCAAACAGTCCGTTGTTCGGTGAAAGGGTGGTGGTCCCCATTGGACTGAGCGCTTGGAGAATATAATAGACGGATGACTGCATGAAGAAGATGAAGCCGTTGAAGACATAAGAGATCATGAAGTCGGATTGCGTGGCGAGCGCCCATACCAGAGCGATTTTAAACAGAATCATCACGACTTCTTTCGCCGTGAATTGCAGGTAGCTCGTCAGGAAGCCGACGCCTATGAAAACGATGAATAACGTCAGAAAGGCGCTGAGCGGCACTTGTATATAATGCTGTATGCCGCAATAAAGCTGGCTGAAAATATCATCCACCAGATGCTCGAACTGACAGACGAATCCGGAAAATATATGCTCAATGCCGAGCGAAGCGCAGTCGGCGATGCCGTTATCATACAGATCACCTACCGGCAAGGAAGGCAGTAAGGGGGAATAGGGCCCTAGGTCATCGGAACAATAGAAAGATGAACCTGTGAAAAATCCCAGGAATTCGCCAATGGCGCCGGCAAACGCAGGGTTTGGCACAAAGCAAACGACAGCAATGGCAAGCAATACCGTCAGCGTCGTTTGCCATGCGCCAACGTTCGAGTGATTAGGCAAAAGCGCGAGCTTTCTGTAGTTCATTGCTGCCCGATGTTGTTTTTCCGGAAAGAATCCCAAGGAACTCACCCATTTTTTGTAAATTCAGTTCAGCGACGATCGACGTTCCTCCCTGCTTGAGCAAAAAGTGGCGTTGATCTGTATCCATGGCCTCAAGATAGGCGAATTCAATGTCGTTCATTCCAAATACCGTTCGATAAGCTTCCGTAGGCTCAGAATCCGGCAGGAAGAATTGTGTGGCGATTTTGGGGAACATGCTTGCAGTCATAGGTTCTGCAGCCGCTTGCTCCGGATCCTCTGCCGCGAATATGCAAAGCGTATTTTTGCCGGTCAGATAATCGAGCCAGGCGTCCATGCGTTCGGCTACATGTGACATTTTCAACGTGTTCCATGCATCGTTGAAAACAAGAATCGTTGGTTCCTGGCTGCGTGTGGTTGTAACCCATTGCGTCAGGAACGAAACCGCCGCGGCAAATACCATAGGCTCTTCGGCAAGATGCTGGATGTTGAAAGCCTGAATGCGCGCAAAAGAGGGCGCTGGATTGGTATTTCCAAAAAGGTTTGCATAACGGCCCGCCCCGGACCATGCACTGAGTGCCTGAGCGGCGGATGGCGCAGCCTCCATCAGTAGACGCGTGTATGTGCTTAGGGAGCGCTCACCCGCCGAAAGCTGATAGATGCGATCTATGGCCTGTTGAAGAGCAGATTTATCCTCGGGACTCAAAGTGCCGCCGGCAGCGCGGGCCATCACGGAGAACAGACGGAGGAGAAAACTGCGATTATTTTCGGTGCTTTCGAGCCAGAAAAGGTTGAACAATGGCTGTGCGGCATGGGGGGAAACATCGATGCTGTCACCGCCGAGCGTGCGCGCCAGATTTCCTCCGGAGCCATAACTATCGAAATAAAAGATATGGGGGGAATATTTTGTGGCTTGTGTCAGCAGGAAGTGCATGAGAACGGATTTGCCCGATCCACCAGGACCAATAATGGAGGTATGCCCCGAGCTTCCATAATGGAAGTTAAAAAAGTAAGGAGTGCCGTTTGCAGTATGGAAGGTGGTAACAGCTTCTCCCCATGCCTCGCTTTTACGACTGCCAACCGGATAATTGGAAAGGTTTGCAAAGCCGCCAACATGGAGGGTGTCCGTCGGCGCCATGCGGTTCACAAAAATAAAATTTCCGGGGAGCTGCGCCCAGTAACATTCCTCAAACTTCAAATCCTCCCGTACGGTAACCAGCCCATGTTCACCAAGAAACTTCACCGTGCTTCTGACATTGAATTCGAGTTGCTTCATGCTATCAGCGAGAAGGAAAATGGAAATCTGCTGCTCACCAAAATCATTCGGCTTGCCACGGCTGCCATTCAGAATGCGGTCCACCTCGGAAAGCTTTGCCAGATCCTGTGCGCCGCCAATATCGAAATAGTATTTCTGTTGTTTATAGCTGGAAAAAGCGACTTCCGGATTCACGAAATTAACGCACTGCGTGACGACGAATTCCATAGGCAGAAGAAGAAATTTATCGATCGCGCGCAAGGAAGCTTCTTTATATTCTTTCAGCGTCAGTATTGTACCGAAGCGGCGGCGGCCTTCTGCCGTGCGCACTTCCATCGCGTTATAGCTGAACGTCACATCCCCGCTGGTTAAGTAGGTTGACAGATCTTCCATCGCCACGGGCATCGGACGGTCGACCAGGTTGATCAATTGCTCGAGAAAACGCATCTGCTCTGAATAAAAGACGCCTTGTTCTTCATAAAGGCCTAGCCGCTTTGCGCCGTAAGGCTCAAGGTCGGCGAGCAATTTTTCAACAACGTCATTCAGGCGCTCGTGGATGCCGCCGATGTAACCCAGCCTCCATTTTACATCGAGCCAGGGCAGCAGGCCGCGCATAAAAACGGTTGGATTGGTAATACGTGCATCCTGGCCTTCGATAGCAATCGAAATATAAACTTCGTTGATATATTGTTTGTGGAATCGGTTTTCCGTCGCCCATGCACTGTTCAGGCGGTTCGCGAAGTCATTGGAAAAAATGCCGCCGGCCATGACATCCTGCTCGCGGCGGATCGTATGCAGCCAGATGGCAAAAGAATCATTGGGAATATGGTTTTTTACGGCTGTCCGCAGTACTTCGCGGAGATCTTTGGCATCGCCGCCAAGAAGTTCGCGAGAAAGGCCGGTTATTTTTATGGTCTGGAGGAGTTCACCGTTTTTGGTGAGAATCGTATTGTGGTCATAGAGACAGGCATAGGGGACGTAGTCCGACTCCTCGACGTCGTCTTCGATGTCACGAAGCTCCTCAAGGTCTTTATCCTTTTTTTTGCCGAACCACATCCCTTAGCCATATGTTTACTTAATAAAATATCTAATAATTCGATTAGTTATTAGATACTAGGTGCAGGTTGACGCGCTACCCGAGAGTGCTTTCACGATCGTCGGAGCGCCGAAAATGATAGCAACGCCGAGGCCGACGATGATCGCCATACCCCAGGACACTTTACCGAGCAGAGCGCCAACGCCGATGACGATAATAGCGAGCGTGGCGATACCGGCGCCGACTGGGCCTGTAAACCAACCTACAACACCACAAAGCGTCTCAGAAAGGGCCGTCGGGCTGGCAAGTGCGTGAGCCATATCCGGTGTTAAGATTAATGCCGCTGCAGCAAGTGCAAGGCACCAGGAAAAATAATTGTTCTTCATAGATTCACTCCAAAATAAGAATTAATTAGAGTATAGGAACTCTATACTATGGTTTGTTTATACCATAAAAATGTGACAAATATTTTACAATTGTAACGCTATTGACTTTTTTCTGTCATTTTTCTAAATCATGTTCCCTTTTTGCTTAATTTTTGCTGTAAGCATATGAATTAGTGAACATTTTTCAGCAAAAATATTAGTCCTGCTTAAACAAAACCATTTTGAAGGCTTCCATATTTTCCAAAGCCTTGCCGGTGCCAAGCGCAACACAAGGCAAAGGGTCTTCCACAACGAAAACAGGCAGTCCGGTCGCATAAGAAATGACCTGATCCAGGAAACGCAGCATGGAGCCGCCGCCAGTCATGACGATGCCTTTATCGGCAATATCGGACGAAAGCTCGGGCGGCGTTAACTCAAGCGCCGTATGCACGGCGGAGATAATCTGATGCACCGGCTCGGCCAGGCTTTCCGCAATCTGTGCCTGACTTAAAATAATTTCGCGCGGCACGCCGCTGGTCAGATCGCGGCCTTTGACTTCCATCGTCGGACCTTCCCCTTCGACCGGAGGTGCGGCGGCGCCAATTTCTTTTTTGATCTTCTCAGCCGTGGTTTCACCAATCAGCAGATTAAAATAGCGGCGGATATAACTCATGATCGCATCATCCATCTTGTCGCCGCCAACGCGCTCCGAGCGCGAATAAACGATTCCGCCAAGCGAAAGGACGGCGACTTCCGTTGTGCCGCCGCCGATATCGACGATCATCGAACCGGTCGGTTCGGTTACCGGCAGGCCAGCGCCTATGGCAGCAGCAATCGGTTCTTCGATCAGAAAGACTTCACGCGCGCCGGCATTCTCGGCCGCTTCCTGAATGGCGCGGCGTTCCACGGGCGTTGAGCCGGAAGGCACGCAGACGATAATAAGGGGGCCGACAAAACTGCGGCGGTTATTAACGCGCAGGATGAAATGCTTGATCATTTCCTCGGCCGTGCGGAAATCGGCGATAACTCCATCTTTCATCGGGCGGATGGCCTCAATCTTTTCCGGCGTGCGGCCGAGCATCTGCTTGGCTTCGTTACCGAACGCATAGGGCACCATGATCCCTTCCGTCTGCTTAATGGCAACGACGGAGGGCTCATTCAGCACAATGCCTTTTCCGGGCACGTAGACGAGCGTGTTGGCGGTGCCAAGATCGATCGCCATGTCACTTGCTTTCCAGCTGAAGAGTGTATTCGTCATAGATGGTCTGGGTGAATTAAGAGTCGTGCAAACAAGTTATACTTGCTTTACGATTTCAGTAAAATCGAAAACTCTTAAAAAACAGTTAGGTCGCAAACGAAGTTTTTCAAGCGTGATACTTTATGTATCCGCTGTGATACTTTTCACTTCCTTGTTACGCACGACATCCACTTTGGAAAGCGCATTAAGATAGGCGAGCGCCGAGGCAACCAGCGTATCCACATCGGAACCGTGACCGTTTACCAGCGTACCGCCTGCATCGAGGCGCACGATCACTTCCGCCTGCGCATCCGTCCCCTGCGTAATACCCTGTACCTGATAAAGTTTCAGCTTCGCCTGATCTGCGCCAGGCACTAATGCTTTGATGGCTTTGAAAATCGCGTCAACGGGTCCGTTACCTTCCATCTTCACATGTTTTTCTTCCGGGCCAACCTGCAGCGTCATATGCACGGTTTGCGCACCTTTCGTGCCACATTGCACGGCCAGGGACAGCAGTTTTAATGCGTCGATGCCTTCTGCATAGCGGGGATCGGCGAGCGAAATAATGTCGTCGTCGTAGACATCCTTTTTCTTATCGGCGAGATCCTTAAAGCGATTGAATGCATCCTCGAAAGCGTTATCGCCCAATTCAAATCCCAGCTCTTTCAGTTTCTCTTTAAAGGCATGGCGACCGGAATGTTTACCCATCACTAAATTGGAACGGCTAAGGCCGACAGATTCCGGCGTCATGATTTCATACGTGCCAGCATGTTTCAGCATGCCGTCCTGGTGGATGCCGGATTCATGCGCGAAGGCATTGGCGCCGACGATGGCTTTATTCACCTGCACCGGCTGACCGGTTACCGACTGAATCAGGCGCGAGGCGCGCATGATATGCTCGGTCTTTATATTGCAGTCTAAATTGTAGAGGTCTTTGCGCGTTTTCAGCGTCATGACGACTTCTTCGAGCGATGTATTGCCGGCACGCTCGCCGATGCCGTTGATGGTCAATTCCGCCTGGCGCGCACCGGCACGCAGCGCCGCCAGCGTATTTGCAGTTGCTAAACCCAGATCATTCTGTCCATGGAAAGAGAAGGTGGCTTTGTCCGCATTCGGCACGCGGCCCATGACATTCGTGAACATATCGGCAACCGATTCCGGCGTGCCGTATCCGACCGTGTCCGGCAGATTGATTGTCGTGGCTCCCGCTTTAATGGCGGTTTCCACGGCGCGGCAGAGAAAATCATATTCGCTGCGCGTCGCATCCATCGCCGACCATTCGACATCGTCCGTATGCTTGCGCGCCAGTCCCACCATATCCTTGATGATCTCCACCACCTGGTCTTCGCTCAGCTTGAACTGATATTTCAGGTGAATCGGGCTTGTCGAAATAAAGGTATGAATGCGACCGCGCTTGGCTGGTTTGATGGCTTCTGCGGCACGCTCAATATCCGCTGTTTTGGCGCGGGCGAGGGAGCACACTACCGCATTCTTCGTTTTTTCCGCGATGGCTTTCACGCTCGCGAAATCGCCGTTGGACGCCATGGCGAATCCTGCCTCGATAACGTCTACTCCCATGCCGTCAAGCACTTCGGCAACGAGCAGTTTTTCTTCCAGCGTCATCGACATGCCGGGCGATTGTTCGCCGTCGCGCAGGGTGGTGTCAAAAATCGTAATTCGATTGGTGCTCATGAGTCTTCCGTTTGATATTGTTTAAACATACTGAAACAAAAAGCCCCTCGGGAGAGGGGCATGTTCCAGCGTTGTAAACAATAACCGGACTAAACCCCTGATTCTCGAGAGGCGAGGTGTCGAAGGAGTTTAGCGGTGTCGATGATCATGATTCGTGCATAGCACGCACACCTTTCATCTGCAACGGCTAAAATTAGAAACATTCGGAATAATAAAGTGATTTTTAAGGAACCAGCCCCCATAGTGAAAAGATGGATCGCGAAGTCTATGAACAGATGCACCGCGTGGAGATGCGCCATTGGTGGTTCCGCGCCCGCCGTCACGTCCTGGCGGCGCGTATTAAAGAACTGCACCTGCCGCCGGGTGCTCGGATACTGGAGGTCGGCTGCGGCACGGGCGGCAATTTGCCGATGCTGGCCGATCACGGCATTGTCAGCGCCTTCGATATGTGGGAGCCCGCGATTGAGTATGCCAAACAGAAGCAGGTGGCCGATGTTCGCGTTGGCCGAATTCCCGATAGCATTCCGTTTGAAAAAGAATCGTTCGACCTCGTGTTCGCCGCCGATGTCATCGAGCATCTGAAAGACGATACCGAAACGCTGCAGTGCCTGATGTCTTACATTAAGCCGGACGGCTGGCTGCTGGTCACCGTTCCGGCATACCCGTTTCTCTGGAGCCATCACGATGTGACGCACCAGCATTATCGTCGTTATACACAAGAAACACTTCTGGAGCTTTTTGCTCAGGCAAAACTTTATCCACAAATGAGCTACTGTAACACGCTCTTATTCCCCTTGATTGCGGGCATACGGCTGCTGCAAAAACTGCTCAAGCTGAAAAGCGACGATGACCGGATTCCTTCGCACTGGCTCAACGAAACGCTCTATCATATTTTTGCTGCAGAAAAATTTCTCGTCGGCAAAATTCCGATGCCATTCGGCGTGTCGATCATGGCGTGGGTGAGGAAACAGTAATGTCATTCCAGCGGAAGCTGGAATCCAGACAAGATGGATCCTGGCCTTCGCCGGGATGACAGGTTTCTTAAGCTCGCTGCCGCTCGCTAACGAACCTAGTCAGTTTTTCGCCTTATCGACCAGCTTGTTTTTGGAAATCCACGGCATCATGGCGCGCAGCTTCTCGCCGATCTCTTCGATCGGGTGGGCTGCCTGCATCGCGCGGGTAGCTTTGAAGGACGGCGCGCCGGCTTTGTTTTCCAGCATCCAGTCACGTGCGAAACGGCCCGATTGAATATCCTGCAGCACGCGCTTCATTTCTTTCTTGGTTTCCTCCGTTACGACGCGCGGACCGGTTTTGTAATCGCCGTATTCGGCTGTGTTGGAAACCGAGTAGCGCATATTGGCAAGGCCGCCTTCGTAAATCAGATCGACGATGAGCTTGGTCTCGTGCAGGCACTCGAAATACGCCATCTCCGGCGCGTAACCCGCTTCGACCAGCGTTTCGAATCCAGCCTGGATGAGGTGCGAGATGCCGCCGCAAAGAACGGCCTGCTCACCGAACAAATCGGTTTCGCACTCTTCCTTGAAGGTTGTTTCGATGATGCCGGAGCGGCCACCGCCAACCGCGCTGGCGTAGGAAAGCGCGATGTCGAGCGCATTGCCGGAAGCATCCTGATGCACGGCGACAAGGCACGGTACGCCGCCGCCTTTTTGGTATTCACCGCGCACGGTGTGGCCGGGACCCTTCGGCGCGATCATGTAGACATCGAGGTCGGGACGCGCTTCGATGAGTTTGAAATGGATGTTGAAGCCGTGCGCGAAAGCGAGTGCCGCACCTTGCTTCAGATTGTCTTTGAGATCGTTGTTGTAGAGATCCGCCTGCAGTTCATCCGGCACGAGGATCATCACCACGTCCGCCCATTTGGCTGCTTCTTCCGGGGTCACCACATCGAAACCGGCTTTCTTCGCCTTGTCGATGCTTTTCGAGCCGAATTTCAGGCCGATTTTAATGTTTTTGACGCCGCTGTCTTTGAGGTTAGCGGCATGCGCATGGCCCTGGCTGCCATAGCCGATGATGGCTACCTTTTTCGATTTGATCAGGTTTACGTCCGCGTCGCGGTCATAATATACGCGCATGATTTAACTCCCATTTTAAGCGATAAGGAGCGCCTTTATAGGAGAAACCCGTGCGGCTTGCAAGGGATTTTCTTGTTTTTCATAGGGTTGATAAACGGCCTTATGCGTCTGAATTGTCACAAAATCTTCACGGGTGTTTTAGGGCGCTTTTGCTAATTTCATCACACCAAAAATCCAGGGAGATGATTATGGCTGAAGACAACAAAGAAGGCGCAAAGCTTCCATTCGATCCATCAACTCTTGCAGATATGCAATGTAAATTAGCGAATGTTCCTGTGCCAACCGCTATTCTATATGAAGAACACAATGGCAGATCTGTTTATGGTTATGCCGGCGAAAATGATTATACCATTGTAGATGGCGACTTAACGTTTCATTCACGTACACCGGCAAAATGCCCGTCCAGTGTAAACGGCACTAAGGTTAGTTCGCGCGATTAATTACTTGCCTTTTTTCCAGAGCGGCTTACCGAGATTCAGCTGATTGCTGTCGGTGACGCCGCCGACTACTGCGCCTGCCGCTGTACCAATCAATAAACCGGTGCCGACGCTTCCGCCCACCACGGCGGACGTCACGGCGCCGGTGGCGGCGCCAAGGCCTGCGCCAGATAGAACGCGATCCTGCGACGTGTTGCCGCATGCGGTCAGGCTAAGAATAGTGAGAAGGGCTGTAGAACGTGCAAGCGTGTGGTTCATGGTGTGCTCCATTTATTGTTATTTATCCGACTATAGCAGTTAACCGATAAAAAATGAATAGGGCTGTTGCTTGGATTCTAGGCCGTCATAGTGAGCGAAGCGAAGAATCTGTTTTATCACAGCAAGATAGAGATCCTTCGCTGCGCTCAGGATGACCCTTAAAGGCCTGCTTTGCCACGAGCCATGGCAGCCACGCCGGTGCGGGCAATCTCGGTCAGGCCGAGTGGTCGCATCAGGTCGATGAAGGAATCGATCTTGGTCGGCTTGCCGGTAATCTCGAACACAAACGAATCGGTCGTCGCGTCCACGGAGCGAGCGCGGAAAATATCCGCGATGCGCAGCGCCTCGACGCGTTTGTCGCCTTCACCGGTGACCTTGATCAGCGCCAGCTCGCGCTCGACATGCGGGCCTTCCACGGTAAGGTCATGCACGATATGCACCGGCACCATGCGCTCGAGCAGGTTCTTGATCTGGTGTACGACGCGTTCGGTTCCGTTGGTGACGACGGTGATACGCGACAGATTTTTTTCGTAATCGACTTCGGCCACCGTCAGGCTTTCAATGTTGTAGCCGCGGCTGGAGAACAGGCCGACGACACGGCCCAGAATCCCGAATTCATTATCGACAATCACCGCCAGCACGTGCCGGTGACGCTCTTCTTTTTTCTCGGGTATGTCGTAGACGATGTCGGTCATAGTTTAAAAACCATAATGTATTTATATTTCAATAATTGATAAAGATTTTTCCTTTAAATTAAATATTGAAAAGGAAAGAATGATTCGAGCTGTAATATAGCAAATCAAGAATTTAAGCGCCCAAGGTAAAATCAAAAAAATAATTTTTGGAATCGCATCTCTGCCTAATAAGTTTAGAGACAAACCAACTACATAATTAACGATAATGTTTAGCGAAATAAAAATAATCATAAAACGCCAGTAAAAAGCAAAAATAGTAAAAATTTTTTGCCGATGAATAGATAGTTTATCTAAAGGCGAATTTTGGGAAATAGGCAGTAAGATATTATAACTTTTATTAGTCCAAATGAATGCGATAATTGGTACAATAAAAATTATAAGTATTGCTAAAAATAAAATAAGTGTTCCAACAAATGTTCCTACAAAACCAGGTGGGTCAAAATGCAGATTAAGAAGTTTTGAAAACCGTTCAGCGCCTTGCCATGCAGCAATTGGTAAAATGATGCAAAAAGTAATAATGACAATTAAAAATGCCCGCCATGAAAAATCAAAAGCAAAGCCTGAAATAACCTGCCCTTTACCCGACATTTTTTAAACCTGATTTTTATCGAGCGGTTTGGATGTTTCCTCGGGGCCGAGGACGAGTTCGTTGTGCGCGGCTCCGGCGGGAATCATCGGATAAACGTTCTCATTCTGATCGACGATCACATCCATGATGACCGGACCTTTATGCGCGATCATTTCCTTGATCGCTTCATCGAGTTTTTCGGGCGCGTCAACGCGCATGCCCTTCATGCCGTACGCTTCGGCGAGCTTCACGAAATCGGGCAGGGAGTCCATGTAGGATTCGGAGTAGCGCGAGCCGTGGAACATCTGCTGCCACTGGCGCACCATGCCCATATAGCGATTATTGAGGATGAAGATTTTCACCGGAAGGCGGTATTGCACGGCGGTGGAAAGCTCCTGGATGTTCATCAGGAACGAGGCTTCGCCCGTCACGCAGACGGTGAGCGCTTCGGGATGCGCCACCTGCACGCCCAGCGCGGAGGGGAAACCATACCCCATCGTGCCAAGGCCGCCGGAGGTCATCCAGCGATTCGGCTTATCGTATTTTAAAAACTGCGCCGC
This sequence comes from Rickettsiales bacterium, assembly GCA_046348685.1. Taxonomy (GTDB): domain Bacteria; phylum Pseudomonadota; class Alphaproteobacteria; order Rickettsiales; family UBA998; genus JAXMDT01. The sequence continues at coordinate 17,533 of JAXMDT010000008.1, forward strand.
CCACATCTGGTGCTGGCCGACGTCGGTGGTTACGTAGGTGTCGTGTTTCTTGGTCAGTTCATTCAGGCGATCGAGCGCATATTGCGGCTTGATGATCTTGCCGGTCTGTTTGTAGGAAAAACTTTTACGCGCGCGCCAGATTTCAATCTGCTTCCACCACGCGGCGATCTGCTGCTTGTCATGTTTCTGCTTTTTCCACAGCGCCAGCATTTCAGCGACTACTTCGCCGGCATCGCCGACGATACCGATATCCACCATCACGGTTTTGTTGATGGATGACGCGTCGATATCGACATGGATTTTTTTCGAGCGCGGCGAGAACGCATCGAGCCTGCCTGTCACGCGGTCATCGAACCGTGCCCCGATATTAATCATTACGTCGCACTCAGCCATACCCATATTCGCTTCGAGCGAGCCGTGCATACCCAGCATGCCCAGAAACTGCGGATCGTTACCCGGATAGGCGCCAAGTCCCATCAGCGTGTTGGTGCAGGGAAAACCAGTCAGACGCACCAGTTCGGTGAGTTGTTCGCACGCTTTCGCGCCGGCATTGATGACGCCGCCGCCGACATAGAAAATCGGCCGCTGTGCTTTGCTCATCAGATCAACCGCGCGAGCGATGGCTTCCTTGTTCAGCGTGCGCACGGGCTTATAGGATTTGCGCGAAAACTCATCCTTGCCGCGATAAAGGCCGGTTTTATTTTGAATATCTTTTGGGATGTCGACGACGACGGGGCCAGGACGTCCCGTGCTTGCTACATGGAATGCTTCATGAATGATGCGCGGCAATTCCTCGATCGTCTGCACCAAGTAATTATGCTTGGTGCAAGAGCGCGTGATGCCCGTGGTGTCGGCTTCCTGAAACGCATCCGAGCCGATGAGGTGCGTCGGCACCTGGCCGGTGAGGACAACCATCGGAATGGAATCGAGCAGCGCATCGGTGATGCCGGTGATCGCATTGGTTGCGCCGGGGCCGGAGGTGACGAGAACGACGCCGGGTTTGCCCGTGGAGCGCGCATAGCCTTCGGCGGCATGCGTCGCGCCCTGTTCGTGGCGTACCAGAATGTGGCGCACATGGTTCTGCTTGAACATGGCATCGTAGAGCGGCAGCACCGCACCGCCAGGATAGCCGAACACCGTATCCACCCCGTTTTCGGCCATGGCGCGAATAATGATTTCGGCACCGGTCATGGTTTCAGGTTGGTCGGATGCCTGATTGCCTGCCTTGATTTCGGCAGTCTGTTTTGCGGTTTTTGCCATGTAACTATTCTCCAGAACCGCAGAAAGTACCGTTTTTTACGAGATGCGTCAACGGTTTGGTAGCGTAAACTGATTCCGGATCCAAGTCATCTGCCGCTTGGCATAATTGCGGGTATTCTGCTTTGCTTTATCAATGGCTTCGCGCAGTTTCATCGTGCCGTCCAAATAGGCGAAAAACTCCGGCACGCCATGGGCGCGCAGGAGTGGGTAGGTGGCAGAGAGATCCTTTATTTCTTCCCTAATGGGAAGGGGGCTTTGTCTACTGAAGTCTCTTACTTTTTTCCAAAGCACCTCCACTTCCTCCAGCGCTCCGGCATCGATCATCAAATCCAGCCGCCGGTCGATGCGGTGATAGAGTTCGTCGCGGGGCAACGCTATGATTTCCATGGTATAGTCCGCTTCCGGCAGTGCAGGTTTCATCGGCTTTGCCTGCCATTCAGCAAGGGAGATGCCGGTTGCTTCCATGACTTCCAGTGCACGGGCAATGCGCTGCGAGTCTCCCGGTTTGAGGCGGGCTGCCATTTCGGGATCAATCTGCTGCAGATAGATATAGGGCTCCGGCATGGCGCGTACGCGCTCGCGGATTTCAGCAGGAATATCGGGAATGTCGGAGAGTCCCTGCATCAGCGATTTGATATACATGCCAGTGCCGCCAACGAGAATGGGCAGTTTGTTTTCCTGCCAGACTTGCCGGATTTCCTTGGCAGCCATATCCACCCAGCGCGCGGCGGTACAGGGATCGAATACATCCAGCACTCCGTACAATCGGTGCTCGGCTTGGTTTTCTTCCTCCTCGGTGGGGCGGGCGGACAGAATGCGAAGATCGGCGTAGGTCTGCATGGCATCGGCATTGATAATGATGCCATTTTTTTCAGCAGCCGCCTGCAATGCACGCGCCGTTTTGCCCGAACCGGTCGGGCCGGTGATGATATGGACTGCGTTTTTTGTTTTCATGGGAATCAAAAAGTAAGTATGGGATGTTGTAGCCCAAAACCGGAAAGCTGAAACCTAAAATGATACAGCCGCTTGTTGTCACCCTGATGGTTCCGCGCGATAAAAAACAGGAATCGCGTTTTTTTCATCATGCGTGGGATGCGCTGAAGGCACGGGGTTTCCACGTGGCGGAGCTGGAATGGCTTTCCGACAATGAGGCCTGCGATATCACCGTGGAAGGGGCGGATTTCGCGGAACTTAAAAAAAATGTCACGGAAACGGTGGAGAGCCACCCGATCGATTTTGCCGTGCAGCCGAAAGAGGGCAGGCGAAAAAAATTACTGATTAGCGATATGGATTCAACGCTGATCGGCCAGGAATGCATCGATGAGCTGGCTGATTTTGTCGGTAAAAAAGAAGAGGTTTCCGCGATCACGGAGCGTGCCATGCGCGGCGAATTGGATTTCAAGGAAGCGCTCACGCACCGTGTATCACTTTTGAAAGGACTACGCGAAGATGTGCTGCAGCGTGCGTTCGATGAACGCATCACGATGAATGCGGGCGGCAGGGAGCTGGTGGAAACGATGCGGGCGAACGGTGCCTATACGTTGCTGGTTTCAGGAGGATTTACGTTTTTCACTTCCCGGGTGCGCGACGCACTGGGATTTCAGGAAGACCATTCTAATGTGCTGGACGTAGCGGAGGGCGCGTTGACGGGTAAAGTCGTGCCGCCGATTCTGGATAAGGAAGCAAAGCTTGCCTCCCTGAAGACTACCTGCGCGCGGCTAGGCATTTCGACGCATGACGTCATGGCCATTGGCGATGGCGCCAATGACCTTCCGATGATCAAAGAAGCAGGTATGGGCGTTGCGTACCGCGCAAAACCCGTTGTTCGCGCCGAAGCGGATATGGCGCTCAATCACTGCGATTTATCGGCACTGCTGTTCGTGCAGGGTTACAAAAAGCAGTTTTAAAAATCCTATTTTTGTTTTCGTTCGTTTTTGTTTATCTCCGGCAGTGCGGCATCTTTTGTCATCAAGAGCGCCTCTGCCGGAGACCTGAAGGAGTCTCCAACAGCGTGAGCGCATAAGATCAAGGCCGCCTTGCTCTGCCCAGGCAGAAATAGCCGACTTCATCATTACGCCTCGCGGGTCTTTCAGCATGCTGCCTTCTCCTGGGCGAACGGCAGTGCCTACGGGCCTGTGCACTCAGGTTAAGCGGAGCAGGGTGCTGCCCGGAAGTGGGAAAATTATTCCACCGGCAGGGTTACGAACGCGGTATCGTTGCCGCGCAGGATGCGGAGCAGGATGAATTTGCGGCCGGCATCTTTCGCGCTGGCAATCGCCTTTTTGAAATCGCTGACCGACATCACCGGCTGATTGTTCGCCGAATTGATGACATCGCCCGGCGACATGCCGCGTTTCGCCGCATCCGAATCATGCTCGATATCGGCGACAAACAAACCCTGCAAGTTCTTGCCGATCTCGAATTGCTGGCGAAGCTCGGCGTCCAGCGGTTTCAGGCTGAGGCCAAGCACTTTTTCGCTGCCGGTGACCTCCGGCTGCTCTTTCACGGAGCCGGTGTCATCGCTTGCCTGTTCATCTTCCTGCAGTTCGCCAGGCGTGATCTGGTAGGTTTTCGCCTGCGTCGCGGATCACCACAACGTCAACCGTCTTGCCGATTTTCGTCTCGGCGACCATGCGGGGCAGGAAGCGCATTCGGTGATTTCCTTGCCGTCAAACTTGCTGATCAGATCGCATTCTTGATGCCGACTTTGGCAGCAGGGCTACCAGGGTGACTTCCAGTACAGGGCACCGTGCGTGTTCGGAGGCCAAGGCTTTCACGGCAACTTCTTCGTTCACCTGCTGGATCTTCACGCCCAGCCAGCCGCGATGCGTGCGGCCGAATTCACGCAGTTGTTTCAGTACCGGTTCGGCCATCGAGGAAGGAATGGAAAAACCGATCCCGATATTGCCGCCGTTCGGCGAGAAGATCGCCGTGTTCACGCCGATCACTTCGCCTTTCATATTGAACATCGGGCCGCCTGAATTGCCGCGGTTGATAGCGGCATCGGTTTGCAGGAAGTCATCGAACGGACCGGCATTGATGCTGCGCTCGGTCGCCGAAATAATACCCGCCGTGACGGAACCGCCGAGGCCATATGGATTGCCGATGGCGACGATCCAGTCGCCGACGCGCACTTCATCCGAATTGCCGAATTTTACGAATGGCAGGTCTTTTTTGGGTTCGATCTTGAGCAGTGCGAGATCGGTTTTGGCGTCCTTGCCCACCAGCTTTGCTTTATATTGCGTGCCGTCCTGAAAACGCACGGAGATTTCTTTCGCATCGTCAATCACGTGATTGTTGCTGACGATGTAACCGGTCGGATCGATCACGAAACCCGAGCCAAGAGACTGGACTTCATGCTCGGAATTATCCTCACCCGGTCCCGGCAGGCCGAAACGGTCGAAAAATTCCTTAAATTGTTTTTCCTGGCCAGGGGCAGCTGACCGAAGGAGAGCCCATGCCGCGGCCCGCCGCCCTTGACTTTCTGCACGTCGTATAGACGTTGACGACAGCAGGCGGGAAGTTTTTCCACAAGGTCAGCAAAGCTTCCCGGCGGATCGATGGCAAAAGACGGCGCTGCAAAGGCAGCACTTAAAGAATGCGGCGCACAGCATCGACCAGTGGCATTGGCAAAAACTTTTTTGCAAACATCTGAATTCTCACTTTTGTTGATTCTGATTCGTGATAAGCCGGATATATATCCCTGACAAGATAGCCAGAATATACGCCGGGCTTTTGTAAATTTCCAGCACGGCGCATGAAAAAATCGGTAAATCTTTTCATTTTGGCGTCATTTCGCTTCATTTCGCTTTGTCCATGTAACGCAGAAACTCAGAAGTCGGTGACAGGATGACGGTGGTATCGTCTTTATTAAGCGTCTTTCTGTAGGCCTGCATGGCCAGTAGAAGCCATAAAAATCCTTATCTTCCCCGAATGCCTCGGCAAAAATACGGCTTGCCGTCGCATCGCCTTCCCCGCGAATGACGGAGGCCTTCTTTTCCGCTTCCGCCAACGTGATCGTACGCTGCTTTTCCGCTTCCGAGCGGATGATCTGCGATTCCTTCTGGCCTTCGGCGCGGAAACGTTCCGCTACTTTCTGGCGGTCCGAGCGCATACGGTTATAAATCGGGTCCGAAGTTTCTTTCGGCAGGTCGGTACGCATAATGCGCACATCCTCCACCTCGATGCCGAAACCGGCGCGGGGCGTTTCAATCGTCGGCGCATTGGTCGGCGTTTTGACATCCGCTGCTTTATCCTCTTTCGGTTCGCGTTCACCGGAAGCGAGCTCAAATACCATATCGCGGATATTGCCCATGATCTCGCCGCGTTTGGGCGTCAGCAGCGTATTCAAATCTTCGCGGCCCAGTATATCGCGCAGCGATTTCTCTAAAATACTTTCAAGGCGCATGTTCATGATCCGCTCCGAACGCACTGCCTGATAGAATTTCAGCGGATCGACGATGCGGTATGCGACAAAGGCATCGACGATCAGACGGTCCTGGTCACGCAGGATCACCGTCATCGGCTCAGCATTGAATACCAGCGTGCGGCGGTCGAATTTTTCCACCGCGTCGATCATCGGCACCTTGAATTTCAGGCCCGGTTCACGAATGATATTGACCGGTTTTCCGAAGCGAAGCACCAGCGCCTGCTCCGTCTGGTTGACAACGAAGAATGCATTGGCGGCGATCGCGCCGACGATGAAGAGGCCAACAATGAGGGCGATAAAAGTCGGTTTCATTAGCGTGCCTCCTCAGTAGCGGCGGGGACATCCGAAACATTACGGTTTCGCTGCACTTCCGGCAGCGGCAGATAGGGCAGCACGCCATTGCTTGCCTTATCGTCGAGAATCACTTTGTTCATACCGCCCAATACTTCTTCCATCGTCTCCAGGTAAATACGCTGGCGTGTAACATCCTCGGCGTTTTTATATTCCTTATAAATGGCCTTGAAACGCGAAGCTTCCCCCTCGGCGCGGCTGACGACCGCTTCACGGTACGCTTCGGCGTCCTGCACCATCTTAGCCGCCTGACCTTGCGCCACCGGTAAAATACCATCGCGGTATTTCATCGCCTGGTTGCGCAGCGTTTCTTTTTCCTGCTGCGAGGAAAGCACGTCGATGAACGCATCGACTACCGGCTGCGGCGCATCGACGGCGAGCAGGTTCACCTCGAAAATTTCAATCCCGCTCTGATATTCATCGAGAATGCTCTGCATCAGATCCTGCGTTGCTTCGGCGATGGACTGGCGTTTGTCCGACAGCGCCAGCGATAAAGCCGTATTCCCCATGATTTCGCGCATGGCGGTCTCCGCGACCGGCTTCACAATGAAATCCGGCGTGCGCAGGTTAAAGAGATACTTGCCCGCATCCTTGATGCGCCACTGGACTTCAAATTGCGCGCTAACGATGTTTTTATCGCCGGTCAGCATCAGGCTTTCTTCCGGCACCAGCGACCGGTTTTCGCGGTTATCATAATTATTGCCCATTGACCGAAAACCGATCTGCTCGCGGTTGATGGTCGTGACGCGCGGCGTGAATGCCTGCTCGATCGGGTAGGGAAGATGGTAGTTCAGGCCCGGCTCGGTGGTGCGGTGATATTCGCCGAAACGAAGCACCACGCCCTGTTCATCGGCATCGACGCGGTAAATGCCGGAGGCGAACCAGAGGACAAGCAAACCGAGGCCGATCAGAATGATCAGGCGCGGCCCCTGGAAATCGAAGCCTCCGCCGCTACCGCTTCCATTGCCGCCGCCATTGCCAAACATACCGCGCAGAGATTCTTTACTTTTGCGCAGCAATTCTTCGAGATCAGGCTGATCGTTCGGTGTATTCGGACGATTAGGGCCTTTGCCGCCGGTGCCGCCGCTTCCAGTGCCGCCGCCCGATGAGCCCCACGGGCCGCCTTTATTTACCGTCATGCCCGTTTTCTCCTTTTCGCGGCGTCTCTTTTGCCATAATGATTGTGCATTAAGAATGTACTATAATTCCCTATGCAACGATTTCAAGAGCAAGCAACCGTTTTGGAAGAAAAAATTCTGGATGCGTTACGTAGCGTAATTGATCCGAAGACGAAACGCGACGTGGTTTCCGCCGGTCTCATCTCCGGTATCGTCGCGCGCGGCGGCAAGGTAGGATTCATGATTACGATCGCCCCGGGCGATCGTTCATTGCAGGAGTCTTTGCAGGAAGAGTGCCGCAAAGCAGTGGTAAAAATTCCGGGCGTCGAAAGCGTTACCGCCGTGCTGACCGGCGAGGCTTCGCCGCATGAACCGCCGAAGGAGCAGCGGCGCGGCATGGCGCAATGGAACCTTGCGCCGGTGGAAGGCGTCAAACGGATTATCGCCGTTGCATCGGGAAAGGGCGGGGTGGGGAAGTCAACGACGACGGTGAACCTTGCGCATGCGGCAGCGGCATTGGGATTGCGTGTCGGAATTTTAGACGCGGATATTTATGGGCCTTCGATGCCGCGCATGCTGGGACTGCGTGGAAAAAAGCCTGAGGTGCAGCAGAATAAATTCGTTCCGCTTACCAAAGATAATATTCAAGCGATGTCGATCGGTTTTCTCACCGGCGATGATGCGGCGGTATTGCGCGGCCCCATGATCACTAAAACGCTCGTGCAATTGCTGCGCGGAACGGCGTGGCAGGATGTGGACATTCTTTTCATCGACCTGCCGCCAGGCACGGGCGATATTCATCTCAGCCTGGTGCAGCAGACGCCGCTGGCGCTGAATCAGGGCGGCGTGATTCTGGTGACGACGCCGCAGGATGTAGCGGTCGACGATGCGCGTAAATGCGCCCAGATGTTCGGCAAGGTTGACGTGCCGATTTTAGGTGTCATCGAAAACATGAGCTGGTTTGAAGATACCTCAGGGCAGAAGCATTATCTCTTCGGGCGAGGCGGCGGAAAGAAACTGGCGGATGAATCCGGCGCGACGTTGCTTGGGCAGATTCCGCAACGGTTAGATATTCAGCAGGCGATGGAGGCGGGCGAAAACAATGCACAGGCCCTTTACAAGCCAATTATAACGAAATTGATCTAGCGAATTGATCTTCCGGTTCCGTCGCGTCGCGCCTTCCAGCGCCCAGCCATTTCAAATGATTCTTTTGTTCTCGGAACAATATCTTCTTCAGGCAAACCTAATTCACGGCGGACAATAGCGGCGTGATCTGTAAAGTCTCTACCAACCTGACCAGGTTTCCAATCTTCCTTGTTCGGTATGGCCATTTCCATTCCGGTAAAATCGTAGAAGGTTAAGATGCAGCCTTTGATGGTGCTTCCCATCATAACGCGAACTGGAAAAAGGCTGCGCGGTTTAATCCCCTTTTTTTGAAGGCCGGTCTCAATTTGCGCCATCATATCGTTCAAGCGATGTTGAAATGTCGACGTAACAAGGGAGACACGCTTGATGTGGTTATCTGCGGCGTTTGTCGGCATTGATTTTAATTCGGCGCGATAACGCAGGAAGGAAAAAAGGTAAGCATGCACGGCGTCGCTCACGAGATTTTGCAATGCGGGTACTTGTGCGAAATGCTGGGTGTTATGTTGATGAAAAACAGTTAGCGCCCGTTTCTCCATTTTGTCTAAAAGAAGCTTGTCCTTCGGTGACAATGCCACGGGTTCGTGCAAGGCCTCATACATAATATAAGGACCGGTAATAGGAGTTACATCGCTCAATACAGACATGAACGCTTCTTAGCCTGTTATTGTGACAAAATTATTAAGAAAAATTAATGACTAGCGGCAGTCAGTTTTGCAAACGTTTCCGCCTGTATGCGCTCGATGTCCTTGAGCGGGCCGGCGACCAGTTCTTCCCGCACGGCACCTATATTATAACCGGCAGCGCGAATATTGGCTTCTGCCATGGCGCGTATCAAACCGTAATTCAGGCGACCATCCTGTCCTGGCTTCAGGCGTATTTCCACCTGCTGCGTCGGATCTTTGATATCCGGCATCGTCTGGTGACCATTCAAAACATAAGAGTCGATAATATTGGCGGCTTTAATAGCAGATTCGATTAAAGCTTCCGTCGCGCCTAACTGCTCGTTCGGGCCATCGATGCGATGGTTGAAATTAAGATCGGCACGGATCGTTTTGTAACGATTGGTATCGGCGTGTAAAATGGTCTTCCTAACGTCTTCACCCATAATATTCCTAAGAAAAGCGGGGGATGGATAGAAATTACATTAAATACTATATTAAAAAATAGTTAATTTCTAGTTAATATGTATGGATTATTTATCCAATACTAGCATCAGTTCTTCCCATTCGCGCTTGGAAAGCCCGCTCTCTTCCTGAGAAACCTGCTCGCCCTTGATCATACGGCGAATGATTTCCAGCCCTTTGGCGGAGATTTCGGCAGCTCCCATACGATAATCCTGGAAAGCTTCATAAGTAAGCGGCAGCCACTTTTTCAGAATGTCGACCATGGCATCCGCATAAACGCGGATTTCGTACTGCGCGTGCGCGTCAGCGCGAAGGGCGAGGAAGTGCATCAGATTGTGCAGGTCCACTTTCCAGTACCACTGCGTATAGAAATTGACCGGCAGGTTCATACGGGCAAGTTCACGCGCCAGGCCTTGCTTCTTTTCATCGAGCACGACACCTTCTTCGGTGCAGTTCATCAGCTCTTCATAATGCTGATAGGCATTCACGGCATCCGCTTTCAGGATTTCGAGAGCGCGTACGGCTTCTTTTCCTTCGAGCACATCGCCGCGGCCCTGGCGGTTCGTTGTCGATTGCGCGGCGAGATGCTCCGGCTGCGGCATGTAGAATTCTTTATCCATGATGGAGTAGCGGCCCGAATATTCATTCACGTTGGCGGTGCGGTGGCGAATCCACTGGCGCGCCACAAAAATCGGCAGCTTGATATGGAATTTGATTTCGCACATTTCGAACGGCGTGGTGTGGCGATGGCGGAGCAGGTAGCGAATCAGGCCTGCATCCTCACGAAGCTTTTTAGTGCCTTTACCGTAGGACACGCGTGCGGCCTGCACGATGGCGCTGTCGGTTCCCATGTAATCGATGACGCGCACAAAGCCATGATCCAGCACCGGGATCGGTTCATACAGAATAGCCTCTAGTTCCGGTGAAACCTCGCGCCGCGTCGGGGCGGCCGCTTCCTTCAGTTGCTCTAATTCGGCTTTCTGGATGTCGTTCAGCTGCATGGCGCTCCTCTCGTTTTTTAACGATTAGCAGCAACCAAAAAAATCTGCAAAGATTATTCTATGCTGCAGAAATTGATGCCTTTGAACTTAGATTGACGTTTTCTTTCTTTTTCACACCATTTTGATTGGCCTTCAAACTCACGGGCTATATCTGCATTGAGGTGATCATGTAATGCATAAATCGGTTTCTTGCCGCAGGACAACGCCTCCATCTGCGTATTGAGGCGGTTTAAAAAAAACTTTATCGCGTCGCGCTGCCGCCATGGAAATGCTTCACGCGTTGCATTCGAATAATAGGCTTCATTTTCCCGGCTGAACGCAGTCAAGATATTTCCATTCTTGTCGGTGCTGCCCATCTTTTTGAGATTACTATAATCGGATGCGATCTGATGGTAGCCAATATTACGCATCCACTTCCGAGCTTCTTTCTGACCTTCTTCAAAAGAAATTTCCGGTGCAGGCTGCTCGGGGACAGCGAATGCATAGATTGCATCGAACTTGCGTTTTAGTGCCGTTCGTATTTCAGGATTACTTTCAGGTTTTAATTGCTCGACCAGTTGCAGAAGTAATTGCTCCGCTGGACTGGGAGTAAATTTTTTTCCTAATTTTTTATATCCAGATTTGATTCCATCATACATCTCTTCCAGCCGATAAGGATTAAGTGAAATACGCGCAAATCCACCCTCAGGCGAAATACCTATGAACGAAAAAACGTTATGCTCATATTGTTCACCCTGTTTGGGGTGTTCATTATCCTGAATGAGCGCAAGTTTTAATGATGGTGCCATAATGTTTTCTTTTTACAGCCTATATAACTCAACTCTGACTTATAGAATATTAAGCTTCTGTTACATCTGAATAATATGTAACCCCTTCACAAACCGTGCGAAAAGGCCTATATTAGGTTCTGTCGCAAGACTATGGCAATAAATGGTCCGCCAGAATAGGCGGCCTGGACCCGGGGGCAGAACCCGGCGCCTCCACCAAAGTTCGCTTTACGGCAGCACTGGAATACAGCGAATTTCGGCGGGGGCGAATCAGCTTCGACAGGCGCAATAAAAGACGTGCTTTTGCCCGGAATGATATCTCCGTAACGAGTCACAATTATAAATGCTAACGATAATGTTGCATTTGTTGCTGCTAACGACAACAACGTCGTCGCAGCTCGCGCTGCTGCCTAAGGGTAGCTAGCGAGTTCAGCTAGTAAACGCGGTCTGGGGGGCGCCGGGCAACAGAAGTCCCCCCGCTTTAAGTTGCTGGTTCCTGGTTGCTAGTTGCTGGGAAATGCGGCAAGATGAATTCCAACGAGCATCGAGAAACCAGAAACCAGCAACTAACATGGAACGTATAGACTATCCTTCCCTGATCGACGAAGCCATGCGCGGCGTGGTGAGGCGCGTATTGTCGCTGATCGCTAAGGAAGGCCTGCCGGGGAAACACCATTTCTTCGTTTCCTTTGCCACCGACTTCCCGGGCGTGCGCATCTCGCCGCAACTGCGCGAGCGCTATCCGGAGGAAATGACTATCGTGCTGCAGCACCAGTTCTGGGATCTGAAAGTGCAGGACGAGCAGTTTTCGATCATGCTTAGCTTCAATAATATTCCGGAAAAGTTAGTAGTGCCTTATGCGGCGCTGACCGCATTCGCCGATCCCAGCATCAAGTTCGGCCTGCAGTTCCATGCGCACCCGCAGGCAAATGCCGATGAGCACCAGCCGAGCTACGGCCAGGATAACGACGAGAAATTCGAAGCCGACCTGCTCGGCGATTCCCTGGCTGAAAAAGCCGATATCGAAACCGACGAGCCGAAAGTCATTTCGCTCGATCTCTTCCGCAAGAAATAGTGTCACACCTTGAGGCTGCACTTCAGCAGGCGCAGCTAGCGGTGCGCGTGGATGAAGTGCCGATCGGCGCCGTAATCGTGAAAGATGGAATCGTTATTTCTGCAGCGCACAACCTCACCGAAACCAGAAACGACCCGACCGCGCACGCCGAGATGCTGGCCATTCGTGCGGCATGCGAATCGCTCGGGCAGAAATATCTCTCCGAGTGCGATCTCTACGTGACGCTCGAACCGTGCGCGATGTGCGCGCAGGCGATAAGCCTCGCCAAAATCAGGAGAGTTTATTTCGGTGCGTATGATCCCAAAGGCGGCGGCGTTGAACATGGCGCGCGTGTCTTTTCGCAAACGACCTGCCATCACAAGCCGGAAGTCTATGGCGGGATGATGGAAAACGAATGCGGTGAATTGCTGAAGCGGTTTTTTGAAGAGAGGCGTTTTTAACGTCCCGTTCTTCCCTCTACCGTTTGAAAGCGCTTCAACTCAGACGATGGAAACGGATAACCCTCACCGTGTTGGCCTGTTACATGCGCCATGATATTGGCAACGTTCATGGCATCAGTTCTTTTCTCAACCGGCGTAGTAAATAATACGCGTACATTTCCCTTTTCGTCCCCTATAGGGTCTAGCGAGTGGAGGCTTCCTTTTCGAGAAGAAGAATAGAGTACTGGAATACGGTGCTGCTGGGCATACGTGCCGACAGCATTATTTGCCAAGTAAATAAATTCTGCCAGCGCAATGTTAGGACTCATAGGCAGTGCAACCGCATGGTTACGCGGTATAAGAGGTTTCAACCGATTATGCAGGGTTTCAACGGCGCTACAGAATATGGTGAGTTCCTCGTTGCTTTGCGCAAGCGAAAGCTCGGCCTGCTTATGCGTATAATGTTTTTTCACCGTAACCATCGTTGGCCTGATATCAACGCCCGTCAATTCACGATCGCGCCGGTTGATATAAAATGTAACCGTCATTGAAGGAACGGAAACATCTTTTTTATAAAGGAGCTTATGTCCTACCCCTGTATTTGCTTCAATCATTCCGCGCCAATCATCTTCGGTTGTAGTCTGCAGGTTCTTTTCATACCTATAAAGCGAGAATGTATCCGGAACAGAAATACTGAGCCGCGTTTCTTCGTTATCGCTCGAACAGCTGATGGCATCTTCAAACCTTCCCGCTCGAGGTGAATCAACCGTGAATGCTATTAGCGAATCGCGATATACATGGGAAGGATAGGGCGGGACTGATGATTCTACGTCATTCATATATAGTCATCGTACCTTGAAAAGGTGAAGTTTTTGTGACGGAAAATTTCAGCTTAATAATTGACAAAGCAGGATTTTCCTAGTTTATCAGCATCCTTTAGGAGCAAAAATAATGGCCCATCAGTATATTTATGTGATGAAAGACCTCGCCAAGACTTACCCTGGCGGCAAGCAGGTGCTGAAGGGTATCTGGCTGTCATTTTATCCGGGAGCGAAAATCGGCGTGCTGGGGCCGAACGGCGCGGGTAAATCGACACTGCTGAAAATCATGGCGGGCGTTGAGAAAGAGTTTTCCGGTGAGGCATGGGCAGCGGAAGGCACCAAGATCGGCTATCTCGAGCAGGAGCCACAGCTTGATCCGACGAAAAACGTAATGGAAAATATCATGGTCGCGCTCGCCGACCGCAAAAAGCTGGTGGACGACTTCAATGACGTCAGCATGAAGCTCGGCGAAGTCACCGATGATGACGAGATGAACAAGCTTATCGAGCAGCAGGCGGAACTGCAGGAAAAAATCGATGCGGCGAATGCGTGGGACCTGGAGCGTGAAATCGAGATCGCCATGGACGCGCTGCGTACCCCTCCGGGCGATGCGGATGTGACGAAAATTTCCGGCGGTGAGCGGCGCCGCGTCGCGCTGGCGCGTTTGCTGCTCGAAAAGCCGGATATGCTGCTACTCGATGAACCGACGAACCATCTGGATGCGGAATCGGTGGCGTGGCTGCAGATTTTCCTGAAAGATTATCCCGGCACCGTGGTGATGATCACCCACGATCGCTACTTCCTCGACAATGTGACGGGATGGATTCTGGAACTGGATCGCGGGCAAGGGATTCCGTACGAGGGCAATTATACCTCATGGCTGGAACAGAAGAAAAAACGTCTGCAGCAGGAAGAAAAAGAAGAATCGGCGCGCCAGAAACAACTCGACCGCGAGTTGGAATGGGTGCGTTCCTCGCCGAAAGCGCGTCAGGCTAAAAGCAAAGCGCGACTGCAGGCTTACGAGAAAATGCTGGCGGAGAGTCAGGAAAAACGCGGCACCGACGCGCAAATCATTATTCCGGCAGGGCCACGCCTTGGAAATATCGTGATCGAAGCGAACGGCCTTGGCAAAGGATATGGCGACCGCCTGCTGATCGATAACCTGTCGTTCAACCTGCCGCCGAACGGGATCGTCGGCGTGATTGGCCCGAACGGTGCGGGCAAGACCACTTTGTTCCGCCTGATTACCGGTCAGGAAAAACCGGACAGCGGGACATTCAAAGTCGGTGAGGCAGTGAAGCTGGGATATGTGGACCAGTCGCGCGATTCGCTCGATGACAAGAAAACCATCTGGGAGGAAATCTCCGGCGGGCTGGAAGAATTCGAGCTTGGCAAAACGAAAATGAAAAGCCGTGCGTACTGCTCCGCCTTCAATTTCAAAGGCACGGACCAGCAGAAAAAAGTCGGCATGCTTTCCGGCGGGGAGCGCAATCGTGTTCACCTGGCCAAGATGCTGAAATCCGGCGCTAACGTGATCCTGCTCGATGAACCGACAAACGACCTCGATGTGGAAACGCTGCGCGCGCTGGAAGATGCGCTCGAAGATTTTGCAGGCTGCGCCGTAGTCATCTCCCATGACCGCTGGTTCCTCGACCGCCTGGCGACGCACATCCTCGCCTTTGAAGGTGATTCGCACGTCGAATGGTTCGAAGGAAACTTCGAGGATTACGAAAAAGATAAAATCCGTCGCCTCGGTGAGGATTCCATCATTCCAAAACGTGTTAAATACAGACCGATCAGCCGCTAACTGTCATCCCGCATTAAATGCGGGATCATTGACCCCGCATCGGCGCTGCGCTATGTGCGGGTGACATATAAGGAGTTATTATGCCCATCGTCCAAATCCATTTACTCGAAGGCCGCGATGTCGAAAAGAAACGCGCCATCGTCAAGAAAGTCACCGAAGCCATTTGCGACACGGCGAACGTGCCGCCGGAGAAGGTGCGTATCATCCTCTCCGATATGCCGCATACGGACTATGCCGTAGGAGGTGTGCTGACGATTGATGAAAAGAAATAGTCAGTCCCACAAAGATTGGGAATTCGTCTGCTGCGCCAGTTTTGGTAAGAATTTCTGCTTGTAAAATGCCCAGATACCGGGCGTCATGTGTTTGCATAGCGCATCGATAGAAGGATGAATATCTAAGGACCAGCTTGGCGTATTTCCGAGCGCCATATCAAGTTCCATGCGGAGCAAGTGCAACGCAGCGATGACATCCGCATCGTGATGCAGATTGACGGGATCGTCGTCCAGCGTGGTTTGCAAATCCAATAAATTTTCAAAGCGCGTATAAAGAGATTCAGAGGTGAATGATTGTGCAGGAAAAGAAGCAATAAAACTTTCACAGGCTGTTTTTGCAGTATCCGCATGATTCTTGAGATGTACACGATCCTGTATGATCATGTCGTCGCTCAGGCTTTCTTTGGGTAAATTAAGTTTGATATAGATATAACGCGTGACCTGAAACAGGAATTCAAGCAGCAAGGTTTTTTCACACTTACCCGTAATCAGATCCGGGCGCAGCAGACCTAATTCCTCTCGGTTCGTATATTCAACCAGATAGCGCAACGGATCCTCAGCGCAAATCGGCGCCACGTAATAGGGATGCCAGCTATTATCGAGCAGCCAACGAATTTCCACATACTGTGCGATGGCATCCCCCATGAGCCTGCGCACCGCTTTTATTTGCTGCGCATCGATCTTGCTGTTCTGTAGTGCTTGATAGACTTTCAGAATATCCTTGATGGCTTCGTTGGTCATATGAACGGGGTTACCGACCAAGAGATGCTGCATGAAGTAAGACTTGAGCGTATCGAAGCGTGGATGCTGCGAGATATCTTCGAGATAGTTATTGTTGCCAGTGTCGATTAAAGAAACGGGAATATAGCAGCAGATACTATCCAGCATGGAATAGCGAAGCTGCTTGAAAGGTACATAGGAGAAAACGAGCTTAGAAGGCTCTAATGCCGAACCTGCGGACTGCTTCCCAAAAATATAATCGCCTGCAAAAATAAAGCGCTGAGAATATTTCGGGAATCGTTCCATCCCGATAGAGTAGCAAAAAACCTTAAAAAATACTAGGGCTTACCGGCTTCGGCAGGCTGCGGGTTTGCCGCTTTTTTCGCCAGCTGCTCGATCAGGAAATCAAGCCCCTTGCGCGAGACGGCGGAAGAGAATTCCGAACGCTGTGTGGTGATCAGGCTGACGCCTTCAACGACGATATCGATGATTTTGTAGCCACCATCTTCTTTTACCTTATAGTCGGTCTCCACATTCTGTCCGTTTGGACGCACGATCTGCATCGACACCATGTATTTGCCATCGCCATCGTCGCGCGCGCCTGTGATTTTGAATGTTTCACCGGTATAGTCGCGAAGGCGGGAGGTATAGTTCGTGGAAATGAAGTTACGATAGTTGTTCAGGTATGTCTGCTGCTGGCTTTCTGAAGCGGTTCTCCAGAAACGGCCAAGTACGAATCTGGCGATCCAGTCCACATCGACGCTCTGGAAAAAAATATTTCTCAGCTCGTCCTGTTTCTGACTGTCGGACTTGCCGCTATCTTTGGCAAGCGCCAGAACCTGCTGGCCAAGGCCATCGATAAACTGACGCGCACCGTTCTCATCCGCATGCACGGGAGAGCTGACAAACAGCGCAAGACACAACAAAGTGCTGAGAAAAGCAAAGCGACGCATGGTACAGGCCTTTTATTTAATCGTTTTCAGGGGTTCTTTATGGCCCGTATTTCTAACCTGCGCCTCGCGTCTTTGCAAGTAGCCGCTACGGTAGGTCGCGTACGGATCGAAGGAGTTCTTCTCGATATCATCGGTCAGATCCAGTGTGCCGGCACGGGCATCGATGGCGCGCATAACGGTACGGGTGATGACGATTTCATCATCGAGGTAGTTAAACGGATCGCTCACCCAGTCGCCTGCGATGCCGAACGTATCGCGCACAGTGGACGGTCCAAGAATCGGCAATACCAGGTACGGGCCGGATGGCACGCCCCAGGCGCCGAGTGTCTGACCAAAATCTTCCTCACGCACTTTGAGATCGGTATTGGTATCTGCGAAATCGAAAATACCGCCGACACCGAGCGTCGAATTCAGCATGAACGACCAGAATGACGAAAACGCATTCCCGGGATCGCCCTGCAATACGGAGTTTAGCATATTGATGGGCTGCCGGAGGTTGGATAGCACATTGCTGACACGCTCACGGCCATATTCAGGCACAACGGCTCGGTAGCCTTGCGCGACCGGCTTTAAAATGACGGTGTCGAATGCGTCGTTAAAGGCATAAATGCCGCGGTTGAAACCTTCCCAGGGATCCTGCTTGGCGGCTGCATCTTCCTCATTTTGCGGCGATGCGCAGGCGGAGAGGGTAAGGATGGCGGCTACGCCGAGCGTGGAGATAAACCGGCGGAACGAAAATACATCAGAGTGCGAGTGATACATAGCTTGCCTTTATACGATGGTTTTTTATTATCATTGCGATTATCAGAATGCCATAAGCAGAGTTAAGGATTTGAATACGATCGCGAGTGTTTTAAACGAATTGTTGCCATATAGACCGCCAGTTTGCGCGTGCCACCCCTTTTTTGCAGCCGCGAAGGGTCGAATGCGTTATTAGGATATTTGTTGCATATTCACCACATAGGAAAATCCTTCCCATATTGCCATGAATCAGAAAAATTATAAACACATCAAAAGCTTAAAGGCGCTTTTTGCCTGTCCGCCGCAAAGAGTCTCTTTTGAATTCTTCCCGCCCAAGACTACGGAGATGGAGGATAAGCTCTGGCAGTCGATCAAGCTGCTGGCTCCGCTTTCCCCCCATTTCGTGTCCGTGACATACGGCGCTGGCGGTACGACCCGCGAGCGTACCCATGCCACCATACGACGCCTGAAGGAAGAGTCGAACCTGGTGCCAGCCGCGCATCTGACTTGCGTCGGCGCCAGCCGCGGGGAAATCGATGAGGTGGCGAAGTCTTATTGGGATCTCGGCGTGCGGCATATTGTCGCGCTGCGGGGCGATCCGCCGGAGGGCCAAAAAACCTATACGCCGCATCCTGACGGGTATGCCTATGCCTCCGACCTGGTGGAGGGTTTGCGGAAAATCGGTGACTTTGAAATCAGCGTTGCCGCCTATCCGGAGATGCATCCGGAAGCGGCGGACGCGGCAAGCGACCTCGATAATCTCAAGCGCAAGGTTGACGCCGGGGCGAACCGCGTCATCACGCAGTTTTTCTTCGATGTTGAGGTTTTCCTGCGCTTTTATGAAAAAGTGCTGGCTGCGGGAATCAATGTACCGATTGTCCCGGGAATTTTGCCGATTTCCAACTTTGGGCAGGTGAAACGCTTTGCCGGGATGTGCGGTGCGACGGTACCGGACTGGATCGGCCATCTGTTCGAGGGGCTGGATGACAACCCCGATTTTCGCCACTTGATTGCGGTCTCTATTGCCGCTGAGCAGACCCGTCTGCTGCGTCAGCAAGGGATCGAGGATTTCCATTTTTATACCCTGAACCGTGCCCGTTTAACGCTGGCAATCTGCCATATATTGGGTATTCGGGCAGCGGGTAAATCAGACTGCCAATAGATTTGTAACCATAAAAGTCCATATACAGGCTTGAAAACAGTCCAGTAATGGACTATTCTATCCTATATGAACGATTATGGACCAACAGGGTATTGGTATACAGTCCAAGACAAAAAACCGGTTAACAAGCTTGAAGCGCTGTCAGGCCCGGCGCTCCGCACCTTTTTCAATATCGCCGAACACTGGCAACTGAGCACAGAGCAGCAACGCATCCTGCTCGGCAACCCGGCGCGCTCGACCTTTTTCCAGTGGAAGAAAAAAGGTGATGGGATTCTCTCCAAGGATACATTGGAACGGATTTCCTATATTCTGGGTATTTATAAAGCGCTGCAGATTCTCCTGCCGCAGGCCGATGCCGCCGACGCCTGGATCAAGCGGCCGAACACGGCGCCGCTGTTCCATGGCTCCTCGGCACTCGACCGGATGCTTTCTGGTAATGTTGCCGACCTTTATATCGTCCGCCAGTATCTGGATGCAGAGCGCGGCGGGCATGCATGACCGCGGAGATCAAACCTGTCGCATGGACGCCGTGCTGGCGCATCATCCCAAGCAGGTTTCCGCCGATTGATCTTTTTGAGCGCGTCGCTGACCCGGCGGATTTAAGTGCCGTCTATGAAATCGAATCGCTGACCAATGACCGGCTGCGGCATGAAGTGGGGAACCTGAACCTGATCCCGCCGGAAGAACGCGTCTCCGGCCCAGGCATGAGCGTGGTGATGGCGGCGTTCACGCATGTGAATCCGCAAGGCAGTCGATTCTCCAACGGCACCTACGGCGTGTTTTATGCGAGCAAGACGTTGACTACCGCTGTGCAGGAAACGCGCTATCACCGTGAGGCCTTCATGCGTTACACGCAGCAACCGCCGCTGGAACTGGATATGCGGGTCTATAACGTCGATTTGAAAGGCGCGCTGCATGACATCAGGCCGATGCGCATGACGCATCCCGAACTCTATCACGCGGAGGATTACGCCGCCGCACAGCGTTATGCGCTCGCGCTGCGCAAGGAAGGCTCGTGGGGAATTCTCTATTCCAGCGTGCGGCACGATGCAGGGGAGTGCGTCGCCGTCTTCCGCCCGCGCATTTTATCGCATTGCCGCCAGGAAAGGCATTTGAGCTATGTGTGGAATGGAAGAAGCATCGACGCCGTGATCGAGAAGCAAATGCTGGCAGTTTAGAGCATTAGGAAAATATTTGTTTCAACTGATCAATCGAAATATTGCGATTAAATACTCTACTAGAATATTCAGTGAAGAATTTCTCAGCATCTGCTTTTACATCATATTGTTCTGCCCACTGGTCAAATATGTCTAAAGCCTGTTGAATGCCTTCCTTTGTTTTGTCTAGTCCATCAGATGCTGCTTTTTTCCCGATCTCCGTTAGCTCCGGATAAGCATCATTGTTCGAAGCTTTAAGCTTCTTCAGTTCACCTCCAAAATATTGGACTTTATCAACGGCATAGTTCAGGCCATTTGAGAGGGATTGCATTTCAAAAACAAAAGGATTCGTGTTTTTCACTATTTCATCCCACTTTTTAGAATCTGGAATTAATAAGCCCATTTCCGGCATGGGAATTTTGCTGCCTGCATCGTGGTACTTAGCGTTTAATGATTTAATAAAGTCGATAGTTGCTGCCCCGTCAGAAACCTCGACAGTGTCACTTAAAGTGCTTACCGGCGCAGTGGGTGCAGTGATACTACCTAAAGGATCGCCGTTATTCTGGGTTCCAATGATTTGCTTAGTTTGCCCTAACGCCTCAAGCTTAGAATCATGTGTCAGTGCTGTTGCTGAATTAATAGTCATTTAATGCTCCATGATTTTGCAATAGGGAAGCAAATATCATGCCGCTACATTCTGTATATGCGTGGTACTAAGGAAATATATCGCGCCGGACGGCGCTCTAGCTGGATTCCCCTATAATTTGCTGAAGCAAATTCGGGGAATGACGCATTTAGTAATTTTTTGAATTCCGTTTTGTTATTCCGGCTGACTCTGCGCGACATGCAATCGCTTGTACAGTGTAACATTCGGGGAATGACGATTCCTAATCTTCCGGAAGGGCTTCGATCTTGATGGTGATGCGGCGGTTGCGCTCGCGGTTTTCCTCGATGGGATTGCCGAGGTCATCCAGATTGCGCCACTTTGGTTCCGTATCTGCGAAGCCAGAGGAGCGCAGGATATGATGATCAATGCCGTTATCGGCAAAGAAGCGCACGATGCGCGTGGCGCGCACGGCGGAGAGTTCCCAGTTGGAAGGGAATTCGGCGGTGTGAATCGGCGCGTCATCCGTGTGGCCAATGACGTTGATCAGATGCTCATCGAGATCGAATTTCTTTAAAATTTCGGTCATGCGCTGCAAGTACGGCTCGGCATCCTTGCGGATGGTCGCCGAACCGGATTCGTAGAATGCGGCGGTGGAAAGGTCGATCACGATGCCTTTTTCCGTCTCGGCAACGGACATCGCTTCTTCCAACGCATCGTCGACAATCATCGTTTCTAAATCCTGCTTCAGATCCTCCATCGGATCCTGCTTTTTTTCTTCTTTCTTCGCGTCGTTGATTGCTTGCTTCATCGCCTCGCTGACCGCTTCGAGCTGCTCTTTCTTCGGCTCGGAAACGGAGAGCAGGATGACGAAAAAGCAGAGCAGCAGCGTGATCATATCCGCGTAGGAGATCAGCCAGTTCTCTTCTGCCTCTTCATGTTTTTTCTTGCCGTAGAAGCTCATGGAGCGTGCCTACTTGATTTGCTTGTCGATGTTGAAATGGATTTCCGGATCGAGGTAGCTGTTCAGGCGATCCTGCATGTAGCGCGGGCCTTTTTTCTCGGCTAGCATGATAAGGCCTTCGGCCATCATGTAGTTACGGAAACGCTCGATCTCTTCCTTTTGCTGCAGCATCGAGGCAGCCGGCATGAAGAAGAGGCGGGCAGAGGTAATACCATAGAGCGTGGCGACGAGGGCGAGGGACATACCGACGCCGATCTGAGAAATATCGTCGCTGAAATTACCGAGCATGATGATCATCCCGATCAGCGTACCGATCATTCCGAAGGCGGGGCCGGTACCGGCCATCATCTTGAGAACATGCACCGGCACGGTGCGGCGCTCGAATTCCGCTTCGATGGCGGTGTGCATCATGTCTTTGAGTTCGGCAGGCTTGTGCGCGGTGGTCACCAGCGTCAGGCAGAAATCCATCAGCGGATCGCCCGCCATGGCGCCTTTCAGTTCGTTCTCCAGCCCGGGCAGGCCTTTTTGCTGCACGATATACGACCACTTGATGAGGCGCATGATTTCGGTGTTCAAACCCTCGCGCGTCGATTTCGGTTTTTTGAACATCCACAGGATGGCGGCAAAGGCGATGTTCACATAGCGCGCCTGATAGCTCATGTAGGCAGTGGCGATCGTCCCGCCGAGTACGATCAACGCCGCATGCAGTTCGAAGAACGACATGTAATGATCGGTACTGATGACGATGGAACCGACAAAGAGCAGGATTCCGACGATGAAACCTAAAAGCGAGGCAAACGACATGGCGTGATGAGTCTAAGGTTAGTTTACCTATGCATTAAACCCATGAAATGATTAAAAATGCGTCAACCCTACACGCATGACGCTAACGATTTAATGGAAATAACCGCGCATGTTGCAAAAAAAGACACACTAAATATTGTTATTCTTCAATAACATAATTATACTTTGGATAGGGAGGGGATCTCAGAATGGCTGCCAGTGCGTGTCGTACATGAAATCCATAATCAGAGGTGGAAAATCCTCACATTCCGCGTATACATAGAAAAAATGACCGCGCCCCGACAACGAAAACCGATTATAGGACTCACCCTCGACCGTGAAGAAGGCGGAGGATATTCGCTCTACCCCTGGTATGCGATCCGCGCCAATTACTGCGCCTCGGTCAGCGACCTCGGCGCCATTCCATTGCCCCTGCCACATGAATTGAAACTGGTCGATAGCTATCTCGATATGATCGATGGGCTGATCACCACCGGCGGCAATTTCGATATACCGCCGCATATGTACGGCGATTCGGACATGCACCATACGGTGACAACGAAAGAAAACCGTACGGCATTCGAATTTGCGGTAACAAAGGGTGCGGTAGACCGCGGCATCCCGATTCTGGGTATATGCGGCGGCGAGCAACTGCTGAATGTGGTGCTGGGCGGCTCGCTCATCCAGCATATTCCCGATAGCGTGAAAACCGATATCGCGCACGAGCAGCCTAATCCGCGCACCGAGCCGGGACATACCGTGGATATCAAAGAAAGCACGATGCTCGCGAAGATTGTCGGCGAACAAAATATTCAGGTTAACAGCGCGCACCATCAGGCGATCAAGCAGACGGGCAATGGCGTTATTATCAATGCGATGGCGCCGGACGGCGTGATCGAAGGCATAGAACTGCCGGGCCATCCGTTCTGCCTCGGCGTGCAGTGGCACCCGGAATACCATGTCTCCGGTGCCGATACGAAAATTTTCGAGGCCTTCGTTGCCGCCGCGAACTCCCATGCCGCCGCGCGCTAAACCATTAAAAAATGAATCACCGGAAAAAGGTGAACGCATCGCTAAATATATGGCGCGGGCAGGGATTGCTTCGCGGCGCGGCGCGGAGGCGATGATCGCGGCCGGGCACGTCACGGTCAACGGCAAGAAGATTACCTCGCCCGCCCTCAATATCAATGAAGGCGACGTGATCGCGGTTGATGGCAATGTCATCCTGGCCGAGGACGATGCACGCTTGTTTCTTTATCATAAACCGGCTGGTTTGATCACCACGCACAAAGACCCGGAAGGCAGGCCGACCGTGTTCGATGCATTGCCGAAAGGTATGCCGCGCGTTGTCTCCGTCGGGCGGCTGGATTTCAGCAGCGAAGGGTTACTGCTGCTGACGACCAGCGGCGAACTCGCGCATAAGCTCGAAGATCCGAAGCTTGGCTGGAAACGCAAATACCGCGTGCGGGCCTATGGCCACCTGACCGAAGAACAGATGAACCGCATCCGCAGCGGCATCACGGTGGACGGCATACGCTACCGTCCTGCAGAGCTTCGCTTCGAAAGCCGCAAAGGAAAGAACGCCTGGTACGTCATGACGATCACCGAAGGCAAGAACCGCGAAATCCGAAAAATTTTCGAGCATTTCGACTGCAAGGTCTCCCGCCTAATCCGCGTTGGCTTTGGCGCATTCCAGCTCGGAAGCATGCAGCCCGGCGAGGTGAAGGAAATCTCGGCAAAAGCGTTGCGCGAGCAGATCGGCCTATGATGCAGATTATCGCAGGATCGCTTCGCAGCCGGAAACTGCTTCCTTTGGAAGGACGCGATATTCGCCCGACTTCGTCGCGTGCCCGCGAAGCGATCTTCAACATGCTGATGCACCGCCAAACGGAAGAGGGCGAGTCGTATATCATTGATCAGCGGATCGCCGATTTCTGCTGCGGCTCGGGGGCGATGGGACTAGAAGCGATTTCGCGCGGCGCGGCCCATGCCGTCTTCGTGGATAGCGCGCGCGCCTCGCTCGATGTGGCGCAGCAGAATGCACAGCAATTCAAGGTGCTGGAGCAGTGCCAATTCATCGCTGGCGACGTGACGCGACTGCCCGCCGCGAAAGCGCCATGCCGCGTTATCTTCTGCGACCCGCCGTACGATCTCGTCGTTTACGGTAAAGTGCTCGGAAGTATTTTAGAGGGCAATTGGCTGGAGCCGAAGGGCCTTGTCATCATGGAGCAGTCGAGCAAAACGGATGTGATGCCGGTGGACGGGTTTTCGATGCTGGCCGACCGTGAATATGGCAGCGCGCGGGTGGTAATGTGGGAGAAAATTTAGTTTGTCACCCCGCATAAGATGCGGGGTCACATGTTTTACCTTCCGCGCTGTTTTGCCGAACTCTGCGCAATCGCGCCTTCGACGAATTTACCGGCGACATTCATGCCGGAGGCGGCGAGGCGTTTGACCGTGTCGCGCGCTTCCTCGTAAACAGCCAGCTTGCCGGTGGCGAATTGATGCGCGGCGGTGTCGAGCGCTTTTTCCTCCTGCGCGATCCCTTGCGTGGCTTCGGAGAGCTTGCCTTTAACGGAGGCCATCGCAGCGGCGGACATTTTGCCTTGCGCGACCAGCGATTTCATGGCGCGACGAAGATCGTCCATCTCCAGCTGCTCGATTGCGGCGAGTACCGCACCCATATCGGCTTCGCCCTTAGCGAGTTTAGACAGAAGTTCCTGTAGTGTCGCCAGATCGGAAACGGCGGTGCTCATTTCATCGAGACGGCTTTGGGTATTGCGGTCGGCCTTCTCGGAAAGCAGTGCAACGAAAAGCACGGTATAATCTTTGTAGAGCTGCTGCAGCTCGCCGCGGATTTCCCGGCCAGGATCGGGATAATTACCATCTTTACCCCGCGCAGCTACGCCGGTGCCGACGGAAAAATGCTGCTGGCCGCGCCCTGCGTGGAGAGGTTTTGCCTGGATATGGCGCAGCATGGCGACATCATAGGCGAGCCGTTCAACCGAGAGGCGGCTCTGTTTCGTCAAACCATCGTCCGACTGCGACGTGAAGGCGCGCACGGCATCGTGATAATACTCAATGCGCGGCCGGAAATCACCTTCCTGGCCGAAAATCCCGTATTCCGTTTCAAGAGAGCGGATCTCGGCATATTGGCGGCTCATGAGTTCGATCAGGGATTGATGTTGCTGGGAGATAGAGCGTTGAGTCATGCGTCCTTAGTCGATAGTCGTATTTTATAGTAAGTTAACCGACTAACGACTATAGACTAACGACTTTCCTTATGCCACTAACCAATCACCCTCTTTCCATCTACATCCACTGGCCGTTCTGCAGAAAGAAATGCCCGTACTGCGATTTCAACAGCCATGTGCGCGGCAGTGTCGATTATGAGCGCTGGCAGAAGGCCCTGCTGCGCGAGCTGGAAACGCAACGCGAACGCGTGAAAGAGCGGGAAGTGGTGAGCGTGTTTTTCGGAGGCGGGACGCCATCGCTGATGCCGCCATCAATCGTCGAAGCCTTGCTGAAACGGATTGGTGAGTTGTGGCAGCTATCGCCAACTATCGAGATCACGCTGGAAGCCAACCCAACCTCCACAGAGGCAGAAAATTTTAAAGCATTGCGGCTGGCGGGTGTAAACCGCGTCTCGCTTGGCGTGCAATCGCTGCGCGATGAGGAATTGAGATTTTTAGGGCGCGAGCATTCGGCGAAAGAAGCATTGAAGGCGGTGGAACTCGCCGCCAAAACATTCGACCGCTATTCGTTTGATCTGATCTATGCACGCCCGCACCAGACGGTCGAAACCTGGGAGAGGGAATTACGCGAGGCATTTGCTTATGCGGGCGATCACCTCTCGCTTTATCAATTGACCGTGGAGGAGGAAACGCCCTTTGCCCGTGTGTATGCGAAGGGTGGATTCAAACTGCCCGATGAAGATACGGCGGCCGATCTCTACGAACTGACGGCAGCGGTGTGCGCGGAGCACGGGCTGCACGCCTACGAGATTTCCAATTATGCGAAGCCGGGGCAGGAGTGCCGCCACAATCTCGCCTACTGGCGCGGTGATGAATATCTCGGCGTCGGTCCCGGGGCGCATGGACGCTTGCGCGAAGGTGCCGGACGCCAGGTGTCAGGTTCCAGCAAGAATCTGCAAAACCGTAACCCGCAAGCCGAAACGTGGTATGCAACGGCGACGGTGAAATCGCCCGAGCGGTGGTTGACGATGGTAGAAGAAAAAGGTGAAGGGCTGGAGCAGTACCAATCCTTATCGCCCCGGGACAGAGCG
This sequence comes from Rickettsiales bacterium, assembly GCA_046348685.1. GTDB lineage: Bacteria > Pseudomonadota > Alphaproteobacteria > Rickettsiales > UBA998 > JAXMDT01. The sequence goes on from JAXMDT010000008.1 coordinate 44,492, forward strand.
GAAGAACTGGTGCTCTCCGGCCTCAGGCTGGCGGAGGGATTATCCTTCAAAAATATTGCCGAAAAAACCGGTATACCCGCGGAAAGCTGCATCTCCTACCCGCAAGCACAAGCGCTGCAAACGCATAAATTATTACATATAAATGGTGATTCTATCGTCCTCACGCCATCGGGACGACTGCTGACCAACCAGATTATTCCCGCCCTGCTGCAGACGGAAAGCATTTAGTTTCCAGATTGTCACACAACTTTAACAACGCCTCCTGCTTGCACTGCCAAAGATAAAGAAAGTGGCGCCTGCCTGACGCAATAGGTGGATTTGCGGCGCGCACCTGCGTATATAGGGGCGATGTCCGCGTTTCTTTCGATTTCTCTTTCAGCAATCATTGCCAACTGGCAGCTCCTGCAGGCGCGCCATAAGAAGAATCATTCGGCCGCGGTCGTGAAGGCCGATGCCTATGGGCTTGGGATGTTGCCGGTAGCACAGGCGCTTTATGAGGCGGGGTGCAAAACCTTCTTTGTCGCAACGCTGGAAGAGGGCATGGAACTTCGCAAGAAACTTCCTAATGTCCCCATTTATATTTTCCACGGCGTCGGCAGGAATGAGGAAAAAGAATTCCTCTCGCATCATCTGCGCCCGGTGCTGAATTCGCCGGAACAGATCGCGCGTTGGCAAGGAAAGGACATGCCCGCCGCCCTGCACATCGACACGGGCATGAACCGGCTGGGGCTTTCCGAAACCGAGTTAAATGCCATCGATGTGCCTGCCGTTATTCGCGATTGCCGGATCGAACTGGTCATGAGCCATCTGGTTTCGGCTTCCGAACCAGATAACCCATTAAATAAAGAGCAGCGCCGGCGCTTCGATGCCGCGATCGCGCGTTTTCCGAATATTCCCGCCAGCCTCGCCAATTCATCCGGGCATTTTCTGAGCGAGGATTTTCATTATGACCTCGGGCGACCCGGATGCTCGCTTTATGGCATTACGCCGAACAGCTCACTGCCAAACCCGATGATGCAGGTGGCGACGCTGTCTGCGCCGATTATCCAGATACGTCACATCGACAAGGATGGTACCATTGGCTACAGCGCCACGGCGCCGGTTAAAAAAGGCATGCGCACGATCACGGTGGCAATGGGCTATGCGGATGGCATCCAGCGCCTTGCCAGCAATAAGCTGAGTGCCTGGCTCGGTGATTACGAATGCAGGATGCTGGGGCGCGTTTCCATGGATATGACGTGTTACGATGTTTCCCATATTCCGCCGGCGGACCTGGAAAAAGCTGAATCTGTAACGCTCATCGACGCGCATCAGACCGTGGATGATGTAGCGAAAATCTGCGATACGATCGGCTATGAGATTTTTACCCGGATGGGCAATCGGGTGCGAAGGCTGTACTCATAAATGTCACCCCGCTCCTGATACGAGGTCAAATGATCCCGCAATAAATGGGGGATGACAATAAATCTGGAATTTTACATTTACCCTGCTAAAACCGGATTTCTATGATCAATCCGCTGCAACCCGTTGGAAGCGCATTCCTTTTATTTCTGTCTGCCGTAGGGCGCGTCAGCCTGTTTACGGCAAACGGCATCCGCGCCATGTTCACGCCGCCCTGGTATGGCCGCCAGATTATCCGCCAGATGATCGAAATCGGTTATTATTCGCTGCCCGTGGTCGGCCTGACCGCTATTTTCACCGGCGCGGTGCTGGCGCTGCAGAGCTATACCGGTTTTTCGCGCTTCTCCGCCGAAAGCGCCATCCCGACCGTTGTCGTGCTTTCGATTACGCGTGAGCTGGGTCCGGTGCTGGCTGGCCTGATGGTCGCCGGCCGCATTGGTGCTGCCATCGCCGCCGAGATCGGCACCATGCGCGTGACCGAACAGATCGATGCGTTGACGACGCTTTCCACGAATCCGTTTCGCTATCTCGTTTTCCCGCGCCTGATTGCGGGGCTCCTGATGCTGCCGCTGCTGGTGGTAGTCGCCGATGTGATCGGCGTGATGGGCGGTTACATCGTAAGTATCGGCAAGCTCGGATTTTCCCCCGCGCCGTACCTCAACAACACGTTTGAGTATCTGGAAGCCAAAGACGTGATTTCCGGCCTGACCAAAGCGGGCGCTTTTGGATTTATCGTGGCGCTGATGGGGTGCTATCATGGCTATCACTCCAAAGGCGGTGCGCAAGGCGTCGGTGCGGCGACGACGAACGCGGTGGTCTCCGCCTCCATCCTGATCCTGCTCTGCAACTACTTCATCACGGAGATGTTTTTTGCATCCTAATTCCATTGTCATCCCGCACATGATGCGGGATCAAGAAACATATGAAAGAGTATTTTGTATATATTATGGCGCATGAACCACATGGCGTCATTTATATTGGGGTAACGAATGATCTCATTCGTCGTGCCTATGAGCATAAGCACGGACTAGCGGATGGTTTTACAAAAAAATATAATATTAAAATGCTTGTTTATTATGAGATGACAGAAAATATTGAGGCCTCCATTCGTCGGGAAAAGTTATTAAAGCGTTGGAAGCGGCAATGGAAAGAGCAGCTTATTGCTAAATCCAATCCAGAGTGGAAAGATTTATACAGCGAAGTGTGCGGTGTTGATCCCGCATTAAATGCGGGATGACAATTATGGGTAATAATACAAAGATCGAAGTCATCGATGTCTACAAATCCTTCGGGCCGAAGAAAGTGCTCGATGGCGTGTCGCTGACGGTGCCGAAAGGGGAATCACTAGTGGTGATCGGTGGCTCGGGAACCGGGAAATCCGTACTGCTAAAAAGCATCCTAGGGCTGCTGACGCCGGACAAAGGCACGATCAAGATCGATGGCGAGGAAACGCAGCGGCTCAGCACGCATGCTCGTGAAAAAATGATGCAGAAATTCGGCATGCTGTTTCAGGGCGGTGCGCTGTTCGATTCGCTGCTGGTTTGGGAAAATATCACTTTCGCTGTGAGACGGCGCGACAAGCTGGATAAAAAAGCGGCAATTGACCTTGCCGTACAGAAATTAAAAGCGGTGGGCATGGGCTCGGACGTGGCGTACCTAAGACCGGCGGAGCTTTCCGGAGGGATGCAAAAACGCGTCGCGCTCGCCCGCGCCATCGCCGGCAATCCGGAAATCATTTTCTTCGACGAGCCGACGACGGGGCTCGATCCTATCATGTCGGACGTGATCAACGATCTTATTATTCAGTGTACGCGTGAGTTGGGACTGACGACTGTTTCCATCACGCACGACATGATCAGCGCCAAGAAAATCGGCACGCGCATCGCGATGATCTATCAGGGCAAAATTATCTGGGACGGTAAGCCGGAAAAAATCTACGAATCCGGCAATGAATATGTCGATCAGTTCGTGCATGGCCGCGCCACCGGGCCGATCACGGCTGGGGTGAGATAGTTACTCTACCTGCTTCCAAACATTTAAAGGTACGCCAAAATCTTCCAGTGCCTGCCTTTTTGCAATGTCCAGCGTATCCTGAAGGTAATCAAACGTATTTTTTTCACCTTCCCATACATACAGATAGTAACCCACATATTCATCATAATCGATGATAAAACGGAGTTTTTGGGGGTGGTAAATTTCAGCTTCCCATTTCATACTAGTCGTTCTCTTTAAAGTAATAGCGATGTTGTCTACCTGCATTTCTCCAATTACCAGAAGGAGTTTCTTTTTCAATTTGGAAGTGTGGTTTATCTCCACTTGTGTTTTTAATATCAAAGCGAATCTTTCTATTTCCCCTAATAATAACAGTATCCCCATGCTTATTTCTAATAAATTTTCCTGGGCCACCTAAATATTCTTCGATTGCCTTGGCCGCGCGATTAATATTGCTCTCTACAATTGCGCCCCCGCTCCGCCCCAATAATGCGATGGAACGTAAGGCAACCAGCATTTGGCCTGCGGAAAGTACGGTTAATGCCGATTCAATCGGATAAACGGGTTCTATGGGTGGATCATAAGGTGGCTTGGAAGTTGGCTTATGAACGCTTGGATGACCGGTGTCTATCCATTGGCCACCATCAGGCTGGCCGCGTGGTACACGCTGTTGGTCCGGCTTATAACCAGCCTTTTCCAGTTGTTTTAGGTCATACTCTAAAGCGCGTACTTGAAAAATCATTTCGTCAAGCAACGTGGCGTGGAAATATGCGATGGGTGATTTGGTTTGCACAGGATAAAAGTGCTGGTAAAATCCCTTGCCCGGAAGAGAAAATCTCTAGCCCCCAAACCCTATTTCTTTTACAGTTCGGATTCCGGCTCACGCTATCGCTTGGCTGGAATGACGAATAAACATGGCAAAACCTCAGAAACAATATGTCTGTCAGTCCTGCGGCTCAGTGCATCACCGCTGGGAAGGCAGGTGCGATGCATGCGGCGAGTGGAACACCATTGTCGAGGAAACGGTTGCCGCCGCGCCGCCGAAAAGTCTGGGCAAGGGTAAGGGAGCGCACCTAATTCTGCGGCCGCTGGCGGAAACGGTGGCGGCTCCGCAGCGGCTTTCGACCGGCATCGAGGAACTGAACCGCGTGCTCGGCGGCGGGTTGGTGGAAGGATCGGCGATCCTGATCGGCGGCGATCCCGGTATCGGCAAATCGACGCTGCTGCTGCAGATGGCGGCGATCATGGCCGCGAAAGGCTCCAGCGCGATGTATATCTCCGGCGAGGAATCCGTGGAGCAGATTCAACTGCGCGCGATGCGCCTCGGCGTGCAGCAATCGCCGCTCGGCCTTGCGTCGGCGACTTCCGTGCGCGATATCCTGACCACGCTGGAATCGGGCGATGCGCCGGATATTCTTATCATCGATTCCGTGCAGACACTCTACCTCGATACGATTGAATCCGCGCCGGGTACGGTGGCGCAGGTGAGGGCATCGGCGCATGAACTGATCCGCTATGCGAAGAAACACGGCACGGCGCTGTTTCTCGTCGGCCATGTGACGAAGGATGGACAGATCGCCGGACCGCGCGTGCTGGAGCATATGGTCGATGCGGTGCTGTATTTCGAAGGCGAGCGCTCGCATCTCTACCGCATCCTGCGCAATGTCAAAAACCGTTTCGGCGCGACGGACGAAATCGGCGTCTTCGCGATGGGCGAGAAGGGGCTGGAAGAAGTCTCCAATCCATCGAGCCTGTTTTTGTCGGAGCGTCATCAGGCTGTTTCCGGTACGGCGGTGTTTGCGGGCATGGAAGGCACGCGCCCCGTGCTGCTCGAAATCCAGGCGCTGGTGGCGCCGAGTTTTCTGGCGCAGCCACGCCGCGCCGTGGTCGGATGGGATTCGGCGCGCCTTTCCATGACTCTCGCCGTGCTGGAAACGCGCGGTAATATCCGGCTTTCGGATAAAGAAGTGTATCTCAGTGTCGCGGGCGGATTCCGCGTCAATGAACCGGCGGCCGACCTTGCGGCTGCGGCGGCCATCTTGTCTGCTGCGGCGAATGTGCCACTGCCGTCCAACGCCGTGTTTTTCGGCGAAATCGGTTTATCGGGGGAAATTCGCAACGCCTCGCGCCGTGAAGCGCGGCTGAAAGAGTCTGAAAAATTGGGATTTTCGCATGCCTATATCCCTGAATCCAAAACAAAAACCAGCGCCAAGCCAAAAGAATTAACACTTGGCATCACCCCGGTTTCTCATGTAGAACAGTTGGTGAAACTGGTAAAAAAACATGGTTGATGCAAAACTGACGATTAACGTGTTTGACCTCATAGTCATCACGCTTTTATTCCTGTCCGCTCTGCTGTCGATGTATCGTGGTTTTATCCGCGAGGCGCTGTCGCTGGCCACCTGGATCGGGGCGTCGCTGATCACGCTTTACTCGGTGAAGCCGGTCGCCGAATTGCTGCTGCCGCACGTGAAGCAGCCTTTTGCCGCTACCGTGATCGCCGCACTCGGCACGTTCTTTTTTACGCTGCTTATTTTCTCGATCATCAGCTCGATCTTCGCGCGTTATGTAAAGGACGCCGGTGAAGTCGGCACGATCGACCATGCGCTCGGCACCGTGTTCGGCGTGGTGAAAGGCAGCCTCGTCATTGTGCTGGTCTTCCTGCTCTATTCGCAGGTGGTGAGCGAGGACGATTATCCGGAATGGCTGAAGACAGCCGCCAGTCGGCCCTATGTTGAGAAAGGCGCGAAAATGGTCGTCGCCGCCATGCCGCAGTACCTCGGCCAGACCGCCAAGCTGATGGATAAGGATTCACCGGCGCCGGATAAGCTTGACCTCGAAAACATCATGCCGGAAGAGAACAAAAATGAATCGCCGAGCTCAGATAACTCCAACTACAGTGATACGGAAAAGGAATTCCAGCGCATCCTGAAAATGTCCCCCGCCGCTGGCTCCGACCACCCAACCAATTAATTTATATTAGCAATAGCTTTCATTAAACCGTTACATACGTGCGGTATGATGGAAGGATGGCAGCCCCAACCCCAGAAGAAATTGAACGGCAACGAGCGATAAAAGAGGTTCGCCTACAAGCACGGGATTATATTCGTACGGCAGTAAAACATCTGGAGGAGGAACATTACGAAATCCGAATGGGTGGCGAGTTGTATTTTTTTCCTATCAATGAAAAAAGTGAGCCGCATACTCTTTCCGTCGATGATCTGGATCAGGCAAAGTCTGCTCAAGGCGGGTCTCCCGTCAGATTTTCCCAATTGCGCCACTCCAAGCCGGTTTCAGGATCAGGAGCATCTCCTTACGAATTAGCATCACATGTTTCGCCGCATGAAAATATAAAACGGTGGGATCCATTACACATAGCGCGCAACTTGGATGTGATTAAGCGTAATTTACCCGACCTTGCTAAAAAATACGGCGCATCGGGTGTTACGTTTGAGGCAAAGCCTTATCCTGACCAGATTGATACCTGCGGCATGCATTTAAATATTAGCCTGTGGAAAGACGGCAAAAACCAATTTGCCTTAAGTAATCCAACGTATGTACGAAATAGCGATGCACCTCACCAGCACAGCGTATTGGAACGTTTTATCATACGTTCTTTACTTGAATTTCAGCACGAGGGCATGCTGGCTTTCGCGCCGCAGAAAACATCTTATGATCGATATAAGAATTTTGAAGGTTTTCTGAATAAAGACATTCATGAGCAGACTGCCGTGATGCAGGCTGCCTCGCCAAATAAGATTGCGGTTGATAATGATCGTCAGACCTTAGTAAGAATGAAAATATTGCGTAATTTGGAACGTAGCGGCGATCCTCATAGACCGTATAACGCCGTACCAGTTTCCCCTTCTATTAATGTTCACACGCAAAGCATTTCGGCACGGCAAGTGAGAACTTCTGAAAAGCGAGACGCGGATATACCTTCTGAAGAATGCCGTGTCGAAAATCGCTTAGCAGGATCAGATGCTGATCCTTATGTGGTTGTTGCCGTAACTATGGCAGCTATTGTACACGGCGTAGAGGAATATAATAAACATTTGAAAAATCCCAAAAAGTATCCAGAACCTAAAAAATACCGGCAGTTTGATATTCCCCAAACGCATGAGCACGCTAAAAAAATATTTCAAAACAGTAGCTTGATAAAATATTGGCTTGCTCCACCGTTTATGCCGAATTTTTTTAGTGAAATCTTGGCCGCCTACGGTTCCGGCCAACCTCTGCCGCCACCGGAACGGGCGGTAGGGCGCAGCGCTTGATCTTTAAATTCCCTGCTGGATTTCCCATATAAGTTAGCGTACAAGGCGCGGGCGATGGATCATCTCGACAAATTCCATGAAGAATGCGGTGTTTTCGGCATTTACGGGCATACCGATGCCGCCGCCCATACGGCTTTAGGCCTGCACGCCCTGCAGCATCGCGGGCAGGAAGCAGCCGGCATCGTTTCCTACGACGGTGGCCAGTTCTATACGCACCGCGCACTAGGCCTGGTGGGTGACAATTTCAACTCTCCCGAAGTGATGAGCCGCCTGACCGGGCATATCGCCATCGGCCATAATCGCTATTCGACAACCGGCGAGACCCTGCTGCGCAACGTGCAGCCATTTTTCGCGGAATATTCCTTCGGCGGGCTGGCGCTGGCGCATAACGGCAATTTGACCAACGCGCTGGTCATTCGCCAGGAATTGAAAAAGCGCGGCTGTATTTTCGCCTCGACCTCGGATACCGAAACCATCATCCACCTGATCGCCATCAGCGAAGCGGAAACGCTGGAAGCCAAACTGATCGACGCTCTCAAGCAGATCAAAGGCGCGTATTCGCTGGTGCTGCTGACCGACCAGGGATTGATCGGCATCCGCGATCCCAATGGCGTGCGTCCGCTGGTCATGGGAAAACTGAACGATGCGTATATTCTGGCGTCCGAAACCTGCGCGCTCGATATTATAGGCGCGGATTACGTGCGCGACATTCAGCCGGGTGAAATCGTCTTTATCAACGAAACCGGCGAGCGCAGCATTTTTCCGTTCGTTGAAACCAACAATCGTTTCTGCATTTTTGAATATGTCTATTTTTCACGTCCCGATTCGGTGAGCGAAGGGCATAATGTCTATACGGTGCGCAAACGCATTGGTGCGGAGCTGGCGAAAGAAAACCGTATCGATGCGGATTTGATCGTGCCGGTTCCGGACTCCGGCGTGCCGGCAGCGCTGGGTTATGCGGAAGAGTCAAAAGTTCCGTTCGAGCTTGGCATCATCCGTAATCACTATGTAGGCCGTACGTTCATCGAGCCGACCGATCAGGTGCGTCACCTCGGCGTAAAGCTGAAACATAATGCGAATGATTCGATCATCAAAGGCAAGCGCGTCGTGCTGGTGGACGATTCCATCGTACGCGGCACGACTTCGAAAAAAATCGTCGCGATGATCCGTGAAGCGGGAGCAGCGGAAGTGCATATGCGCATCGCCAGCCCGCCGACAACGCATTCTTGTTATTATGGCGTGGATACGCCGGAGCGCAGCAAGCTGATGGCCGCCAATCATACAACGGAAGAAATGGCAAAACTCATCGGCGCCGATTCGCTCGCATTCATCACGATCGAAGGCCTTTACCGCGCGGTGAGCGGCATCAAGCGCGACGGCGAGAACCCGCAATATTGCGATGCGTGTTTCACCGGTAATTACCCAGTGGAGCTTACCGACTTCACGCAAGGCATCAAAGCCCAGCGCGATTTCTTCAGCGTCGAGTTTTAGAAAACTAGAATAAGTAGCTAGCTCGCTTCTTTCTTCTTGGCGCGGTTGACCTTTTTGCGCTCGTTGGCATCAAGCTCCGTCTTGCGCAGGCGCAGCGATTTTGGCGTGACTTCTACCAACTCATCGTCCTCGATGTAGGCGATCAGTTCCTCAAGCGACATTTTCTTCGGCGGCACCAGGCGCACGGCTTCATCCTTCGACGTGGTGCGGATGTTGGTAAGCTGCTTGCCCTTCAGCACGTTGATCTCAAGGTCGTTGTCGCGCGAATGCTCGCCGACGATCATGCCATCATAGACTTTGTCATTTGGGTTAATGAACATGATGCCGCGATCCTGTAACTGCCAGATCGCATACGCCACCGCATCGCCCTGGCCGAGCGAAATGAGCGCGCCGTTGCGACGGCCTTCCAAGTTGCCTTTGAACGGGCCGTAACCATGGAAAAGGCGATTAAGAATACCGGTGCCGCGCGTATCGGTCAGGAATTCCCCCTGATAGCCGATGAGGGCGCGGGAAGGGACGTAGAAAATCAGGCGAATCTTGCCGCCGCCGGAGGGACGCATTTCGACCATTTCGCCTTTGCGCTGCGAGAGCTTGTCGACAACGACGCCGGAATAGGCTTCGTCCACGTCGACGACGACTTCCTCGATCGGCTCCAGCTTCTGGCCGTTTTCTTCACGGAACAGTACCCGCGGGCGCGACACGGAAAGCTCAAATCCTTCGCGGCGCATCGTTTCGATCAAAACGCCAAGCTGCAATTCGCCGCGTCCGCCGACGATGAAGGCTTCGCCGGATTCGGTGTCTTTCACGGTGATGGCGACGTTGCTTTCCGCTTCGGCGAGAAGGCGGTCGCGGATCATGCGAGAGGTGACTTTGGTGCCTTCCTGACCGGCGTATGGCGAGTCGTTCACCGAGATGGTGATGGCCATGGTCGGCGGGTCGATCGGGCTGGACGCGATAGGCGTTTCCACGGCGAGATCGGCAATCGTGTCGGCGACGGATGCATTTTCAAGGCCAGCGATAGAGATAATGTCACCGGCCATTGCTTCCTCAATCGGCACGCGCTTGATGCCCTGGAAGGAAAGCAGTTTGGTCAGGCGCGCCTGCTCGACGATCGTGCCGTCAATGCGCATGGCTTTCACCGGCGCGTTCACTTTGGCACTGCCCTGATAGATTTTACCGGTGAGAATACGGCCGAGATACGGATCGGCTTCGAGCGTCGTCACCAGCATGGCGAACGGTGCGTCCTTGTCGACTTTCGGGGCAGGCACGTGCTTCACGATAAGATCGAAGAGCGGATAAAGGTTTTCGCCTTTTTTCGTTGGATCGTCCGTGCACCAGCCTTCGCGACCGACGGCGTACATGACCGGGAAATCGAGCTGCTCAGGGTTTGCATCCAGCGCGACGAAAAGATCGAACACGCTGTCGAGCGTTTTGTCCGGCTCGGCGTCCGAACGGTCGATCTTGTTGACGATGACGATGGGGCGGATGCCCAGTTTCAGCGCTTTCGTCAGTACGAATTTGGTTTGCGGCAGGGGGCCTTCGGCGGCATCGACGAGCAGCAGCACGCCGTCCACCATCGAGAGAATGCGCTCAACTTCACCGCCGAAATCGGCGTGGCCCGGTGTGTCGACGATGTTGAGGCGCACATCTTTCCAGTTCACCGAAGTACATTTCGCCAGAATCGTGATGCCGCGCTCTTTCTCGAGGTCGTTCGAGTCCATGACGCGCTCGGCGACCTGCTGGTTGTCGCGGAACGTCCCGGACTGGCGCAGCAGCTGGTCGATCAACGTGGTCTTGCCATGGTCAACGTGGGCGATGATGGCGATATTGCGTATTTCTGTCATAGTTTTTTCTATGTCATCCTGAACGTCGTGAAGGATCTTAGATTCTCCGCTGCGCTCAGAAGGACGGGTAAGGATTAAGGCCTGTTTACATACAGGTTTTCCAAGGTTTTACCAGTGTTATTTACGCATTGCACAATTACGCGCGGGTGTTTATCGTGCGGGCGTTATGCAAAAACGACTGAACGGAAAAATCGCTTTAATTACCGGCGCTTCGCGGGGCATTGGGGCGGCAGTGGCGAAGCGCTATGCTGAAGAAGGCGCGGAATTGATCCTGGTTTCACGTACGATTGGCGGGCTTGAGGCAACCGATGATGCCGTCCAGAAGGCAAGCGGCAAGGCCATGCTGGTGCCGCTCGATCTGCGTCAGCATGATCTGATCGACTCCCTGGGGGTGGAGATTTCCAAGAAATACGGCAAGCTGGATATTGTCGTCGGCAATGCCGCTTCGCTCGGCGTGCTGACGCCATTGGCGCATGCCGATCCGAAAATGTGGGCGGAAGTGATCGACACGAACCTGACTGCAAACTGGCGGCTTATCCGCTCAATGGATCCGCTGCTGCAAAAAAGCGATGCAGGGCGCGCAATCTTTGTCACAAGCGGTGCGGCGAAAGCGGCATTTGCCTATTGGGGCGCGTATGCGGTGAGCAAAGCCGCCCTCGAAATGCTGGTGCGTACATACGCGGCGGAAAATGTGAAAACGCGCGTGCGCGCCAATCTGATCGACCCGGGTATCGTCGCGACGCAGATGCGGAAAAACGCGTTTCCCGGTGAAAAGCAGGAAACGCTGAAAAAGCCGGAAGACATTACGGATTTATTTGTCGATCTGGCCTTGCCGGAATTTACCACGAACGGTCACGCCTTTGCTGCCTAGGAGTTGTCATGCACGACAATCTTGCTTTTAAAACGACCATCACCGATCCAAGGCCAGAGAGCCGGTATATCATTCTGAGCCCGTACCGCTGCAAGGTGACCTTCCCAAGCGGCGAGTGGGGATTGTTCGGACGCGGCGGCGGGCTAGATGCGCTGCGCGGTGCGGATGTCTATGCGCAGCCGGATATTTCCCGGCCCAGCATCGTCATCGGCAATTTCTGCGACTTCTCCAGCTTCTTCACGTTCTTGACCGGCGGCGATCATTTCAACGAGCGTGTTATCAATTCCTCTTTTCCGTATTTTCCTCAAGCGCGCGCCATGGCGAAACAGGCGGGCGCGACGACGCGCAGCAGCTTTTCGCGAGGGCCGATTACGGTCGGCTCTAATGTGGTGATCTCGCACGGCACGACGATTCTCTCCGGTGTGACCATAGGCGATGGCGCGGTGATCGGCGCAAACAGCGTCGTGACGAAAGACGTGCCGCCTTATGCGATTGTTGCGGGAAATCCCGCGCGCGTGATCAAATACCGCGTGCCGGAAGAATGCATCGACGATTTGCTGAAGATTAAATGGTGGAACTGGGCGACGACATTTCTTGCGCAGCAGATGAAAGCGATCCACGAGCTACCGGCGAAGGAATTCATCGCCTACTGCAAAAGCATCAAGCCATTTTCGCCGGCGCATGAGGATGCGCTGCTACTTTTCCGCATGGAGCGGAAAGGCGCCGCGAAAACCATGCAGTTCGAAGGAGCGGAAGTGGGCGACAAGACGTTCAGCGTGCAGCAACTACCCAAACCGTTCCTGGACTATATCGGCCAGATGGGTGCGCCTGTCGGCGCGACGGTCAGCGTGCATCCGAATCTGTTTGAGCTGTTAGATAAAAAGGCGATTCCTGCTTAATTCGCAGCGGGCACTTCGTTGTCTTGCGCTTTCAAAAATTCCTCAATCTTATCCATTTCCTTGGTCAGGCATTCGGGATGTTCTGCGTTCTCAAGGGTTGATTTGAGAAGATGGTAACGCGCTTCGTAAAAGTCAGGAAAAGCGTCGCTGGCATTGACGTAATTATCATCTTTCCAGCGATAGATGCGCGTCCAGGTGCCGCACGTTTCCGCGCCTTGATAGGCAGAGAGCGATTGCGGCAGCAGGAGTTCGGGGATGCCATCATGGTCAAGATCGACCAGCGCCTCGGCAATATCCTCGACTTGCCAGACGGAGAACGTCTGCGTGTGCAGATCGCGGTCGGGCCTGCGCATGACGATCACTTCGTTGCAGAAATCGCGTCCGCTCGGATCGACGGAAGCAACCAGGCGGTAGTACCCATCTTTTGCCACATCGACGAGCGCAGCACTGCATACGTGCATCTCGTCTTCTTCAAGCCCCCAGGTGCGGCGCACGTAACGCTCGACGACTTTGGGCGAGGGAAGGGACAGCGAGGCACGACTGCCGTGCGGCAGGCGCCAGCTGAAATCCTTCGCCTCGACGGACAAAGAAAGAAGGCTGAGCAGCAGCGCCGGTAAAACTAATCGCACTATTTAAAGAGCTTTGCGTATTTGCGCTTGGCACGTTTTTTCCAAGCACCGCGATGGTAAGCATCAGAGGCGATGAGCGGCAGAACGCTCGTTGCTTCTGCGAACACCATCTGTTCATGCACGGTATCGACCTTACCCCAGGAAGAGGCTTCCTTCAGGGTGGAGGAAGAGCAAGCGCCATCGCGCGTGTCGGCGACGGTGATTTGCACGGCGTATTTGTGCATCTCGACATCCTTGCCTAAAATCTCGGCGCAGACGACGGTATCCTGCACGAAGTTCTTCGGCACGCCGCCGCCGATCATCAGAAGGCCGGATGTGCCGCCCTTCATCTTGATCTCGGTCAGCTCGCGGAAGTCGGCGATGGAATCGAGCGTCATATGCTTCTTCGGGTTGTTCACCTGATGCACGACAAGGCCGAAACCAGCCGAGGAATCGGTGAAAGCCGGGCAGAAAATCGGCACGTCATGTTCATAGGCGACCTGCACCAGCGAATCTTTTTTCTTCGCGTTGCCATCAGCCAGCCACTTGCCCATCTCCTTGATGAACTCGCGGGAGGAATAAGGGCGCGGCTCGAGCGAATCAGCGATTTCCGCAATCGTGTGATCGCAGGCCTGCAGCTCTTCCTCATCAATATAGGTATCGTAGATGCGGTCGATGTAGAGATCGCGCAGCTCACCGTCGTTCTGGAACTGCGAGCCTTGATAATGCTTGAAGCCGAGCGCCTCGAAGAAATCCATATCGACGATGGAAGCGCCGGTGGCGACAATCGCATCGACCATGTTGTTCTTCACGAGATCGACGTAAAGCTGCATGCAGCCTGCTGCTGAGGTGGAGCCCGCCAGCGTCAGGAAGACCGAGCAGGATTTGTCAGCGAGCATCATGTTGTAGATCTCGGCCGCACGTCCCGTGTCGCGCGAGGTGAAGGACATTTTCTTCATCGAGTCGATGATCGGGCGCGCATCGAAACTCTTGATGTCGATGTGCTCAACGGGCGTGGAAAGCAAACGCGCTTTCTGGTTGTTGGTCTGTTTTTTCTTTGTTGTCGTTTTCATTTTTCTTTTTTCCTTCACAATGAACGTTTATGCAGTAGAACTTAGTTTGTTTAATTTCACCATACTCATATAAATGATGTTGAATATAAGGACGTAGATATACCCTGCGCCCATAGTGTAAAGAGTTAAAAATTCAAAAAACTCCCAGAGCGTCTCAGTTTCCTCATGATAAATGAAAAATCGTATAATCGTATAACTGATGCCTACGCTAATTGCAAAAACCGGCGGGATTAACCAGCTATATTTTTGCAATGTTTTTAAGGTGAGTACTTTGGACTTTTTATATATGATCCATGCCATAAGCAGGTAAGGAATACCTACGATAGTAATTCCAAATCCTAAGAATGTTCCAATAACCGTTGCCCACCCATATAAAAAACTTTCTTCAAAATTAGGTTCAGTTCTGGTTATTTCAGTCCATGTTATCGGTGATAATAACAATGGCACTAAAACAGGCAGTAACAGCATCAGCAGGATAAAATGATTTTTTTTCATTTTTTCCTCTAATTAGTTATTTTGAGCCAATGCATTCTACTGAATATAAAATAAAGTAGATTTGCTAGTACAACATATGAATATCCAAGGATTAAAATCCATAACGGAATAAACAGAAAACGCTCCCAATCATACGAGAAATATACTTCGTCGAAGCGGGCATCTGTTAGAATGCTGATAATCCATCCTATAACTGCAAATAATATCGGAGTAAACCAACTGAAACAGAACAAGGTACGTGGTGAGAGCCGCTTAGAACAATAATAAATTACAATAGCAAATAGGCTATAGGGAATGAAAACTATTTTTAAGCCCATTAAAGTTATAATGAGTGTGGAATAAAACGTTTCATGCAAAGATAACCAAGGGTCCGACCAGGCGGATGCACCGTGCCCTTCAAAATAATAAAACGGAGAGAGCAGTATTGGTACTAGCACGGGCAACGCAAGGCAAAATAAAACAAAATGATTTTTTTTCATTTTTTTCTCTGTGAGATCCCCGCATTCCATCCTACGGACTTCAGCGGGGATGACATGTCTTTAACTATGCTGCTACCACATCAAGCGGTTCGGATTCATCCGCGCCATCGTACATCGACATCAGCGGGTCATCCTCAACGATTGCCAGCTCTTCCGCCGGGAAAAACCCGTTGAAACGCGTGGCGAATGTGCGACCGTATGCGCCAAGCTGGCCGATTTCGATGTAGTCGCCTTCTTCCGTGTCTTCGGGCAGGAAGAATGGACCTTTCATGAAATCGAGCGTATCGCAGGTCGGGCCGTAGAAGCTGAACGGCGAGCTGTTCTCGCTGTGCTCTTCGTTGGGGCGGCGAAGGCGGGTCGGGAAAATGAATCCCGGATAGCCGGCGTCGAACAACGTGCCGTACGTGCCGTCGTTGATGTAGAGATTGTTGTCCTTGCGAAGATCCACACGCACGAGCACGGAGCCGCTCTCGGCGACCAGCGCACGGCCCGGCTCGCACATCAGCCTGACTTTGCCTTTGAGCTTCATGCGCTTGAATTCTTCATGAATCGCATCCATGAAATCTTCCATCGCCGGCGGTTTCATGCCCGGGTAGATCGACGGGAAGCCGCCTCCCACATCGAGCATCTCGATTTTGACTTTGGACTTCTTTATGACGTCCGCCGCCATGTTCATGGCAATACGGTAGGCGTTCGGGTGCATGCACTGCGAGCCGACATGGAAGCACACGCCGAGGCGGGCGGCTTTCTTGCGCGCCGTTTTCAGCAGGTTCACCGCGTCATGCAGGTTGATGCCGAACTTGTCGGAGAGGTTGATCTCCGCATAGGTGTTTGGGATCGCCAGGCGGACATAAAGCCCGAGGTCCTTGGCGTTCTTGGTTTCCTTCATGATCTTGGATAGCTCTTCCAGGCTGTCGAGCGAGAAATCCTTCACGCCGTGCTTGAAATACGCCTCGCGGATGGCATGACGCGACTTCACCGTGTGCATGAAATGCAGCTCGGCTTTGGGGAACAGGTCGCGCGCGATCTCGATCTCGTGCAGGGATGCTGCGTCGAAATGGCGGATACCGTGCTTCCACAGTTCTTTCAGAATATGCGGATCGGGATTGGTCTTGATGGCGTAGAGAACGTCACCGTTGAACTTGCGCGTAAAGAACCTCACCGCGCGTTTGATGGCGTGGGGACGGAAAATGTGCAGCGGTTGTTCAGGAGAAAGCTCAGAAACGAGCGAATTTACAGATCGATAAGTTTCCATTGCATAAAGCCTCGCAAGATTGTTAAACCCAAGTAAAACCCAAGTTTTGCTAAACCTTGCAACGCTTAAACGCTTATGGGGATTTAGCGGACCGGTGCATAAAACACTTTGTTGGACTTGTAAAATGTTTTCTGCACTGATCCTGGGAGAATTATATCAAAAATTTACCTATACACAATAAAGAATTGCAACCAGCCCGGCAGGGGGGAATTCCCTCCCGGGCTGTTACATGGTAAACACGTTTTTCTAGCTGAAAATGAAGTCGCTGGCGTCAACCACAGTATGTTCCACCAGAATCGAGGTGTGAAGCGTGCCTTTGTCGATATTCACTTGCGTATCGTTGGTGTTGACCGTGCTGAACGTCAGGTTGGCCGCGGTGATATTGAAGGCAGTAACATCGATTTTTTCGAGCAAGGTGTCGAAATCCGTGATCGTGCCGCCGCTGGTCGCAAAAACAAAGAGATCGGTGCTCGTGCCGCCGGTCATGACATCGGCACCATCTCCGCCATACAGCGTGTCGTTGCCTGCGCCGCCGATCAGCGTGTCATCGCCCGCTTCGCCATACAGCGCATCGTAGCCGTCACCACCGTTGATCGAGTCGTCATTCTTGCCGCCATACAGCGTATCACCGCTATTATCGCCATTCAATGTGTCGTTGCCGTCGCCGCCATACAGCACGTCCGAGGCGCTGCCGCCGGAGATGAAATCATCACCCGTACCGCCGTCGATCGTGTCGTTGCCGGAGCCGCCCAGCAGACTATCGTTGCCAGAGCCGCCAAGAATGGAATCCGCGCCGGTGCCGCCGTCTACGGTGTCGTTATCACCGCCGCCGAGAATCGTATCATTGCCAGCGCCGCCGAGAATAGAATCCGTGCCGGAGCCACCATCGAGGGAGTCGTGGCCGTCGCCGCCGTCGATCGTGTCGTTGCCGGAGCTGCCGCTGATGAAATCGTTGCCTTTTTCACCCTGAAGATTGTCATGACCATCCGCGCCCAGGATAGAATCGTCGCCGATACCGCCCTTAATGCTGTCATTGCCAGAGCCGCCGTCGATCGTGTCATTACCGGCGCTTGCGGTGATCGTGTCGTTGCCACCCTTGCCGGAAATGATGTTGTTGGATGCGTTATCGGTAAGAGTGTCCGCATCAGCAGTACCCATGACTTCCACGCCGGTTGGCGGCTCCGGAGTTGTATTGGTATCGACTTCAGAATGGGCGCCGTTTAGTATAACGGCCTGTTTCGTCGTGCCGGAAATATCGTTATCCGAAACCGTGGTGTAGTCGGTCAGTCCGGCTTTCTCTTCAATGCCGTAGCTGGCGCGAATTACTTCATCGGCAATGATGGTATTGCCTTGAATGAGGTTATGCAGCGACGCATAAGTTTTGCTGGTTGACGCTTCGTCCTCGAGACGCACTTCCGGATAGCCGCCATTTTTCGACTGCGAGTTATCCTGGATGGTGCTGTCTTCCAGCGTGGAATTGCTTGAGCCGTAAAAACGAACGCCAACGGTACCGTTATGATGCACATTGGCGCCGGTGATGGTGATGTAATCCGCAAGGCGCAGCAGAATACCTTCCTTGGTATTGTTGTAATATTCGCCGCCCTGGATGCTGATGTCTTTAGGGAAGGCAATGTTTTCGCTGCCGCGCTGGATGGTGACGCCCGCCGAGCCGTTACCGTAAGCCACATTGTCTTTCAGGACGAAATCATGGGTGCTGGTGGTGATGTTGAAACCATGACGGTCGTTGTTGTACGCAATGTTGTTTTCATAGACGCCGTTGACGATATAATCCGCGACGAATCCGTCCAGGCCATTGCCATGCGACACGGAATTTTTAATGGTCAGGAAGTGCGTCTGCTCATGCGGGTCGAAACCGTAACCGGAACAATCCTTGATTTCTACCTTGTCGATCATGACGTTGGTGTCCTTGCGGGTATCGCCCGGCAGTACTCCCGTGTAGAAACCATCTATTTTACCCGTGGTGCTGTCACGGTTGCCATCGATGGTCAGGTTTTTAACGGAGTAATCATGGGTCTCTTCGTTGAATGGCGAGCGAATGACGCCGGTGATCGATCCGCTCCAGCCGTCTTTTACTTTCAGTATCGTTTCGCCCATGCCATCGCCGTAAATATTGACGTTGCTTTTAACGACAATGCAACCATCTGACTTATCGCTAGGATTTCCTGTGAGAATATAGGTGCCGGTCGGGATGTAAACATCGCCTCCGCCCGCGTTGTAAGCAGCATCGATGGCATCCTGGATCGCTGTTTTATCCACAGTGGTGCCGTTACCTTTCGCACCGAAATCTTTCACATTATAAATAGCCATGGTTGAATCACTTTTCGTTAAGGTTTGCTTTAATATTTTTTCATGGGTTGTTAAGCTTGTCTTACCTTCGTGTAAAGGTTTTTTTGCCAGAATAGACCCATCTGCGCGAGATGTGGAGAAACAGAAAGACGTATGCGCCATCGTTGCATATCTCGCTGGTTTTCTTCACTAAATAGCACAGGATAAAAAATCAATCGGGTTATCTAATATGACATCGGCAATCAGGCATGAAGTAGCATCCCAGCGCAGGCACTTTCGCGTTAACGCACCAATTTTAATACATATTCATGACAGGTTTCACTCGACCGTGAATTGGAGCGTCGTGGATTTTAAAATCTCCGATTACACCGGAAATGCAAAAGAAGATGATGTGACAAATGTCACAGTCAGCATCCCCTACCAAGGATTCGATATCAATTTTACGACCAAGGCACGTGTACTGAAAGTCGATAAAGATGAGCGCACGCTAGTTGCCGAATTCCTCCACATCAACGAGCGCGAACGCGAAGTGCTGGAGAATTTCGTCTCCGGCCTGCTGCGCGGCGAAATGGAAAGCATCGATAATGTCATCCGCCGCCTTGATGTGCCGGTGACGCCGGTTTCACTGAAACCCGATTTGCCGATGACGCCTGAGGAAATCGCCGTGCAGGAGAAGAAACGCAAGATTGGCAGCATGCTATACCTAGGTGCGGGCGCAATCTTTTCACTGGTGCTGATAGTGGTGCTTTACACCAATTTTTTCCAGGTGAAAATCAGGACAGCAATGCTTAGCGCGCCGACTGATATCATTATCGCACCGGCAACCGGTACGGTGAAAGAATTTCTGGTCGATGAACATGCGCATGCCGATAAGGGCGCAATGCTGGTTGCTTTCAGCGATCCGGAACTGGAGCAGAATATTGAACGCTCCGCGCTGCGCCTGGAAGAAATCATGGGGCAGGTGAGCAACAATGGCACGCTTGATATGGATGCGGCGACAAAACGCATCAATACGGATGAAGTGCGTGCTGCGCGTGCTGCCGTCGAATCGCTGAAGGCAAATCTGGCGGTTAAAGAAAAGCAGATGAACCAGCAAAAAGAGCTGACGAAGAAGGGCCTCACCAACAAAGTCTCCTATGACAAAGTACAGTCGAGCTATTTCGATACGCAGAATGAATTGAACCTGGCGCTGCAGCGGCTTGGGCAGTTGACGCAGCAATCCAATAGCAAGCTATCGCTGCTGTCATCGGCTGAGGGCGAGTATAAAATGCTGAAATCGCAGCGTGACCGCCTGCAGGTGAAATCTGCCGCATCCGGCACGCTGCTCAAATATCTGGCGCGCCCGGGCGATTCTATCCGCTACGGCGATCCTATCGCGATCTTCCAGCATGATGAGCCGCGTTACATCGAAGCGTATTTGACGCGCGATGAAGCACTGTCGGTGGGCGCGGGCGATATTGCCCGGGTGCACTTTCCATCACACAACGTGACGCAGGATTACAAAGTGACTGATGTCGATTAAGCCTCGCAGCTCATCTCACGCCGGGAAGGGCGCTATGTTCTCGATCAGGCAGGGCAGATGCGCGATGTGCTGGTAAAATTGGAGTTAGCTGAAGAAACGCCGGATGAAGCACTTAAAACGATTCAGCCCGGCACGTCGGCGGAAGTTATTTTCAGCAAGCCGATTTTCGGCAGGTAAGCGATCATGTCACACGCGATTACCTTGAACGATTCGCGGCATGATGGATCGAAGCGAAGGGCGTCCGAGGATTTTCCGCAGCATCTATTGCAATCGGTAAAACCAGGTTTTCGCCTGGACGTGAAAGGTGTAGCGGCACTTTATCTTTATTGCGTAATACTTGCCCTGGGCCTGATGCTCTTGCCGAACCGCATCTGGCATCCGGAGACGAAAAACGCGGTGCTCCTTATCGGCATGATCGGCACATGGCGATACAGCTGGTGGATGATCAATCTGGTGCGCGCCGGCATTTATCACAATCTCTATTATCCGGCGCTGCGTAAAAAAGCGGATCGTATCTGGGCGAGCGGTATCCGCCCGCAGCATGTGCATTTTCTAGTGACAACCTATTATGAACACGCACGCACGACGAATATTTTCCTCGATGCGATGGTTCGCGAGCTGAAACGCGAGAATTTGCGCGGCACGCTTTGGGTGGGGTTCGGTGCCAAGCACGATGAAGATGTTATCCGCGCCTGGCTCGACACGCAGAAAAATCCGCCGCTCGATGTGATTATGGTGCAGCAGAACCAGCCCGGCAAACGCATGGCCATCGGTTTGCTTCTGCGCGCGCTTTCCCGGCACGGTGTCGATAAAAACGACATCGCGTATCTCATGGATGGCGACAGTATTATTGGCGAAGGCACGCTGCAAAAAACGATATCGCTTTTCGAAGCGGATCCGAATATGGGCGCGCTTACAACGGATGAAGAAGCCATCGTGGTCGGCCCTGCCTGGGTGCAGAAATGGCTGACGATGCGCTTCGCGCAGCGCCGCATGTGGATGCAGTCGCATGCGCTTTCGGGTCGCGTTCTCACGCTCACCGGCCGTATGTCGGCATTTCGCGCCAGCCTTATTGTCGACAAGCAATTTATCCGAACCGTTGAAGTCGATGAGCTGCACCACTGGCTGTGGGGCAATTTCCGCTTTCTTTCCGGCGACGATAAAAGCACGTGGTACACGCTCTTAAAGCAAGGCGTGAAGATGACCTATGTGCCGGATGCCATGGTCTACACGATCGAATATATCGAAGGTAACGGCCTTCGCCGCATGTATGAAAATATTATGCGCTGGTCGGGCAACATGCTGCGCAACGGCATGCGCGCCATTCTGCTTGGCCCGCGCAAGGTGCCCTTTTTCATCTGGTGGTGTCTGATCGACCAGCGCATCGCGATCTGGACGGTGCTCACCGGTTTCACGACGGCGATGACGGTTTCACTCTTTGTCGATCATTCATTCGTCATCACTTATTTTCTCTGGATTATGCTGACGCGTCTTCTGATGTCGGCAGGTATTTTTTGCTTCTCGGACCGCATCCGCATTTCGTATCCGCTCTTTTTATATCTTAATCAGCTCATCAGCGCCTTCATCAAGGTCTATATCATGTTCCGCCTGCCGCGCCAGCGTTGGTCGAACAGGCAGGGGCAAAAGGGCGGGGAAGATGTCATGGCCTCACGCTACCGCCGGCGCATGGCTGCTTTCATTAACGTCCTTTATTTGGGTTTCAGGCGTTTTCTTATCGTACTGCTCATTACCGGCATCCTGCAGAATGGCCCGCCCGGGTATCAATTAGGCTAAAATATAAGTTTACAAGGCAAAAATATTACACCAAGTTTTCCATTATTTTGCACTGTAACATTTCGGGAATGACAAGCGCTTATTTTTATGCCTTAAAAGGCGTAAAACGCCGCGTGGATAGCACTTTACTTTGTTAATGAGCATGTATGCGTCGCATTGCACAAAAACGACACAACCATAGAGAGAAAATGATATGACGATGCGCGATGTTTGCATGATTGGCCTCGGTCCGGTCGGCACGGTTTCCGGTTTATGTTTGCCAAGGCATTTCCAGGTGGTTGGCCTCGATGTCAATCCGAGCGCGTCAACCGTTCGAAAACGGCACCGCGCCATTCGCCGAGCCGGGCGTTCACGATCTCGTGAAAGAAACCCGGAAGATGGCGTTCCCGCGCCAGCACCGATGCGAGGCGCTGCGATCAGCAAAGCCTGTCACCATGATCGCGGTCGGCACCCCGACCCCGGAAGAAACTGGCGTGCCGGATCTTTCCTACCTCGAAGCGGCTGCAAAAACGATCGGCGAAGCGATCAAAGACGTATCGCACACCCCGGTCATCGTCGTGCGCTCCACCGTTCCGCCTGGAACGATGCGTAACCTCCTCGGCCCGATCATCGAGAAACACTCCGGCAAGAAAATGGGCCAGGGTTTCCATATCGGCTCCAACCCGGAATTCCTGCGCGAAGGCCGTGCGATTAAAGACTTCTTCAATACCGGCCGCGTCGTCATCGGCACCGATAATAAAGAAGCAGGCAAAGCCATCGAAGACCTCTACAAGGATGTCGAAGGTGAGCGCGTGCATGTCGTTGTTGAAACCGCCGAGTTCGCGAAATATGTCGATAACACCTGGCACGCCGTGAAAGTCTCGTTCGCCAACGAAATCGGCCGCGTCTGTCAGGCGTTCGGCGGCAACCCGGAAGAAACCACCCGCGTCTTCCTCGCCGACGACCAGCTGAACATCTCCAAATACTACCTGCGTCCGGGCTTCGCGTTCGGCGGCTCGTGCCTGCCGAAAGATACGCGCGGTATCCTGGCGCTGGCGAAAAAACACGGCGTCAACCTGCCGCTTATCGCAGGCGTCCTGCCGACCAACGAAGAGCAGATCGACCAGGGCGTGGCGCGCATCCTGAAGCATAACCCGAAAAAAGTCGGTATGCTGGGAGCTGCGTTCAAAGAGCATGTGGATGATTTGCGTGAATCGCCGGCGCTGATGGTTGCCTCGAAACTGATGGCAAAAGGCGTCGAAGTGATCGCGCACGATCCGTACTACAAAGCAGGCGAAGAACTCGCTTTGCCGCGTACGACCAAAAAGCTGAAGATGGGCACGCTGGATGAAGTGCTGAAATTCGGCGATGCGATCGCGCAGCTGCACAACACGGAAGATTATCATACGGCCGTGAAAACCGTCAGCAAGCCGGTGGAAAACCTGACCACCGTCCTCGCCAAAGACGCGCACGACGAGCCGATGAAAAAAGCCAGCTAGTGTAGGTGTCATTCTGAGCAGTAGGCGAAGAATCTAGATCCTTCGCTACGCTCAGGATGACAATACGCCAAGCGAAATGACTTTCTCCTTCAGCGGAAGCTGAATCAACGAAAAGGGGTTCCATAACGGAGCCCCTTTTTTGTTTGTGTGTTCAGTGCGAGTTAACGTGACTGGCATCGTTATTGCTTAGTCCTGGGCAAATATTTCAAGGAGCAAGCATCATGGGAAATCCAACTAATCAGGCAGATACGATTTATGGTTCGAATAACCCGGACATCATCCACGCCTTAGGTGGGAATGACTCAGTGTATGGTAATGCCGGAAATGATTCGATAGCGGGTGATGCCGGTAATGATACACTCTATGGCGACTATGGTGACGATAAGATTTATGGTGGTGAAGGCAATGATGAATTGTGGGGCGGTACGGGTAATAATTATATGTCGGGCCAGCAGGGAAATGATCAATTAAGGGGCGGAGACAGCGCGGACACCTATATCGGCGGCGAAGGAGATGATACCATCTACTCTAATGATGGATTCGATAATGAAAATTTAGCGTTGGATACAGCTCAATATAAACACGGTATCGGCAATTATACTGTAAGCACCAGCAATTCTTACGATAAACGTGTTTTTGTTGTTACGATTCAGGATCTGAATGGAAATGAGGGTAAAGACACGCTCTACAATATTGATATTTTAAAATTTGGTGGAAAAAATTATTTTTGGACTGGGCAGTCCTGGGGGGCAAAGCAGATTACATCCCTCAATGATGATAATGTAATTTTAAAGCCAGGTAATAATTACTTAAATGGTTATGGTGGAAATGATCAACTGCGGGGTAGCATTGGAAATGATGTGCTTTTAGGTGAGCGCGGCGATGATAAGCTTGTTGGCGGCGATGGGAATGACACGCTTATTGGGGGTAGAGGAAATGATAGGCTTCATGGTGATGGGGGAAATGATCTAATCATCGGAGATGATGGTGGTTTTGATACACTACGAGGCGGGGATGGAAACGATAAAATTAATTTTATCGAATATCACGGAGATGGTCGTCCTATGCATGGCGCTATCTATGGAGATGCAGGTAGCGATATTATCCATGCTCATGCTAATAATGGCACTAATACCATTCTGGGTGGAGAAGGGAATGACATTATCCGCTCTGGCGGAGATGCAATAATAAGCGGTGGTGAAGGGAATGATGCATTTATTATCGAAAGACACAATGGTGTGCCAAGCGACATTTTAATTAAAGATTTAACTGTAGGTACAGAAACTATAGATGTTTCGAGTCTTTTCAGTTCATATTCTGAAATGCAATCACAAATAAGCGAAAGTCAGGGTAATACAATAATTAGCGATCTGGATTCGCATGTGACAATCACTTTGAATAATATTCATGCCTCTGATTTGTCTGCCAGCGATTTCACCTTTGGCTAATCACATACAACGCGACAGCTGCTGCATTAGAAACGTTGAGGCTTTCCATTTGTGCATGGATGGGGAGCTTGACAAGCAGGTCGCAATTTTCCGCTGTTAAACGCCGGAGGCCCTTGCCTTCCGCGCCGAGGACTAACGCTGTCTTGCCGGTAAGTTTCGCATCCTTGATGTCGGTGGTCGCTTCGCCGTCGAGTCCCGCCACCCAGTAACCGGCCTGTTTGATCTGTTCGAGCGTGCGCGCCAGGTTAGTCACTTCAACGAGCGGCACGATATCGAGCGCGCCGCTGGCGGCCTTGGCGAGCGTCGCCGATTCTTTCGCCGCATGGTCTTTCGGAAAAATCACCGCCGCCGCGCCGAACGCCGCCGCCGAGCGCAGGATCGCGCCGACATTGTGCGGATCGGTCACCTGATCGAGCACGACGAGCGGCTTTGTCTGCTCGCCGAACAGGAGGTCTTCCAGCGCGGGCTGCTCCAGAGGATCGACGAGGGCGGCAATGCCCTGATGCACGGAATCCGCGCCGACATAGCGCTCCATCGTCTTGCCGTCGCTGATTTCCAGCTGTGCCTTGCCCGGCAGTTTGTCGAGCGTCTCGGCAGTGTTTTTGGTGGCCACCAGCCGCTTGATGCGCCGGTTCGGGTTGGCAAGGGCGCTCTTTACCGCATGCACGCCATACAGCCAGTAACTGCCGCCGCCGCCGGAGGGCGGCTTTTCCGGACGATCCGGGCGTTTTTCGCGATGTTTCATGCACAGGCCTTTGTTCATTGACAACAATGGCCTTATACAGTAGCCAATCACCTTCCGAAACCGGAATTCTGGCTTTTTAGCTTGTTCCGGTATTTGCACGAAATGACGCTAGTGTCAGGTGATGCGGGGTGGTTTTGGAGAACCGCCGCGCAGTGTACTTACCGTACACGAGCAGCGGAAGCGGAGAAAACCGCCCCGCAGCGACGACAATAGTAGTCATTACCCAAGTGGAGGGGTGGCCGAGCGGTCAATGGCAGCAGACTGTAAATCTGCCGGGTTTTCCCTACGAAGGTTCGAATCCTTCTCCCTCCACCATGTTTTCTTTTATCTGCCTCATATAACATCAATTTCGATGTGAGCGCTTACAGCAAGCTTACGAAATTCGCCCTACCTTGCCATTGTTTCTTTCTGAGAGTTCAGCGAGCTTCTCCAGCACCAATTTAATGCACTACTCAAAGGAGATTAATTATGGGACGTGGCATTCTACTCTGGCTCTTGGGCATTCCGATTCCGATTATCCTCCTAATTCTATTTTTCTGGCACTAGTTGCACGATAGGAGAATCCCATGGCCGCGCGGTTGATTGACGAATCCCTTACCGGTGAAAGCACGGTATCCTCAGTGAGGTGGGGCGCGGTTTTCGGCGGAGCGCTGGCGGCGATGGCCATCACAATTATCCTGATGGCGCTTGGCAGCGGGCTGGGACTGGCATCCGTAACGCCGTGGGCAAATGACGGCGCGGAAGCGGGTACAATGGGGGTAATGGCCGCGATTTGGCTCGTTGTCATGCAATGGATATCATCGGGCGTCGGCGGCTATTTGACCGGCCGTCTGCGCACGAAATGGGTGGATTTGCACACCGATGAAGTATTTTTCAGAGATACGTCGCACGGCTTCCTGACCTGGGCATTGAGTACCCTGATTGTCGTTGCCTTGACGATGTCCAGCGTATCAAGCGTCGTCAGTGGCGGCGCGAAGATGGTAACCGATGTCGCATCCAGCACGGCAAAAGGTGCAGCGGAAGGCGCGGCGCAATCGACGGATATGGATCAGTCTAATCCTGCCGATTATTATATCGACAGGCTTTTCCGTTCCGATAGCGCGGGCGTTAATTCCGCCGATCAGCGACAAGAAATTCAACGTATCCTGCTGAAAGCCGTCTCGGACAAACAGCTCAACCCGGATGACCGCGCCTACCTGAGCCGGATGGTGGCACAGCGTACCGGCATCTCTACTGCCGAGGCAGATGCGCGCGTGGATGATTTGTTCCGCCAGGCCCAGGAAGCGGAAAAGAAAGCCCGCGAAGCAGCAGACCAGGCACGTAAAGCTGCCATGACGTTTTCACTGCTGACGGCGCTTTCCTTTCTCATTGGAGCGTTCATTAGTAGCGTCGCCGCAGCCATGGCCGGACGGCATAGAGACGACTAGCTTATTTACTGAGCGCGGCAGGCCTGGCAATTTGCGCGCATATAGGCATCCACCGGATCATACGCGTAGCGATCGGCGTTGGCATCCGCCTCGGCACCGGTGCGCCCGTAAGCCCGTCCCCATCCAACCGCACTGTTAACTGCCGCATTAGAAGACGGCATTGGTATTTTAAGCGCGGAGATATGCACGTGTGAACTGAACACGCCTTTTGGATCCGCCACGCTGCCCATCAGCGTGCCTTTCGTGATGGTCTGACCGACGCGAACGGCGCTGTTCAGATGCCCATACGCCCAGTAGATACCGTCATTGCCGCGCACGATGATGGCGGTATTGAGAATATCGACGCTGGGATTCCCCAGTACGGCCTGCACGACACCGCCCGTCAATGCATGCACTTGGGTTCCAATCGGTGCGGAGATATCCTGACCCAGGTGACGCATGTAAAGGTTCCCGCGCGGAGTTTGCTCGGCATGCGCATAGGCTGGGTAGCGGCTATCTTTAAACCCGTTGCTGATGCGGGTAAAATTCAATGTCTCGCGTGCCATTTGCTGCAATGCTGCGGTTCGGGATGCGCAGAATTGCGGTGCGCCGCCTCCGCTGCATGCAGGTGAGCCGGGATTGGCAGATTGAGGGCCTGATTCAGGCCGGGAGCAGCTGCTGAGCGCACCCACGTCGACCGATCCGGCAAGATTCGTATAGGTCGCTTTGTAGCGGCAGGGGCCGGCGCTATGCTGCCAGCAGAAGGTGCTGACCGGAGATGTATTGCCCTGCAGCCGGATATTGCGCGCCACCGGATAGCCGGAATGCGGGCGCACGTCATCCTGCGTAACTTGTCCATCGCCGATATGGATCGGCCCGCCGCGATTGTTGCGCAGGATGTGATTGTCTCCAAAAATTTCGTAATGCGCAAAAGAGTTGTTTTCGATTAGCAGGTTTCTACCGTGCCGCACTTCGAGCCCGCTATCGGCAACATTATTGCGGATCACAACATTGGATGTTTTGACTTCGATCGCGCGCTTGAACGTACGCGTATTGATGAAGCGATTATTCTCGATAAGGAAGTTCGCTGTGCAATTGGAATGACTTGGCTGCCACCCCGCATAAATGATCATTTCAAGGTTGCAGCCCGTTTGACTCCAGTTTTCAAAGGTGTTGTTACGAATGATAACATTTTTCGTTCTGCACGGGTCTATCTGGATAGCTGTGCACCGACCGTTAGAAAAACGGTTGTTTTCGATCAGGACGCTATCGTAATTCAACCTGGGGTTAATAGGGCTCGATAACGTTTGTCCCGTCAATCGATAAACATTACCAGACATAACGGGGGTATTTCTGGGGACGCAGGCAGAATCAGGCATCGGGGGCACGCCTGCCACGCCGTCATTTTCAGAGGCGCTGTCGCTGGAACCAGCCGGTCTTTTTGGTGGATTAGGCGTAAAGAAGCAGAGGCTGCTCGCCGGATGATAACTGCAGAAATTTTCCAGGTATTCCTGGTTGGTTGGATCGAGTGAATCCACCTTAACATTGCCATTGTCTTCATGCGCCGTCGATGATGAAGGCGACGCAATTACAAGCGCCAGCAAAAACAGCAGTGTAAAAAAAGAACGCATGTATGCCAGTAACGGATTATGACCACTAGATTATATCAGATCTAAGATAATTGAAATGTTACAGTTGTGTGACGGCTACCCGCCGCCATGCGGAATCCATTTGGTGAGAACTTCGAGGAACATCTTCCAAGGCTCTGACATTTCCACGAAATAGGGAATCAACGGGATGATCGGGCCAATGGCAGATCCGATTAACTGTGCGGCGGAGCGCAAGTCGAACGGTACCACGCGCATGTGGTGGATGCGGTCGTAAAAACCGCTGAGCAACTGTAATTGCGCCAGTTCGGTACGTGCGGCGGATTCGTGCTCGGCATCTGAGTGCAGCCACTGCTGCTCGACGCGCAACGCGCTCATCATCGCTTTTTCGCGGAATTGGGCGAGGGCGCGTTTTTTGGTGCGATTAAGTTGTTTCGTAAAGAGCAGGAGTGGCGCGAGAAACAATAACGGCGCGCCGATGACGAACCCGCTCACTAATCCCCAGACCGGTGGCAGATTGATCGGCGCATGTTCAATGGCGATCTTGTAACCGACCGTTGCAACGACATTGCTGATGCCATAGGCAAGAATCACGAGCGCGAATTTCGCCTGCACTTCGCTGAGAAACCCGATGCCGCCGGTATGGTCGGGATGTGAGGCGACCAGCGTCAGTTTGAATTTCGAGACTTCCGCCAGATACAGATACCACAATCCGATTTTCCATACCCAGCGTACCCAGAAATATGTCTGGATGGGGATTGCAACGAGAATCGCCCACGCCGCCGCCGCCGTGAAGTACCGATGATCGTCCGCCGTGCGTATGACGTGCCAGGTTTCCATTTTCGCAGGCCAGAATAATTCCGGGCCGAGCGCACCGAATGCCATCAAATAACAGCAGATGATGCAAATGATTTCAGGCAACATCTCCTTGCGCAGCTTTGCGATGCGTTCCTCAATCCTGCGCAATTTCGGCTTATCGTCTTCAGCGACCACGCCGCTATCGTAGAAATCGCGCGCGGCGCCAAGCACATTTTCTGAAATAACAGCCTCAGCGATCAAAAACAGGGGAAGACCGATGAAATATTGTGCATAGGCTGCAAAATCATAAAAGAAATTCTTTGAGGGAGGCGCTCCTGATGGAACGTAGACAAACGACGAAATCACCGCCATCGGCAGCCAGGTAATGCCCATGATAATAATCCACCGCATGAAAATATCGACCGGACGGCGGGATCCCACGCCAACCCTGGCAAACAAACGGTTGACCAGATCGCCCTCGAACAGTGAAAACTGCGAGACGTGCGGATCGTCGTCGAAAGGCTTGCTAGGAATGTCGTTCACGAAAGTGCCTGCTAAAAAATCCATATTTAGCAAGGCAGGCAAGCTTTGTCTTTTGAAATTATTAGGATATTTAGCGTTTCATCGCTTTGGAAGCCACCGTCACAGCGCGGGCGGCTATACCTTCCGCTCCTTCAAGGAAGTGGGACAAACCTTCCGGGCAATGGCCAATGCGTTGCAAGGTCGAACGGACGATTTCCGCCGCTCTTCCGCTGATTTCTGCTTGGGGTGGGTGAAACTCCCGTTGAAGTATTTCAGCTGCCTTAAGCCCTTCTTCTCGCAACGTAGCTACATCAGGCACTTCGAGTTGCTGTAAAACAGATTTTAGTTTCCGCTTTGTGCCAATGGCTTCATCTAGAAACGTGGCCAGTATTTCATTTATGACCTCACTTCGCTGCGCTTTATTTGGTCCTATTGCAATGCCAGCAACGACTGACGCCTGTGCTTGCCCGTTTTTGATCGCTGCCGCCCACTCTATCAGTTCGGGTGAGCGAGGTATTTTCCCAAGATAAGATGCAAGCCCTTGAGCCTCTTTTGGATCTAATCCCATGGCTGTCA
Source organism: Rickettsiales bacterium (assembly GCA_046348685.1). GTDB lineage: Bacteria > Pseudomonadota > Alphaproteobacteria > Rickettsiales > UBA998 > JAXMDT01. The sequence goes on from JAXMDT010000008.1 coordinate 75,377, forward strand.
ATTGTTCTGTCTCACCGAGTATCCCATGGGCAATGGCTTTTTGGATTTTACCGGCAAATTCAACCAGCTTACCCCGCATTCTTTGAACGGCGCGACCCGTGCGTTGCGGTAAGGTAGGATTTTCTAGGAGTTGCGTTATAGCTTCTGCGGCATAATCATGGCGATCCAGACCCGAAATGAATTCTGCTTTTCGTGTTCCTTGACAGGCGGCGCGCAAACCTACGTAAGGAAACTCAACGGGAGTTGCGCCAAATTCCCGCATGGCAGGCGTTATGCCATAGCACTCATGTTTCAACTGCTGCTGCACCTGCTCGAGTATACCGGCATGGCTCAACGAATGAGCGGCTAGAGGAGCATTATATCTACCATGCGCAATATCGTTAGCATGTCCCGTAAAGCTGTAGAGCTTTTTTCCCAACCCGGGTAGATCCATATGCTTCAAATATTCCGTTACTTCTCCAAGAAACCGCCCCGCCCGTAATTCACGAAAACGGATAGCGCCTTCCATCGTGTGGCCGCGTGTTTCAAGTTCCTCAAGCGTTTGCCGTGCCTGATTCAGTTTCGGTAGATGTACTGCCAGCTCAGGCATTTGCGCCAATTCTGCCATCTCTGCACGCGCTTCTTTTATCAAATAAGACATATCATGATCGGATGATAGCAATGCCTCGCAGCCACCATCGAACTGCTCAGGATGAGCAAGGTAATTGCGCAAATAAACGAGTGTCTTTGTAGCTGGCGCCTTTTCGTGCAATATCTCTTTCGGAATGTGCTGGAACGCGTTATGAACCGCTTCACCGGACTCAATCAGGTGCATGGCGCGTGCATCACGCTGCATGCTGACAAATGTCGTATCCGGGACAGCATGTGATGCCTGGGATAACATATCGTGATAGGTTTCTGCAGCATGTAGATCTTTTATGGCTGCATCGCTATGTGCTATATCATGCTGAAGTACATCATCCCATATTTCATTCTGGGTTTTCCATTTTCTAAGAGGCACAACTTGTGTGCGGTGAGCAAGTGGGCCGACGCAAACAGTAGATTCCGCTAATCGGGATAGCTCACTTTCTATATGAGATAGAACGCGCGGATGGATCGCTGTATCGTCCTGTTTTTTTAAAGAAAATAATAATGAGTAGGGCGATGTTTCTTTTGGAAATAGAGTCGGGGCCGGCTCAATTTGTATGTAGCTGATGCCATGTTCAGCAAAGAGAGAGTTGAGTTTATCTTCGTTCAAAGCCAGCTTTTGAACCGCAGATTCACCTGCTTCATTAAAATGCCCTTGGTGACAGTCATGGATGAAGACTTCAAACATAGAATATTATATCCTACTAATATGAAAAATATTTGACATGAGGCTTAGAAAATAAGTCTTTTCAATCAATATCTTATATGTTTCTTATTGGGTATTAACCTTATTTAGCTGTTTCCGGAATGGATTTCTTGCAGACTTGTATAATAAGAAAAAATGATGACATGGCGGCAGGCACATCCGCGACTTTGGGTTGCGTTTAAAATCGTCCTTTTCGTGATCGGGTTTTTGCTCGTCCTTCTGCTGGGACTTATCGCTTACATCAATACGGATTCTTTTAAAGAACGCGCATCAACCTGGGCATCCGATAAGAGCGGCCGGAAAATTGCCATAGAGGGGGGCATTCATGGCCGGTGGGGCGGCGCATGGACACCGCATATCGTATTAGAAAAAATCGTAATCGGTAACGCCGACTGGTCAAAGCAGCCGACGATGTTCAAAGCGGATTCCCTCGAAGTGTCTATCCATCTGCCAGACTTGCTGCGTGGCCGAGTCAGCCTGCCGGAGTTGATTTTACAAAAGCCGGAGTTAGTGCTGGAAAAGAATAAGGATGGCGACAGCAACTGGGACTTTACCGAAAATCCGGAAGCGGCAGCGGCAACCGCGCCCTTGCCGGACGAAAGGGCGGAAGTACCTTTGATTGGACGCCTTCGCATCGATGACGGCAAACTGACGTATCGTGATGCCACGCAAAAGATCAACGCGGCGCTTGATGTTTCGACCGCGAAAGGCGCTGCCAAAGCAGGTGAAGAGATCCGCTTCAAAGGCACAGGCGATTACAGGGGAGGGCCGTTTTCGTTGACGTTCACCGGCGGCTCGGTCCTGTCATTACGAGACAACGATAAGCCTTATCCGTTTTTTCTAGATACGACCATTGGCGGGACGCATGCGCGTGTGGAAGGAAAGGCAGACGACCCCGTTACGCTGGAAGGACTTGACGTGACGTTGCGCCTGAAAGGAAAAAACGCTGCCGATCTGTTCCCGATCACCGGTATCGCACTCCCGCCGACGCCTGCGTATGATATTCGGGGGCAACTCATCAAGGATGACGAGAGTTGGATATTCAACAACTTCAAAGGTAAGCTCGGCAACAGCGACCTTGCGGGCAGCGTCCGCTGGTACTCCGAGCGGAAACAACCTCTGTTAAAAGCCACTTTCGTTTCAGAAAACCTTGATCTTGCCGATCTCGGCGGTTTTATCGGCGCGAAAGAGGAAAAACAGGATGACGGCCGCGTCATTCCGGATACCCCGCTTGATATATCACGCCTTATGGCAATGGATGCCGATGTTACACTGAAAGGAAAGCATATCAAAACGCCAGATGTGCTTGATGATTTTGCGATGACCCTGAAGCTTCGCGACGGGACGCTCGAAGTCAAGCCCGTAGAGTTCGGGATGGCAGGCGGACACATTCGCGCCGACCTGGCGATCGAAGGAAAAAAAGAGCCGCCCTTCACAACGATGGATGTCGATTTTCAGCGGCTTTCCTTGCACAGATTGTTTCAGCCGTTGGTCGAAAAATATGGAGAAGATAATGTCAGCGCGGGACTGCTTGGCGGAAAAGCAAACTTCAAAGGGGAAGGAAAGTCCCTGCGCGAAATGCTGGGATCAGCTAATGGAGAAATGGGGGTTGGCATGGAAGGCGGCAAACTGAGCCGACTGCTCCTGGAGCTTGCCGGCCTCGATATTTTCAAATCGTTGGGGTTAGTGGTCACCGGCAGCGACGAACCGGTTGAGATACGCTGCGTCGTCGGCGACTTCAATGTGACAAACGGTCTCATGAAATCACAGGCCGCCTTCATCGATACAAAGGTGACAACGTTGGAAGGAAAAGGAACTATAAACCTAAAAAATGAAGCAATGGCCATGCAGATCACCGTGCATCCGAAAGACCCATCACCACTTTCCGCACGCGCCCCAATCAATATCGATGGCACGCTCGCCAAGCCGGAAATCGGCGTCGATACGGCAGCGCTGGCGACGCGTGCCGGTGCTGCCGTGGCGCTCGGGGTGGTATTGACGCCAATCGGATCATTGCTGGCATTTGTCGAACCCGGCCTCGGTAAAGACAGTCAATGCGCTGCCTTTCTCCACGAATTGAACCAGAAGACAGAAGGCGCGATTCCTAATAATAAGAAATAACTCCTATAGAATTTTTACTATGTGTTTTATTAAATAAGGATTCAGCCGATTTTAAACAACTGAAAGGAGAATGTTATGAACATTTTCAATATGAGCGATGCTGAGAAGGACAATTATAAACCGGCGCCGATTCCGGATCGTTTGAAAAAGAATCAGCGTATTGCAGTTCTAACTGCGGACAAGACGGAAGATCTCGAATGTTTTTATCCATTTTACCGTTTTAATGAAGAAGGCTATGATGTCGATATGATCACGCCAAACGGCGGCGCCTTCGAAGCCAAACATGGTATCGGGCTGAAGCAGACAAAATCGATCGATCAGGTGAATGCAAAAGACTACGTGCTATTGTATATTCCGGGCGGCAAAGCGCCGCAGGAGCTGCGTAAGAACGAACGTGTGCTAAACTTTGTCCGTGAATTTGCGTCAAGCGGCAAACCCATCGCGGCTATCTGCCATGGGCCGCAAGTGTTGATCGAGGCGGATCTGGTGAAAGGCAAACAGATTGCTGGCTGGCCAGAAATTCAAAAGGAAATTGAAGATGCCGGAGCAACATTTGTCGATGAGGCATTGGTAGAAGACGGCCAGTTTATCACCGGGCGCAAGCCGGGCGATCTGCACCGCCATGTCTGGGGCACTATGCAAAGATTAAAGGCATCTGCCAAGAAAGCGGCTGCCTAAATATTTAAATAAAAAAGCCCGCTTCGGCGGGCTTTTTTTTATGATGCAGATACTGCGACTTTCTTTTTAAGGACGTCAATGCTGGAAATCAGGTCACGCCCAATCGCGCCGCCATCATCCGTAATCTGTTTATGCAAGGCGACCATCAGTGATTCGAGGTGTTTTTTAACTACTACGTTAGTATGGGTTTCTTTCGGCTTTGTAGCATCAAGGTAATCCTGAAGCGACTGTAGAAGTCGCGCAATCAGCGTAAACCCCAGTGATTCAGAGCGGCCCTTCAGCGCAGTGATTTGTTGCATGGCATCTTCCAGCTGCATTGTTTGCGACCGCAGGCTTCCATCGACATAGCTAAACGCAGACGCCGCTTCGTCAAAGAATTTGCTCTTAAAATCTTCAATGAGGCTTTGGCATTCTTTAATGACTTCATCCGGAAATAATTCCTTGGCATTTCCGTTTGGCGCGAGCTTTTTCTTGAGGCTGAGATCGGCTTTAAAAATTTTTGTGTTAGACATGGTGTAAACGTGGATCAAACTCAATAACCTGAATGGTCAATTTACGGCGATCCGTTTCTCCTTTCGGCGCACCGTGATCCTTCCGGCGGCGGCACGGCCCTTTATATTCCTTACCAGTAACAAATGGACGCGGCATGTCAATAATCCTGACGATCCGATCGCATAGATCCTCAGCAGCAATCGGTTTCAACATAATTTCATTCACGCCGGAATCCCGTGCAAACATAATCAGGTTAGAAACGGCCTGACTGACCATCATGATGACAGGCACGAAAGGGTTGGGTGATTTAGGCGAGTGGCGAAGCGATTTGACGAAACTGGCGCCATTAATGGGTGGAAAATCTCCGTAGCGCGTCGTGATAACGGAATTTTTCGGAATCAGATCAAGTTTGTCCGGCCGCGGGCGAAGCTCCCAGTCCGTGATGATAAAATCGACATGCTGTTCCTTGATTTTGTTGACGCCTTCGAATCCATCAAACGCGGTCATTACTTTGCCAAAACCTATTTTCGTCAGCACATCCTTCATCAGGCTGGCAATGCCTGCATCGCTATCAATGACAAGAATGCTGGTATCTTTAAGGGGATTTTTTCCGATCCTTTTTGCCATAGTGCTTCCTGAAAATCTTGCGTACTGGAACCTATAGCATGAATTGTAAACAATGTTAGTATTACAACTACTCGCGAATTACTTGGCCTCTAATAAGCAGCTTGAGGTTGCAAGAATGTTTCAGGGTGAAACGTATGGTTATCTTAACACCTATTAAATTATATTACAGTGCACATCAACTATTTTGCGCCGAAATATTCCTTATGGGTGCGTACCGTTCTTTGCCAGTCAGCCCCATTAGGAGTGCCATTCAAGGCGCCCTCGGTAACCAGGGTCGGGTGGAAAGCGCCGGTGAAAGCAACGCGGCTACTGTTAGCCACTAACATTTCATAAAAAAGCTTGATCGAATATTCGTAAACTCCGCGATTTGGAATTACGTAGTTTTCGGCTTCTTTGCGCGGCGACCATTCAAGCGAGCCGATTGCCAGGTCGTATTTGGCGGACAGCGCCATCGCTTCCGCAAAAGTATGCCTTTTATCCATGATGTTAAATAGATTTGCCGCTGCGCCTTCCAGGGTGCTCCCCGTATTTTGTTTGGACGGATGGTTCATCAGATCGATCATGTCGTAGGTATCCGGCCAATGCTTCAGATACTCATCCATCCGGCCCGATTTTGTCTGCTCTTGCGCCGGCGCAAAGCGATCCGAAGTCGCACTTTTTCGCATAATCCTGATTATAGCCGATGCGTATATTGCTCGCAAATTTCCACATACCGTCCGCATAAAACTTCGCGGCCTGAGGAAAGCTCATTCCCTTTTTTCCTCAAGATATCGTACTGAACGATAATCCAAGGCTCGTATCCTGCGTAAATTCCCAGTTGGGGCGCAAAATAACCTGCTCAGGACAGTTGTGCATTTTTCCATACAGCGATTGCGTCTCAATGAACCGCACATCCGCCGTCCCATCATGACATAATCCGCATCGTGCCGGCCCGCGACAATATCGACCCAGTTCTGATAGAATTGATCCTCCGATATTCCTCCGCGCGCAGAGGGGGCGACGACCAGATAAATGCCAAGCCACATATCAGGATAACGATCGGCCGATGCCCACCAGTAACGGGTTTGTGCGCTGTTCCCGAAATCGAGCTGGCTGTTTTTCGTAATTTTGTTCGGGCCGTTTGAGAGCGGGCCGCCAATGATACGATCCCAGTTCGTGGTCGCTGACCACGCCTGCACCACACCGCCGCCATTAAAGTCACCGCCCCCCATATACGAAATGTAGCGTTCGGGCGAATTATCGCTAGAGCTGTAATTATAGAACGACCACCCCGCATTAAAGGGCTGATGCGTATAGGGGGACTTGCCATTTGTCCATCCAACCTGCCACCATTTTTCGCCAATGAAAGGGGGGGGGAGAGGCATCCCTCCAGGGCGATCAGGGACTACAGGATCACTAGGAGGAACGGGTGTTGGCTTCGGGGGCATTTTAACCTCACCAAAGCAACGCGTTTCTTTAAAAATGCTGGGAACGCCTTCGGAAGCAGCCGCCGGTTCTGCATGAAAAAATAAAAAACCTAAGGCAGCAATCAAAAAGCGGTGTTTAAACATGCCTCATTATAGCATAATTTGAGCTAAATGAAACACAGTGACATTTTGTGCAACGCACTATATTTCATGCATATTTTTAGCGATGGTTTAACCTTCGTATATAAATATTGTTACCAGAGTGATGATCTGAAACTACGCAGCACGGATAGTTTGCAGAAACTGATCGACTTCCGCATTAAGCTGCTCGGCTTGTTTTGACAGAATTTTCGATGCTTCAAGCACCTGCTGTGAGGAAACTTCTGAATGTGACGACGTCGAAAGAACTTCGCTCAGGTTGCCTGAAATCACTTCCGTGCCTTGCGCGGCGGAAGCAATGTTTCGAGCTATTTCGTTAGCGGAAGCGGATTGTTCCTCAACAGCGGCGGCTATGGTAGAGGAGACATTGGAAATCTCTTCGATAGAGGATTTGATATCTTTCAGTGAAACGATGATGCCCTCGGAAGCGTTGTTCATCTCCTGAATAACCTTATCGATTTCCTGTACGGATTTATCCGTCTGGCTGGCAAGATTCTTCACTTCGGAAGCAACCACGGCGAAACCTTTTCCTGCATCACCTGCGCGCGCCGACTCAATCGTTGCATTCAGCGCGAGCAGATTGATCTGCCCGGCGATATCGGAAATCAACCCAATGACTTCTTTTACCTTCTGCGTGGCAACGCTGAGAGAAGTGGCCTGCATATCAGCTGATTCGGCCTTTTTAACCGAATCAAATACGACTGTATTGGAGTTTTGCACCTGGTTTGATATTTCCTTGATAGAGCTTGTCATTTCTTCTGCAGCGGCTGCTACGGATTGGACATTGGAAGACGTCTGCGATGCGCCCGATGCCGCGCTATTGACCGTTGTCGTCGATTGGTTGATGGCATGAGCCAGAGATTCTGCAGTCTGCGATAATTGCGTTGCGGCGGAGGCAACCATATTGACGATGCCTTTGACGCTTTGCTCGAATTTACTGGCTAGTTTTTCGCGGGTGGCTTTTCTTTCTTCTTCAGCGTGAAGTTTTCGCTCTTCCTGTTCACGCTTCAGCCGTTCAGTCTCAATCATATTATTTTTAAAAACCAGCACGGCCTTCGCCATATTGCCAATCTCATTCGTATTTTGCGTGGATGGCACTTCCACATCCATATTGCCGCCTGCCAGCGATTTCATGGTTTCCGTCATTCTACGGATCGCACCCGTCAGACTGCTGCAGATAAAAGCAAATAGCGTCATCGCCAGAAGCAGGGCGGCACCACAGCCTGCCAGAATATAGAATCGTTTATCCTTTAAAAAGCTGATACGGATTTCGAGCAACTTATCAAGTTCATCCAGGGTCACTTCACCGAGGTCAGCCGTGCCATCATGCATAATGTCGCCGATATCGACAAATTTTCCCGCTTCAATCATCTCACCGTTTTTAAGTGACTGCATGGCATTGAGCAATTGTTTCGCTCCATCTACGTAGGCGGCCAGGGCAGGTTCAAGTGTGGGTTTCAAAGTAGGGCTTACGCCGTTCCAGTTCGCATCTTCCCGAATAGAATCCGAAATAGCCTCCTTCGTGCGTTCCAGATAAACCTCGCCAAGAACCGTGATCAAACCGCTCATGGTACTGCGGTCATCAATCGTCAGTTGATTGCCATTACTGGCTAGCTTTTCATATGTATCCGATTTAATAAACGCGAGCTAGGCTAGCGTTTGCGGAAACGCGCTGATCGCCGCATCAACCAGGTAATAGCTGTCCAGTTCGGGGTCGAGCATCATGTTTGAGTTTTGTCCAAGCAGTTTAACCGTACTGGCTATATCCTGCAGCAACGCCGTATACGCTTCAGGATTATAATCACCGGCTTTAATTGCCTCCCATTTCGCTTTAAGGGCATCGGCAGTAAGTGCTTTATTCGGATTTAGTTCGGTGCTGAGTTTTAAATCTGTCCCGTACGATTGATCAACGTCATCAAGATTGGAAAAAAGCGAATCGATGGAAGTTCTCCCATCGGCAAGTATATCTTCCACCTCCGTGTCCCCATGTTCCTTACGCAAGGAGGTAACCTGGTAATCAGCGATTTCATCCAGAAGTTTTATAAGCGGCTTTTCATAAGCAACGCCTTTCATTTGCATTTCGGCAAATGTGATATTTTTTTCAAGCTCAACCAGCAGATTATGGGGATGTCGAGAAGAGCCACATTGTGCATCAAAAATGCCAGAATAAAAAAGCAGTGAACGAATGGATACAGTACAACCGTCTCCAATACGGAATGCGTGTCGAGTTAGTACATCTATAAATGCAAAGCAAACATCATCCGTATTGAAAACTTATAAGTCATTTTGAAACCATGCTTGTAGTAATATCTTGGCACCATGGCTTACCAATGCCTGAGCCTATTCGCTGCTGAATCGTAAGTAATAAAGCTTCCTGATATGCTTTGGATTTCAGATGGCCGGCTTCGCCGCGGGATTGTCATCCAGATAGCCACTCAGGTTCATATCAGGTTCTGAACACTCCCTTTTTGCGATTTTCGATCGCTGCTTCCATAATCGGCTTCAGCTTTTGCGATAGAGATTTCGCTTCTGGCAGCGTAAGCTCAGTGTGCATCTTTTTCCGTCCGGTTGCGTTAGCGCCGGCTGCGCTCCTGCAGGATTACGCAGAATCCCCGCTTTTCCCATCCGCGTCTTACCGGGAGACGGCTTCCGCTTTCGCCCAAAGCGGATCGCCGGGCGTCAGCCCGCTTTGCAACGCATAGCAGGCGCTCATATCGATTTTTTCTGACGCCGCGAGAGCACGCTGACGTTGCCCGGCAAGCTTCTGCAACTTCACTCCCCTTGGCAAGAAGCAAACGCCGATCATGAGAAAATGTGAATCATCCAGGCCGATGACCTGCGTACCTTTCCGGCACCATTCGTAGACATATTTCCTTAGCAGCGCGGGGCTGATTGTGGAAAGACGATATCTTCATCTCGAGCGCCAGTTTCGGTTTCGGTTCCACTGCATTTTGCTGCGTGTCGGTCGCGCAGTACTGCGGTAAAGACGCCTATCGCCTGGATGCGTGGGATGGTCAGGATTTATTTTGGTGATACCCGTAAACGTGGCAATCGTGCACTTTACCTCTCTTCGATGCTAACCTGTGAGTAGCTTGGATCGTATACTCCTTTACCGGTCGCTTCAAGTCTTTAATACCTGCGGAGTCACGAAGTGCGTGACCTCGAAATGATTCCATCGTCTGAAACAGCCTCCAGACCACACCGCCCTCCCCAAACAGGCGGTCTGAATATATAAATATTACTGGGCTTTGCCGTTCTTTGAATTCATAAGAAAGGGCAGCGCGGCCTTCTGCGGCCCGGACAAAGCCTTTCAAATACAGGAGGCTCAAGTTCCTGCCAATCAATGAGTTTGTGCCATAGCTTCCGGCGACACTCCATTTTTGACCGCAGGATCGGCCCGAAGTCGTATAAAATTTTTTAGCGATAAAGCGTGTTCTGTCCTCAGGATTATGACTCAATACAGGGAAGGATCTCTTCTGCTTCGAAATTGTTTCAGGTGGCCAGGCAACCGATCTAGTCGATAGGCTGCGTTTTTAGACGCTTTTTTATATCTGCCATGGCTTCCCCATTTTTTGCGTAACTATAGCTTTTTTGCCTGCATGTGATGTGATGACGGCGGATGACATTAGGCAGCTGGCAGGGCAGAACCAGAGATGCTCAGCCTCAGTGAAACAAGCTAATAACGAACAAACAAATATCAAGTGGCTGAAAACTGGTGCCGCCGAAAAGAATTGAATCCGACCCCCGTCATTACCAATGACGTGCTCTACCACTGAGCTACGGGCGCTGAACCCGTGCTCGCAAAGAGCGCGCACCATGCCATAACCGCCATTCCGCAAGAGGGGTTTACAAAAGGGAAATTTCCATGAAATATGAAGCGGCATGACATTGCAAAACCCAAAAAGAAAACAAGACGAAACCAGCGAAAGCGAAAAGCGCAGTTAAAACGCCGCGCTGCAGGCGTAACCTGCAACGTCGTAAAAGCCAAGCAAAGCACACAGACGGCAAAAGAGGAAACGCTAATCGCTGGAATTTGGGCGAAAAACTAGCTATGATGCGCTTCCATCAAGCATCAGGCAGGCATGAGCGTCGATAAGAAAATCAAAAAGAAGCTGCACCTCGAGCGCATTAAAAAGCAGCAGATTATCAACCAGCATGCCAATCAGCATAAAGCCGATCAGCAAAAAGCACGTGACGAACAGGCAGAGCTGGCTGCCGCGATGAGCGCGCCCCTTGTCACCGATGCCGAGGGAAACGTCGTGTGGAGCGCAAAAACACAGCAAATCCGAAACCGTTTAAACGGAAAGAAACGCGCCGCCATGGATCGCTGGAACCGCTTTGCCGGAACCTCCGGATCAGGCGGAATGGGCCGCTAGTAGAGCGGCTCGTCGTCGGCGACCGGACGGTAATACATGTCGCGGTTTAGCGAGTCTTCACTGTCGTCGATGATCAGCGTGATCGTGGCATCGCCAGTGATGTTGATCGTCGTGCGCAGCATATCGAGCAGGCGGTCAACGCCGAGGATAATGCCGATGCCCTCAATCGGCAGGCCGACCGACGTCAGCACCATGCCCATGAAGATGATCGAGCCGCTTGGGATGCCTGCCGCGCCAATCGAGCCGAGCGTGCAGGTGAGCAGCAAAATCAGATATTCATGCAGGTGCAGTGGAATGCCGAACATCTGTGAGAAGAACACGGCGCAGATGCCGAGATAGATCGCGGTGCCGTCCATGTTGACGCACGCGCCGAGCGGCATCATGAAGTTGGTCGATTTTTCCGACACGCCCAATTTCGTTTCCAGTTCGCGCATGGCAGTGGTCAGCGTTGCCTTGCTGCTACTGGTCGCAAACGCCAGGGTCTGCGTCGTCAGCATTTTTTTATAGAACGGGAAGGGGGACAGCTTGGTGAAGGCGCGGATCATCAAGCCGAACAAGCCATATTGAAATATGCATGCGACGATCACGGTGATGATCAGCCAGCCCAGGCTTTTCAGAATATCCATGCCCTGCGTAGCGACCATCCAGGCCATGAAACCGAAAACGGCAATCGGCGCCAGCTTGACGATGTTCTCGATCATTTTGAAAACAACGAAAGCCAGTTCACGGATGACTTCGCGTGCGCCGGCTACGCGCTCGCCCATCAGGTTCATCGTGACGCCAAAGAAAATGGCGAAGAAAACGATTTGCAGGAAGTGATCATCGACGAACGATTTAAAAATATTCGACGGAATCAGGTTCATTAAAAACACGCTCATTTCCGGGGCCGTTGCAGGCGGCGCTGAAGCAGCGGATTCGTGAATCGACTGAGCCAGTTCGGGCGGCACGCCCATGCCAGGCTGGAAAATCAAAGCAGCGAGCAGGCCGATGATAACGGCAAAGCAGGCCGTGGTGAGATACGCCGCGATGCCTTTCAAGCCGATGCGGGTGAAACTGTCCATGTCATTAAGGCTGGTAATGCCGGAAACCAGCGCCAGGAAAATCAAGGGAGCCACGACCATTTTTATGAGCGTTAAAAAGATCGTGCCAAGAATTTTGATATCTTCAGCAGCGTCTTTCAGCGCATCGGGATCCTGAATCGTATATTTGAGAAGGAATCCGAGTCCTATCCCGAGAATCATTCCGGCAAACACTTGTTGCCAGAGCGACATGCCGAGAAATTTCCGGTGCTCACTGACTGCGGCCATACACATCCTTTGATAAGGTGTTCAAAAAGCGACGTGATCATAGTGAAAGAATCTGAGATGACAATCTTTTATCGCACGCTGCGATTAATGCTTGTAATTCAGCGAAAAACGCGGTTGTTTTTTGCGCGACGATCTTGTAGCAACGCGTGGTGCGCCGCAGTATTTCTTCTCAGGGAGATGACGCAAAAAAATCAAGCGGGTGTAGTTCAATGGTAGAACGTCAGCCTTCCAAGCTGAACACGTGGGTTCGATTCCCATCACCCGCTCCATCTTCAACACTGTAAAATCATTTAAGGCGGGCGTGCCGCTGCTGCATCATTTCTTATTGTCAATCGCAGGGAATTCTTGTAACCACGCGCACAAGGGATGGTTTCCCGCGAAATACACATTATATAGAGTAGCTGAATTAGGAGACAGATATGAGTAAAGAGAAGTTCGACAGATCGAAACCCCACTGCAACATTGGGACGATTGGTCACGTTGACCATGGCAAGACGTCGCTGACGGCGGCGATCACGTCGGTGCTGGCCGAGCAGGGCAAGGCGCAGGCGAAAGGCTATGCGGACATCGACGCGGCTCCGGAAGAAAAAGCGCGCGGCATCACGATCAACACCGCGCACGTGGAATACGAGACCGACAAGCGCCACTATGCGCACGTCGATTGCCCGGGCCACGCCGATTATGTGAAGAACATGATCACGGGTGCGGCGCAGATGGACGGCGCGATCCTCGTGGTGTCGGCTGCCGACGGCCCGATGCCGCAGACCCGCGAGCACATCCTGCTTGCCCGTCAGGTTGGCGTTCCGGCGATCGTGGTGTTCCTCAACAAATGCGACATGGTGGACGATGCCGAGCTTCTCGACCTCGTGGAGCTGGAAGTGCGCGAGCTTCTCTCCAAGTACAACTTCCCGGGCGACACGATCCCGATCATTCGCGGCTCTGCTCTTGCGGCGCTCGAAGGCAAGAACCCGGAACTCGGCAAGGAAGCGATCCTGAAGCTGATGGATGCGGTCGATGCGTCGATCCCGCAGCCGGCGCGCGATAAGGACAAGCCGTTCCTGATGCCGATCGAGGACGTATTCTCGATCTCCGGCCGTGGTACGGTGGTCACCGGCCGCGTTGAGCGCGGTATCGTGAAAGTGGGTGATGAACTCGAGATCGTCGGCATCAAGGCGACCACGAAGACGACCTGCACCGGCGTTGAGATGTTCCGTAAGCTCCTCGACCAGGGGGAAGCAGGGGACAACCTCGGCGTGCTGCTGCGCGGCACCAAGCGCGAGGAAGTCGAGCGTGGCCAGGTACTCGCGAAGCCGGGTTCCATTACGCCGCACACGGTCTTCTCGGCGGAAGCATACATCCTGACCAAGGACGAGGGTGGCCGTCATACGGCGTTCTTCTCGAACTACCGCCCGCAATTCTACTTCCGCACGACGGATGTGACCGGTTCCATCAAGCTGCCGGAAGGCACCGAGATGGTGATGCCTGGCGATAACGTGACGATGGAAATCACGCTGATCGCCCCGATCGCCATGGACGAAGGCCTCCGTTTCGCGATCCGCGAAGGCGGCCGTACCGTCGGCGCCGGCGTCGTCGCTAAGATTATTCAGTAGTTTTACTGATATTGAATAAGGAAGGGCCGCCTCGGCGGCCCTTTTTTATGGTACGTCTTGACGCTGGGCCGATCAGGCGCTAAGCCTGCCTAGCTTTCGTGTAGGGGTGTAGCTCAATTGGTAGAGTACCGGTCTCCAAAACCGGGTGTTGCGGGTTCAAGTCCTGTCGCCCCTGCCATTTTTTCACTAAACAGTTGCATGATGCCGCCGGATTCGCTAGGAAGCGTGCTTCCCCGCTATTTGAATAAAGGTTTAAAGAGAAATGTCTAATTTCAACCCGGCGAAATATATCCGCGAAGTCCGTCAGGAAGCCGCCCGCGTCACCTGGCCGACCCGCCGCGAAACCATGATCTCTACCATCATGGTGCTGGTGCTCGCATTCATCGCCGCAGTCTTTTTCCTGGCGGTAGACAATATCATCTCCCTGGTCATCAGGAAGATTTTCGGCATTGCCATATAAGAAGGAGAACAGACATGTCGGCAGCTAAAAAATGGTACATCATTCACGCCTATTCCGGCTTTGAAAAGAAGGTCGCGCAGACCATCAAGGAAAACGCCGCCCAGCACGGCATGACCGATAAATTCGAAGAAGTCGTCGTCCCGACCGAGGACGTCATTGAAATGCGCCGCGGCAAGAAAACCGCCACCGAGCGCAAATTCTTCCCGGGCTATGTCCTCGTTAAAATGGAAATGAACGATGCAACCTGGCAGCTCGTTAAAAACATCCCGAAAGTAACCGGCTTTCTCGGCGGCGGCGGCAACCGCCCGCAGCCGATTTCCGAAGGCGAAGTCGAACGCGTGTTCAAGCAGGTGTCTGAGGGTGTCGAGGAAGCAAAACGCGGTATCGTCTTCGAAATCGGCGAACAGGTGAAAGTCGTCGATGGTCCGTTCGATTCCTTTATTGGTATCATCGAATCCGTGGATGAGGAAAAAGAGCGTATCAAAGTATCGGTAACGATCTTTGGGCGTCCGACACCGGTCGACCTCCAGTATACGCAGGTAGAAAAAGTCGCGAAGTAATTACTTCTGCATTTTCTTTTTTCGCTCCGATTCGAAGCAAACCACCGCATTTTCTTTTTCGGACATTTTCGGGGATTCGCCGGTTAAGCGAGCTTTCGCATAACCGTAAGCGTAAACCAGTGCGCTTGAAGGACTATCCCAGTATTCAGCGCTTTCAGTGGTAACCTTTATCAAGGCAACATCACTTTCCTCGGGCCCGTGCGGGAACCAAGTGCGCATGAATTCGCTCCACAGTTCTTTAACTTTTGCGGTGTCACGTACAACTTCGGCTTTACCCGAAAGTGAAACATAATTTTGATCCTTGGGTTCGGAATAGCTGAGGAGCACATTTGGATCGCGGGCAATCTCGCTAATTTTCGGGGAATCGATACGGGTCATGAACCATAGATCGCCTTCCCAGTTCTGGCCGTTGGTATGCGTTCGTTCGCGGCAACCATTGGGCGAGCATGGAGTTTTTCGTCCTCTCCATGGGTTACCAGCAGTGCAACCTTAATATCCTTGATTAAATCCCAGACCTTTTCACGGCTCTCACTATCATCGCGCACGGCAACCATATTTTTCTCCTTAAATGTATGAATGCAGGTAAAATGATTCACTTCATGTAAGAATTCGATAGGCACTTCTTATCTCGCGTGTAATTTAGTCTTTGCAGCGCCTTGATTTTCCGGCGCTTATTTCCTGGTTGACAAAGCACAAAAATGCTCTATACCAGTCACTCTTTTTTAGGGCGGCGAGCAGCAAAATGGCTAAGAAAATACAAGGATATGTAAAGCTTCAGGTACCGGCAGGCAAGGCGAATCCTTCCCCACCAATCGGTCCCGCACTCGGTCAGCAGGGTGTGAATATTATGGAGTTTTGTAAGGCATTTAACGCGGCAACGAGCTCGCTTGAACCCGGCATGCCGATTCCGGTGGTGATCACGGTTTACCAGGACCGTTCCTTCACCTTCATCACCAAGCAGCCTCCGGTATCCTACTTCCTGCTGAAGGCGGCGAAACTGGATAAGGGCGCGCAGGCGACCGGCCGTGATCCGAATGTAGGCAAAGTGACCATGAGTCAGATCCGTGAGATCGCCGGTAAGAAAATGAAAGATATGAATGCCCATGATGTTGAGGCGGCGTGCAGCATGATTGCTGGTTCGGCGCGTTCGATGGGTCTTGAAGTCATTGACGACAAGAAAGCGGCGTAAGGGGATTTTATGGCAATCAAAGAAGGCAAGCGCATTGCGAAAGCAAAAGAGTCGGTAGACCGCGAAAAGGCGTACACGGCTGCTGAAGCTATGAAGTTACTGAAGTCGAACGCGAAGACGAAATTCGACGAGACCGTCGATGTCGCGATCAACCTCTACATCGATCCGAAGCAGTCAGACCAGACCGTGCGCGGCGCCGTTGCGTTGCCAAACGGACTTGGTAAGGATGTGCGCGTAGCGGTATTCGCTCGTGGCGACAAGGCTGAGGAAGCGAAAAAAGCCGGTGCGGATATCGTGGGCGGCGACGACCTCGCTGAACAGATCCAAAAAGGCAAAATGGATTTCGACCGCTGCATCGCAACTCCGGATATGATGGCGGTTGTCGGTAAGGTCGGTAAATTGCTCGGCCCGCGCGGCCTGATGCCGAATCCGAAACTCGGCACCGTAACGCCGAATGTCGCTGATGCGGTGAAAGCAGCCAAAAGCGGCCAGGTTGAATTCCGCCTCGATAAAGCAGGCATCGTGCACGCCGGTATCGGCAAGGTGAGCTTTTCGGAAGAAAAGATTCAGCAGAATCTTGCAGCTTTTGTTGGCGCGCTGATCAAGGCTAAGCCGGCATCGGTGAAAGGCGCTTTCATCAAGAAACTGACCGTTTCCACCACCATGGGCCCGGGCATCCGCGTCGATGCATCGACCCTGTCGGAAGCGGCATAAGGAGTTAAATATGGATCGTGCACAGAAAAAAGCATGGATTGAAGGCGCTAACGGGAATTTTGCTGATTCCGAAATTCTGATCGTCGCCCACTATAAAGGTCTGACGGTTGCTGAAGTCACCGACCTGCGCATTCGCGTGCGTCAGGCTGGCGCAGGTTTCCGCGTTACCAAGAATACGCTCGCCCGCCGCGCGCTTGAGGGCACCCGCTTCGGCGCTCTCGCCGGTCTTTTCAAAGGCCCGACGGCAGTCGCGTATTCTAAGGATCCGGTTGCGGCCGCGAAAGCGCTCTCCGAATTCGCAAAAACCAACGAAAAGCTGGTTCTCGTCGGCGCGGGTTTCGGTGAGAAAACGCTTTCGGTAAAAGAAATTCAGGCATTGGCGAAATTGCCGTCGCTCGACGAACTCAGAGCGAAAATCATCGCGCTTCTCCAAACTCCGGCTACCCGGATCGCAGGTGTATTGCAGGCACCCGCCGGTCAGGTGG
>JAXMDT010000009.1:0-83128 GCA_046348685.1 Rickettsiales bacterium
ATATCAAACATATTACCGAGCAAGGGGTTGAAGTCTGCGTCGTTGTCGGCGGCGGTAATATTTACCGAGGCATCTCCGGTGCAGCGCGCGGTATGGAGCGCTCAAGTGCCGATTACATGGGCATGCTTGCCACCGTACTCAACGCCCTCGCCATTCAGAATGCTTTGGAGCGCATCGATGTCGATACGCGCGTACTTTCCGCCATTCATATGATGGAAATTTGCGAGCCGTATATCCGCCGCCGGGCCATTCGCCACCTTGAGCGCGGACGCGTCGTGATCTTCGCGGCTGGAACGGGCAACCCCTTTTTCACCACCGATACGGCGGCAGCACTCCGCGCCAGTGAAATGGGCTGCGATGTCATGATGAAAGCAACGCAGGTGGACGGCGTCTACTCTGCCGATCCCAAGAAAGATCCCAAAGCCGAGCGTTTCGATACGCTGACATATTACGATGTACTCGCCCGTGACCTGAAGGTTATGGATGCTTCGGCTATTGCCCTCGCCCGCGACAGCAAAATTCCCGTGATCGTGTTCTCGATCCATGAAAACGATGCGATTACACGGGTGGTGAACGGCGAAGGCAAATACACCATTATCCAAGATGAATAGAGGATTTTATGACCAGTAATCTCGATGAACTCAAACGCCGGATGGAAGGCGCAATCAAAACGCTGCATCATGATTTTTCAGGACTGCGCACCGGTCGCGCATCCGTGAACCTGCTTGATGGCATTCAGGTTGAAGCCTACGGCTCTTACATGCCGATCACACAGATGGCCAGCCTGAGCGCGCCGGAACCACGCCTTCTCACCGTGCAGGTCTGGGATAAAGGCAATGTGAAAGCCGTTGAGAAGGCAATCGCCAATGCAGGCCTTGGCCTCAATCCGATGGCGGACGGCCAGCTGATTCGCGTGCCGTTGCCCGAACTCTCTGAAGAACGCCGCAAAGAGCTCGCAAAAATCGCGGCTAAATTTGCTGAAAATGCCCGGGTCGCTGTGCGTAACGTGCGCCGCGATGGTATGGATGCACTGAAAAAAGACGAAAAAGACAAAGTCATTTCCGAGGACGAGCATAAGAAAAAGGCCGATGAAGTGCAGAAAGCAACCGATCTTTACATTAAGAAGATCGATGAGACGCTGGCGCAAAAAGAAAAGGACATCATGCAGGTGTGATGCAATTTTCCGATGCCAATCACCCACAAATCCTTTCCGTTTTACCTTTTGTTCTGGCTAGTCGTTTGTAGCATCGCCGCCGGCCCGAGCTTTTTTTTCGGATTGATTGATAAGCATGATATTTTCGCCATGGCATTAGGGGTATTGATCTTCGTGTTACTCTACGCTGCTATCAATTATAGCGACATGTATACGAACTGCGTTACCAGGCACCCTCTCTTGTACAAAGCGTTGCATATCGGATTTGGCCTGCGGATTTTTATATCGCTGGGAACCGTATTGGTGATGGTTCTGCCCTTTCTCTCACCTGTGATGTTTATTGATTTCCTTTCCGGCATCCTATCGCTTAAAATCAGCCAATTTTTGTTTGGTGAAGGGCCTCAGCGCGAATTTCTGCCAACTTTAGTCACCACCATGACACAAGGCCTGCTGCTCAGCGTACTAACCGTTATAGCCAGTCTCATAATCTGGGCCTTGCTCGCAATCAAGCACATGTTCCGCAAACCGATTGAAAGCGCGGCATAATGCTGTCCAAAGGAAAGCCAATGGCTGCACCGGTTACAGAGGGATACCCCCAGCATATTGCCATCATCATGGATGGTAACGGCCGCTGGGCGAAAGCGAAAGGACTTGCCCGCACTCTCGGCCATCGCCAGGGTGCGGAAACGCTTCGTTCAACGATGCGCGCCTGCCAGGAGCTTGGCGTCAAATATCTCACCGTCTATGCGTTTTCGTCGGAAAACTGGCAGCGCCCTGAGGACGAAGTCAGCGAATTGATGCGCCTTCTCGCCTTTTATCTGCAGGGCGAAGTCAAAACGCTGCGTGAAAATGATATCCGGCTGAAGATCATCGGCGACCGTTCACGGCTGTCGGATGCCGTTAAAAAGCAGATCGACAAGGCAGAGGAAAATACCGCGCATTGCCAGTCTTTTCAATTAACCGTCTGTCTTAGCTATGGTGCACGGCAGGAATTGATACATGCCATCCAGGATATTGCCAGAGATGTTGCCAACGGCGCAGTAAAACCTGACGCAATCGATGAAGCCATGCTGGAGAGCCGGCTTTATACATATGAGCTTCCGGTTCCTGATTTATTGATCCGTACCGGCGGCGAGCACCGCCTGAGTAATTTTTTATTATGGCAATCAGCCTATACTGAACTTTATTTTACCGATACATTATGGCCTGATTTCACACGTGAGCATTTGCAGGAAGCGTGTGAGGATTTTGCCAAACGGGAACGCCGCTATGGACGTACAAGCGATCAAAAATAAATTATTCAGCGCCGATTCGGAGCTGAAGCGCCGCATTATCACTGGCGGCGCACTCGCCGTGGCTACCTTTGCATTCATTATTCTTGGCGGATTTCCGTTTTACGCGCTGATTATATTAGCGGCTGTTTACATGCACCAGGAATGGCAAGCCCTAACCGTTACAAACGGTAATTTTTGGAAAATCGCCGGCATTTTCTATGTTGTCCTGCCGTGTTCCTCGCTTATTGTACTGCGCCAAATGGCATTTGAAGGCACCGTTATCGATGCGGCGAGCTTGGAATATATGACCAGACCTTATCTCACGCCGCTGCTTGCTTTATTTCCGATTATCACCGTCGCAGCAACCGACATCGGTGCTTACATCGCCGGTAAATTGATTGGCGGCCCTAAGCTGGCGCCAAGCATCAGCCCCGGCAAGACATGGGCGGGGCTAATCGGCGGCATGCTTTCCGCATCTGTTGCAGGCGTGATACTGTTTCCTTTCACGCCGTTTCCGCATAGTTTCATGAGCGGACTCGGTGTTGGTGCACTGCTGGCGTTACTGGCGCAAATGGGTGATTTGTTTGAATCCTGGCTGAAGCGTCAAGCAGGCGTCAAAGATAGCGGAACATTATTCCCCGGGCATGGTGGCATTCTTGACAGAGTAGATGGGCATGCCATTGCAATTCCTGTGTTTACACTTCTGGCATGGATGGCCGGAGGCATCGTGCCGTGAACAAATCCGTGACGCTGCAAGCCAACCGCTCCAACCGCCGTATCGTTTCCATATTGGGTGTTACCGGTTCTATCGGTCAGACTACCCTGAACTTAATCGAAGCGAATCCGCAGGCGTTTGCGCTCGATACCATCACGGCGGAAAATAATGTTGAGCAGCTGGCGTTCCTCGCCCGCCGCGTCAAGCCGAAACACGTCGTGATCGGCAACCCGGACCATTATCAGCAATTAAAAGATATGCTGGATAACACCGGCATTGATATTGCCGCAGGACGCCAGGCCATCATTGAAGCTGCTAAACGTCCGGTTGATATGGTTGTCAGCGGAATTATGGGCATCGCCGGGCTGGAGCCGGTGTTCGCCGCCATTGATGCGGGTCATACGGTTGCACTGGCAACGAAAGAATGTCTTGTAGCAGCAGGTGCGCTGCTCATGCGCACCGCTGCCGAAAAGAACGTCGCGATTCTCCCGATCGATTCTGAGCATAATGCAGTATTTCAGCTGTTGGCCGGTCAGGATGAAAAAGCGATCCGTGCGATTACATTAACAGCATCCGGCGGCCCATTCCGTACATATACGGCAGAGGCGCTGAAAACCGTGACACCGGAAGAAGCGGTCCGCCATCCCAACTGGCAGATGGGCGCGAAGATTTCGGTCGATTCTGCGACCCTTATGAACAAAGGCTTGGAAATGATCGAGGCATTTCACCTCTTCCCTGTAAAAGCCGAACAGATTCAGATTGTTATCCACCCGCAATCCATCGTTCATGCGTTGGTGCATTTTCAGGACAGTTCTATTTTCGCGCATCTCAGCGCGCCGGACATGAGCGTACCGATTTCCTATTGCCTTGGGTATCCTGAGCGCCTGCACTCGGCAACTCCCCTGCTTGATCTTACCGCTATCGGTGCGTTAGTGTTTGAAAGGCCGGACACAATCCGCTTTCCGTGCCTGCAACTCGCCTATGACGCGCTGGAACAGGGGCGCGGCGCACCTTGTGTTCTAAATGCCGCGAATGAGATTGCCGTCGGCGCGTTCCTTGACAATAGCCTTTCTTTTAACGATATCCCGATCGTTATTTCAAAAACGCTGGCCTCGCTTGATGAGGAAGCGGCTACATCGCTCGAAGACGCGCTTGCACTCGACGGTCTGGCACGAACAAAAGCGTTAGAGTATATTAGAGGGCTGTAGAGGACTATCCATGGAATTATTACATACGCTTGCTTCGTTTTTTATCATCATCTCCGTCATCGTGTTCATCCACGAATTCGGGCATTTTATCATTGCCCGCTGGTGCGGTGTTAAAATCGAAGCGTTTTCCATCGGCTTTGGCAAAGAAGTTATCGGCTGGAACGACAAGCATGGAACACGCTGGAAAATCAGCGCCCTGCCCCTCGGCGGCTACGTCAAAATGTTTGGCGACTCCTCTGAAGCTAGCACGCCTGATAAAGACAAAATGGAACAGATGACGGAGGAAGAAAAGGCCGTCAGTTTTCATTTCAAGCCACTTTGGAAAAAAGCAGCGATCGTCGTTGCAGGACCAGTCTTTAATTTTATTCTAACCATCGCTATTTTTACAGGCTTTCTATTTAGCTATGGGCTTGAGACTACTGATCCGATTGTCGGCGATGTGATGAAAGGTTCCGCCGCTGAAGAAGCAGGCCTCGTCTCCGGTGACCGCGTGCTTAAAATTGATGGCAAGAAGGTCGAGCATTTCAGCGATATTCCGCGTCTCATAGCGACTAATCTTGGCACCGAAATCCATATCATTATTAACCGTAGCGGTGAGACGAAAGATGTTTTGCTGACGCCGCGTTCAACTGAAGAAACCGATGCGCTGGGCAACAAAATTTCACGTCCGATGATCGGCATCAAAAGCCAGCGTCTGATGTATAAAGATGTCGGCTTGTCGCGTGCGCTATTGGAGGCAGTCAAGAAAACCTGGCAGATTACGGCAACGACCTTCGATTATCTGGGGCAGATGATTGCCGGTGACCGCAGCGCCAAGGAGCTCAAAGGCCCGCTCGGTATCGCCAAGCTTTCCGGCCAGGCGGCGGATCAGGGCTTTTATACGATTCTCTGGTTCATTGCCATGCTCTCGGCCAACCTTGGAATGGTCAACCTTTTCCCGATTCCACCGCTTGATGGCGGCCATCTGCTTTATTACACTATTGAAGGCTTGCGTGGACGTCCGATGGCGGAGCGTTTTCAGGAATACGGTTTCCGTGCCGGATTTGCAGTTATCATCTGCTTGATGGTGTTTACGGTATTCAACGACCTGAAACAGATGTTCTTCAGCTAGCTTTCCAGCTACGTGCAAATTCAGCGATTCGTTTTTCCTGAATAGCGGTGCGGATTTCCTGCATGAGCCATTGGTAGAAATAAAGATTGTGCCAGGTGAGCAGGATCGGCCCCAGCATTTCATCCGCTTTGAATAAATGATGCAAATAGGCCCGGCTATATTTGCTGACCGGGCAATCCGGGTGGTTCCATAGGGGGCGTTTATCGTCAGCATGTGCCGCGTTCTTGATATTGATCTCGCCTTCCGGCGTATAGGCCCTGCCAAACCTGCCCGAGCGTGTCGGAATAACGCAGTCGAACATATCAACGCCGCGCAGCACGGCGCCGATAATATCGGACGGTTTGCCTACACCCATCAAATAGCGCGGCGTTTCTGAAGGCAGCATATCTACTGCATAATCGAGCACAGAGAACATCACATCCTGTCCCTCGCCTACGGCCAGGCCGCCGATCGCATAGCCATCAAATCCTATATCGACAAGCGCCTTGGAGGATTCTTCACGCAAATGGCGAAACATGCTCCCTTGCTGAATACCGAAGGCGTGATAGCCCTCACGTTTTTGAAAGGCCATCTTGCTACGCTGCGCCCAGCGCATCGAAAGCCGCATGGATTTAGCCGCATCCTCTTCAGTACAGGGATAAGACGTACATTCATCGAACACCATGCTGATGTCGCTGCCGAGCAAATACTGGATTTCCATCGCACGTTCAGGCGTCAGGTGATGCTCGCTGCCGTCGATATGCGATTTGAACATGACACCATCTTCCGAGATCTTCCGCATCTCGCCAAGCGACATCACCTGAAACCCCCCAGAATCGGTTAAGATCGGCTTGTTCCACTGCATAAAACGATGCAGCCCGCCCTGTGACGCAATTCGCTCTGCGCCCGGGCGCAGCATCAGATGATACGTATTGCCGAGAAGAATGTCGGCGCCTGTCGCATTCACCATTTCCGGCGTCATACCTTTCACCGTCGCCGCCGTGCCAACCGGCATGAAAGCGGGCGTGCGTATATCGCCGTGAGCCGTTTGCAAAATCCCAGTGCGCGCCAGATTATCGGTAGAGAGAATAGAAAAATGACTCATAGCACCGTGATGTACTAAGTTTCCGCCTGCGGTTCCAGCAAACATGCATCGCCGTAGGAATAAAACCGGTAATCGTGCTCTATAGCGTGAGCATAGGCATCTTTCATGCGCTCCAGTCCAGCAAAAGCCGCAACCAGCATAAAAAGCGTGGATTTCGGCAGATGGAAATTGGTCAGCAGCCGATCTACTACCTTGAAACGGTAACCGGGCGTAATGAAAATGGCAGTTTCTCCGGAGAAAGGCTGCACCTGTCTTGTATCATTCGCCGCTGATTCCAACAATCGCAGCGAAGTTGTGCCGACGGCAACGATTTTCCCACCCGCTTTTCGCGTATGATTGATGAGATCCGCTGTTTCGGACGAAACCTCCCCCCACTCGCTATGCATTACATGGTCTGCCGTGTCCTCGGTTTTGACCGGCAGAAACGTGCCACCGCCGACATGCAGCGTGACAAAGGCAGTATTAATGCCGTGCGCTGTCAAATCTTCGAGCAATGTCTTTGTGAAGTGCAGCCCCGCCGTTGGCGCGGCGACAGAACCCTCCGTTTTGGCATAAACGGTTTGGTAACGCGTTTTATCGGACTCGTCAGGAGTGTCATGCCGCGGGATGTAAGGCGGCAGCGGCATTTGACCATATTTATCCAGAAGCGGCAGAATATTTTTCTGTTCGAATGCGATCTGCACCAATCCTTGCTTAGTTTTTTCTTTTACAATCGCACTGAAGTTTGCGGCAAAGGTAATCTTATCGCCCGGTTTGAGTTTTTTAGCAGGCCGTGCAAACGTTTCCCAGATTCCGCCATCCTTGTTCTTATGCAGCAGAATTTCAATCTTTGCTTCGCCGCGTTTGCCATAAAGACGGGCCGGAATCACTTTGGATTGATTGAAAATGAGTAAATCACCAGGTGAGAGCAACGTCGGTAGATCTCTCACCTGACGATCATAAAAACAGGCTTTGCCGACGCAGAGCAACTTAGATGCATCACGCGGCTCTGCAGGATAGGAAGCAATGCGGTCTTCAGGCAGGTGGAAATCGAAAAGATCAACACGCATGAAGACCGCTATAATTTACTTCACGTCAGCTGCAACGCGCAGGGAAACGATTTTATCGGGATCGGTGACCTGACCGTCCTGGCCATCACCTTTTTTGATTTTATCAACATATTGCATGCCTTCAGTGACGCGACCAAACACCGTGTACTGATTATCGAGAAAGCGCGAATCTGCGAGCACAATGAAAAACTGGCTGTCAGCGCTATCCGGATCGGAAGCTCGTGCCATGGAAACGGCGCCGCGCGTATGTTTTTCATCATTGAATTCCGCTTTTAGATTTTTCCCTGAACCGCCCATGCCCGTGCCGGACGGATCCCCTGTTTGAGCCATAACTCCATCGATCACACGGTGAAAGACAATACCGTCATAAAATTTCTGCCGTGCCAGTTCCTTGATACGGGCGACCGTATTCGGCGCTTTATTCGGATAAAGCTCGATCACGACGCGGCCATCTTTGAGATCAAGATATAGGGTATTTTCAGGGTCAAGTGCCGAAGCGGGATTCGAAGCCATAAGTAATCCTACGGTAAAAAGTGAAAGCAGAAATTTAAACATGTGTAACCTCCTACATGAATAGGAATCTACGAATAGGAGTTATACCTGCGATTGCAAGAAATTTTGCGCACCATACGCTTTTATCTGGGCAAGCTGTGCTTCCAGCCACTCAATATGTTTTTCCTCGCTTGCCAGAATATCCTCAATAATATTCGTGCTGGTCGGATCATGCGCCTCGCCGACAATAACGTGCGCTGCCAGCAAGTCTTTTTTTGCTTTATATTCCATATTAAGATCGCTCTGCAGCATTTCCTCTACATGCTCACCGATCATCAGGCGGCCAACATCCTGAAAATTAGGAAGCCCGCCGATCATCAGGATGCGCTGCGTCAGCTTGTCTGCGTGCTTCATCTCATCGATGGATTCTTCGTATTGTTTTTCGGCAAGCTTGAAATATCCCTGATGCCGCAGGATACGCGAATGCAGGAAATATTGATTGATTG
The DNA here is from genome assembly GCA_046348685.1 of Rickettsiales bacterium. Taxonomy (GTDB): domain Bacteria; phylum Pseudomonadota; class Alphaproteobacteria; order Rickettsiales; family UBA998; genus JAXMDT01. The sequence goes on from JAXMDT010000009.1 coordinate 8,593, forward strand.
CTGTCAGCTCGTTCTTAAGAATAATATTCAGCTGCTCTACGACAACATTGGATTTAGCCATAAGTTACCCCCGTTAGAAAAACCTAGTCGATTGAATTTACACTGGCAATCAAGAATGTTTGCGTGGGCCCGTAGCGCTTGCAGCGCCTGAAATGACATGTGATACAAGCCTTTCCTCTACTTCTGGCACGCACATGCCGCACTTGGGGTTGCAGCCTAAGGCTTGATAGACCTCGCTATGGTTCACGGCCCCTTCTGCAATAGCCGCATCAATATCTTTCTCACGAAGACCATTACAAAGACAAATATACATGAAACCCGTAACTCAGTTGCGAATGATTATCATTATAAGCAGCATAATTTGTCTACGCAAGTAGCAAGCTTATATTTTATATAGCCGGGATATGTATTCGCGTACTGCAATGCCGGTTTGCGGGTGTACCCAATCAGGTGCGATCTCTGCCAACGGCTTCATGACGAAGGCTCTGTTGATCATTTCCGGATGCGGCAGTATAAGCGTCTTCGTGTCGATTATCCTTTTACCAAGCGCAAGTATATCGATATCAATTTCCCGGGGACCCCACCTTCCCCTGTTCTTGCGTCCCAAATCCTGCTCGATTTTCTTCGCTGCTTTTAGAGCCGTTTCGGGTAGGGCTGTCGTGGCGGCAGAAAGCACCATGTTGAGAAAGGGTGTGTCCCAATCAGCCGGTGCATTCTCAGGTAATAATGCCGGCGTTTCATAAATGCCTGAGCGTTTAATGTCGCTCAACGCCAGTTCGGAATGCGAGCTTAATTGTTGAACGGCACGGTCAAGATAGTCCTGCCGGTTACCGACATTGCTTCCCAACCCTAAAAAAATAAGCTCAGATGGCATCCGCAGCCGTCAGTCCCTGCGGCAGGTCGGAAAGAATAATGCTGGCACCGCCGAGCATGTACGGCACAGGCGGCACGCATTTATGCAGTTTCATCCAGATGAAAATATTTTTCGCGGCTTCCTGTCCCATCTGATCAATAATGCTGGTACGGATTTCCTTCATGGCCACGCTTGCCATATACTCGATTAGTTTAAATTCCCGGTTTTGCACCAATTCCTGTAAACATTGAGATAGCTTGTCGTAACATAAGAATGGCGATGCCTCATCGATACTGGCGAGCGGCATATCCTTGAAAAACAAACGCAGTTCAATCTCAACAGGCTGCGGCTTACTACGCTCTCCGCGGCCATACCCTAGTGTGGTCGAAAGACGCAGGCGATGAACCCCAAGGCAAGCTTGAAACCGTGTTTCCATGGCGCGGGATGTATCAGGAATACGCCAGTTTGTGAAGAAAATTCACATCTGTTCAGGATTTGCCATCCACGCAGAATATCGGTATCTCTTGCACTATGACTTACGTTATTCTCAACGGCCAGATTCTGCCAAAGGAAAAAGCACTGATTTCCCCGGAAGACCGTGGGTTCCGCTTTGGAGACGGCGTTTTTGAGACCATCCGGATTACGGGCGGAAAGCTCTATTTAGGGCAAGACCACCTGGTGCGGCTTATCCATGGGCTGCAAAAACTGCAAATTGCATTTTCAACCGATACGCTGCTGCCCCTTGCAAGCGAACTTACTAAAAAAAACAACGTAAAAGAAGGTATACTGCGCATCGCCATCAGCCGCGGTGAAGGCAGCCGCGGTTATCTGCCGCTTGCCGAAAAGCCAACCTGCTATATGACCGCCGCCTCTATGCCGGAAACGGAGCCAAGCGCGCGGCAGCTTATCGTAAGCACGTACCGGCGCACACCTCCAGAATCGCTCCCATCAACTGTCAAACATGCCAATGGCCTGAACAGCATCCTCGCCCGCCTTGAGGCCGAAGCCAGCCAGGTTGATGATGCCATTATGCTTAGCGGGAAAGGATATGTCAGCGAAACATCAAGCGCCAATCTCTTTTGGCAAAAAAACGAACACATTTATACACCCGCCCTTTCTACGGGATGCCTGAATGGAATTATGCGCCAGCGCTTCATGTCGCTAATATCGGGCATCATTGAATGTGAAGCTACGCTTGAAGAATGTTTAGCAGCGGATGCGATTGTCATGACGAATTCGGCTTATTACGTCCTGCCTGTAAAAAGCATCGAATCGCGTCATATCGATTCCATTGCTCTTGCGAAAAAATGGCGAAGCGTGATCAAAGATGATATTGCATGTTGGACAGGAAACTAGCGATTTTTCTTGCTTGCTCTTACGATTGCCCTTAGGCTCCCAGCCGCACTTAAAAGGGAGATATTATGCGCCGTTTCGTCTGGGTTATCATAGCATTGCTTGTTGTTGCAGTTGCTGCATACAGCGCGTTCTGGTTCTCGCAGGCAAAACAGGCCAAAGAAGTGTTTACGCAGGCCGCAAAAGAGCTGCCTAATATTACCAAAAACACCGGCACAGAGGTCTCACTCAAATACGATTCCATTGACGTAGGCGGTTATCCTTTTAGCTACATCATCACGTACCATAATCCGGTTTTTTCCTGGAAACCTAAATTTGCACCAGATATTCAACCATTTAAAACAACGGACGGAACTCAACCCGAAAACACCCTGAAAGTTACAGGTGATTTGAATTTTGAAAGCAATTATCTGGCGAGCAGTTTCGGTGTATCGGCGACCGGTTCGATGGACGGCACGCAGAAAACACCAGAAGGTCCTTTCAGTTGGCAGGCCAACTGGGAGGATACATCCGGCTGCACATTCGAAATCACCGGCGAAGCGCGCAAAAAGCTGCTACAAGGCATGCAGGTCCTTACGCTGTTGAAGGACAGCCAAAGCGTCATGGAAAATCTGCGCGGCATCGATTGCACCTCAAAAGCAAACAGCATAAAGCGCATGCCGGATGGCAAACAGATTTTCGCCTCTCCGGGCAGCAATGTACATTTTGGCATTGAGCCCCTCGAAGGATTGAATAGCCGTATCGATATTAAAGCGGATGCCAAGGATGTGCTGATGACCAAGGAATACGGCCAGTTGATCGGCAGCTTCATGCACCGTAATCCTGGCGAACCCGCGCCGTCTTTTAAGCAATTTGATGAACGTGCAGGCAAAACCTCGATGGATATCGATGTTTCTGCGACAGGTCCTTTCCGCAACAACGGCACTATGCCTACTGATTACAATCTTGATATCCAGGCTCGCTCACTTAATATTAAAAACGATTGGTATGAGGTTAATTTTCCGCTCGCTTTCACGATGAAAAAAGCCGGCGCCGTTACCAGTTTCAGCGTCAAGCATGATGGTCTGATTCATTTTTCAAAAGAAATGGAAGATGCGCTACGGCAGGATTATTTAACGTCCGGCAGCGCTTACGGTGAACTAAAGCGTCTGTTCGAAAATCAAGGCCGCGTGCCTCCATCGGAAGATGCAATGATTTCTTCGGGTGTTTTTCCTGAGATCAGTAGTTTCGGCACGATAAAAACCATTGCCGATATCGCTACCGATGCCGAAGGCAAATCGCTGTCGATTAATCAGTTTGCCGTCACCAGTGACCTTTATGGCATTGATGCAAAAGGCCAGGCATCGTTGACGGAACCCAAAGCGGATGTCACGGTTAACTGCACTCACTGCACTCAAATGGTGGATGATCTTATTTCTTATTATAACCGCACACAGGATTTTCTTCGCCAGATAAATCCTGGCAATCAATATCCTATTTTTACGGCAACGCAGGCGGAAGCCATGAAACAACTGCTTGTTTCGCTGGACAGCGATGCTTCGACCGCGGACGTTATCACGCTGCATTACATTGGCGATGGCCCGGCACAAACCATCTCCGGCCAGCCTTTTGCCCAAGTCATGATGCAGGGGATGATGATCGCTTCTTCGCCTCCGGCCGCAGGCCCCGTAACACCTATTCCTGACGATGCTGGCAAGCCAGTTCCCGAAAAGCCCACTGAGTAATATGGGATTTAGCGCCACGGATATTCCGTGGGTCGATCCCGCAGAACTGGCCGCCAGCGTTGCCGGACAGGATGGCGACATGGCCTTCCTGCATTCCTCGCTAAAAACAGGTTACTCCGGCCAGTTTTCGCTGCTGGCATGGGATGCCGAGCATACCTATACAGGTTATGATTTTGATGTCGTCCCCCCCGCTCCTTCCATTCCGCTTTTCGGCTATTTCGGGTATGAATTGGGACGCACACTAGAGACGATTCCTGAAACAAAACCCTCTTTTATTGATCTGCCTTTTCTACATCTCGCACAATTCAGGCAGGTGCTGCGCTTCGATCATCATCGGCAGATTATTGAATCATGGCAGGGAAAAACACCTCAATTGCCGACTGTATTGGCACGCCAATATGAAGCATCCGCACCAGGTATCGCTAAGCTTGAGTCAAACATGAGCAAGCACTCGTACCATCAGGCAGTACAAGATGCCTTAAACTGTATAGCGGATGGACACTTCTACCAGGTAAATCTAACGCGCAAGTTTTTTGGCCGCTTTGAGCGCCCCGTGCCTACGTTTGATCTTTACCGGCGTTTGATCGGCGCCAGCCCTGCCCCTTACAGCGCATTTTTGCGTCTTGAGGGAACATCCATTCTTTCCTCAAGTCCGGAGCTTTTTTTGAAAATCAATGATGGTATGATCACCAGCCGCCCCATTAAAGGCACCGCTCCGCGTGGAAAAACGCAAAGCGAGGATGCAGACCAGAAAACAGCGTTGGCGGAAAGCCGGAAGGATCATGCTGAAAACCTAATGATTGTCGATCTGGTGCGCCATGATCTATCCCGCGTAAGTATTCCTGGAAGCGTTAACGTGAGCGAACTGTGTACAGTGGATAGTTTCCCAACCGTCCATCATCTTTCTTCTGTCATCCAGGGATCGATTGCCGACGGAAAAACAAGTATTGATGCTTTCAAAGCCGCCTTTCCGCCAGGCTCCATGACAGGAGCCCCTAAGATAGCCGCCATGCGCTGGCTGGCTGAAAGGGAAGCGGTAAACCGAGGCGCTTACAGCGGTGCGCTGGGTTGGTTTCTGGAAAACGAAGCAGAGCTTTCGGTCGTGATTCGTACGCTCATCGTCCAGGAAGATCGATTTGAATTTCAAGTAGGCGGAGGCATTGTTGCTGATTCAACGCCGGAAGCCGAATGGATGGAGACGATTTATAAAGCGGAAGGTATTTTACGAAGCCTCGGCATCAACACCGAAGCCATTAAGGTAATCTAGGTGATAACCCCGCTGATCTAAGGGCTGCCGCCAAGCCGTTACCGATATTCACGTCACGGTCCGGTTCACGCGCTTCCGGACTTAATACAACCAACTGCTTTGGCCTCTGTGCTGCAGGTATGTCCTGCAATGCACTAAAAAAAGCAGTTGATTGCTCATCGCTCATTCCCAGGCAACCGGCCGTGCCGGTTCTGCCGCCATCGTTGTGGATTCCCAGAAAACCCTTCGTATCAGATACCGTGCCTCCACGTGATGTCTGGCTAGGGTCGCTGATCAGCCTCAACCAGTTTCCTCTACCATTTTCCCCTAACATCCCGGCAGGCAAACTCTTTGAATCGACCTGCACACTCGCATTATCGATGCCAAAGGTGGCCGTGCCCACCTCGTTGCCATTAAGATCATTGCCGCATAAGCCCGGCAACATGTTCTTAGCAAGATTTTTCCCTGCACCGGAATCGAAAGCGAATGTTTGTTTTTCTCCATTCGGGGAAACCAGCGTCATCACGCCGGTAGCAACTGGATACCCTTCAGGGCCGACTCGCGTTCCCGTCATCTGCGCGTAAAGCTGATATTGGCCACTGGTGTTTTCAGGAATGCCTGCCGAAGGAGAAAGCGTTACGCCGCCAAATGAACCACCAAGCAGCGACCGAATTCCTGGTGAGAGCAGATCATCTTCCGCGCCTGCACTTGGCGCTTCACGACTATCCGACTTGCGGTCACCGCCGAACGCTTCGAGCAACGCCAGCAGAAGTTGAAAAAATCCATTTTGTGAACTGGTATCCTGCTCTGACATATAGCTATTATATGAAAATTTCAGCAAAGCTTCACGTGACATTTATGTGAAGTATCTAAGCCTAAGAAAATTGTGTGTTTATTCTTGCCAAGCGTCAGGATTGGACTATGTATTAATAAGTCATCAGAGAGGTTTACAGGTTGATTATGGATAAGAATAAAGCATTGGATTCCGCACTTGCGCAAATTGAAAAAGCCTTTGGTAAAGGCTCAATCATGAAACTCGGCCAGCAAGAGGCTTTGCAGGTGGAAGTTATTCCTACCGGCTCGCTCGGCCTCGATCTTGCGCTGGGCGTCGGCGGCATTCCAAAAGGCCGCGTTGTCGAAATCTTTGGCCCGGAAAGCTCCGGTAAAACCACGCTGACACTGCATGTGGTTGCCGAGTGCCAGAAAATGGGCGGCACCTGCGCCTTTATCGATGCCGAACACGCCCTTGATCCTGTGTATGCAAAAAAATTGGGCGTCAACATCGACGAACTGGTGATCTCGCAACCGGATACAGGCGAGCAAGCCCTGGAAATTGCCGATACCTTGGTACGGTCCGGCGCCATTGACCTCGTGATCATCGATTCCGTTGCGGCTCTTGTCCCAAAAGCTGAACTTGAAGGTGAGATGGGCGATTCGCACATGGGCCTCCAGGCGCGCCTGATGAGCCAAGCGCTTCGTAAACTGACGGGTTCCATTTCCCGTACGAACTGCACGGTGATTTTCATTAATCAGATTCGCCAGAAAATCGGCGTCATGTTTGGCAATCCGGAGACGACAACCGGCGGTAACGCACTTAAATTTTATGCTTCCGTGCGGATCGATATTCGCCGCATCGGTGCGATAAAGGATAAAGACGAAGTAATCGGCAACCAGACACGCATTAAAATTGTGAAAAACAAAGTAGCTCCACCTTTCCGCGTGGTTGATTCCGAAATCCTTTATGGTGAAGGTTTCTCCAAAACGGGTGAACTGATTGAGCTTGGCGTGAAGATCGGCATCGTCGAGAAAGCAGGTTCCTGGTTTTCATACAAAGGCCAACGTATTGGACAGGGCAAAGAGAATGCACGCCAGTATCTCAAGGAGAATCCGGAAGTTGCGGCAGAAATTGAAAAGGCCATTCGCGCTAATGCCGCGAATGTTGCTGGTGTTTCGAACAACGAAACGGAGTCATCCGAAGTCGAAGTCGCTTAGTTTTATGCATCCTGCACTGACGGCTTTCGGCGTGGCTATCTGCCTGATGGCAGGTGCGCGCGCACAGGAAGCGGTCCCGGGCTACAAATATTACGATCCAAATAAGCTGCAGTCCATGCGGATAACTGTTGTACCAGGATTTGCGGTGTGCGATGTCACACAAAACAAGCGTTTTATTATGCAGACGAATAATTATCCGACCCATGTCTGGTTTTATCCAAAAGATGGCAAAGTGCGAATTACCTGCCATAGCGATGGCTATAACAGTACCTTCAGCGAAGGAGAAATAACCGGATATCTTCCTGAAAAAGCGGGAGAGCCAGAAATCAAGCTGTGGATGTGTCCTAAAAAAGGTCCCTGCGTAAAGCCAGTACCTTAAGTTATTTCTTGGCTGGCGTTTTTGATGTAGGGCGCGCTTCGACGATTTCATCGATCAAGCCAAATTTCTTCGCCGTCTCGGCATCCATGAAATTGTCGCGGTCCATCGCCTTTTCAATCACCGGCAGTTTCTGACCGGTATGCTTGACATAGACATTGTTCAAACGCTTACGCAGATTGAGAATTTCCTGTGCGTGAATCTCGATATCTGAGGCCTGGCCACGGAATCCACCGGAAGGCTGGTGAATCATGATGCGCGCATTCGGTGTTGCATAGCGCTTACCTGCCTCGCCCGCAGTCAGCAAAAGCGAGCCCATCGAAGCTGCCTGACCGATACAAAGCGTTGTTACCGGGCACTTAATATACTGCATAGTATCATAGATCGACATACCTGCCGTGACTACGCCACCTGGCGAATTAATATACATCGAAATTTCCTTGTCTGGATTTTCCGATTCCAGGAAGAGAAGCTGCGCTACGATAAGCGAAGCCATGGTGTCCTCCACCGGCCCGATCAGGAAAATGATGCGTTCTTTCAAAAGACGCGAGAAAATATCGAACGAACGCTCACCCCGGCTGGTCTGCTCGATAACGATCGGCACCAGGTTAGCTTGCTCTCTCAGAACGTTTTCGATATCCATGATTTACTCCTTCTTCCCCGACTTTTTAGACTTGGTTTCGGCTTTCGCGGAAGTATCTTCGCCTTTTCCAGCGGATTTTTTGGAAGATTTTTTTCCCGATATGGCATCTGGGTTCATCAATTCCTCACGGCTGACTTTCTTTTCCGTATATTTGACTTTACCGAGAATGTAATCAACGGCCTTTTCTTCCAGGATCGGGCCACGGAATTGATTCACTTCATTAGGGTTCTTATTATAAAACTCGATCACCGCGCGCTCCTGCCCCGGGTACATGCGTGCCTGGTTCAGTATCGCCTGACGCAAATCCTCAGTAGTGACTTGGAGGTTCTGCTTGCCTGCCGTCTGCGAGAGCAGAATGCCGAGCGAAACGCGGCGATGTGCAACGTCTTCATATTCCTTTTTAAGCTCCGCATCCGGCTTATCGAATTCCGGATCGCCCTGCTTTTTCGCTTCCTGGATTTGCGCCCAGATAGAATCAAATTCCAATTTTAGCATGCCTGCTGGAACTTCAAAATCACACTTCTTTTCCAGCTCATCGAACAACTGCTTTTTTAGCTGCGTACGCGCAGCAGCAGCATATTCGCTTTCAATCTGCTGCTTGATCATTTCTTCCAGCTTCTCTTTCGATTCGATGCCAAACTTCTTAGCAAAATCGTCGTCAACAGCAGCGTCTTCCGGTGCTTGCACTTCATGCACCTTTACTTCGAATTTTGCTTTCTGCCCCTGGAGGTCTTCTTTATGATAGGTTTTAGGGAATGTGACGTTCACGTCTTTTTGATCGCCCGCCTTCGTGCCGATCAATTGGTCTTCAAAACCTTCGATAAACTGGCCTGAACCAAGCTCCAGATTAAACTCCTTGGCTTCACCGCCTTCAAACGCCTCGTCGTTTACAAAACCTTTGAAATCGATCTTGACGACATCGCCTTTTGCCGCGGCGCCATTTTTCTTCTTCAATGTGCGGTTGCTCTTGCCAAGGCTTGAAAGCCCCTCTTTCACTTCGTTTTCGCTAACTTCGTAAATCGGCTTTTCAATGGTGATTTTAGAGAAATCAACCGCAGGCGCTTCCGGCATGATTTCAAGGGACATCGCAATCGTCAAGTCGCCGCCTTCTTTGAAATCCTTAATCTCGACCTTCGGTTGCAGCGCAGGAACAAGCTTATACTTATCGAGCACATCACGCACAGCATGGTCAACCAGATGGTCGATCACATCGCCCAGCACCGACTTGCCATATTTCTGCTTAAGGACATTTGCAGGAACTTTACCCGGGCGGAATCCTGGAATTTTAACCTTTTTGCCGACTTTTACCAATTCAGCGTCTGTATCCGCCTCAATTTCCTTGGCAGAAACGATTACTTGGAAGGCGCGTTTCAGACCTTTGTTTTCTGTTTCCTCGATTTTGAATGAATGCTTGTGAGCCATAGATATTTAACCTTAATTTCAATGTAAAGGCTGTCATGGCACAGAACCAACTTCTCCGCAACCGTTAATCGTCACTCCAGTCTCAGATGTACCTAAACAAAAAGGGCAGATGTTGCCACCTGCCCTTTTCACATCGTTCGTTAGCACATGCTAGAACATCATACGGACACCCGCTTCGATGTTATGCACATCGTAATCGGTTTCTGCTCTGCCGCCGCCGAAAGCCGGAGTGATGCTGAAATCCGGATCTTCGGTCGCAAAATAGCGGTAGCCGATGGTCCATACCGTGTTCGGGATGGAGGTCGGCGCATAACCGACACCGGCCATCAAATTCCATGCGAAGACGCTATCATCATCGTTCACTGCGCCTCTACCGGTTTTCAACTCAACCTGAGACCAGCCGAGACCAGCGCCTACATAGGGCAGCCATTGCGTACCCGTGTTGAAATCGTAATAAGCATTGAGCATGCCGGTGTTTGAATGGATGTTACCATCACCCGTAATGCCATCCACAGAATCAACATCCGATTTCCGATATCCGTATTCCAGCTCAAAACGCATATTATCGAGCAGGCTGCCGGTGCCGGCAGGCATGTAACCGAGCGCGATGCCCACGCCATAGCCGTTATCGTATTCGATATCGGTATTGCCGATCAGCGCATTGCTGGTGTCCACATCGCCATCATCGACGAAATTCATGCTGCCTTGTAGGCCAACATACCATTTCGGGAAGCGCTGCTGGGCCTCAGCAGCAATAGGCGCTGCCATGACCATCAGGGCAAAAGCTAGAAAAATCTGACGCATAATTAAAACTCCTCAAACAAAAAATTTAACTTATACCTGACGAACATACCCTAAAATAAATAGCGTACGCCCGCTTCGAAATTGTGCACTTCGTATTCGTGTTTTACGTCCGTTGCCGGAAAAAACAATGGCGTCGGCTGCGACCGGTAATGCGGATCTTCGGTTGCAAAATAGCGGTAGCCAATATTCCACATCGTATTGGGCATGAAATCCGGCGTATAACCTATACCCGCCATGAAATTCCAGGCCACAACGGTATCCTTGTCTTTGACATTGAGAATCAAACTTTCCACATCGATTTCCGTCTCAGCAACGCCGATACCGGCGCCCAGGTAAGGCACAATGGACTGCGAATATTTTCTTAAAGGAATATCATAATAAGCATTGAGCATGGCTGCTTTGGAGGTAGCATCCCCGTTAGCTCTTAATACATCTTCTTTTTCGATGTCGTTTTTACGATAATAGTATTCGATCTCAAAACGCATTTTATCGAGCAGCGTTCGCGTGCCGCCTGGGGCATAGCCAAGATTTACACCCGCACCATAACCTTTATCGAAATCAAGCTCGTCAATAACGGGCCTGCTGCCGATTTCCGTATTCGCCTCATCGACGAATGACACCGCGCCTTCGACGCCGACATACCATTTTGGCATCGCTCTCTGCGCATGAGATTGCGTGGGTAACACAGCCGCTAGCACTGCAAGACTGACGATGTATTGACGCAATGTTACCTCCGGCAACGAATTTAGTATGAGAGACAGAAAAAGATTGCCTCAGAATTTATCCATCGTTTATATACCTAAACCTTAAAATATTGACAAACAAACCCTGTATATAGCGTTAATACCCGGTATTTAATCTCAAGATACGGTGGCAAAATTGTCAAAAAGCACGCTGCCCGCGTGGCGAAATGGTATACGCTGCAGACTTAAAATCTGTTGTCCGTAAGGACGTGCCGGTTCGAGTCCGGCCGCGGGCACCACTTACTTCAGGGCTTTTGCCCTGAAGTAAGTGGTATCAGTGAGAGGAACGAGAACTGCGGTTCGACAATTTCGTTAGCGAGCCAACGGCGAGCTCTAAGAAATTGCAACGCAGCAAGCACTTTAGTGCGCCGCGAGTACGTCCGGCCAATAGGAAACAAATAAATGAACACTTCTGATTGGGCTTTAATTATTAGCTGTGGATCGTTAGTGATTTCTATAACCAGCTTCGTTTGGAATGTATGGTCAAAATTTATATTTCCTAAGCCTAAAATAAGATCATCAATAAGTATTGCATGTCTTATACCAAGCAATGACCCTGATTTTGTTTCATTAAGCGCAGTAAATCATGGACCGACAGAAATTACACTTCACAGCGCTATTGCCCTAACAAGAAAAACATATTTATTTGATAAGCCAAAATTTGGATTACTTAGTCCTTTAAATAATTTTCCGCATGAATTTAACACAAGCAATGGCCCATTTAGCGGAGGCCTACCTAAAAAATTAAGCGTTGGAGAACAATTCTCAGTATATTTTCCATTATCCAAAATTTGGATAAAAGATGGATTAGTTCGTTTTGGTTTTAGTGATACTTTCGGTAGATATCATTGGTGTAGCAAAAAAACATGTAGGGCTTTTGTAAAAAAACTTTCGAACCATGAAGATTTAAAAGGTGCTTAAAAAAAGCCGCCTCGAAAGGCGGCTTTTTTATTCTTATGAAGTGAAAAACTACATATTGTTTTTCATTTCCGTTTTTTCTTTTTGCTTTTCCGCTAGAAGTTCTGCTTTCGAGATCTGATTGTCTTTGTTGGTATCAGCTTCGTTGAACATATTTTCGCCGAAAGCCTCATGTTCTTGTTTGCTGATGGTGCCATTGCCATCGGTATCAATTTTTTTGAAATAGTAATCCGCTTTGGCCTGCATATTGTCATCGTTTGCAGTAGCGATAGCTGGTGCGGTAAATACGGCAAGCACGGTCAGTGCGGCTACGAAGTTTTTCATGGTAGTCTCCTTCTTTGGAATGAATAAATGGCAATTGCCGCCTAGGAACGTATGGAGTTCGCCGTAAGATAACGATGAGCAAGAGGCTGAGAGATATAAAAAATAGATTACTTACGGCCGTTTCGGTCACCGGCGAAACTTTTTATTTCTTCACCAATATGATGGAAGATGGCGGGATGATCCGTCGGTTCAACCTGATAACGCAGCGCAAGCGTGCGGTAGTCTTCCTTGGAAAGTGGCAACGCAAATGTCACTTTCTCGTTTACATCAAGCTTGAGCCCTAGAATCTTCCGCACGACATCAGCCAGCGGTAAATTGTTGCGCACCGCTTCGTCGATCAGCCGTGCCGCAATTTTAATATCGCAGGAAAACTTTTCCGTTTCCTCGCGTATGGAGAGTGGCTGAGCGGTTGGAGAAGGCTCAGCCACATGTTCCCGCTTGCTCAGGGCCGGTCCTTTTTCATGAACCCGTGTTTCTTTTTCTTTCTTTTTAGTTACCGCCGGATGCGGCACTACTTCGGCTTTCGGCGCCGGCGCTTCCACTTTTGGCTGTGGCTTGACCTCAACCACGGACGGTGCCGGTGGTTTTGGCAGCGGAGGATGCTTCACCATGATGACATCCGACAGCGGTCGATACAGCGTCACATATACCTGCAGACGACCATCCGCTGCGTATTCAAATTCAATTGCCTTGCTATTGCCGTCATTGACGAACAACGCATATTCGAAATCGACGAACTTGCCCTGCTCCTCCTTTTTGCCTTTCATGCCCATGAGCTGGCAGCGATACTGCATGGTCACCCACTCGCGCAGGCCAGGCGTGTTCTCCCGCGCATAGAGACGACGCGGCAGATCTTTCTGATAAATGCGTTTTGCATCTTCTTCGGCAAACAGACGCTCGATATCACGCGGCTGCAATGGACGTGAGATTGCAAGATACGTTTCGCGCTCACCGCCTTCCGCCACGATCAGCTGCAATGTCTGGCCTTCGATCTCAACTAATGTATACGCGTTGAAAGACGTTTCGCCGAATGCGTAGCGAGTCGATCCCCTCACCTTGTATTCCTTTGCAGAAACTTCCGGCGCCGGCAGCAAGCCGAAACGAAGTGTTGAGCCTTCTCGCAGGTTCAGCCACCATTTCGCTTCTTTTTCCTGATTGCGACGCGGGGCATTCCAGTCATCGTTAATCAGGATTTTCCGCAAAGCATCAAACATTGGTATCACGCCCTAATATCGCCCACTATGAATAGTATATGTGGCTAAAGAAATTCGTTAACACTGTCAAGCATCAACGCGCATAATATTAAGACATTTGATATGCAGCCAGCATGTCAGCGTAGGGTGGTCGAGAGCGAATCACTTTGTAGTTTTTGCCGTCAACCAACACTTCCGGCACTAGCGGCCGCGCGTTATACGTGCAGCTCATAACCGCTCCATAAGCCCCCGCCGTACGGAATACGATAAGATCATCTGGTTTGACAAGCGGCACGGCACGGTCAAATGCAAACACATCTCCCGTCTCGCACACAGGCCCGACAATATCCGCCATCATAACAGGAGCATTCGTTTTCCTGACCGTAACAATATCGTGATGCGCTTCATAAAGCGTCGGGCGAATGAGATCATTCATCGCTGCATCGACAATCACGAAATTGCGGTTCGGCGTTTTTTTCACGTAAATCACTTTCGTCACCAGGATACCGGCGTTGCCAGCAATGAGCCGACCCGGTTCAAAGAGGAATGTACCTTCGAGTCCCTTCATGACTTCGCTGACCATCGCGCCATATGCCGAAGGGAGCGGCGGCGCGGAAGCGTCTTGTTTGTAGGGCACGCCAAGCCCGCCGCCCAGATCAATCGTTTCAATGTTATGCCCTGCCGCCCGCAGCTCTTCGATAAAAGCGCGGACAGCGCGAAATGCCTGCTCAAATGGATCGAGCGAGGTCAGCTGCGAGCCGATATGCACCGAAACACCGCGCGCATTGACCGCTGGAAAATCTTTAATGCGCGCAAGGATTGCGCGTGCTTCATCAAGGCCGATGCCAAATTTGCTTTCTTTTTTACCGGTTGAAATTTTCTTGTGGGTTTTAGGATCGACATCCGGATTGACGCGAAAAGCGACCGGGGCGATTTTGCCCATGCTCTCTGCAACGCGGTTTAGCAGTTCTAATTCAGGCAGCGACTCGACGTTGAATTGAAAAATATCGCGTTCGAGCGCGAAGCGCATTTCTTCTTGGGTTTTACCCACGCCGGAAAATACGATATCGGATGGTTTTGCTCCCGCCATGAACGCAAGGCGAATTTCTCCTGCTGACACGACGTCGATCCCCGCACCTTGATCAATCAAAACTTTAAGCACGGAAGGATTGCTATTCGCTTTGGCGGCAAAGAAAATGCGATGCTTCAAGCTTTTCAGCGCGTCATCAAAAATTGCGTAATGGCGCTTCAGCGTGGCCGAGGAATAGCAATAAAACGGCGTACCCACTTCACTGGCGATTTTTTCAATCGCCACGTCTTCGGCATAAAGCGCATCCTGCTTGTATTGAAAATAGTCCATTATTTAGCGCGATCTTCTTGCTTAATATCCGATGGGCGAACCAGACTGCCTTTGATACCGCAGGCATTCAGCGACACCGCGCAGATGCCTATCATCAGAATCGCAAGCAGTTTATGCATATTTCTTTCTCGCCCGTTTGATTGCTTCGCGCACACGCTTTGGCGCAGTGCCACCATAACTCTCACGGCTTTTCACCGAATGTTCGACTGAGAGCACTTCAAAAACATCCCGCGTCAGCCGCTTCTCTACTTTTTGAATATCTTCCAGCGCCAGTTCGTCGAGACGGCAGGATTTCGCTTCCGCTGCGCGCACAATTTTACCTGTCACATGATGTGCCTCACGGAATGGCATATTCAAATTCTTCACCAGATAGTCGGCGAGATCGGTCGCCGTCGTGTACCCATCGGCTGCTGCTATTTTAAGGCGTTTTTCGTTGGCCGTGAAATCAGCGATCATGCCTTTCATTGCCTGAAGCGCAATGGCGAGATGTTCATCAGCGGCAAATACCGGCTCTTTATCTTCCTGCTGATCTTTATTGTAAGCAAGAGGCAACCCTTTCATCACTGTGAATAGCTGCATCAGCGCGCCGATAGTGCGGCCAGCTTTGGCGCGGATGAGCTCCGCCGCATCGGGATTGCGTTTCTGGGGCATAATGGAGGAACCCGTTGTGAACGCCTCCGATAATTTGATGAATCCAAATTGCGGCGATGACCAGATGACCAGTTCTTCCGCCAGCCGCGATAAGTGCATGGAGCAGATCGCCGTGGCGCTCAAATATTCCAATGCGAAATCGCGCGCAGACACCGCATCGAGCGAATTTTCCATCGGGCATTTAAAGCCAAGCTGTTTTGCCGTCTGATGGCGATCAATCGGAAACGACGTGCCTGCCAGCGCTGCTGCACCTAGCGGTGATTCATTAAGCCGTTCCAATGCGTCCGCGAAACGGCCACGGTCACGTCCAAGCATTTCAATATACGCCATCAAATGATGGCCAAGTGTTACGGGCTGTGCGGTTTGCAGATGGGTAAATCCCGGCATGACGGTCGCCACATATTGTTCTGCGCGATCGAGCAATGTCATTTGCAGCACTTGAAGCTGTTTATCGGCCCGTAGGCACGCATCCCGCACCCAGAGGCGGAAATCAGTCGCCACTTGGTCATTACGCGAGCGGGCGGTATGCAGTTTACCGGCGACATCGCCAACGATTTCTTTCAGACGCGACTCGACATGCATATGGATATCTTCGAGGTCCATCTTCCATGCCATCTTGCCCGCATCGATTTCTTTTTCGACCTGCCGCAAGCCTTTTTCAATAACAGCACTTTCTTTTTTGCTTAGAATGCCTGTGTCACCCAGCATTTTTACATGAGCGAGCGATCCGGCAATATCCTGGCGGTAGAGCTTATGGTCGAAGGCGATAGAGGCATTGATTTCCGCCATCAAAGCGTCCGGCGCGCGCTCGTAATGCCCTCCCCACATGGGATTGGACGCATTTGTGGTGTTTTTTTGCTTTTTCATGACTATTTGCCTCACTTTGCCTTGTAACTCAATCTGGTAGGCGCACAAGTGAAATCTGAAAAAGGAGCATTATATAACTCGCAGAAAACCCTAACTTTTGGTATAATGATTCTATGGTAACACCGCATCTTTCCCTACTAAAGCACGAAGATTTAGTTCAACCTTTCCTACTTCACGATTCCACTGTACGTGGCCGCATGACTCGGCTCTCACCGACAATAGATACCATTCTCAACCGTCACGAGAACCATCCGCTGGTCAATAAGCTGCTCGGTGAAATGCTCACCCTATCGGCGCTGCTGTCCTCCAGCCTGCCGGAAGAAGGCATTCTGACCATGCAGGCGAAAGGCGATGGGCCCGTCGAATTCATTATTGTCGATGCTGTTCATGGCGGCGGCTTGCGCGGATACGCGCGCACGAAGGAAAATGCGAACGATATGCTGGACGCTGTACAGGAAGAAAACCCACATCCTGATTTACCTACCTTGATGGGCAAAGGTTATCTTGCCATCACGCTCGATATGGGCATCGGCGATCCTTACCAGGGCATCGTGCCGCTGGAAGGCAAATCGCTGACCGATGCCGTGCAGCATTATTTCAGCCAGTCTCAGCAGATCAACGTCATGTTCAATGTGCATGTGAACCGCCGTATCGACAAGGAAGGCCATGCAAGCTGGGCGTCCGGCGGTATTATGCTTGAGCGCCTGCCGGAAGAAGGCGGCAAACCGAGCAAAAAAGTAATTTCAACTGCGGAACTGCATGATCGTGAACACTGGGCCTATCATGAACTGCTCGCCAATACGGCAAGCGAAGACGAATTGCTCGATCCGCATTTGGCGCCGTCCGCCCTGCTCTACCGCCTGTTCAACGAAGGCGGGGTTTGGGTGCATGAGCCCAAGCAGGTTTCGCCGACCTGCCGCTGCTCACGCGACAAAATCTCCAATATTCTTCTTTCCATGGATGATGAAACGCTGGAAGAACTCGCCGTCGAAGGCGTCATCAGCGTCACCTGCGAATTCTGCAATAAAGAAGAAGATTTTAAAACGGAAGAGCTGCTGAAGAAAGAGAAAGACTAATTCGTCTTTAGTTTTTCCTCGTACCAGGTTTCACCGATAGCGATTTTTTCCCGGCCCTTGGATTCCCGCCAATCGTTCGTATCCCGCAGCGAGTAGATGCATCCGCAATATTGCTGTTGGTAGAAATGCTCTTCCTTGGCGAGATCGTACATCCGAGCCGAGCCACCGTCTTTACGCCAGTTATAAGTCCAGTATTCGAGGCCATCGTAATGCGAGGCAGCGCGCGTACCACAATCATTGATCTGGTCCATATCTTTCCAGCGCGAAATACCCAGTGAACTGGTGAAGACTTTAAAGCCGTTTTCGTGCGCATGCAGCGCGGTACGGAGAAATCGCATATCGAAGCACATGGTGCAGCGAATACCGCGCTCAGGCTCTTTTTCCATGCCTTTGGCACGTGTGAACCATTCCTGCACGTCATAATCCGCATCCACAAATGGAATGCCTAGCTTTTCCGCATAACGGATATTCTCGGATTTCCGCAGCTCGTATTCTTTTTTCGGATGAATGTTGGGATTATAGAAAAAAATTGTCAGCTTGAGGCCCGACTCATGCATCTTTTCGATCACCGGACCGGAGCACGGCGCGCAGCATGAATGCAGAAGAATCTTTGTCTCTCCGCCGGGTACGTCGAAAATGTCATCGCTTGATTTCATGGCTGGACGCATACCCCATTTTAGCCTAAAAATCTATGGATATGTCCCTTGCCCAGCCCCAAAAACGTGCGATTCGACCCGATAGCCCGCGCAAACGGATTAAGGATATGCGTCGCGTCCAGCTTATGGAAGCGGCAATGATCACCATCGCCGCCCATGGCCTGACCCAAACAACTATTGCTCATGTCTCCGCGGCCGCTGGCATGTCGCGCGGCATCATCAATTTTTATTTCAAAAGCAAAGAGTCAATGCTCCGCGAGACGCTCGCGCATTTACTGCAAACCGAACAGGAAGCAGTTGAGGCCGCCCTGCAAAAATCTGGCGATAAACCCGTCCGCGAAAAATTATCGCTCGTTACGGAAACGTTATGTTCATCTAAACTGTATAGCAAAAAGCGCCTGGGCGTCTGGTGTGCATTTGCCGCCCATGCCGCCTCACATGCACCAACCCGTTATCTTTTCGAGCAGTCACATACGTTGCTACTCAAACAATTAACAGCCCTTTGCCGCGAATCTGGCATGGCTACTCCTAATCTCGCTGCCCAGCATTTACTGACTTTAATTCAAGGCCTGCGCTTTAATATAGCCATGGGTGCAAATAGCCTTGATGTGGAGCAAATTCTTGCTTCGCTGCATGTTGATAAGATTGAGGCTGTCAAAGCCGAGCGGCCTAAAATTATTCCGATGGAAAAGCCAATGGCCAAAAAGCAGCCAAAGAAAAAAACACTTATAGAAAAAGAAGATCCACCGGTTGTCGCCGATTTATTTTCAGCACTTTAATTAAGCCGCCATATCAAGGATATTTACCACATTCATGCGGCTGTTTGTCTGACTGTAAAGCTGGGCAACTTTGGAATATGCGCCGCGTGCAATCGATAAATCGGCTGCCGATGCATCGCCGGGTGCTGTAGCAGCTGCCGCATAAGCATTACTATCACGCGCGGCTTTTTGCGGGTCGTTCGTCGGCGTCGTCGAAACGCGCACTTCACCGGATGTCGCATAGAGCTTTCCATCCGGACCTTGCGTTAGTTCATAGATCGGCGTACCGGATGTCAGCCCGCCTGCTGCGGTGAAATGCTGATGCTCATGAGCACGCACACCTGCATCCGCAACCTGGAGTTTGTTGATAATGTCGGAATTATCTTCCTGTAGTCGTGCTAGATCGAACGGGCTGATATTGATTTTCGGCGGCAGGATATCGCCGAAGCTCGGTGTGCGATTACCCCGGTCATTATCATTTGCCGGATTACGTTGCTGATTATTCTGTTGAGGTAAACCATATCTCGGATCGTCCACGCCGAGGGATGTTTTGGTGCCGCTGATGCGCTTGGTAGTGGTTATTGTAGCACTGGTCGCATACATTTGACCATCAGGGCCGATGGTATATTCAAGATCGGTGACCGCGCCGCCCTGAGCAGCGGCTTTGCGCTGCATCTGGGTACGGATATCGCTATCGGCAGCACGCATTTTGAGCGCTTCCGCGTATAACGAGGAAGCCATCAACATGCAATTCAGCCCAATATCTCCGACAGAACTCATTTCACCTCTTCACCCTGCTGGGCAAATACCTAGTGCTTGTTAACCTACACAGGCCACAACCTATTTGGTTGTATATTATGAGTATATGTAAAACTTAGTGGCTTCACAACAATTATTAATAAAAATCCGGCGGGAGCTTTGCTCGCCGCCGGAAATCAATACTTTGATGATCAATAAGAATTATCGTCTGTCACCAAATAAGCGTAGAAGCATGATAAACAGATTGATGAAATCAAGATAAAGGTTTAACGCACCCATAATCGCAGCGTTGCCTGCCGCACCCATTGCGTAGTACGTCGATTTAATGCGTTGCGTATCATAAGCCGTCAATCCTGTAAAAAGCAATACACCGATCACAGAGATTGCAAATTGCAAACCGCTGCTATGCAGAAATATATTTACAATCGAGGCAATGAAAATACCGAGCACGCCCATCATTAAAAACGAGCCCCAACCCGTCAGATCTTTCTTTGTGGAATACCCGTAGAGGCTCATGGCTCCAAATGTACCGGCGGTAATGAAGAATACACGCGCAATGCTCTCGCCTGTGTAAATGGCAAAAACGTAAAACAGCGATAGCCCCATCAACACTGAAAATATCCAGAAAGATGCCTGCGCAGCCGTTTTTGACAAAGTATGCAGACGGGCACCTAGGAAGAAAACCATACCTAAAGGCGCAAACATAATAATCCAGGCTAAAGGCGAAACACTCATGCCACCCTGATCATTGACCGTAAACATCAATTTTAAGAATGCCTCTGATGTTCCCGCAACGTAAGATACCAGTCCCGTCAGCACGAGGGCGCTGGCCATATAGTTATAAACCTGGAGCATGTAGGCGCGCAGGCCAGCGTCGAATTCGACGGCTTGCGTCTGAGCTCCAACCCCTTGTTTAATAAATGGATTCATTTCAAATAACTCCTTCAATAGACGCGACCAACGCGTCATGCATATTATATTGTGTTTATCGCTGATATTTCAAGTGAAACCGGACATCGTCCATTCATATCTGATCTGCTTGCATTAAATACACATTTCGGCTAGAAGGCTTCCTCCCTACCCGCGGGCGATGGCATTGCCTTGCCGGTATTAATCTCAATTATGGAGCTTAAAATGCCAAAGATGAAGACCAAATCAGGCGCTAAAAAGCGCTTTTCCTTTACGGCTACGGGCAAAGTTAAGTCCGCCCAAGCCGGCAAACGCCACGGCATGCGCCGCCGATCCAAAGAATTCATCCGTGATGCCCGCGGCACCACGACCTTGAAAGACATGGACGCTAAAGTCGTCAAAAAATCATTCATGCCCTACGGCGGTTAAGGAGAACAATCATGGCACACGTAAAACGTGGAGTGACCGGCAGCGCCCGTCACAAAAAAGTAGTCAAAATGGCAAAAGGCTATCGCGGTCGTGCAGGTTCCTGCTTCCGCGTCGCTATCGAGAAAGTGGAAAAAGGCCTGCGTTATTCGTACCGCGACCGCCGCGCCAAGAAGCGCAACTTCCGCTCGCTCTGGATTCAGCGTATCAATGCTGGCGCGCGTGAACACGGCCTCACCTACTCGCAGCTGATCGGCGGCCTGAACAAGGCCGGCATCACGCTCGATCGCAAGTCGCTTTCCGAACTCGCGATCCACGATCAGGTGACCTTTGCTGAACTCGCAAAGCAAGCCAAAGCTGCTATGGAAAAAGCGGCTGCGTAATTAACGTCATCCTAAGGAGCGCAGCGACGAAGGATCCAGATTCTTCGCTGCGCTCAGAATGACTTCTATGCTCAATAGCGCTGAAAAAATCTCGCAGATAGAGAAAGCCGGCTCTTTAAAGGAGCTGGACGATCTGCGCGTTTCACTTCTGGGTAAAAGCGGCGAGATCACGCAGGCGCTGAAAGAACTTGGCAAGATCGCCCCCGAAGAGCGGAAAGAGCGCGGCCAGGTATTGAACCAGCTGCGCGAGCATTTCACACAGGCCATTGAATCCCGCAAAGTGGCTCTCGAATCAGCAGAAGAAGCGGAAAAGCTGGCCAGTGAGAAAATCGATGTCTCGCTACCCCCGCGCCCCTCTTTCAAAGGCAGCATCCATCCTATTACGCAGACGATGGACGAGATCATTGCCATCCTGCGCGGCATGGGCTTTGGCGTACGCACCGGCCCCCTCATCGAAGATGATTTCCATAATTTCTCAGCGCTGAATATCCCGGAATCACATCCGGCGCGCCAGATGCACGATACGTTTTATGTAAATGGTGAGGTTTCAGGTTCCAGGTTTCAGGTTTCAGAAGAAAAGAAAGAAAAATCTACCGACACCCGACACCCGGCACCCGGTGCCTACGTCCTGCGCACGCACACGTCACCTGTGCAAATCCGCACGATGATGAGCGAGAAGCCGCCGATACGCATCATTGCGCCCGGCTCGACGTTCCGCAGCGATTCTGACCAAACGCATACGCCGATGTTCCATCAGGTCGAAGGCCTGCTCATCGACAAGAACATTCATATGGGTCATCTCAAAGGCTGCCTAGAGGAATTCCTCCGCAAATTCTTTGATATCGATGATCTGCCGATTCGCTTCCGCCCCAGCTTTTTCCCGTTCACAGAGCCATCCGCCGAAGTCGATATCGGCTGCGAGCGCACGGCGACGTCTGTCAAGGTCGGCAAAGGTTCCGGCTGGCTGGAAGTCCTTGGCTGCGGCATGGTACATCCGAATGTCCTTAAAAACTGCAACCTCGATCCTAAGGAGTGGCAAGGTTTTGCCTTCGGCATGGGCGTCGAGCGTCTTGCCATGCTGAAGTATAATATTCCGGATTTGCGTACCTTCTTTGAATCCGACCTGCGCTGGCTGAACTATTACGGCTTTAGCCCGATTAGCTGAGAACATCATGAAATTTACCCTCTCCTGGCTCAAAGAATTTTTGGATACGAACGCAAGCGTTGCGGAGATTTCTGCGAAGCTGACGGCGCTTGGGCTGGAAGTGGAATCAGTTGAGGATAAATCCGAGACCTTGAAAGCCTTTACCGTGGCGGAAATCCTGGCCGCGGAGAAGCATCCCGATGCCGATCGCCTTCGCGTGTGCCAGGTGCTGACCCATGCCGGAGAGCGCCAGATCGTCTGCGGCGCGCCGAATGCGCGGGCGGGTATCAAAGTCATTCTCGCCGATATCGGCGTCACTATTCCAAATGGTAATTTCGTTATCAAGAAATCCAAAATCCGCGGCGTGGAAAGCAATGGCATGCTGTGCTCCGCTGCAGAATTGGGTTTGGGCGAGAACAGCGATGGCATTGTGGAATTGCCTGCAAATGCAAAAGTGGGCGATTCCATCGTCAGCGTGCTTGGCCTTGATGACCCGCTCTTCGATATCGCCATCACCCCGAACCGTGGCGATTGCCTCGGCGTTTATGGTATTGCGCGTGACCTCGCGGCTTCCGGCATCGGCACACTGAAACCCTATACTACCAAAGCCGTCAAAGGTTCTGGCACGGCAGGACGCGGCATCCTGCTTAAAACAGACAATTGCAGAATGTTCGTTGGCCGCCTGATTTCCGGCGTCAAAAATGGTCCCAGCCCCGAATGGCTGCAAAAGAAATTGAAGGCCGTTGGCCTGCGCCCGATTTCGGCACTAGTCGATATCACCAATTACATGACGATAGCATTTGGACGCCCGTTGCACGTGTATGATGCGGATAAACTGAATGGCGACATCATCGTGCGCCACTCCAATGGCGGCGAATCGCTGAAAGCGCTCAACGATAAAACCTATATCCTTGCGCCTGGCCTCTGCGTGATTGCCGATGAAAAAAACACGCTCGGCCTCGGCGGTGTGGTCGGTGGCACGGAAAGCGGCTGCACCGAAGAGACAAAAAATGTTTTTCTGGAAGCGGCTTGGTTTGAACCGGCGGCGATTGCCAAAACCGGCCGCGCCCTGCAGATCGATTCCGATGCACGCTACCGTTTCGAACGCACAGTTGACCCTGAATTTGTGATACCAGGCGCCGAGATTGCCACGCAGATGATCCTCGATCTTTGCGGCGGGGCGGCTTCCGAGCTGGTCGTTGCTGGCACACCACCAAAACTAAACAAACTTATTTCCTTCTCGCCGGACAGCGTGGCGCATATCGGCGGCGTGAAGCAGGATGAGGCGACGACGCAAACCATCCTTGAGCATCTCGGCTTTGCGATTGAAAAGAGAAATGGCGTTTGGGATATATTGCCTCCGTCGTGGCGGCCAGAAATGTCGCATGAAGCCGATCTTGTCGAAGAAGTGCTGCGTGTGCGCGGCTATGATGCGATTCCGAATACCCCACTACCGCACACCGCTGCACCCTTGCACGACGATGCGGCCATGAAAGAGCGTTCGCTTCGCCGTCTGCTCGCTGCACGCGGACTTTCCGAGTGCCATCATTTTGCGTTCGTACCGCGTGAACATGCCGAGAGATTTGCTGGAGGACAGGCACTCATCACCGTTGCCAATCCGATCAACGCCGAGATGGACACGATGCGTCCTTCCCTGCTCCCGGCGCTGCTTTCCGCCACCAAGCGTAATATGGATCGCGGGACATTTTCGCTGTCGCTCTTTGAATTAGGGTCAACCTTCTTTGGCCTTAACCCAGAAGCGCAACCGACCTATGCTGCCGGCATTCGCAGCGGCAATGCGCCGCAATCTTGGGAAGGAAAACCGCGTGCGCTCGATTGCTTCGACGCGAAGGCCGATCTTTATGCCGCGCTGGATGCCATGGGCATAGACGGCGAGAAATTAAAAATTTCAGCGGCTGCTGAATGGTATCATCCGGGCAAATCGGCGAGCCTTGGATTCGCGCCAAATAAACCGGTGGCGCAGTTTGGTGCGATTCACCCTGCTATTTTGCGCTTGTTTGGCATTGATCAGGAAGCGGTGGCGTTCGAAATCAATCTTTCTGCATTGCCCGAGAAAAAGAAAAAAGCCCCGGAAGCGATCAAGCTTTCCGATTTCCAATCCTCCGTACGCGACTTTGCGTTCATTGTCGATACGACGGTTGCTGCCGGTGAATTGCTCGCCGCCATTAAAAAAACCGAGCAAGGCCTGATCCGTGAGGTGACCTTATTCGACGTTTATCAGGGCAAAGGCATCCCGGAGGATAAGAAATCCCTGGCGATTTCAGTGACCCTGCAGGCAGACGACCGGACGTTAAGTGAGGCAGATCTAAGTCAAGCCTCTGATAAAATTATTAAAATCGCCAAAGAGCAATTTAAGGCCGAACTCCGCGCCTAGTCATATTATTGTCATATTATTCCGCTAGTTTGCTCCAAACAAAAAGAAGAGCACTCTATGCCAGACAATTATCTTGTACCAAATAAGCAGCAACTGCGCGCGATTCAATGCGCGATAGATACTTTTGGCTCTGCTGACCAGCCGTCAAATTTCATACGTCCTTTCGATCTCAATCATATTCAAACAGATGATGTCTCTTTACGGGCCATTCGCAGCGCGATGTATGGGTTAGGCTTGATTCCAGCGATCTCCAACGAGCCCCATGATCCAGATAATGCCAACGGCAAAATGCTGATTGCAGCGGTGAAGGAATTTCAACGTCAGCATGACATTACACCGGATGGAGTTGTCGGCAACAATACGCTCACGGAATTGCGTCCTACACTCGCTATTTACAGCCACGAAGTAACGCCCGACGAAGAGTTGCCGCCGCCGTTACCATGGTGGAGTTATAAAACGGCGGACATCACCAAGGATAAAACACGTGTTTGATTAGGAGATAATCATGGTTACCGAGGCAGAAAAAAGGCTCTCTACGAGCGAAGAATTCGATCTTTTTAAAATCGCCATTGCTGCAAGGATCGCAGTAGGCAAAGAGGGTATTGGCGAAGATTTTATTTCGTCTGCGACTGAGGCAGTTATTAATGACGTCGTTGAGAGAGCAACCGGGGCGGCCGTTCGTTCCGGAAACTATATTACTGAAAACACCCTAAAAACATTCTTTGATACGTCTTACAAAGTAAAACATACGGATCGAGGCGCTCATCATTACGGAAAAGCCCTGACTATTTTAACTGAAGTTTTTAGAGAAGTGGCAACACCTGAGACAGGAATTACAGATATTATGGCTCTTTCGCCTGAACGCAGCGTCCACCTTGGTGGCTAAGACTTAACCGGCTGCTTCATCCACTCGTCGTTATCAGTACCCATGATTTCATGCAGCAGTTCGGTATGACCCGCTTGTTGCATTTTGAGCAGAACGTTCTTGCTGATCGCTTGGATGCTGACGCTGCTATAAGTGGTCGGGAAATAGGTGGGCTGCATGTAAGACTCCTGTCACGGGTAGAAAAGTGAAGTGTGTTTACTATACCAATCACCTCTTAACGTGCCGTAAAAGCATCCTTTAATTTAGGTTAATTTTATTAAGGCTAGATTTTTATTCTTAAATTTGATAAGCTTACAAAAATAAAATTTCTTGCCGCATTTTAAATGCACGGATGGGTTGTGCTGTCCGTTTTACGTAAAATTAGATGTATGAAAGTAGGATAATCCTATGAAAAACTTTTTTTTGATGACCTTTCTTACTTTTTTCCTGATTGCATTCCTTGCTAGCGGTGCGGCGGTACAGACATTACCTTGGCGCGATCAACTTTCCTTCTTTGCGAATCAGTCGCTTTTTTACATTCAGCAAACCACCCAGCCTTTCTTCGATTGGCTGCACGACGTCGCTAACTAGCCGCTATTGACCATTCCAATTCTCCCGTTAGAGTGCGGCGTTGATCTCGTGCGGGTGTAGTTCAATGGTAGAACGGCAGCTTCCCAAGCTGCATACGAGGGTTCGATTCCCTTCACCCGCTCCAATTTCAGTTGGCCATCGGTCAAATGAAATTGGAATAGTGTTTAAGGGAAGCGAACAGGGTTCGGCAATTTCGCAGCAGGCGAAATTGGACGGCGAAGCCGCCCGCAGGGCGAGGGTCAGCAGACCCGAGTCATTCCCTTCACCCGCTCCAGGTTTTATAGTGAGATTCCCTGCCCCTGCTGGCAGCACAGGGATTTTAGCTTCGGCAGGTCGACTGAGTGAACTGAAATCCAGTTTTGTAACTTGCCATCCGGTCCGTGCGACGGAAATACGGCAAGGCTGTTTTCACCAGGAAAAGCGCCACTATATTTGAAATGCTTGATCTTGCCATGCAGAGCATGAAAGTGATCAGAATTTTTTTCCGGCTCCTGCGTGGAAAGGCAAAGACCATCCCAACACCATGGATGTTTGGTGGCAGCGGAAAGATAATCTGCGGCGCTCGCCTCCGTCTGGCGGCGCGCTGGCTCAGCTTCCGCCAGTTTCTGCAACCGATTCATATCCTGGCACTGATCGATATGCAGCTGATGGATATCAAGGGTTGCCGCATCGCCAGGCAATGTATTTCGAAATTTAACGCCGCAGACGGAAGCGACATAATTCAGACGATCCATCTGGGAAATCGAAACCTTGCCTGTGTAAATCGGGCCTTTGCCGTCAGCGCTGGTTAAAAATGGAATACTCGTGAGTTCTGTGAGCCACTTGGCTGCGTTTTTACGCTCTTCGATGTTCGCCACCGGTGGCGCAGGAGGATGATTCCCGCTAATGCCGTAGTTATGTGCCGTATCCAGATACATTCCCTAAGCAATACTAACTTATGGTTAATAATTATTAAATATACCCCTCTTTTATTGCAGCACGGTGACAAATGTGTATAGTTTAAGTAAGCAAATAAAAATTAAGGATTATTCATGGTTACTTTAATCCCTGAAAATGAAGCGAATACTGGGCGTGGCGCGCTTATCGTGTATCTATTGTATCTTGCGGGCTTTCTAACTGGATTTATTACCAACCTTGTGGGACTCGTCATGGCTTACGTCAATAGCGACGACCAGCCAGAATGGTTGCAAACCCATTACCAGTACCAGATCCGGACGTTTTGGATCGGCCTGCTCTACTCAACCATCTCCGCTATTTTGGTGATTGTGCTGATTGGAAAATTTCTGCTGATACTGGATGCCATATGGCTGATTATTCGTTGCGCAAAAGGCATCAAATGGTTGGATGCGAAGAAGCCGGTGCCCAATCCAAAGACGTGGGTCTGGTAATTAACACTTTAATACTCTACATAATCTGCTAGATGCATTTCCATGCAAAAAAGTTAACCGAAGGCCGCTTTATTAACAGCCGTGTTCGATAGTATCCCCTCCCTCATTCGCGAAGAATCTTCTGCATCTACACATGCCATCCCAACCGGTGTGGCATTGGAAGAAGAAATTCTGCGACTGAAAAAAAAGATGAATGCCGTCATCCTGGCGCATTATTATCAGGACGATGACATTCAGGATATTGCTGACCATATTGGCGACTCACTCGATCTTGCACGCAAAGCTGCCGCAACGAATGCAGACGTCATCGTTTTCTGCGGTGTGAAATTCATGGCGGAAGGCGCCAAAATTCTAAACACGACGAAAAAAGTTTTGCTTCCGGATTTAAAAGCGGGCTGCTCGCTGGAAGATTCCTGCCCGCCCGCAGCATTTAAAAAATTCCGCGAAGCGCATCCCGATCACATTGCGATCACGTACATCAATTGCTCGGCGGAGATAAAAGCCCTTTCCGATATCATCTGCACCTCCACCAACGCAGAGCATCTCATCAAGCAAATTCCGGAATCACAGAAAATTATTTTTGCGCCTGACAAACACTTGGGGGGCTATTTAAGTAAAAAAACAGGCCGTAACATGCTACTCTGGGACGGATCATGTATGGTACATGAACGCTTCTCCGAGCAGGAACTCGTGAAGTTGAAAGAACGCTATCCCGACGCGATCATTATTGCTCACCCGGAATGCCCTGCCTCGCTACTTGCCTATGCACATCACATAGGTTCCACCTCCTCCCTGTTGAAATATACGCAAGCTCACCCCGGAAAAACGTTTCTAGTGATGACCGAGCCGGGCATCTTTCATCAGATGCAGAAACGCTCGCCCGGCAGCACGTTTATTGGCGTGCCCGGCATCGGCGATGCGGGCTGCGTTTCCTGCAACAACTGCCCGTACATGAAACTCAATACGATGGAAAAACTCTATCGCTGCATGAAAAATCAAGCGCCGGAAATCATCTTGCCCGAAGAGCTGATAAGCGCTGCCCGAAAACCGCTTGAGCGGATGCTGGAGATGAGCGCATCAATTCCTTCCAGTACCACAACCGGTGGAGACTGATGTGGTCGGCACTACGATGCCTTCATGTTCTGCTTTGATCTGACGCTCGCGATACAAATCCTGTAAATGCGGCGCCATGGGAATAACGCCATCGCGTGCATTTTTAATCCGCTCGGCGTGGCTCTGGAAATCATCGTACAAGTAATTAACCATCATACCAAGCGCGTAGCGCTGGCCTTGGGAAGTTTTATCCTCAGCTGCATGAATATTAGCAAGCAAAGCCCCATTCCTTGCAACATGAAAATCTTCGACTCCATTGATTGGCTGAAAACCACCGCGCTTGCTAGGTTGCATTTCATTTAGATAGACCAAACAAAGTTTTTTCAGCGTTTCATTCAATTCTTGGGAATCTTTTAGTGTGAGTGGATTATCAAGCGACTGATTCCTTGCTTTCAACAAACCGGTTTCTTCATCTGTTGTAAAATGCCTCTCCAGCACCCTTCTCTCATTGAAAGTCAGCTGGTCTGCTGGTAACTCGGCTAACCATTGATTAAATCCAGGAACTGGCGAAAGCGTCGTCAATGTCTTTATTTCAGGTAGCACCGGGACTGCTGAATCACTTTCGAAAAACGGTGTCTCGGTCTGGCCGCGAAGCCGAGCCGCGATGCGCGTAATCAATTGCTGCCCTAACGAACCCGAAAACTTTGTGCGTTCTGTCGCACTGATACTATAAAATATAATAGTATCCGCCGCTTTGGATTTAGAGCCGCCATAAAGTCGGCATTCATCTATACCCCTTGGAAGCTTAGTGTAATCTGTCGTTCCATCTTCATTGCGTGCACCTGTATGCCTTAATTGTGTGTAGACCACGACTTCGGGACGGTTGCTGCCTGGGACAAAAAGGCCAAAGGCGTGATTAGCATGTTGTTCATTGCTTGAAAGAATCGAAGGGTGGTCACTTTCCGCCATAGGAACATCTGAAAGGCGGTGAAAAAACAAATCTTCTTTATTTGTAGGGTATACTCTTTCTTTTTGAACCAGAAACTCTCTCAGGCTGTAATCAGGGTCCATTTCGTTTCGAGGAATTTTACTCAGTTCGTTTTCGGTCAAATCCTGAGAAGAAATATTTTGTTTGGCAAGATCCCATGTAATCTCTCTCAACTCAAGTTGGGAGGCATCAATATTTTGCTTTTCTGGAAGTGGTATATGCATAGCTACAATTCTTTTTGTTATTGTCGCTGTAATAACAAAAATATAGCAAGCGTTGTGTTACTTTTTTGTGAAAAACGGGTTAATAAACCCGTGTCTCCGGCTGTACGGTGCCTGCCTCTGCGACGCCCGTATTAAAACGCACTGGCCGCGTATAACATTTTGGCTTTCCAGAATCATTTACCTCCACAATGGTGTGTGCCAGCCAGTGATCATCATCGCGGTGTGGGCAATCTGAACGATAATGCGCCCCTCTCGATTCGGTACGGAACTGCGCCGAGGCCAAAGTAGCAATACCTTGGAGGAGAAGGTTTTCGGTCTCAATGGCGGCAACCAGCATATTGTTCCAGGCAAGACCCGCCTCACCGATGTGAAAGGCTTTGCTAAAGTTGCCAGCAATCTGCTCCAGCTTCTGCAAACCTTGACGCATGCTTTCTTCTTCACGGATAATGCCCGCGGTTTCCTGCACAATATTACGGATAACGCGCCGTAGGTCCGTAGGCGCCTCTTTGCCCTTCGCCGAAGACAATACGTTAAAATGCGCCAGCGCTTTATCCAGTGATGCCTTTGGAATATCGCTTTCGGATAATTTTTTTGCATCCGCGCGCGAGGCAGCAACTTCGCCGGAATGCTTCCCAAAGACAACGAGATCGAGCAACGAGTTACAGCCTAGGCGATTCGCGCCATGCACAGAATTGCACGCCGCCTCTCCCACGGCATAAAGTCCGTTCACAATGCGCTCATCCTTACCCAATACTTCGCATTCACGTGTCGCAGGGATACCGCCCATGCAATAATGCGCGGTAGGCACAACAGGAATGGGCTCTTTTAGCACCTCTACCCCTGCAAACTGCGCGGCAATACTGCGTGTTCCCGGCAATTGCTTATCGATAATCTCTTCCGCAAGATGACGAATATCTAAAAGCACATGATCTTTTTTGGCGCCAGCTCCCCTGCCCTCAGCAATTTCTTTCATGATCGAACGCGTCACCACATCTCGCGATGCGAGAGCTTTGTATTTTGGCGCATAACGTTCCATGAAACGCTCACCATCGCCATTCAGAAGAAAGCCGCCTTCGCCGCGCGCCTACCGGAAATCAGAATACCGGTGCCATAAAGTCCTGTCGGATGAAACTGAACGAATTCCATATCGGCAAGAGGCAGTCCGGCCCGCAATACCATTGCATTGCCATCACCGGTGCAGGTGGAAGATGACGTTGCCGAAGCATAGACCTGCCCGTAGCCACCGGTTGCAAGAATGACTTGATGCGTGAGAAAAACGCCAAACTGCCCGGTCGCAAGCTCCCGCCAATTACCGCGGCAGGTGCCGTCATCCGTCATCAGCAGATCCAGCGCAACATCATATTCAACAAAGAAATCGACATCATGACGCTTCACATAATCGTAAAGCCTGTCATCAGCGCATCGCCGGTACGGTCCGCCGCGGCGCAAGCGCGGAATGCCATATCGCCTTTGCCGAAATGCGTCGACATACCGCATAGGCACGCTGATAAATTTTTCCATGGTCGTCGCGGCTGAATGCCACGCCCATTTTTCAAGGTCATAGATAGCGGTCGCGCTTCGCTGCACATACCGGCAATTGCATCCTGATCACCCAGCAATCCGACCTGGATCGTATCATACACGCTATGCCAGCGCCAGTCATCCGGCGTCACATTGCCGAGCGCGGCATTAATCCCGCCCTGGGCGGCTACTGTATGGCTACGCGTGGGAGGAACTTTAGACAAAACACCAACCTTTATGCCTTTTTCGGCGACGGCAACAGCAGCGCGAAGCCCCGCGCCACCCGCTCCGACAATTAAAACCGGGTGGAAATGAAACTGGCAGGAAGCGGCGGTACGATTCATTTATTGAATTATTGCTTGTAATACCCGAAGAAAACCGGTTTTCTTCCGTGGTAGCGGTTTATCGTTATATAGTACGAAGATCAAAGGAAATCCATATGCAGATGCCTTCACCAAATGATTTTCAGTGGCTGATTGAAGCCGCGCTGACTGAGGATATTGGCCGTGGAGATCTCACCAGCCGAGCCGTTATCGATCCGGGAACGCAAGTGCGGATGCGTATGGTTTCGCGCGAGCCGCTCGTGGTGGCCGGCCTGGAAATCGTCTCGCAGGTGTTCATGACGATGACACCGGAAATCATGAACATGCCTTACGTCGCTGAGGGAACCAGGGTTGAAGCTGGAACATTGTTATTTGAGGTTGCAGGCGATGCCCAGATCGTACTGGCTGCCGAACGCACCGCTCTTAATTTTTTGTGCCGTTTGTCTGGCATAGCTACGCTTACCAGCTACTATGTTGAAGCCGTTAGAGGCACAAAGGCTGTTATCCTCGACACACGCAAAACGCTACCGGGATGGCGTGCACTTGATAAATATGCTGTGCGCTGCGGCGGCGGACGCAACCACCGCATGCGCCTCGACGATGGCATTCTTATCAAAGATAATCATATCGGTTATGCCGGCGGCGTTGCAGCCGCGCTGCGTAAAGCCAAAGCCTCTGCCCCATCCCTGCTGAAAATTGAAGTCGAATGTGATACACTTGATCAGGTAAAAGAGGCGGTTGGCGAAGGCGTGGATGTCATCCTTCTCGATAATATGACGCCGGAACTATTAAAACAGGCTGTTGCGCTCGTTGCAGGTAAGGCCAAGCTGGAAGCGTCCGGCGGCATTACGTTGCAGAATATCCGCACAGTCGCGGAATCAGGTGTTGACTTCATCTCAATCGGCGCGCTGACGCATTCGGCGCGCAGCGTCGATATCGGCCTGGATATCGCGCCATCGGCTTAAGAAGCACGTGATTGGCTGAAGGCTGGAAACAGCGAGCCTAGAGCCTGCATCCAACTGACAATCGTTGTCGGCGTCCGGCGTTCATAGGCCTGATGCGGTTTTTCATTTTCCTGCATCATTCTTAGAACAACGCCTTCACTTTGACGTTTGTCTTCTGACTGGCGTATGGCTTCCTGTACAATTTCTCCATTGGGTTGCAAAGCATCCGCCACTTCTACGGCGAGCCGGTCAAAGTGCTCCAGAAACTTATAGGACGCACGCGATATTTCCTCCGGCTGCAGATGCGGTGTCAGCGGCATCAGCACACCACTCAATACGGAAGCCAAAGGCCCTTGCGGATCAAGCGTTTTAGCAAGCGCAATATGCCCTGCGACGTGGCCGCGCGCCGTATCATGGATATGGATTGCAGGCTCTTTACCGTTAAGGCCATTGAGCTGGACCAGTTCATCGATCAGCACTTTCCGTTTTTCCGGACTGATGCCATGTGTTTCCGCAGCGGGTTGATATCCTGAGGCTAAAGCCTTGAGTACGTCCTGCATAAAGGCTGGATTCTCCATCTGCGCCAATGCAGCCACCTGTTCGTCGCGTCGATTGATAACATAGCTTTGCGCCTCTTGCAGAGCAATTTCAGGCGAAATAGCATCGTCATGGGCATGGCGATAAATCGTGGCGAAAGCTTGCGTGAAGACACCGTTTGGATCAAATGCCTGAATGAAAGCCCGATGAGTTGCCATACGCTTAACAAGAATTGCCTGCACGCTCTCAGGTGTCGACGCATTTTGCTCAAGTGCTTCGGCCACAATCTCATTCAAGGATTTTGTACGCTGACTTCCATTCTGTTCTTTATACACAACCGGCGCATCACCAAGCGGCATGCGGATTGCTGCTTGCGCAGGATCTGTCTGGATAGGTGCAAACGTATAAGCAGTCATAATGTTCTCCCAAAAGGTGCGGGTATTTAAATTCGCATCCGAAAAATATCAATTGTAGAGCGCCGCTTTTCACAGAACTGTCACAATAGGTAAGTAGACATAACGACTTTGACATGTTAATGCAAATGAGAATCATTCTTAGAATGGAAATTTGTTCATATGTCCTCGTCCAGCCTGAAACCCATTAATATCTCTGAGTTACTGCAGCGCATAACAATGCATGCTCCAGTGATGCAGGAAGTTTATTCACACATTGAGCAGATCAAAGCTGTTGCAGGTAACCAGGCTATTTCCGAGGCGCTGCGGCAAGAAGCTAAAATTGCTGAACAATTCCTTGAAACCATAACTCATAGTATGGAAGAAAATCCTGCGGCGGCTTTCAAAGCGCTCAGCGTTGCCCGAACAGCGCTCGATTCAATGGAAGGAACTGTCGCCGAGCGCATTCACAATGCCCATAATATTTTTCTAAGCCATATTGAAAATCTGCCTGGTGGCCATGAACATGATCATCACCACGATCATGTCGACCATGAAGGACGGCGTTTGCTGCCCCGACCGGAAAATCCATCGTGGCTTGAGGAAATGAAAACGCAGATCAAAGAAGAATGGGTAAATAAAAAAGGCTGGGGCGGGAAAACCATGATGATAGCCGGCAGCACTGCCTGCGGCGCCATCGTTGCGCATGCAAGTTTAAATATCAAGCGAGGTCTTCTGGGTTACGCCGATCCCGCAACGGGGGAAAAGAAACAAGGCAGCCTCAGCAATCTTATTGTAGGCACTCTGGAAGGCGCGGCCGGCCTGTTTCTTGGCAAGCGCATCCTTACTGGAAATTTCAAATTTACACGCGGCGGCCAGGGAAAATAGCATGGAACAGCCAATCCATATGCTTGGCGCCCTTGATCAGGCGTTAGTGCGCGAGGAAGAAAAATTCCTGCGCGAGCGCATGGGTATTCAGATTACCGGCCTACTGCCGAATTCAACACATGTAGCTCTGAAATTACCTGCGTTCATTCAAGACAAGGATGAGGCACATAATTTCATGCAATCCTTCCTGCCAGAAGCACAGCATAGGCATGCGTCACATCCCAGAGAACAACGTGTCATAATGCCGCTCTACGATGTAAAAGACACCACACTTCGCCTCATCAATCCAATTAGCCGCCGCGCCGTGCCATTCGCTTCGGAAACTGAACTAGAAGCGCTGGATGAAGAATACCGCATACTGCTCGGTAAAAAAGAGCGGCCACGTACAAGCGAAGAAGAATTGAGCACCAAAAGCTTTAAGCAAGCGATCAAGGCTCTTAAATCAGATAGTACACTTGACTTTGTGGGCTATTATCGCGACGGAAGGCTAAAGCTTCCGGTTAATGACGAAAGGAGCGCAATTTATCAGGTTGCCGAGGCAATGTTAAGGCATGGCGCGGTGAGTGTAGACGATATGCTCCTGGAGCGCGGTGATAATGGCACGATGCTGAGCATTACTCCGAAAGCATTATTTAAGATGCAGGAGTTTGCCGTTAAAGGCATGGAGCGCGGCGGGCAGCCTGCCATCGCTGGCATCTGCGCGAGCGAGCGCAGGCAAGCGCGGGCTGAAATTTTTCGTGAGCGCAGGTTAAACCATACTCGCAATTCCATGCACGAAGCACTTTCCCTGAGCGAATCAAGCAAGACTGCGCCTTACCCTTATGACTCAGATAAAATGCTTACCGCTCTTGATTACGGATTTAAGATGCTGGATGAACCCTGGTATTGGGAATCACTTGATCACGCGCAGCTCGCATCGCAGCGCAACGACATCCAAAATGAACTCAAAAAAGACCTACAAGATGTGGCCGCATTGCTTAAAGACGGTAAGCTTGCACAAAGCCAATTGCATTGGCTTGTAAACGAAAGTCCTTACCGTAATGCAATTCGCACGATCGGGCATTTACTGACGGTGATCCAAGATAAACCAGCTAAAAGCGGCAGTGTGCAAATACATGACTCCGGCGCAACCGCCTGGCAGGATGCATTCGGGCTGACAAAAGCCGCCATGCTGCCAAAAGATACGAACGCTCAGGAAGCATCCTATCATTTGCGCAGTCAGACCGGTCAGGTCGGCGTGGGCGAGGTTATCAAAAACAATGCGTTTATGGGCCTCCGCCCTATCTGGCATTCTCTTGAATTAGCCGTAACCAAGCCGGCGATGGTTGGCGTTGCGGTGGGTGGCATCGCTGCCTACTCTGCCATGGTGCCGCGCCGCTATTCGATCCCGGTGATGCTGAATAAATTGGTGGAAGGCACCTTAGCAAAGCTCGGTATTCAACATTCGCATGGCCCACGCGATGTCTTTGGATTCGATAAGGCACTCAAAAGCGGGCGTGATCTTAAATGGTGGCAAAAATCCGGTTTCGTTGCTGGTGTAACCTCGGCAAGCGCCGTCTGGATTATTTTTTCCGTCGTCGAAGACGTTATTGTCCACCTGCCACTGGCACTCGTCAGCGTCGGCGTTGGCGCAGCCGGAGGCGCCACTGGCCGCAAAGTCGTAGCGCCGGTGGTTGAAGATTTAGGCGATCTGGCTGGCCGTTATGCGCCGCAACCCGTACGTGATGCATACGCAGCGGACATCTATATCGCTAAAAAATGGTATAGGGCCTCGCCGTTTGAGAAAATTGAGCATGGGGTTAAAAATGCTGTTCGCGATGTAGAGGAAATGGGCGTAATCGCGACCGCTGATCATTACACACGCAAACTTGCGTCCCAAGCGCAATCCACATGGAGCGAAGTATGGGGAATTTCAGCCCCGCCACTCAAATCGCGTTAAAAATGCCACGTGAAGTTCACCGCTCGCTGGATGGTATGACAGTTTATCTGCTTGTCCTATTACAGGAAAATCCTGAGATTGAACGGTATCAGACAGCGCTCATCGCTTTAGACGCGCCGAAGGCATCTGACTTCATTCAGCGCTACGGTGGAAAGCCGGTGAACCTCAATGAAGAAGCAATTGTGCTTTGGCAAGGCGATGGGGATTACCCATCTGCCGACGTCCGGCAGTGGATGAAAGAGCGTTTTGGCGTCAGGCTCTAGTGCGTAATAAGACCACCGCCATCTGCAGGTTTTGCACCTTCTTTGGCGATTTCCGCGACCGGTTCGATGAAAGGCTCCACTTCCTGCGTCAGCGCATGTTTCAACACTTCTTCCACACGGCCAACGGAAATGATCTCAAGGCCTTTTTTGACGTTGTCAGGAATCTCCTCAAGATCTTTTACGATACTCCTCGGGGATCAGCACCGTTTGGTACCGCGTATAGCGCACCAGGAGTTTTCCTTGAGGCCTCCGATTGGCAGTACGCGGCCACGCAGCGTGACTTCACCGGTCATGGCAACGGTGCGCTTTACAGGAATGCCGGTGAGTAGGGATACAATCGTCGTCGTCATGGCGATACCGGCAGACGGGCCATCTTTTGGCGTTGCCCCTTCCGGTACATGCAGGTGAATGTCTTTCTCGTGGAAGATTTGCGGATTGATGCCTAACTGACCGGCACGTGATTTTACGTAGCTATAAGCCGCTTGAACAGACTCCTGCATGACTTCGCCGAGTTTACCTGTAAATGTGATCTTGCCTTTTCCAGGTACAAGCACAGCTTCAATAACAAGGAGGTCACCGCCGGTTTCCGTGTAAGCAAGCCCTGTCGTCAGGCCAACCAAATCTTCTTTTTCCGCTTCGCCGAAAGAGAATTTACGCACACCAAGCAAACTTGCCAGATTGCCGGCGGTGACGTTGACCTTCTTACGGTTATTCATCAGAATCTTTTTCACGGATTTACGCGCAAGGTTGGCGATTTCACGCTCCAGGTTACGCACGCCGGCTTCACGGGTGTAATAGCGGATGATATCACGCAGCGCGTCGTCGGACAGCGACCACTCTTCTTTCTTTAAACCATGCTCTTTCATGGTTTTTGGTATGAGGTGGCGTTTCGCGATATGAACTTTCTCTTCTTCCGTATAGCCCGGAATACGAATCACTTCCATACGATCCATCAGAGGTCGCGGCATATTAAAGCTGTTAGCCGTCGCCACGAACATGACGTTGGAAAGATCGTAGTCAATTTCCAGATAATGGTCGTTGAAGTTCTTGTTTTGTTCCGGATCGAGTACTTCAAGCAATGCCGCTGCAGGATCGCCGCGATAGTCGTGCCCCATCTTGTCGATCTCGTCCATCAGCATCAGCGGATTGGTCGATTTAGCCTTTTTCATCGACTGAATGATACGGCCTGGCATGGACCCGATGTAGGTGCGGCGGTGACCGCGCACTTCCGCTTCATCCCGCACGCCGCCAAGGGAAATTTTTACATAATTTCGGTTGGTCGCCCGAGCGATTGAGCGCGCGAGCGAGGTTTTACCCACGCCGGGAGGCCCAACGAGGCAAAGAATCGGCCCCTTCAGCGATTTAGTACGCTGATGTACCGCCAAATATTCCAGAATACGTTCTTTGACTTTCTTCAGGCCATAATGGTCTTCATCCAAGATTTTCTGGGCATGCTGAATGTCACTGAGTACGCGGGTCGGCTTTTTCCACGGAATCGACACCAGCCAGTCGAGATAATTGCGAATGACGGAAGCTTCCGCCGACATCAGGCTCATGGTACGCAGCTTCTTAATCTCGCTTAAAGCTTTTTCACGCGCCTCTTTCGAAAGTCGCGTTTTCTTGACGCGTTCCTCGATATCGGTGATTTCGTCTTTACCTTCTTCGATTTCGCCGAGCTCTTTCTGAATCGCCTTCATTTGCTCGTTGAGGTAATATTCACGCTGCGTTTTTTCCATCTGGCGTTTAACGCGCGAGCGGATGCGTTTTTCGGTATTGAGAACGCTGATCTCACTTTCCATCAACGCAAACACCTGCTCCAAGCGTTCGGCGATGTTTATAATCTGCAGCACTTCCTGCTTAGCCGCGATATTGACCTGCAGATGGGCAGCAATCGTATCGGCAAGCACGGAAGGATCTTTGATTTTGCCCACCGCGCCAAGCGTCTCCGGCTGAATTTTTTTATTCAGCTTCACATATTGCTCGAATTGGGTGAGCGCCGTGCGGAACATCGCTTCCACGTCGCTGCGATCACCAATATTTTCATTCAGCGGCTCGGCAACAACTTGATAGAATTCGGGGTTAGCAAGCGCTTCGATGATGCGCGCGCGGCGTGTACCCTCTACCAATACTTTTACGGTTCCATCGGGCAGCCTGAGCAGTTGCAGCACGGTTGCCAAAGTACCGACATCGTAAATATCGGTCAGCTTCGGATCGTCCTGGCTGCCATCCTTCTGAGCTACAAGCAGGATTTTGTTGTCATGCTTGACAACATTGTCCAGCGCTTTAACAGATTTTTCGCGCCCGACGAACAGCGGCACGACCATGCCTGGAAAAACCACTATATCTCTTAAGGGTAGGACGGGAATTACACGTTGATTGGATTCGGTCATATAAGCCTTATTTACTCCTGATGTCCTAGATATAGTTACTTACCATAAATTTACTAGCGCCATTATGAAAAAATCATGACAAGCACTATTAACTGAACTTTAAGAACAATTTGTTAGGATGGATATCTTGCAAAAGGTTTGCCATGTACACATCCAGACGCACCGATGGATTTACCCTCGTTGAATTGTCGATCGTCATTATTATTATCGCCCTGCTAGCGGGCGGCGTCGTTGCCGGCCAGAGCCTGTTGAAGGCATCCGATAATCGCACAGTATACACCAAAGCGACCGAATATATTTCCGCCATCAACCAGTTCAGTGAGAAATATCAAGGACTGCCCGGTGACCTTTATAACGCAACCAGCATCTGGGGCGCGCAGCATGCAACACCCGCCACCTGTCAAACCACCGCAAGCAGCAGCAAATTAACCTGCGACGGCGATGGCGATGGGCACATCGGCGACAATGCCGCTACGTATTATGAAAATTTCCGCGCCTGGCAGCAGTTACAAAATGCCGGCATGGTCGAAGGCAATTATAATGGCATCAGCAATGGCGCGGCCAGCACCAACGTGGCGCAGATCGATACCAATGTGCCCTCCTCCTCAGTGATAGGCGCTGGATATAGCCTTCTTTATCTTAATAGCGGCGCAGCCAACGTCTACAGTAACACTGGACACATGCTGTATTTTGGCGGGGAAACGGCAGATATTACGCGCGGCGCCGTGCTGACTACGCGCGATGCCTGGGCCATCGATAAGAAAGTGGATGATGGCGAACCCGGGCTTGGCAAAGTGTTCGTGAACGATACCGGTCTTCTGGCCAACTGCGCGACGACGAACTCCGCGTCCACCGCTAATTACGATTTGACCAACACGACATCCAGCGCGTGCAACATGATCTTCGTGATCGGTCAATAATCTCACGTATTATTTAGAGCGCCATACGCCTAACCAGACGTTGCTGGCAAAAATTATCTGGATTCTTCTTTGCGGGAATTCGGCTTATGAACCAGAATCGGCTTCGCGCCCTTGTCGATGACATCCCCGTTGATAACCACTTCGGTCGCATCCAGTTCAGGAATATCATACATCAGGTCGAGCAGGTATTGCTCAAGAATCGCGCGAAGACCGCGAGCGCCTGTTTTACGCTCGATGGCTTTGCGGGACACCGCTTTAAGCGCATCGTCAGTAAATTTAAGCTCAACGCCTTCCATCTCGAACAGTTTCCTATATTGTTTGATAAGCGCGTTTTTCGGTTCGGTCAGGATATTGATAAGCGCGGCTTCATCCAGATCATGCAGCGTCGCAATGACCGGCAGACGGCCGACGAATTCCGGAATCAAACCGAATTTCAGCAAATCCTCCGGCTCAATGACGGAGAGCAGTTCGCCGACGCGCTTGTCTTCCGAGCTGCGGACATCGGCCCCGAAGCCAATGGCTGAGCCTTTGCCGCGCGAAGCGATGATTTTTTCGATACCCGCGAATGCACCGCCGCAGATGAAAAGAATGTTGGCGGTATCGACCTGCAGGAACTCCTGCTGCGGATGCTTGCGGCCACCTTGCGGCGGAACGGAAGCCACGGTGCCTTCCATAATTTTAAGGAGTGCCTGCTGCACGCCTTCGCCCGACACGTCCCGGGTAATAGATGGATTATCCGATTTACGGGAAATCTTGTCGACTTCATCGATATAGACAATGCCGCGCTGTGCACGCTCGACGTTGTAGTCAGCGGCTTGCAGCAGGCGGAGAATAATGTTCTCGACGTCTTCACCGACGTAACCGGCTTCGGTGAGCGTCGTCGCGTCGGCCATGGTGAACGGCACATCGAGGATGCGTGCCAGCGTCTGGGCCAGCAGTGTCTTACCGCTACCGGTCGGGCCGAGGAGCAAAATATTGGACTTCGCGAGTTCGACGTCCCCACCCTTTTCCAGGATGGAGATGCGTTTGTAATGGTTATACACCGCGACGGAGAGCACTTTCTTCGCATGGTCCTGCCCGATGACATAGTCATCGAGGACTTTACGAATCTCATGCGGCTTGGCAATGCGCTCATCATCATGCTCGATGACCGTCTTGTCGGCGGTACGGATGATATCCATGCATAGCTCGACGCATTCATCGCAGATGAAAACGGTCGGGCCGGCGATCAGTTTCCGGACTTCATGTTCGCTTTTACCGCAAAAAGAGCAGTAACGGGTGTTTTTGGATTCGCGCGCTTTACTCATGGTTCTCTGTTGTTGGTGGGTGTCTTAAGTTGTCTTTTGCACCTTAAGCGTAGTTTATCATTCAATGGTAACATAATAATTAACGTCAGCGGTCTCAAGACGGAAAAGCATATTTCCTTGATGCCTTTTGATCACACACGTTGACAGCATCCCCCGGAAGGGATAGAAGGCTGGCCTTTGATTCCGTAAGGAAATCGAAGTATTTTGCAGAGCAATATCTGTTTTGCATTTAATATGTATGTCGGTCTGCACTTCCCGTAATACAAGGTGCGGCTGGCAGGTGTCGGGGCGTAGCGCAGCCCAAGCGTGAGGCAATCAGCCGAACGCGGTAGAAAGACTACCGGCTGCGTGAACTCAGGCGATGTTTTTGTGTCGGGGCGTAGCGCAGCCCGGTAGCGCACCTGCTTCGGGAGCAGGGGGTCGGAGGTTCGAATCCTCTCGCCCCGACCATTCAAAAGGGCATTTGCCTTTTTGAATGGTCGGACGATAGAATCCGGCAGCACCGTAGAAGGAGGTTCGACAATTTCGCAGGAGGCGAAATTGGACGGCGCAGCCGCCCTCCAGAGCGAGGGTCAGCAGACCCGAGTCAATCCTCGCATAGGATAGAATCATGGAAAAAACAAAATTATATAATCGCTCAAAATTTTCA
Source organism: Rickettsiales bacterium (assembly GCA_046348685.1). Classification (GTDB taxonomy): domain Bacteria; phylum Pseudomonadota; class Alphaproteobacteria; order Rickettsiales; family UBA998; genus JAXMDT01. Next base: position 50,750 of record JAXMDT010000009.1, read on the forward strand.
GTAGAAACTATTAAGCAGGCACTGTCCCTTTTTTATGAGCTTGTGGCTGAAGCAAAAATTGAGAAAGAATATATACCCAGTCTTACTGTAAATTTGGGTGAAGAAAGATGGGATTATGATGATGAAAACGAATTTTTTGCAGATTACAGGAAAAACTGCAAATTCGCATCTTATTCACTATATGGTAGCGATCTCGGTCTTCGCATAGATTTGTCCCCCTTCGAAAGCAGAATTAGCGTTAACGCACCAAATAGGGCTGCTATTGAAAAAGTATTCGATATATTCGAGACTAATAGAGAAAACGCTGAGCTTGAACCCAACGAAGAAAAACCAACTGAACCAATAATTTTTATTGGACATGGCCACAGTGTTTTATGGCGTGATTTAAAGGATCACTTACAGGATAAGCACGGACTTGAAGTTATAGCCTATGAAACCGGTGCTAGAGCAGGACATGTAATCAGGGACATTCTCGATGACTTAGCCTCTGAGGCTTCAATGGCATTGTTAGTATTAACTGCAGATGACGAACAAAAAGATGGGACTTTTCATGCTAGACAAAATGTAATTCATGAGACCGGACTCTTTCAAGGTAGATTAGGGTTTAGCCGAGCAATAGTTTTACTTGAAGAAGGAGCCGAACCCTTCTCTAATTTGCAAGGTATAGAGCAAATCCGTTTTTCTAAAGGAAATATTAAAGAAACTTTTGGCGAAGTTTTAGCTACAATCAAAAGAGAGTTTAATTCTTAGTAGTGAGCACCGCGCCAAACCGGTTCTCCCCCTCCGTTCCCTTCAAGCAGCCCCAGACGATAAAGAGCACAAGGCCGACGAGCGGAATAAAAACGAGGAGCACCCACCAGCCGCTTTTATTAACGTCGTGCAGGCGGCGCACCATGACCGAGAGCGCTGGCAGAAAAAATCCAAGCATGACAATCGAACCAAAGACACCGAATTCATCCGGCGGTGCATCGTGCGGCATGAACAAGGCGTGATCAATGATATTAGTGATCATCGCCACGATAAGATTGAAGAGAAAGAAATACCAGAATTCCGAGCGAGACGCGCGGCCACAGAATGTCGCATAATTCTTGAAGCAATGCTTGATTGCCGCGACGAATCCCATGACCGCGCCCTCTTCTATTTACTCTACACCGGGTAGCGGATCAGCGCCGAAGCGGTTGTCACCTTTTGTACCACGCGTGCAGTACCAGATGAGTAACGGAATAAGCCCGATGATAGTAAAGGCGATGAGAATCCACCAAAAACTGCGGTTCGTATCGTGCAGGCGGCGCGATGTGACGGCCAGCGACGGCAGCAGCGTTGCTAACGAGGCTAGCGCATTAATAGGTCCATTATGAGGCTGCATTCCCGGCTCTGGCGTGGGCATAATCATTACATCAAGAATGCCGGTAACAATGCCAAGCAATATACCGAATAAATAGAAATACCAAAACTCCGACCGCGAGGCGCGGCCGCTGAAGGTAACATAATTGATAAAGCATGATTTGACGGCTTCAACGAATCCCATAGCGTGCCTCCCTGTAAACATTCGCTCTATATTTAACACATCCAGGTGGCTATCCCTACCGATTTGGCCAAATATCACAGTCCATCAATCGGTTTTGATCTTATCGAGTAACGTATTTACTTCGGTGGGAAGCGCTTTTTCTTTGGCATCCTGCCTGCCGTTGGCCACATCGGAATCGGCGTCTTTTGGCATGTAATCACTGTCTGTCCAGCTGATGAAGATGAGCAACGTGCGCTGCGTATTGTGCGCAAAGCCGTACTTAGGCTCCTGCTTTGCGATCAGCCTGCCATCCTTGGCATTATAGGCTATCATAGCAAACTTCGCCGTGCTCTTTTGCTCCTCATCCGCGTAAAGCGCAATCTGAGGTATCGCGAGAGGCGCAGACGAAAGCGGCAGCGGCAGATGCAATTCGGGAAGACCGACCAACGAGGTTTTCTGGTCGGTGGAGAGCGCACCGGCGCGCGTTTCTATAATGATATCCGCATCCTTTTTCTCGTCTGTGAGAGACGCCCCCTGCCCCAGCACATGGGAACGGATGGCCGCGATCGCATATTTTGTATCGCTGCTGATACCGCCTTCAAAAAAACTATTATCAATATAGACACGCATGCCGCTCGGAATCTGGATAGCCAACTGAGAAGCCGCCCGCTCTGCCGCGGTAGAAATCAGCATCTGCTCCGTTGCTGAACGTTCGGGATTGGTTTTGACCGTTGTCGTACACGCTGGAAGCAGTAAAAATAACGGTAGAAGAAAAGCAGATCGTAGCATGCCCATGGCATGTCTTTTTTAACATTAATTTCCTATAGGTAATTCCAAGCCTTTGTTTATCATTGGCAATTCTTTAATTTACCATGTCAAATTGGGCCATAAAAATCCCATAAGCAAAAATACCACAACATATAGACACAATGCTTAGAATTATCACCATATGGGGTATAAAGAACTTGCAAAGGCGATCCGATTTGTATTTCTCTGCTTACTAGGAAAAAAATTCCTGCTGTTTACCAAAGTTTAACTCTCGTTTGTCAGAATGTGTTTCGTGCCAGTCGGCATTCCACACATAAAAACAATCAAGGGGACAACCAATGCAACAGCAAGCAATAGGGAGTTATTCGATGAATGCCATGGTGCAGTCGCTGCGCGAAATGAATCAAGTGAAGATCGCAGCCCTTGCCGGAACCGCCGCTCTACTGATCGGGTTCTTTATTTTTCTGTCACTGAACCTTTCCTCGCCCGTCATGTCGCCGGTTTATTCAAACCTGTCCCTTGAAGACAGTGGCCAGATGACGACTGAGCTCGAGAAAAATAATATCCCTTATGAGATCGGCATGGGCGGCACGCAAATTCTGGTCGCGACCGACAAAGTTGAAAAAGCGCGCGTCCTGCTCGCCCGCGCCGGCCTGCCGAATTCCGGTTCCATGGTCGGTTATGAAATCTTCGATCATTCGGAAGCGCTTGGCACATCCAATTTCGTTCTCAATATTAATAAGATGCGCGCACTCGAAGGCGAAATCGGCCGCACCGTCAGTTCGATGGAAGGCATCGAAGCCGCTCGCGTCCACCTCGTGCTTCCCAAGCGTGAGCTTTTTACCCGCGACCAGATTCAGCCGACGGCATCCGTTGCCCTGAAGTTGCGTGGATCGCGCCAGCTGGCTAAAGAAGAAATTGCAGCTATTCAACATTTGGTGGCAACCGCCGTTCCGGGCCTGAAGCCTTCCAAAATCACCATCATCGATAATAAAGGCAATCTGCTGGCCCGCGGCGTCGAAGATGAAAACGATCCGGAAGTCATGGCGTCCACCGCTCAGGAATTCCGCACTTCTTACGAAACTAAAATGAAGCAGACCATTGAGCGCCTGCTCGAGCAATCGGTCGGCATGGGTAAAGTCAAAGCGGAAGTGAATGCCGATATCGACTTTGACCGTGTGGTCACCAACTCGGAAAAGTTCGATCCTGAGGGTCAGGTAGCCCGCTCCGTGCAAAGCACGGAAGAAAATGAGCAGGAAAATGAAAAAGACCTGAAAGATAATGTATCGGTGCAGAACAACCTGCCTGACGCGAATGCGGACAAAGGCGCCATCGTCAATCAGAAGAATAGCAATAAAACTGATGAGACTACCAATTACGAAATTTCCAAGACAACAGAAAATCATGTCAAGGAAACCGGCACCGTGAAGCGCCTCTCCGTCGCCGTGTTGATGGACGGCGTTTACAAAGAAAATAAGGATGGTGAGTCGGTCTATACTCCCCGTTCCGCCGAAGAATTGGCGCAGTATGCGACACTCGTCAAATCCGCCATTGGTTTTGACGAAAAACGTGGCGATACCGTACAGGTCGTCAACATGCCATTTGTCGACAGTGGCAAGGACATGTTCGCCGAGTCGCCGTTCGACTGGCTGAAGAACGATCTTTCCAGCATCATCCAAACGCTTGTCATGGGTGGCGTGGCAGCGCTCGTCGTCCTTCTGATCATCCGTCCGCTGGTGGCGCGCACTATCGCGTCTTCCGAACAGGCGCGTGAAGAGGATATGATGAACCAGGCGGCGCTGGGCGCTCCGGGTGGCGGCATTGCCGGTCGCCTGGCTGATCTCAGCGGCGGTGATGAGGAAGATGATTCTCTCATCAACATCAACCGTATCGAGGGCGGAGTGAAGTCCTCCACCCTGCGCAAGATCAACGAACTCATCGAACGCCATCCCGACGAAACGCTCAGCATTATCCGTCAATGGGCATTCGAGCCTGCAAACTAAACCGTCAAGCAACCTGGAGAAAGCGGCATGGCCAAGCCACCTGTAAAAGAAGATTTCCGCAGCATGAGCGGCATGCAAAAGGCCGCCATCATGCTGATGTCCGTCAGCGAGGAAAACGCCTCCAGGCTGTTTTCCCTGATGGGCGACGAAGAAATCAAGGACTTGTCCAATGCCATGGCTAATCTCGGCCGCGTTAATAATGACACGGTCGAACGTCTTTTCCTGGAGTTTTCCGAACTCATGTCCGCTTCCGGCGCTGTCATGGGCAACTTCGACACCACGGAAAAGCTTCTCGTCAAAGCGCTCGGCAAGGAACGCGTCGATTCCATCATGGAAGATATTCGCGGTCCTGCCGGACGCACGACGTGGGACAAGCTGGGCAATGTCAGCGAAGATATTCTCGCTTCCTACTTAAAGAACGAATACCCACAGACCATCGCACTGGTGCTTTCCAAAATCAAACCCGATCATGCCGCCCGCGTCCTTGGCACGCTGCCGGAAGACCTTTCCATGGAGGTCATCATGCGCATGTTGTCGCTTGAAGCGGTGAAGAAAGAGGTGCTCGACGGCATCGAAAAGACGCTTCGTATTGAATTCATGAGCAACGTTGCGAAAACCCAGCGCCGCGACAGCCATGAGATGATGGCCGAAATCTTCAACAACTTCGATCGCAATACCGAGGCCAAATTCATGGGCAAGCTCGAAGAACGCGACAACGAATCCGCCGAACGTATCCGCGCTCTCATGTTCACCTTCGAGGATCTCACCAAGATCGACAATCAAGGCATCCAGAATATTTTGCGCAACATCGACAAGGACAAACTGTCTATCGCCCTCAAAGGGGCGCCGGAGAATATGCGTGAGCTGTTCTTCAGCAATATGTCCGAACGCGCTTCCAAAATCCTCAAGGAGGATATGGGCGCCATGGGCCCTGTACGCCTGAAAGAGGTGGACGAGGCACAAATGTATATTGTCAATATCGCCAAAGATATGGCAGCCAAAGGGGAAATCATTATTGCCGATGCGAGCGGCGAGGATCAGTTAGTTTACTAAAATGAATGCACAGCAGCACAAGGCACGTATAGAACGATTTGACTTTCTTGCACTTCGGGACTTCAGCGCGCCGCTGGATATCGCTGACGGTTTTGAAGAATCCCTGCACATCGCTGAAGAAGCGCCGCCTCCGCCGCCTCCGCCGCCCACCTACACGCAAGCTGACCTGGACCGCGAACGCGCACGCGCTTTCGAAGAGGGATTCCAAAAAGGCGTCGCTGAGGGAAAAACATCTGCCGAAAACGAAGACACGCTTCTCAATCAACGCCTGCAGCAGCTTTTTACAAAACTCGGCGGCGATCTGGCAGCTGCCCATCAGGAATTCACGGATTTCTTTCAAACCAAACACCATGAGCTTATCGGCCTCGCACTATCCGTTGCTCACAAGGTGGCAGGCGGCGCGCTCAAGGAAAATGCGGATAAATCGGTCGCCTCGTTGATCGAGCAAACACTGCCGATGTTACTCAGGCAGCAAAAAATTACCGTGTTTGTTCACCCCGACATCAAGATGCCGGTGGAAACTCACGTGCTGCGCATCGCACTTGAATCCGGATTTGAGGGAAAAGTGCTTGTCGGCACGCAGCCAGATCTCGACATCGCGGATTGCCGACTGGAATGGCAGGACGGCGCGGTTGAGCGTTCAACCGGCAGCTTATGGAAAGAAATTTTGCAGGTTGTCGAAGGCAAAGACGACCAGAAAAAGCAGCCCCCTGCCCAAGCCGAAGAAGGCGCTGCAGCTTCCGAAGCATCTTATACCATGCCGGAAGACGTTTATAACTACATCAACAGTCATTTAGACACGCTGGATGCGAGTCTCACCAACCCCGATCACCCCAAGGAGTAAATCATGGTAGATAATGCAGAATTGAAAGAAATGTTTGGCGACGGCGGCGACGGCAGCGTAACGCTGGACGCCGTGCAGGACATTCCGGTTCAGGTTTCGGTCGTACTGGGCAAAACAACGATTCAAGTCAACCAGCTGTTGAAGCTTGGCCGCGGTGCGGTGATCGAGCTGGACCGTAAAGTTGGCGAGCCAATTGATGTGTATGTGAATAATCGCCTCGTTGCACGCGGCGAAGTGGTGGTCGTTGAGGATAAAATCGGCGTCACCATGACGGAAATTATTAAAAACGATAAGCGATAGATAATTATCGCAGACGAGAAGGAGGATATTATGCGTTTAATGATTGTTGGGGATTTGGGCGGACAGCTAGGCGCCGCCAGCAAGATAGCAAAGGATCGGGGCGCAAAGGTGGTGCAGGTTCCCTCCGTCGCCACCGCGCTCGATTCGCTGTGCAGCGGTAATGGCGCCGATGTACTCATGGTTGAAATTTCGCATGATATCGAAAAACTCGCGCAAATGTTAATCGCTGAGCATATCTCCGTACCCATTGTTGCTTGCGGCGTCAAAGCGGATGCCAAACTTGCTGTTGCTGCAATTAGAGCAGGCGCGAAGGAATTTATTCCACTGCCACCGGACGAGGAATTGATTGCCGCCGTACTGGAAGCCATCACGGAAGAATCGCATTCCGTTATCTTCAAATCCCCTGCCATGCTGCAGGTCATGCAGATGGTAGACAAGATCGCCGCTGCCGATGCCAGCGTACTGATCACGGGTGAGTCAGGCACTGGTAAAGAAGTGATCGCGCGCTATATCCACCGCAAAAGCGTTCGTTCCGGCAAACCGTTCATTTCCGTCAACTGCGCGGCGATTCCGGATAATCTTCTTGAATCCGAACTGTTCGGCCATGAAAAAGGTGCTTTTACCGGCGCCATGATGCGCCGTATCGGTAAATTTGAAGAAGCCAATAACGGCACGCTACTGCTTGATGAAATCAGCGAAATGGATTTGAAACTGCAGGCAAAACTCCTGCGTGCCATCCAAGAGCGCGAGTTTGACCGCCTTGGAAGTAATTCGCCGGTGAAAGTAAATATCCGCATTCTCGCTACCAGTAACCGTAATCTGCTCGAACATGCAAAATCCGGTAAATTCCGCGAGGATTTATATTACCGCCTCAACGTTATTAATGTTGCGCTACCGCCGTTGCGAGAACGCAAAGAAGACATCATGCCGCTTGCCGATCATTTCATTGCGAAATATTCAAAAGCAAACGGTCTGCCGCCGCGCAAATTTACGGATGGCGCGCTTGCCAAAATGCAGCAATACCAATGGCCAGGAAACGTGCGCGAACTTGAAAACATCATGCACCGCGCCGTGCTCATGGCACAAGGGCCAGAAATCGATGAAGCAGCCGTCATGCTGCCGCAGCAGTTCATGGGCACCGCCGTCCCCGTTGAAAACACCAGCCGCGAAACCGCAGCCAATACGCCGCGCCCGGATGGTTTCGATGTTGCGCAGCTGGTTGGCCGAAGCGTCGCCGACGTAGAAAAAGACCTCATTCTGCAGACGCTCGACCATTGTCTCGGCAATCGCACGCACGCAGCGAATATTCTAGGTATTTCCATCCGTACGCTGCGCAATAAACTGCGCGAATACGGCGTGGCCAGTGACGCTGCCTAACTATGAAAGCTACGACGCATGAATGAACCGCGCGCAAATGCACTGACGTTGCCTGGTCTCCAGCAGAATGCGCGCATCATGCTGCGCCGGAGCGATATCTTCTTCGCGTTGGGCATTGTCGGCATTTTGAGCGTGCTGCTGATGCCGATTCCAGCAGGCATGCTGGACTTCCTGCTCGGCACGTCGATCAGCTTTTCCGTCCTTATCCTGATGACGGTATTGTTTGTCGATAAGCCCCTCGCCTTTAGTGCTTTCCCAACCATTCTGCTTATCTCAACAATGCTGCGCCTGGCGCTGAACATCGCCTCGACGCGTCTTATCCTTAGTAATGGCCACACCGGTACCGCCGCTGCAGGTCACGTCATTGAAGCATTGGGCACTTCGTGATGTCCGGCTCGGTACTGATCGGGGGTATCATCTTCGCCATTCTGACCATCATCAACTTCGTTGTAATTACTAAAGGTTCGGGCCGTATCGCCGAGGTATCCGCCCGCTTCAGTCTGGATGCGATGCCAGGTAAACAAATGGCCATCGATGCGGACTTGTCCGCCGGCCTGATCGATGAAGACACAGCTAAAGCGCGCCGCAAGGAACTGGAGGATGAAAGTACCTTCTACGGTTCCATGGACGGTGCCAGCAAATTCGTACGCGGTGACGCGATTGCCGGATTGCTGATTACCTTCATTAACTTCATCGGCGGCATCATCATCGGCGTGGCACTGAATGATCTTTCTTTTGGCGACGCGATCAAAACCTACACCATCCTGACCATTGGTGACGGCCTCGCCGCTCAAATCCCTGCCCTCGTCGTTTCCACGGCTGCCGGTATGCTGGTCACCAAAGCTGGTGTGCATGGCACCGCCGACAAAGCCGTCTTTGGTCAGCTTTCTGCTTCCTCGACACCGCTTAGCATCACAAGTTTCTTGCTGCTGGCTATTTCCCTGATGCCCGGCATTCCACACCTGCCGTTTTTAATTCTCGCGGGGATCACCGGCTTTCTTGCCTATCTCAGCACCAAGACGCGCCGTGAAGCGCTTGCCGCTGCCGGTAAGGATGGCGTCTTGGCAAGACGCGCCGGTCCGGGCGGCGCCATGGTCGCCGGCCAGCCAGGTCAGCCGGAAGCAGCACCCGCACAGGAAAATATCAACGAAACGCTGCATATTGATAGCATTCGTCTTGAATTAGGCTACGGGCTGCTGCCGTTGATCAACTATCAGAAAGGCCACCGCCTGACGGAACAGATCAAGGCTTTGCGTAAACAGATCGCCCGTGAATTAGGCTTCGTCATGCCTGCCGTACGCATTCAGGATAACATGCAGCTGCCTGCCAACAGCTATGTGATCAAAGTGAAGGAAATGGAATGCGGCCGCGGCGATATTCGTCCGGATATGCTTCTTGCCATGGATCCGAGCGGCAATAAAATTACGCTGCCCGGTGAGGAAACGCGCGAGCCGACTTTTGGCCTACCAGCCATGTGGATCAGCGATTCCTACCGCGAGGAAGCGCTTTTCCGCAATCTGACCGTCGTTGATCCGCCGACCGTGATTACGACGCACCTTACGGAAGTTGTGAAAGAAAACATTTCTGAACTGCTTTCTTATGCCGAAACGCAGAAACTCCTCGACGAATTGGGCAAGGATCACCAGAAGATGATCGCCGAGACCATTCCTTCGCAGATTTCGGTAACGGGCGTTCAGCGCGTGCTGCAGAATCTTCTTGCCGAACTCATTTCCATTCGTGATCTTTCCACCATTATGGAAGCGGTCGCCGAGTCTTCCCGCATCACACAGAACGTCACGACAATCACTGAGCATGTGCGCACACGACTCGCGCGCCAGATTTCCCACTCAGCAACCAATGATGATGGCTTTATTCCTATCGTGGCATTACCACCCGTCTGGGAGCAGATATTCGTCGATTCCATCTCCGGCCCTGCCGAAGACCGTCAGCTCACCATGGCACCAAGCAAAATTCAGGAGTTCATTACGGCAGTGCGCGCCAAATTTGACCAGCTCGCCATGCAAGGTGAAAATCCGGTGCTACTTACGAGCCCGGCGATTCGTCCTTACGTTCGCTCCATTGTTGAGCGTTTCCGCTCTTCGACCATGGTTATGTCACAAAATGAAATCCACCCGAAAGCCAAGATCAAAACGCTGGGGCAGCTATGAGTTCTACATATTTCTTAATTGATTTAAGCAGGCCACGAAATTACAACAACGTTAACCTTTTAAAACCCGCGGGTGTCATCACTAAACACCGGCTACTGACAATTGGCTACTGACCCATGCGCATTCGCACCTTTAATGCCCTCGATATTTCGGAAGCCATGCGCATGGTGCGCGAGGAAATGGGCGAAGAAGCCGTCATTATTTCCACTGGCAAAAATCCGATGGGTAAAGGCGTGTGCGTCACCGTAGCTCTCGATCAAGATGATTTGCTGCCATCCGACGTTGATATTCCGCAAGAAGCGCCCGTACCGCTGAAGACCGTTGCGCCAACGCGTGAAGAAATGACGGAACTGCGCAATAAATCGCAATTGCCGGATTACCTTGTTCGCGACGTGGAAAAAGTGCTGCGTTATCACGGCGTGGTTGACCATGTGATGGAATCCATTTTGGCAAAAGCCTGGCCGCAGCCGCAACCGAAGGATGATACTGATGCCGGTATCCGTAGTGTTCTGACCGGCGCGCTGAAAGAGCAATTCACCTATGAGCCGATCAATGTCAATGCACCCGGCTATCGTTACATTCTAATTGGCCCGCCAGGTGCGGGTAAAACCGTTACCACCGCCAAGCTGGCGGCGCGCGCCGCCAAGGAAAGCAAGAACATCCACGTCATCACGACGGATAACAAACGCGCAGGAGGGGTTGAACAACTTTCCGCATTTACTGATATTCTTGGCATTGGACTTGCAGTAGCTGGTAATAGGGCGGATTTAAAGGCTATTTTAGGAGAAGTGCCCAAGGAAGATCGCGTGTTGATCGATACGGCAGGAGCAAACCCTTATGATTTCTACGAGTTGAAAGAACTTGCGGAGTTTGCCGGTTTGCTTGAGCTAACCCCGATTCTGATCTTTCCGGCAGGCCTTGATGCCAATGAATCCATGGAGATGGCGCAGGCATTCTCCTTTATGAGCGTTGAAAAGATGATTGTAACCCGCACTGATCTAACGCGCCGCTACGGAAGCGTTCTTTGCTCCGCACTCGCGGCGGGCCTTAGTTTTTCGCACGCTACCGGCAGCGAAAAAGTGTTGGGAAACTTTGAGCCGGTTACACCGGAATATTTAAGCGGACTGCTTATGCAATACCGCGCCAACGGAGGAAGTTAGAATGGACGACAAAAACAACATCATTGCGATTGCGTCAGGCAAAGGGGGTGTTGGAAAGACATGGCTCGCGATTACGCTGTCGCACTTATTCGCGCGCTCGGGCCGCCGCGTGCTGCTGTTCGATGGCGACATCGGCCTTGCCAATGTGGATGTTCAGCTGGGCCTGACGCCAAAACAGGATCTCGGCGCCGTGATCAAAGGTGACGTGACATTGGATCAGGCGATTACTCATTATCCCGCCGGTTTTGATATCATTGCCGGTCGTTCGGGCTCAGCCAGCCTTGCCAATCTTTCGCTTTCCAAATTACAGCAGCTTAAAACGGAATTGCAGGACGTCGCCCGCAATTACGACCATGTCATCATCGACCTTGGCGCGGGTATCGAGCAATATGTCCAGTTTTTGACCTCGATTGCCTCACGCTGTATCGTCGTCATCACCGATGAGCCGACTTCGCTCACTGATGCCTATGCTTTTATAAAATTGGCGGTGACCCGTCTCAACCGGCCGGATATCCAAATCGTCGTCAATCAGGCAGCATCACAAAAAGAAGGTGAGAAAACGTACGGTGCCCTGCTCAAAGCCTGTACCAATTTTCTCAATGTGACGCCGCCGCTGCTTGGCATTGTGCGCAAGGATAACAAGGTACGCGACACCATTCGCGCCCAAAGTTCTCTTATCGAAAAGGCTGCCTACACTACGGCGGCGACGGACTGCGCGGCGATTTCCATCAAACTTATGCAGAAAGCATAGGGCATTGGGGAGGATGTTATGAACACACCTCCGGTTCCCGCGCTCAATCAAGTCCTGCTGCAAGTGCTTCCGGGTGTGAATCCCGCCAATGCGAGCGGGAGTACGCCAAACCAGCTGGCCACGATTGCCGCCGGCACTCTGATTACCGGTAATGTGTACGGACGCGATGCGACTGGCCACACTCAATTGGAAACACCCGATGGCATGATTTCACTAAAAATGGACCTTTTTATCAAGCGCGGCATCGAAGTCGTGCTCAAGATGGAACAGGTGCAGAAAGAAATGTTTGCCCGCATTGTCAGCGTCGATGGCAAATCGCTGGCGAAGTATATGGAATCGATTGGCATGAGCGCGCCGCAGCAGGATTCCATCGCGCATAGCTCACCCCTGTTGCAGACGCCAGATGAGTCCACTTCCACAAACCAGACGGTAGCATCCACTACCGCTGCACCCAAAGATGTCGCTACGACGCTGAAGGCCATTTTGGTTTCGCCTCCGTTTTTGGAAGGAGATGCAGCAACGCCGTTACCACCGGGTAATGTACCTGCTCCATTGCTTCCACAAGAGCTGGATTTATTGCCGGCGGAAATCAAACTGATTCTTTTGAAAGCAGCAATCGGCACGGCATTAAAGATCGATGTTGTGAAACTGGAATTGCCCCAGCAGATGCAGGCCGCATTGCCTTTTTTCAGCCAGCCCAACCCATCAACTTTTCCGACCGGAGCACCGGCAGCGACCTCCTCAGCAGGCACTCTCAATCCGTTGCCCGGCTCCATGTCCAATCCTCCGATTATCAATTCTGCTGTACCACCGAATACATCCGCGCCCGTCCCCCTAGCATCCGGCATAGCAATTCCTGCCAGCATTCCACTGCCCGGCAATGCCGCATCCCCACTACCGCCAATGCCTGCAAACCCAACCTTGCCTTCTGTTTCCGGGGCAGCGCCTGTTCCTACACAAATTGCACCTGCCGGCGTCGCACATATACTCAATCAGACAGGCGCGCTCGTGGAATCGCTACCGGAAATGGTGGTTCCCGCGCAGCAGATAGTACGACCTCTTACTCCATCGCCCTTATCAGTGCCAGAAACGCAAATCCCGCTTTCGGTAAACAGCATACCTCAGGAAGCCAGGTCTGGCACCTCAGGCGCGCAAGCATCTTTACCTAACGCAGAACCCTCCTTTCTACCGCCAGCATATAAACCTTATTCACCTAATACGGCAGCGCCATTGCCTGCTCAGGCACCCCACATCTTTACACCGCCACCGCAATCCGCCACCTCGACGACGATGGTCATGCCGGCACAGCATGCGGCCTCTTCATCTATACCAGCCCACATAGCTCTAACACATTCACCCGTTTTTTCGGCCACTGTTATTGCCTCTTCGCCTGATGGCCAGATCACATTACAGACACCCGTAGGCACGCTAAATTTATTTTCTCCAACGCAACTGCCGGTTGGCACCAAGCTCAGCTTTACCATCGCGACGATTGAACCGGCACCGGAATCGGAGATCACCGCGCCGCCGGTACAGGGAGCCAAACCCTATAAAGGCATTGGTGAAATCGATGATTTTCCCTATCCAATTCCCTATGCCAGCAACGATATCGCAACTCCGCGCCTAGTGCCTCGCCCGGGCGCTTCCTTATCAGCGGAAATTTTATTTTTGCTGGTTGCTTTAAAAGGTGGTGACGTGCGCAAATGGCTGGGTGAACCAAACGCTAAAGAGCTTGAAAAAACGGGTAAGCTTGATCTGCTCCAACGGATTACGCAGGATTTTGCCGCAATGCGTGGCACACTCGGTGAAGCACGCGATCCCGGCACATGGATGCAGGCAAGCATTCCTATATTTCATCAGGGGTTACATACGCTGCAATGGTTCCAGAAACGCGGTGATCAGCAAGGCAAAGATAAGCATAAATCCTCGTTCGACGAACACTTCCTCGTCGATTTTCACCTGACGCAGCTGGGTCACATGCAGCTCGATGGCATGGTAAAGCGGCAAAATCCAGGATACAGCTTCGATTTAACTGTGCGTAGCGAAAATCCGCTGACGCCGGTTATGCTACGGGATATCCAGTCTATTTACGCAGAAGCACAGCAAATCGGTGGCTTTAAGGGGGCACTTGTCTTCCGCGCAGGGCTGGGCGCCTGTGTTAAGCTGGACACGTTTCAGACGCAGGCTGACAGCACGACTCCGCCCCATTCCATACTAGCCTGAAATATAGTCGCGTTTGGCATACGCGCTACGCATGTGAAAATGGGAAATGCTCTAGTTTACTTCTTGGTTTCCAGCGTCTAAAAGGGTTTATATGCCTACATCTGCCGTACGCAAACCATCCGTTCCCGCCCCTGCTACGCTTGAACCGCTCTTATCGCTGGTCAAGGCGGACATGCTGGCCGTTAATGACGTGATCCTGGGTTCGATTAGTGATGATGTACCCCTCATTCGCCGCATTGCCGAACATATTATTGCGTCGGGCGGCAAGCGGCTGCGCCCATCCTTGACGATTGCATGCGCAAAACTCTGCGGCCATGAAGGTACGCGCCAGATTGGTCTTGCAGCGGCTGTCGAATTGATTCACACGGCAACCTTGTTGCATGATGATGTTGTTGACGAGAGCACGCTTCGCCGCGGCAACGAAACCGCCAATGCCATCTGGAGTAATCAGGCAAGTGTGCTCGTGGGCGATTTCCTGCTTAGCCGCGCTTTTCAACTGATGGTAGCGGATGGTTCCATTCCGATTCTGAAGGTTTTATCGGATGCATCGGCGACAATCTCTAAGGGCGAGGTGATGCAGCTGGCAGCCGCTAATGATTCCACGACGTCAGAAGAACATTATCTGGCTATTATCGGAGCAAAAACGGCTGCACTCTTTGCTGCAGCGACGGAAATTGGCGCTATCATGGCCGATCGTGATCATTATCGTCAGTCGCTGCGTGAGTATGGCGAATATCTCGGCATCGCATTTCAGTTGATGGACGATGCCCTGGACTACTCTGCCGATCCGCAAAAATTAGGTAAAGCGGTCGGCGATGACTTCCGCGAAGGCAAGCTGACACTGCCGGTAATTATCGCCTATCGCGAAGGTTCCTCCGAAGAGCAAGCGTTCTGGAAGCGCACTTTAGAGGATGCCAATCAACGCGATGACGATCTGGCGCAGGCCATCCAATATATTCAAAAATATGATGCCGTAGCGCGTGCGGTTCAGAAAGCGGCGGAATATGCGCAAAGGGCAGAAGATATTTTAGGCGCCCTACCCGCTAATGAAGCGCGCGATGCATTAATTGCAACAGCACGCTTTTGCGCCAATCGCGAATTTTAATTCGTTATTCCTTTAAAAGACCGACTTCACGGTAGTAACGCTTTGCCCCTTCGTGAAGCGGCGCCGTCAAACCGTTGCTTATCATCTCTTTCTTATCGAGATTAGCTAAAATGGGATGCGTGGTCTTGAAATCATCAAAGTTTTCGAAAACGGCTTTAACGACCTGATAAATCAACTCTTCATCCACATCTTTCGAAGTAACGACCGTCGCTTTTACGCCGAAGGTTTTAATGTCTTCCGGGTTATTGGTATACATGCCACCCGGAATCGTTGCGAGAGAGTAATACGGGTATGTGGCGAATAATTTTTCAATGTCCGGGCCATCAACATTGACCAGTTTACTGTTACAATTGTTGGCAACTTCCTGAATAGATCCGTTCGGATGGCCGGTGGCGAAAACAAACGCATCGATTTCTTTTTTGCATAGTTTGGCTGCTTGATCAGCAGCACGGTATTCAGTGGCAGCTTTAAATACGCCGAGATTCCATCCCTTGGCTCTCATGACTTCATCCATTGTGCCCCGCATACCGGAACCAGGATTGCCGATATTCACAATTTTACCGCGCAGGTCATCGAAGCTATGTACGCCGGAATCGGCACGCGCAACGACGGTAAATGCTTCGCTATGCAGCGAAAAAACAGAACGCAGATCAGGATTGGCACCTTGATCTGAAAATGCCCCCGTCCCGTTATAGGCATTATATTGCCAATCGGACTGGGCAAAACCCATATCGAGATCGTGCTCGCGGATCGACGTAAGATTAGCAATCGAACCACCCGTCAATTCAACCGCGCAACGAATGCCATGCTCTTTGGATTTACGATTTACAAAATGGCAGATCGTGCCGCCAACCGGATAGTAGACGCCGGTAACGCCCGCCGTACCGAACGTGATGAATTTATTGCCAGCCGATGCGGGCGTGGAAAGAAGCGTGGCAGCCGCTACAAAAAAAACCGTAAAACCTAAAAAATGCTTGCGCATCATTACGTACCCCGTTTGCGAGTGATCATTTCAAACGGCAGGACGTTAGCAAAGCGTATTGCATCGCGCAATATGGATGATGGTAAAGCGAAATTAAGAACTAACGACTAGGATTTATAGGAATTGTTCATGCAGTCCGTCCAAAAACGCTCCAATTGCAGGAGCAGTTTGTTGACGGTCGCCAACTGGTCGGCACTTGGGTCGCGGAGCGACTTGATGTGTCGCTCGTAAAGCTCATCAATTTTACGGCATAGCTCCAGGCCCTTATCGGACAAACGGATTTTAATCGAGCGTTTGTCGTGAAGGGAACGCTCCTGCAGAAGGTAACCGTTTTCAACAAGCTTCTTGACGTTGTAGGATACGTTCGAGCCAAGATAATAGCCACGGTTGGTGAGCTCGCCTATCGTCAGTTCTTCGGAATTGATGTTGTACAGAATAAGCGTCTGCACGTTGTTGATGTCAGCAATTTTCTGACGATCCAGTTCCGCCTTGATCACATCGAGGAAGCGGCGGTGCAACCGTTCGATCAATAAAATAGACTCAATGTATGTATCCTTCACGGAACGTCTCCTTCGTGATTATGTATACTATAGTATGGGTAAAATCATAATAAAAAGTAAAAAGAATGTTATCTAATTATTAGACTTAGCACTAAATTTCGCGTTTTAAGCGAGCTGGATCGGAAGGAATCTCGATATAAACAATCGTCCCTTTCTTCGGCTCGCTTTCCATAAATATCTTGCCGCGATGCAATTCAACCAGTTTGCGGGTCAGCGGCAGCCCGAGTCCCGTTCCCTCGAATTTTCGGTCGAGATCGCCTTCCACCTGGCCGAACGGCTGGAACGCGATGTCGATATGTTCCTTAGTCATACCAATACCGGTGTCACGTACAGTAATTAAGAAGAGATCTTTATGATTTGTGGTAGCCTGGCAGAGCACGGATATATGAACCTTACCTCCCGATTCTGTAAACTTCACGGCATTCGAAACGACGTTTAACAGTATCTGTATGAGACGGACGCGGTCGGCAATAATGAACGGCAGGCTTTCCGGTACGTCCGTCGTGATCCGCACGCCGCTGCGCTCAGCGCGTTCATTCAAGATCGTCACCGTTTTTTGAATTGCCTTATTGATGTCGAATTCCTCGAAATCAAGCGTCAGTTTGCCAGCTTCTGCCTTGGAAAGGTCCAGGATGTCATTGATGATCTCGAGCAGATGCACCCCGGAATCATGAATATCAGATGCATATTCCTTATATTTTGGACCAACCTCACCGAATAGTTGGTTACTTATGATCGAGGAGAACCCGATAATCGCATTGAGTGGCGTACGCAATTCATGGCTGATGCTGGCCAAGAAGCGCGATTTTGCCATATTAGCAGATTCCGCATGTTCTTTTGCCGTTTCCAATTCCACCGTGTGACGCCTAACCTCTTTCTCATGCTCTTCGATATCGGCAAGCATTCGATTAAAGGCATCATACAATGTTGCCATCTCATCAGAGTAAAGCGGCATTTCGATGTCCGTTTTGTTGGCGCGCATAGAGTAATCATGGCGCTGAGTCACCATAGCGGTCGTGTCGGCGAGTTGCAGGATGGGCGCCGAAATAGAACGCTGCATGCGTGCTGCCAGGATATACGCCATGATGACAACGCCGCACATGACACCAAGCGCCGTCAGTAGTTGCTTTCGTATAAAATCATCGACGTCGCGCAGATCTGACTGGACATAAATCGTACCGACGATTTCACCGCCATTGTCTTTGATCCGATTGATTATCTCGATACTGTTATTTTCACTACGCCGTTCACCTGCATTTATATTTGGACAGTGCGAAATCTCATTCAACGAAATTGCGCCGGTGCTGAACTGGTTTTCCAACTTATCTGTAATCGGATAAAACGCAAACAGCGTGTTATCGCTGTCATATACACATGCTTTGATAACGGACGGTTTCAGTTGGAATACCTCAAGTCCGGTTGTCACAAAGTCGCGGCGGCCAAAAGCGATATTATTTTTATTATGCTGCCCCACCATTTCAGCAACACGCACGAGATCCGCATGGATGTTCTGCCGAATATTGATGATACCAATCAGCGTAATCATGAACGTGGTAATACCGACCGAGACAAGCGTCACGGTTAAGATGACAAGCATCAAGCGCTTTCGAAGCGAAAATGTGCGCGAGGATTTACTCATCGCACGCGCATGTCGCTGAAGGCAAATCGCCTTACGGAAAAAAGGGTCACCATAGAAACAAAGCTTTGTTTTTTCTATGTTTCAGTGTCGCATAGAATTCTTAAACCCTCATAAAATAACTCTTAATAAAGCCTAGAGAATCTCTTAACTATCGGTAAAACCTACGCTTCTTGCGCGGTAACATTCTGTAACATGATGTGCGGCAAATCTGCTTGATTATACGGGGTGTTAGAAGGTAGACACAGTGCCCATGTGCGGCATTATAGGCATCGTTGGAAATAAGCAGGCAGAACCGGTTCTGATTGAAGGTCTGAAACGGTTGGAATATCGCGGCTATGATTCCGCCGGCGTCGCCACAATCCATGATGATACGTTACTTCGCGCCCGGGTGCAGGGCAAAATCCGTCGCCTGGAGGAGAGACTATCCGGGCATCATCTACAGGGCACGATAGGAATTGGCCATACCCGCTGGGCAACGCATGGCGCTCCGACTGACGCTAACGCGCATCCCCATGTCAGCGAACGCGTTGCCGTGGTTCATAACGGCATCATTGAGAACCACTCAGATCTGCGTGATTCTTTAAAGAAAAAAGGTTATGTTTTCACCAGCGAGACAGATACGGAAGTTGTCCCCTTCCTTTTGGAAGACGCATTGAAATCAGGATTGACACCTGAGCAGGCCGTTCTTTCGGTCATCAAGCAGCTGCATGGCGCCTATGCGCTAGCCATTCTGTTTACCGATATGCCGGAGACATTATTCGCCGCACGCCTCGGTTCGCCACTGGCCATTGGGTATGGCGATGGATTTCTGATGCTGGGTTCGGACGCGGTCGCGCTTTCTCCCTTCGTTACGCGCGCCTCTTACCTGGAAGAAGGCGATTGCGCCATGCTTACGGCAAAAGACGCTGTTTTTTATGATCGCGAGCACACCCGGGTTACACGGGAAATAAAGACCATAGCTGCCGCCGGAAGCCTCACTGATAAAGGCAACTTTCCGCATTTCATGCTGAAAGAAATTTATGAGCAGCCAGATGCCGTCGCCGCCACCATCCATAATTTCTACGATGCAACCCAGGAAGGCTTCAGCTTTGGCAAATTGACCGATGTCTTTGCGGCCGCTGCCAAGATCAGTATGGTTGCCTGCGGCACATCCTTCTATGCAGCGCAGGTGGCGCGCTACTGGTTTGAGCAGATCGCCAAGCTACCTGCCAGTATCGATATCGCGTCCGAATTCCGTTATCGCCAGCCGCTTTTACCCAAAGGCGGCATCGGCCTTTTTATTTCGCAGTCCGGTGAGACCGCTGATACACTGGCGGCGCTTCGCCATTCTAAAAGCGAGGGGCAATATACGGTCGGCCTCGTCAATGTTCCCGAAAGCACCATCTCGCGTGAAGCCGACAGTGTTCTTTACACGTTGGCAGGCACGGAAATCGGCGTTGCTTCGACTAAAGCTTTCAATACGCAGCTTGCCGCCCTCGCCTGCCTGACTTTATCGGCGGCGCGTGAACGGGGGGTGATTGACGCAGCTGCTATGCATAGCGCCGTGCACGCCTTTACCGGAGTACCCGAAATGATGCATCAGGTTCTGGCGCTTGATCAGCAAATTCACAAGGTCGCGGAGGATATTTATCAAAGCCGCAGCATGATTTTCATAGGGCGCGGCACCGGTTATCCGATCGCCTGTGAAGGCGCCCTGAAAATGAAGGAAATTTCCTACATTCACGCGGAAGGATATGCCGCCGGTGAACTGAAACACGGCCCCCTCGCCTTGATCGATCAAGATATGCCGGTTGTTGTCGTCGCGCCGGAAGATGCGCTCTTTGAAAAAACGGCATCCAACCTGCAGGAAGTTGCGGCGCGCGGCGGAAAGATCATTCTGCTTTCAAGCGAAGAAGGGGCAAGGAAACTAAAATCGCTGGCGCGTCATGTTATTACTCTGCCGGAGTGCGATGTGCTTGCAGCCCCTATTCTTTACGCGACCCCATTGCAATTGCTCGCTTACCATACCGCCGTACTACGCGGCAACGATGTAGATCAGCCGCGCAATCTCGCGAAATCCGTTACAGTTGAATAATTATAAAAGCGTGAACAGCAAGGCTGTTGAGGCGCAGGCGGCCGTAAATGCCATTGGCCTAAATTCTTCAATTACGCGTAATCCAATCCAAACAACAAGAATCGCGGCGGCTGCATAATGAAAGACCGGCATTGGAACTGCCATACCGGCGATGCTTAGCGGCACGGCATAATTAGCGATGGCAAGCTTGCGTTTACTACCCAGCCACAGAATCACCCCCACCATCAGAAACAGGTAGCTGCTCACGATGAAACCATGCATTGTTCCTTCCTGCAGCGTGCGAAACACGGCGGTTACGCCTGCCGTGGCGACCAGCATAATAGCGGGCAATCGCACGCCATTGAAAGCTATGGATGCCAGGACGATCCAGCATTCACCAAGCGCCATGTAAAGCAGCATTTGTTCGCTTACTCCAAAGCGCCACCAGGCGGCCATGAAGACGATGCCACTGGCGATCTCGATCCAGGTATAAATAGAAGGTACGGCAACACCGCATTTACGACATTTTCCTTTGTTAAACAGCCAGGAGAAAATTGGAAATTTGTCACGTTCCTCTAAATAAGCGTGGCAATGGTCGCAATACGGAGGATCGTTAGCGATTTTAAGATTCCGCGGTAGCCGGTACACTAAGGATGTCGCAAAATTGCCGACGCAGGCACCGATGAGAAACACCCCAAACAAGATGGGAATGAGCTCAAACGGCGTCAGCCTAGTTCTCCACTTTTGAAAGCGGATTCATCAGCTTGTCGAGGTAACGCCCCTGAAATAGCGAAATGCCCAACTCCTGTCCGTAATCCACCGCTTTACGGTTATCGCACCGCGAAAGAATAACGCGGTTGGGGCCGCATTGCTTAATTGCTTCGAGAATCTTCTGGTTTTCGCGGCTCTTCATATCGGCTGTAATGTTCGCATTCCATTGAAGCTTCAGCAGATCGAAACCTAGTTTTTCGCGGTCGATCATCCAGAAGGAAAGATCGCTTAGACCATCAAGGCAAACGCGGTATCCCAGTTTCTGAACGGTTTCGCGCGCTACTTTGAAGGCCCGTGTATCTTCGAAGACGTCCGACACCTGAATTTCGATCACCACCGAGACTTTTACCGATGGTTTTACCGATGCATCGAATTCCAGAAACTGATCCGACATCAGCGTCTTAATGTTGAGATTGAGGCTTATCGGCAGCTCAAGGTAACGTGCCGGATTATGCTTAATAAGCTCCAACACACGCAGATCAAGGATTTCCGTCAGGTATTTAAACAGCCATTTGTTGCTGAGCAGATCAGTATCGACACGCAGCATGTTCCGCAGTTGGGAAATATTGATGTAAAGCTCATCGAATACGCGGCGCACCATCATATCCGGAATAGCAGCGCAGATCGGCTGGCGGCGCACAACACTGGAAAGATCCGCATTTTGAAGATCGCGTTCAATTGAAGCCAAACTGGACGCATTGAAAAATTTTGATGAACCAGGTGAAACGGCGCGTTCTTTCTGCGCTTGCTTTACCTGACCGAGCAAATTTTGTATCTTTGATGGGCCAGCAGCGGCAGCCGCGCCTGTGGATTGGCGCGGACGCATGCCTTCAAGCATTTTGGCCTGGGCGAGATCTATTGCCTTTTGCATTCCGTCGCTAAGCACAAAGGCCGAGCTAAAAGCTTTATTTTCTTCCCCATCCGATGTGTAGGCAAGCGGATCGTCCATAAAAAGGTAACGCAACTGGAAAATAACTTTATCCAGCAATGCAGGCTGCAGGGCATAAGCTAAAAGAAAAATGGTCGAGTCCTTGCAGACAAAGACCGTGCATTCCTCCTGCTTCAGCAGGTCGCTGATCAAGTTGATGGCAATCTTAATCTGGTATTCGCTGCGGTAGTGTTCCAGCAAATCGGAGAACGCGAAATAGACACAGGTCCACTGCGCGGGATTTTGCCTGAGCGAGGTGAGCGTTTCCAGCAGCTTGGGCTCGGCGCCCGTTGTGATGACTTTCATAGGTAACCGAAATAGTACTTCTGGATACTGTGGCAATTTCGGTGAGTACAGTCAACAAAACTCACAGTATAGCTCCCAGTATTTTATTAATTATTATGAAGATTATTCGCCCCGGACACCCCTGGTAGCTACAAATGCCTCTAGCGAACGCGTATCAAGTCCGATAACCGGATTATCCGCCGAGTCCTGAACAGTCATGACAACGCTGGGATATTCCGATGTAGACAAGGATGTCAGCTGAAATTGGAAGATAAGATTACTAATCCAGTTTGTGATATCCACCTCGCCCCCGATGCGTCCGACCGCATTTCGGGTTGCAAGCAACACTTCATTTGTTTTTAACACCCCGTTATCCATGTAAACACTGCCCTCTGCCCGGTCGAACATGGTTTCGCTACGCAGCATGGATACTCGTGACGTATTCACAACATCCGCTACCGAGCGGACACTGGAGATTGCCTGAATAAGCCCCTGCAGGTCAAAACCAGAAAAAACAATACCGGCGCCTTTCATTACCGCATTAAGCTGGGCATTCTTAATCCAGCCATCAGCGTTCATGCCTGTCGTTGCAACCTGGCCGGAAATGTTCATGCGCCCACGAGCGGACGATACATCCGCCAGTGATTTCAGCATATCCTCTACCAGGATGTTATCGAGGTAGAATGAGCCTTGTAGAGAGTAAACGGAGCTTGCCTCCAGCGTACCTGAGAAACGCATTGCGCCGTTCCAAAGCGCGCCTTCCATGTTTTTGATCGTGAGTGTGCCATCATGGTTTTCGGCATCGAACCTTAGATTATCCATCGTAAACGCGGGATGCACCGCACGCTGTACATTGATATTGATGAATCCGTTAAATCCTTTGAGGTAACTAAGGTCAATCGCGTCTTGCGACCAGACGGTCTGCCTGTTGCCGCGCGGAACATCCAGCTTGCGGAGATTCGTGCCAAGAAACGGCAGCAGGCTGAGTTTTGATATATCCAGCTTGATATCGACATTTGGCATGTTTCCAGTCTGCTCAAATCCAATGCTGCCGTTGATGCCAAGCTCACCCGCGGACAATGTCAGTGAATCAAAATTGATTTTTTTCGGAGCAATCGTTACCACCATGCTGGACTGCGATCCCTTAAAGGAGCCAAGCTCAAAATCATCAAAGTTCAATGTCAGGATAAATGTGCGCCGAACCTGATTAAGCCAAGGCAACGTCCGGCTAGCATCAGAGAGTTGGTCCGAAACGTTAAATGATTGCGTGATAGGCGTAAAGAGACTGAAAAACGGGTCGAGGCGGAGCCCGTTGGTTTTCAGCGTTATTTCTACAGTTGGATATCCTTTTACGACTTGGGTCGTCATTCCGCCTGCCGCAAATAAATCTCCGGCTTGGAACTTAAATTCGGATAACGTGCTGAGTTGATCCGAGAAAAATAAATTGGCTTTACCCCGAAAAGGCGCAGTCTTTTTAATGACTCCCTTCAAATTGGGGTAGCCAAGCCCGTCGATAAAGGCCGAAAAATCCTTACCATAAAACTCAATGCTGCCATCCAGATGGATTAAGCCCTCCTCGTTAGGCTTGAGAATACCGAATAGAATGGCCTGCGAATCCCCCGGCAGACGTACATAGGATTGGTTGACAACCAGCTCTCCATCTTCCAAAGATGCACTGAGCATGAAGTCATGTCCATCGGCTCCCAAGACTCTTGCTTTATCCCCCTTGATTTCGATTGTACCGCTAACATGCTCCGGTAACATCAGGGTCAACAGGTGATTAAGGCTATCTTTCTCCCGGCGGTCTGTTGAGTCTTTAAACACCTCAAATAAATCAAACTGGCTAAAATGCAGATCAAGCGCATAAGCCTGGTTTGCACCGTACGACATGGCAAGCGTACCTTTACCTACTGATGATTTAGCCAGCTCCATATCAGCGAATTCAATATTCGCTTTGCCATCAAGCATTTTAGTCTTCATTTGCAGTTTGACAGGTAACGGCGTCTGGAGCGCATCAACACTTTTCATATGATTGGATGCCATTAGCCGGGCAAACCAAGGAATAATATCTTTCGATTCCACGGATAATGTCCCGTCCACCGCAAGCTGGCCTGACGTCTTTCCGAGATTACCATCATATTTCATGACGGTGCCTTCCTCGCTGTACTCAAATGTACCGCTGGTGGCAAAATTCTTAACATCTTCAAGGGATTTCAGTTGAAAGACGCTGCTGAGTCTAGCAGGCTTTCCAAACAAAGTGGCGGACACATCAATGGACGAATCTTCCTCAGTCCCCCCTAGTTTCACATCGGCCGCTATGTCTTTAATTTCATAGGCTTGATTTTTCTGCGCATTGGTATTGGTAATCAGGCCGCCGGTAATTGCCATCACGGTAGAATCCTGCCTCAGGATACCGGGCATGGAAGCATTATCGATAAAACTGTAATTCGTAGTGCCGTCCGCAAAACTCTCAAGCTCGACGACGGGATGGATAATTTCCGCGCCGCGCACAATAATGTTTCCTTTAAGCAGGTCTATAATGCCGAGGCGGAAAACCATCTGGTCAACCAAGAGCAGACGATCGCTGGAAGCGTTAGGATTATTAGAGATGGAAAACTGCCGAATGGTCAGGCGCGGCGAAGGAAAAACACTAACTTCAACGCCTGCGACAGATGCGGGATAGGAAGTGATGCGCGTAGCTTCCTGCGTGAGCTCAGCAGCGAACTTATTTTCATCAATCAGCATGGACGGTATGACCGTCAAAGCGATCAGCAGTACAGCAAAAATGGAAAGCGAAATAATCAGTACTTTTTTCATTCTGTCATTCTACCATTTTCTACACCTGATGCACATGCACTTCTAAAACAGGACGCTTGCCTAGTTCATTCTGGATGCGCTTGCGCACGGCGCTACGAACCTTTTCTTTAATGTGGTTAATTGTCGGCTTTTTGCCAATCGTTTCGATAACTTTTACCACATCGTCCGCCAGCGCATGGCGCAGGGACTCATCCTCGTTCGGATCAAGGCTACCCGGTGCCGTGATTTCCGGCGACGAAAGAATACGCCAATTTTTATCAAGCACGAAGGAGATGGTGATATTACCCTCTTCGCGCAGTTTTCTGCGAAAGCGTATAACAGGGCTATTCACAGCAATCATCGAAACACCGTCCATGGCGATATAGCCGGAATGCACTTCATCGATAATCATTGGCTTTTCAGGATCAAGATGGATGACGGCTCCATTACGGCCAATCACCACTTCCGGTACGCCAAGCGACCTGGCAAACGCCGCGTGTTCATGAATATGCGCGGTTTCTCCATGCACCGGCACTGCAATATGCGGTTTAACCATCTCATACATGCGCTTCAGCTCACCGCGCGCCGGATGCCCTGAGGCGTGGATATCCGCATCGCGATCCGTAATAATCGTCCCACCCTGCTTTATAATCTGATTCGTCAGCCAGCGCACGCGCGTTTCATTGCCGGGAATTACGCGCGACGAAAAGATCACGGTATCACCTGTCGCCATTCGCAAGGTTGGATGCGTCATAGCCACGATCTGCGCCAATGCAGCACGCGGCTCGCCCTGGCAGCCCGTGCAAAGCACCAGCACTTCATTTCTAGGCAGGCCAGCCGCCTGCTTATCGGTCATTACCGGTTTGATATCCGTCAGGTAGCCGCTTGATTGAGCCGCATCCAGCATCCGCCAGAGCGACCTCCCGGCCAGGACAACCTGTCGGCCAGCATCCTCCGCCGCACGCAGAATAGATTCGACTCGCGCAATGTTAGAGGCAAAGGTTGTAATAAACACTCGTTCTTTTTGTTCGGAGATTTCCTTAGCCAGTGCTTTCCGCACGTCTCCTTCGGACGCAGATTCCCCCTCGACGAAAACATTCGTGGAATCACACACCATCGCTAGAACGCCGTTTTTACCATAACGCTTCAGGGCGTCTTCATCCGTCACGGCGCCGACCATGGGATTAGGATCAAGCTTCCAATCCCCCGTATGCATAATCACGCCGCGCTCTGTCTCTATCGCAATGGCTTGCATTTCCGGAATGGAATGCGTCACCGTGATCAGATCGAGCTTGAAAGGGCCAAGCTCAAGCTTTGATCCCACCTTCAATTCATGAATGGGGATAGAACCAACAATACCCTCGCCCATCATCTTATGACGAAGTACAGATGCCGTAAATGGCGTTGCATAGACAGGGCATTGCAATTCATCCCAGAGATATGTTACGGCGCCAAGGTGGTCCTCGTGTGCATGAGTCAGCACTAATCCCAGCAAGTCTTCGCGATGTTCAACAATGAATTCGATATCCGGCAGCAGCACTTCAATGCCTGGTAGATAATCATCGGCAAAGCCAATGCCGAGATCGACCATCAGCCATTTACCGTTAAGATGATAGAGATTGAGATTCATACCGATCTCGTTCGATCCTCCTAAAGGAACGAAGAGCAATTCGTTGTGGTATTCTCGTAAGCGGTCGGTCATCAGGCTCCCAGCCAGTCCCGTGTGTGCTGGCGACGGGGATTAACTATTAATCTTATATATAGTATGCAGCCCGAAGATTGTAAGATCTTCTTCTGTTTCGTCAATCACTTCCGATGCTTTGGCATAAAGTGTTGCAAGCCCGCCGGTTGCAACGACCTTCATCGGCTTGCCGTATTCCGCCTTAATTCGCGTGGCTATGCCGTCGATAAGGCTGACATAACCGAAAAACATCCCTGATTCCATTGCGCCGACTGTCGTCGTACCAATAACCTTATCGGGCCTGCGAATGCGGATGCCGGGAAGCTTAGCAGCCGCGCGGCGCAGCGCATCAAGGGAAAGATGCACGCCAGGCGCTATTACCCCGCCGCAATAATTACCATCGCTGTCCACGACATCAAATGTCGTTGCCGTGCCAAAATCCACAACGATACACGATTGTTTATAGCGCCGCCAGGCTTCCACTGCATTAACCAGGCGGTCAGCACCTACTTCCTGCGGGCGATCGATTTTGATCTCAATATTCAATTTTACATCGGGGCTACCGACCAGAAGCGCCTGCACGCCGAAATAACGCTGACACAGCGTTAAGATTTCATATTGAGTTTCGGGTACGACGGTCGCGACAATGGCCGCATGTATCAAACGTTTGTTAACGCCATGCTCTTCCAGTAGCTGACGCAGCCACACCCAATATTCATCGCTGGTGCGGCCGGCGATCGTCGAAATACGCCAATGCCCGACGAGATTATCTTCATCAAACAAGGCAAACACAGTATTCGTATTTCCAACGTCGATAGCCAGTAACATAGTTACTTACCTACGCTTCAGTGACATCGCCCGCCATCACCGGCAGGATGACGCCTTTTTGGTCGAGCAGCAAATGTCCCGTTACATCGATACCCGTAAAAACCCCACTGATTTCGCCGCGGGGGGTAGCAATGGAAATTTTCTTACCGAGATTATACGCATGTTGCTGCCATTCCTTCTGCATGGAGCTGAATCCCTCTGCGATCCAACGGTCATAACGCTCCATAAAGCAGGAAAGGAAGCGCGACAGTACGATCTTGGCGCTCACAATCTCTATGCCATTTGCCTTAAGACAAGTAGCGGGATACATCACATCGCGAGGATAGTCCTCAATATTGATGCCTATTCCGACGGTCAGCCAGTTCTGCCTGCTCTCATCGGCAAACATTTCAAGCAGGATGCCTCCCACTTTTTTTCCTTTGAGCAGAATATCGTTCGGCCACTTAAGTGTAAGATCGGGATCGGTTTCCAGCATCGGCAGGATGGCGTCATGTACTGCCAGGGCGGTGACGAACGAGAGCTGAGGCCAATTGGCTTCCTTGGTCGTCGGTTTCAGCAGGATCGAAACGAAAAGATTGCCTTCTTCTGAAACCCAGCTACGCCCCATGCGGCCACGTCCTGCCGTTTGCTTCTTTGCCCAGAGCACCGCCCCTTCTGCGCCGCCGCCTAGCGCCAGACGCTTTGCTTCTTCATTTGTGCTGTCCACCTCATCGTAAGAGAGCAGGTGGTATAATTCGATGAGTCGTGGTTTTTCTTCGCTCACGGTAACCATGATTCCACTGCATCTTCCACGGGTGAGATAATACTGGAAGGATAAAACACGAATAATACATTGAATGCAATGCAAAGCGAAATAACGGCGCGGATGCCCGCAGGCGCAACCAGCTCAAGCCCCGTGCCGGAATCATCGAAATACATAATCTTGACGATTTTGAGATAGTAGAAGCATGAGATTACGCTGCACAGCACACCTATAACAGCAAGCGGAACCAATCCTGCTTGCACCGCGGCGAGAAATACATACATTTTCCCAAAAAAGCCGGCAAGCGGCGGGATACCTGCCATTGAAAACATAAAGATACCAAGGGCCAGTGCAAATTTTGGCTCCGTACGGGAAATGCCTGCAAGGTCGTAAATAGATTCGACCGCTTCGCCGCCACGCTGCATGAGAAGGACAAGCGCAAACGTGCCGACATTCATAAACATATAGATGGCCAGATAAACTACGACCGATTTCATGCCCTCGGGCGAACCGGCGGCAACGCCAACCAGTGCAAAACCCATATGGCCAATAGAGCTGTAAGCGAGCAGGCGCTTTATATTTTTTTGCGTGATGGCACCAAGCGCGCCAACCAGCATGGAGGCTACAGAAACCGCAATGATAATCTGCTGCCAGGCATCGGTAACCGGCGCGAAGGCGTCCATCGTCACCCGCACCAAAAGAAGCATGGCCGCGATTTTAGGCGCACCGGCAAAGAAAGCTGTCACCGGAGTTGGCGCACCTTCATAGACATCCGGCGTCCACATATGAAACGGCACCGCAGAGAGTTTGAAGCAGAAACCGACAAGCACCAGCACGATCCCCACCGTTGCACCAATCGGCGGCATAGCAGGATGGGTATTCTGTGCAAGGGCTGTCGCAATGTCCGGAAAATGCGTTGTGCCTGTAAATCCATAGACGAGCGAAATACCGAACAGCAGCATGCCGGATGCAAGTGAACTTAGCACAAAATATTTAAGCCCTGCCTCGGTTGATCGCACATCATCGCGGGCGAAGGCCGCCAGAACATATAAGGATAGACTCATAGCCTCAACGCCGAGATATAGCGCCAGAAGATCGTTAGCCGATACCATCAGCATCATGCCGAATACGGCAAATAGGAATAAAACCGGAAACTCAAACCGCTTGTTCTCATCTCGGGAAAGCCACGGCATCGCAATGATCAAGGTGAGTAGCGCGGCGAGCGCAACCAGCCCCTTGCCAAGCGTGGTAAACGAGTCATGGATAAACATATGCATGAATTCGAGTCGCCCATCCGGAAGATTCAGGATAAGCAGGTAGCAGGTAATGCCCAGTACTACACCGGCAGCCGAAATAATGGGTGTGCACATTTTTTCGGCTGTAAATACGCCAAGCATTAACAAGACAATGGCAGACAGAATAACGAAAATCTCCGGCAGCAGGATCGCTATATCTTTGAGCACTAACGGTTCCATCCTACTTTTCCTCTGCGTGTTTCTCGATATGCGTGATCAAAGCTTTCACCGGACTATCCAGCACATCGAAGAAGGGTGTTGGATAGATTCCCATCCAGATAACAATAGCAATCAGCGGCAGAAAGATGAGCTTTTCACGCTTATCCAGGTCCGTAATGGCTTTCAGGTCACTACGCGTCAGGTCTCCGAAGACGACCCGTCGATAAAGCCAGAGCGCGTAAGCAGCACCGAGTACCATACCGGTAGCCGCCAGTAGAGCAAATGTTTTGCTGGCCTGGAAAGTGCCAACAATAACAAGGAATTCCCCGACGAATCCTGACGTACCCGGCAATCCGACCGATGCCATTGTAAACAGCATGAAAACGAATGCATATTTTGGCATCCGGTTGACAAGGCCGCCATAACGGGCGATTTCGCGCGTGTGCATTCTATCATAAATAACGCCGACACAAAGAAAGAGCGCTCCGGAGACGACACCGTGGCTGATCATCTGGATGAGCGCGCCCTCGATTCCCTGCTGGGTGAGCGAGAACAAACCGAGCGTGACAAAACCCATGTGCGCGACGGAGGAGTAAGCAATCAGCTTTTTCATATCTTCCTGCATCAACGCCACTAGTGACGTATAGATTACGGCAATAACGCTGAGCCAGAAAACGAGCGGTGTAAAATAAACTGAAGCGTCAGGGAGCATCGGCATCGAAAAGCGGAGATAGCCGTAAGCGCCCATTTTCAACAAAACGCCTGCCAGAATCACAGAACCTGCCGTTGGCGCCTGAACATGCGCGTCGGGCAGCCAGGTATGCACCGGCCACATCGGTACTTTCACGGCGAATGAAGCAAACATCGCCAGCCACAGCCATTTCTGTACGTCAATGGGCAGCGTAGCCGCCTTATGCATCAATACCGGCATCTCCATCGTGCCGAAGGTGAAATAAAGATAAAGAATGGCAACAAGGAAAAGCACGGATCCTGCCAGCGTATAAAGGAAGAATTTATAGGCCGCATAAACACGGTTCTGGCCGCCCCATACCCCGATAATGAGATACATTGGTATCAGCATTCCTTCGAAAAACAGATAAAACAGCAATGAATCAAGCGCGGTGAAAACACCGATCAGGAAAGCTTCCAGCACCAGAAAGCATATCATATATTCGCGAACGCGGTTTTCGATTGCTTCCCAGCTCGCCAATATGCAGATCGGCATGAGCAGCGTTGTCAGCAGAATCATGAATAATGAAATGCCGTCGATGCCAAGGTAATACTGAATTGCACCACCCTCAAACCATGAAAGTTTCTCAACAAACTGGAATCCGCTGGCGTTATTATCAAAACTGATCCAGAGCCACAGCGACAGGCCGAACGTTACGATCGTCACCCAAAGCGCCATTGTGCGTGCGTTATGGTCGGCGGTTTCATTGCGCCCATTGACGAAAAGATAAATAAAGCCAGCACCCGCGAGCGGCAACAGCATGAGAACACTGAGAATGCCCATACTCATTGGCCACCCCCAAGCAAGATATAGGTCAGCCAGCTGACGAGGAGCAGCAGCCCAAGCATCATCGCAAAAGCATAATGATAGAGAAATCCGCTCTGCGTCCGCGCGGTGGCAATAGCGCCGCGCAGCGCAAGCCAGGCAGCCCCATTTGGCCCAAGCCCATCAATAATACGCACGTCCCCAACCTTCCACAAGAAGGTGCCGAGACGCTTTGCGTTCTGCACGAACAGCGCGCCATATAGCTCGTCGAAATACCATTTATTAAGCAGAAATTTATAAATATTCCGAAGCTCAGCAGCCATGCGTTTCGGAATACCGGGCCGAATAACATAGAATACATAGGCCATTGCAATGCCAAGAACAGCAAGGCCAACCGGGAGCCATTTCACCCATTCAGGAACATGATGCGCTTTTTTGAGAACATCGTGCTCCGGTAATACAAAAAGCGCGTCCTTCCAGAAGCCGCCATCGGGATGCACCATGCCCAGCAAGTGCGAACCGGCAAAGCCTGATACGATGGCTCCGGCAGCCAGTAGCAGCAGCGGCAGAATCATGACTTTCGGAGACTCATGCGCATGCTCCATCGTATGATGATCCGCGCGAGACTCGCCGTGGAACGTCATAAAAACAAGGCGGAATGAATAGAATGCGGTAAGGAAGGCAGCGACTGTGCCGAGCAGGAACGCGAAATGCCCCGAAGGTGTATGCGCCGCATAAGCCACTTCCAGAATCAGGTCTTTGGAATAATATCCAGCGAATGGCGGTATGCCAGCAAGCGCCAAGGATCCGATCCACATGAGTACGTAGGTAACGGGAACGATTTTGCGGATGCCGCCCATGTTGCGCATATCCTGCTCATGATGCATGGCATGTATAACGGAACCC
>JAXMDT010000010.1:0-80167 GCA_046348685.1 Rickettsiales bacterium
CATGCCGGTCCGGATTGGCCGCTTCAAGATCATCGGTGCCGAACACACGGCGTGACACGCGTTTATCAGAGGACGTGGCAACTGCATTCAGATGCGGATAATGCTGTTTCAGATAGTCAGAAACCGCCTTTTCTGCCGGTTCTGTTGCCTGATATATGAGTGGATCCGTCGGCTGCATGAATATTAGACTCCAGCCTCGTATTCTAACGGCTGGATATGACAGCTTGATGACAGGCTATGCTACAGCGGCGGCGTCTAAAGATCCGGCCATGTCATTATATTTATTTGATAAATCAGCGAATTCAGTCGCGGCATCCGGAAGGCCGGTTGCAAGACGTGCCCAGCCCATGCTCATTGCAACCTGGATAGGAGGAGCGATGGGGCCAAGCGCATCGGCGATAGATTTCATCTCGGAAAATTCACCATTGCAATGCAGGATAAGGTCGCATCCTGCTGCCAGAGATTGTTTCGCAAGCATTCCAAGGTCGCCGGAAAGCGCTTTCATGGATAGATCGTCCGTCATAAGGATACCGTGAAAACCGAGATCATCGCGAATCATTCGGATGACTTTCGGCGACAAAGTAGCGGGTTGGTCGGCATCGATGGCAGTATAGCGGATATGCGCCGTCATACCATATGGCAGGTTTGCCAGGCGCTGGAAGGGCACAAAATCAGATTGCTTGAGGACGTTGGCTGGCGTCTCTACCGTCGGCAACCGTTCATGGCTATCGGCTGTAGCGCGGCCGTGGCCGGGAATATGCTTAAGTACAGGTATAATCCCGCCTTCCATCAGACCTCGTGCCTGTATGCCGGCAAGATCGGTCACCTGCTCAGGTGTCCTTCCAAAAGCGCGATCCCCAATAATATCATGCGAACCCGGCGCCGGAATATCTGCTAGCGGCGCACAATTGCCCGTGATGCCCACTTCACGCAATTCCGCGGCAATAAGCCGCGCGTTTAGGTATGTCAGCGCACGGGCTTTTTCAGGAGCTTGCAAATAGAGATCAGCAAAGAGTTTCGCTGCCGGGGGCTTGCGCCATTCCGGAGGCATAAGGCGTGTCACGCGGCCGCCTTCCTGATCAATCAGAATCAAGGTTTTTTCCGTGCCTGCGATTTTCTTGAGTGCGTCTGTCAGCGCTTTCACCTGCGCTTTATCGACGCAGTTACGCTTAAACAAAATATATCCTGCAGGCTGATGCTCGGAGAAAAGACGCATTTCCCCGTCAGTGAGTGTCGTTCCGGAAAGACCAAAAATAACTGGTTTCAAAATAGCAGCCTTAGTTTACAAGCATACACGAAGCGCCGCGGCCTTGCAATGCGCTACATAATTTTGAGGCGTCTCCCTTGCTGGCAAGACCGGTGACGCGCAAACGGTAAAACACACCTTTCGCACCGAGATCCGCTTTGACAACGGCATGAGATTTGCCTTTGAGCAAATCGCCATATTTGCTGCTAAAATTTTTCCAGGCGGTTTCCGCCTCGGCCTGCGATTTCAAGGCGCCAATCTGGACCTGAGCCGATCCCCCTGCTGATGGCGTGATTGCCGCTGGCGCCACTGGTTTTGCGGAAGCTGGTTTGGTTACAGTTTTAGCAACGATAGGCGCTGGTTTTACAGTTTTTGGTGCTTCCACAGTTTTTGAGGGTGCAGGTGATGTTACCGGCTTTTCTTCCGTCTTCGCCTCTACTTTCGGCGCTTCCTCTGTTTTAGGCGTTTCCGGTTGCGCCATCTGTGCAGACTTTTTCTCTTTCATGTAATCCGTGACTTCTTTCGGCTCCGGCTTCGTCGTATCGCGCGTTACGACCGGTTCCTCCGCCTCAGGCAAAAGCTGCTCCACTTTGTCTTCTTTCTTGTCACCGTTCTCAGAAATCATATCATAGACCGTTGCATCCTGATGATCGATCTCCATCCCTCCTGGTGCCTGGGGCTTTTCCTTATAGGGCTCGTCACCTGCTGTAATTGTATTTGTCTCATCGGTCGAAAGCGGCTGCTTGCTCGTATGATACGCATACCAGGCAAGTGAGAAAAAGCCGACGACGACGAGAATGACGACGATGATAGACATCCACCGCAGCCCAGGACCTTCCAGGTTCTCCAGGTTTTTATCATCTTCTGCGTCATATTCATTCGCCATGTTTTTCTCCTTTTTTGATGAAATGCAGAACCATCCTCAACGCATTTCCTCAACGGGCTCGACTCCTAAAACCTGCAGACCGGAAGCAATCACGAATGCCACCGCGCGGGCCATCGCCAGCCGTGCAACAGTCTTATCTATAGCATCTTTCTGAATAAAGCGAAGCGATATATCATCATTTCCGAGATTCCAGAAAGCATGGAATTCCGCTGCGATATCCTGCAGGAAATAGGCGATACGATGCGCTTCACCCGCCAAGGCAGCGCTTTCCACGGTTCTTGGCCATGACGCCAGACGTTTGATCAAGCCGAGTTCCGCTGTGCTTGCCAACATAGAAAGATGTTTTTCTTCCGGATTCTCTGAGGCCTGAACCGCTTCCGGCATTTCCTCGCGCGCCAGCCGCAGTAGCGATTTGCAGCGCGCGTGCGCATATTGCACATAAAATACAGGATTATCTTTCGATTGCTCGGTTACTTTAGCCAGATCGAAATCAAGCGGCTGCTCGGGCTTGCGCGTCAACATGATGAAACGGACGACATCCTTGCCTACCGCGTCGACCACATCGCGCACGGTAGTAAAGGTTCCCGAGCGTTTAGACATTTTTACCGGTTCACCATTATCCAGGAATTTTACAAGTTGGCAGAGGATGACTTCGATCGTCGCCTTGCCATTGCTTAAAGCATAAACCAAAGCCTGCATACGCTTTACATACCCACCATGATCGGCACCCAAAATCATGATAAGCCGATTAAAATCACGCTTCAGTTTATGATCGGTGTAGGCAACATCCCCGGCGAAATAGGTATAATCACCATTCGATTTAATGACGGGCCGGTCAGAATCGTCCCCAAACTGACTGGCACGGAAGAGTGTTTGCTCAGCCTGCTCCCAGTCTTCTGGTGTTTTACCTTTCGGCGGCTCCAGGATTCCTCTGTAAATCAGGTCCTTTGCTGCCAGTTCATCAAGCGTTGCTTTAACGTGACCGCTGTCACGAAGCTCTTTCTTTTCCGAGGTAAAGACATCATGTTCGATACCAAGATCATGCAAGTCATTTTTGATCATCACCATCATGGCTTCGACGGCGAATTCCCAAACGATCGGCAATCTCTCATCATCTGGCATGGAAAGCAGCTTATCGCGGTATTGATGGCGCAGTCCCTCGCCAACACCGATCAGGTAATCACCAGGATAATACCCTTCAGGAATAGCTCCGATATGTTCGCCGCATGCCTCGCGGTAGCGCAGGAAAGCTGATTTTGCGAGCTTTTCGATCTGCGCACCGGCGTCGTTGATGTAATATTCCTTGGTGACATCGTATCCGGCTTTTTGCAGTAGCCGCGCCAGTGCGTCACCGACGACTGCACCACGCGCATGCCCGATGTGCATTGGGCCCGTTGGATTCGCTGATACATATTCCACATTGACCTTGGTCTGTTTGCCGAGGCCGCTATTTCCGTAACCGACCTGTTCATCCAGAATCACCCCAATTTGCTTTTGCCAGACTTCAGGCTTCAGGCGCATATTGATGAAACCCGGGCCAGCAACAGACGCTTCAATGACATCAGGAATTTCTTTGATCTTGACGATCAGCGATTCGGCCAATTGCTTAGGGTTTTGACCTGCTTTCTTGGCCAGCACCATCGCAGCATTGGTTGCCATGTCGCCATGCGCGATATCTTTTGGCAATTCCACGGCGACGGCATCCAGCCAGCCTTCTGTCTGGATATCTTTCGGGAGCGTGGATTGGCAGATTTGCAATATCTGCTTACGAATGGCGGCAAAAAGATGCATAGGGGCTTGTCATTGAATGATTTTGCCGGAGAATTCAATAGGAAATGGTGTTTTAGCCTAAAACACGCATATCAAAGACACGATTATACTCATCGATCGCATAGCGGTCAGTCATTCCGGCAATAAAATCAGCAACCACGACGGCGCGCTCCGTTTCAGTCCTGCCTGAGGCAAGTTGCCACCATTCGGTCGGCAGGCAATCCGGCTCCGCAAAGTAGAAAGAAAACAACTGCTGCACCAGCCTACGCGCTTTGCTGGCCATACGATTCACCTTATAATGCCGGTACATATTTTCAAAAAGAAAGGCTTTGAGCTTTGCGTTAGCCTGATCCATCTCCACAGAAAAACTGACAATCGGCTTTCCAAGCTTTCGGACTTCATCGGCCGATTCTATTTCCTCTGCCTCCAACCGTTTCTTGGTTTCATTACACACGTCGCCCACCATGGTGGAAATGGCGCGGCGGATTACCTCATGTACACGGCGGCGCTGCTCGATAGTGGGGTACATAACATCAACGTCGCGGATAATATCGCCAATCACCGGCAAATGCTGCAAATCATCGATAGCAAAGAGATGCGCGCGAATACCGTCCAGAACACAGATTGTTATGCTGGCATCATCAGCCAAAGCCGTTACCGAAGTCCTGATCCTTCTGGAAGGTGAGTTCATCAGCGTTTTTTGACACCTGCTGATAAAGGCGCTGGCTGCTGCCCTGTAAGCGGTTGTAGCAGTGTTTGAACTTTTCTTCGAGTTGTCTCCCTCACGTTGTTCGACCATCAGGAACCAGCACGGCAAATGATGCCTGACGTTCCGCACGAGATTTCAACGCCTGTACAGCAGGACGAAATCAGTTTTTAGCTATTGCCGAAAACCGTCTTCCGGAAGGCTGCCGAGCAGTATGGCGTTGAGATCGCAGATATCGCTTCCGCCGGTTCATCCAGAGTGGCGATACGGCGATGAGCGCGCGCTGGCGATTACCGCGCTGGCTCACCGCGTTGGTGATTTCCGCTCTCATGGTTGACGTCAATAGCAAACCAGATGCGTTTTATCCGTCAGCAGGGCGCGCGCTGAAATTGGTATGATCCGGTCGCGGTCCCGTTGTAGGGATCATATCGTACATTCATTCGAATGAAGCCTACCGCGGGTGGCGGCAGAAGTAGCGTACGGGGCAAGGGAAAATGGCATATAGTTGAGATAATCCGGCCACCTGCCCCCCGCAACCCTTTTCTTTCCGGTTTTACCGTATTATATTGGGCTCATGACCGACACTACCTTTACCATTTCCGATACCGCCGCCTCTCGTATTGCGTATTTGCTGGCAAGCGAACCTGCAGGCTCTAAACTGCGTGTCGCGGTGATGGGCGGCGGCTGTTCCGGTTTTCAATATACATTTGACTTCGACGCCAATACCCCAAACGCTGACGACCGCCTTTTTTCGAAAAATGGCGCTAATATCGTTATCGACGAGCCATCGCTAAATCTGCTGAACGGATCAATGCTGGATTATGTGGAGAGCCTTGGCGCCGCAGCCTTTGAAATCAAAAATCCCAATGCCACCGCATCCTGCGGATGTGGCAACTCATTCGCTGTCTGATGCCAAGCATTGCGACTTGGAACATTAACTCGATCCGCATGCGTATGCCGCTGCTGCTCGATTATCTGACAGTGCATAAACCAGACATACTGCTGCTACAGGAAATCAAGGTGGAAACAGCCGGTTTTCCTTATCTGGAAATTGAATCGCTCGGTTATAATTGTGCGGTACATGGCCAGAAAAGTTATAACGGCGTGGCCATTCTTTCCAAATTTCCGATCGATGAAGTTGTTACCGTGCTAGGCGGCGATGAAGAAGACGCGCAGTCCCGTTACATCGAGGCAGCAATCGTATCGCTTCCTAATGAAGCGTGGCGGGTAGCATCCGTTTACGTACCTAAACGGGCAGAGCGTGGATTCCGATAAATTTGCTTATAAGCTAAAGTTTTTGAATGCCAGGCGCACCCTGACCAAACCTTAAAGAATACGAGGAAACCCGCATTACCGGCGGTGATTATAATGTCGCCCCTTATCCGGAGGATGTTTTGATCCTACGCGCCTCGATGGTACGGTTCGTTATCATCCGGAAGAACGCATCTGTTTTCGTAGCTTACTTAACAGCGGCGCTATTGCGATGCTTTCCGCATGACGATAAATCACCGAATATATTCAGCTGGTGGGATTACTGCGCGATTCCTGGCCGATTGAACTGCGGCATGCGCATTGATCACCTGCTCTTGTCACCCAAGCCGCTGACCGGCTTGCGGAATGCACACCACCGGGCGATGAACGCGGCAAGGAAAGCGACCATCCGATCATGTGCCTGTCGTTGCTGTTTTGAATTGACGTTAAAAAACTAAAACCCAGTACCCACCCTGGCGACAGGCTGCCCTGCCTCCGGCATCGGCAGCACCCCTATTACGGCCTGAGTTTTTGGCTTGATAAAGTCCTTTATCCGCACGCCGCACCAGATCCATAGCCTCGTCCCCTTTAAGATTTAGCTCGGATACGCCAATACTTACCGTTTTATGGATTTGTCCCTCTGCATGGGTGATTTTGAAAGGCGTGGACGCAATATGGGCGCGAATACGGTCGGCTAGGTCATACGCTGCATTTTTATTCGTCTCCGGCAACAGAACAACGAATTCCTCACCGCCGATGCGCGCCGCCAAGTCGGAGCTTCGCACGCTGTTGACGATCATCTGCGCCAGCTGTTTTAACACTTCATCACCCACATCGTGTCCATAAGTATCATTCACCTGCTTGAAGTGATCCATATCCATAATGAGCATCGAAAGGGGTTTTTGATTCTGGATTGCCTGCGTCACCAGATTGGCTAAGTGGGCATCCAGATAGCGACGGTTATAAAGTCCCGTCAGCGGATCGGTGATCGCCATCGAGATGCTTTGCTGGTAATTCGACTTCAGCGCCTCCTGATAACGCTTGCGGCGAATCTGCGTTTTCACGCGAGCCGTCATTTCGTTATAATCAATCGGCACAACGAGGTAATCATTGATACCAAGATCAAGCCCCTTCAGCATCAGATGCGTTTCGTGCTCGTCCACGAGCATCAGGATCGGAACATTGCGAAGCTGATCCATATTTTTAAGTTGAGTGGCAAGACGCAGCCCATCGACATCGGTGAGTTGCGTGCTCAGAATAATCAGATCCACATCTTGAAGTGGCTTGATTTCATCAAGCGCCGCCATCGCAAACTCGATCATCGACACGCGATAACTTTGTTCCAGACGTTCACGAATCCGCTTAGATTGCACGACATCATCTTCGATCACCACCACATGCGCGCCACGCACATCGGATGTAAAAGAGTTTTTGCCCTCCTGCATGATGCCCATTTCCAGGCCAGTTTTATCACGCAGGCGGAGCTCATCCATAAGCACTTTGATACGGATAAGCGATTTCACACGCGCCATCAGTGCCGCATCATTAATCGGCTTAGTGAGGAAATCATCCGCTCCTGCTTCCAGGCCATTGACGCGGTCCGACGGGTCGCTGAGAGCAGTTACCATCACGACGGGAATATGCGAAAGCTCCGGATCTTCCTTAAGCTTGCGGCAGGTGGTAAACCCGTCCATCCCAGGCATCATTACGTCGAGGAGAATGAGATCCGGCTTATGTTTCTTGGTTTGCTCGATTGCCTCAAAGCCATCCTTTGCACTGATAACGTTATAGTATTCGCTCATCAGCTTAGCTTCGAGCAGCTTGACGTTCGCCGGAACGTCATCCACGACCAGGATCAGCGCCGTCATGCGGTTAAGCCCCTATAGCTTCTGCATGAAGAAACTTCTTCAGGGCAGAGAGGAACTCGGTGATAGAAATGGGTTTCGAGATATAAGCCTGACAACCGGCGCGCATGATTTTTTCTTCATCATCTTTCATAGCAAACGCGGTTACGGCAATGATCGGAATGTTACTGATATCAGGGTCGGCCTTGATCCTCTTAGTGACTTCCAGCCCTGAAATTTCCGGCAGCTGAATATCCATGAGAATAAGATCAGGACGTAAGCTGCGGGTCAGGTTGATTGCCTCATATCCTTCCTTCGTCTCAACCGTATCATAACCATTTGCGTTCAAAAGATCGCGAAACAGTTTGAGGTTAAGATCGTTATCTTCGACGATCAGAATCTTTTTCTTTTTCTGAGACAACTCAGGAACCCTTACATTAGCATTAGTCACAAAACGCTCGTATTACTAGGAATATACTGGCTTTTACCAGCATTTTTCATAGTAGCATGGTAACTGTTAAAAATATCTTTACATCTTTTATTTTCAAATAACATTAACCCTATGGTTTCACTCATTCTTCTTCGCCAAACTTATGATCAATCAGGGTTTTAAGTGAGACCAGCGCTTCCTGGGCCTGAGGCCCTTCCGCTTCTAGTTTTAGTGTTGTGCCCATATCCGCAGCCAGCATCATAAGCCCTAAAAGCGACCCCCCACTCACAGGACCATCTTTTTCGGGGTCGTAATCCGCAGGATTTTGGACAACACGCGTCACCCATACTGAAGCATTATGCAACGCGACGGTTTTGACAAACTTGGCTGAAGCCCGCGCATGCAGACCTTTGATGTTTTGGATAACGGCTTCCAAAGAAGGCCGAGATGACATAGCACCTCACGAAAAATTATTTAGTGCCCGTCTTGAGAAGATTCCGAGCAACGTTGATATATTTACGTCCGGAATCCTGTGCCTGCAAGACTGCTTCCGATAAGGGCAGCGCATTACGGATGCTGATGAGTTTAATAAGCATTGGAAGATTAACACCAGCCAAGACTTCCACGCGGTCGTCATTCATAACGGAAATGGCAAGATTGGAGGGCGTACCGCCAAACATATCCGTCAGTACCACAACGCCGCTGCCATCATCCACAGCATCAACGGATTTGATGATGTCTTCGCGCCGCTTTTCCATATCGTCGCCTGCCTCAATGCAAACCGTTGCGACCCGTTGCTGCTGCCCCATGATATGTTCGCAAATGGCCAGGAACTCCTTAGCCAGATTGCCGTGGGTGACGAGAACGAGTCCTAACATGATGATTACCACCTGATTTTTCGTGTTTTCTATCGTTAATCCGATAGCAAAGCAATGCTTTTGCAACCTACATTAAAAAACAAATATCTTTTTTAATGGTTAATTATTAGGGTGAGTCACGATCACCGTAATAAAAAATGGAGTGTGTGTGATGAGCGGAGAACGTTTCAACGGTGGTGATAATGACGATAGCCATAGCGCCAGCACCGGCGATGATTTCATGTTCGGCGGCCATGGCCGTGACAATCTGCAAGCCCTCATCGGAAACGATACCATTTATGGCGGCATAGGACTAATCGATCCTACTGATGGCGATGACAGCATCTTTGGCGGTGGAGGGAAAGACTACATAATCGGCGGCGGCGGCAATGACGATCTTTACGGCGGCAGCACCACAAACGATGCCTTTGATGATAACGACAGCATTCTGGGCGGTTCAGGCGATGATCTAATTTATGCTTCCGCCGGGAATGATTCCGTGTATGGCGGGCTTGATCAGGACACGATCTATGGCGGGCTGGGTGATGATATTATTTTCGGCGGCAGTTCCTATGGCGTGCCTACTGACAGCGATGACAGTATTTTCGGCGGGATTGGAAATGATCAAGTTTATGGTAACGGCGGCGCCGACCGACTGTTCGGCAACGACGGAAACGATACGCTCTTTGGAGGAGTCGGGGATGATCGGTTGAATGGCGGGACGGGCGACGACAGACTAATTGGCCGTGACAACATCGACCGCTTTGAATTCGATGTAAATTTTGGTCATGATATTATTGAAGACTTTGTTGCTGGTCAGGATTTGCTCAAATTTTCTGATATTATTGTATCAAGCGATGCCGAGGTGCTGTCGCATATTACTTACGCCA
The DNA here is from genome assembly GCA_046348685.1 of Rickettsiales bacterium. GTDB lineage: Bacteria > Pseudomonadota > Alphaproteobacteria > Rickettsiales > UBA998 > JAXMDT01. The sequence continues at coordinate 9,881 of JAXMDT010000010.1, forward strand.
ATAATAATGCAACTATTACGCTAGGCTTTAATTCTATCACATTATTAAATGTAGCGGTAGGCAGCATTACAGATGCCATGATCAGTATTGAGCACGATCTCAGCTAGCATCCAATTCGCGGTGGAGCACCAGCGGTGCATAGCCCGCTTCCTTAAGCGCATTACCCAGATATTCCGATAAATATACCGAGCGGTGCTTGCCGCCTGTACAACCGATGGCGATCGTCAAATAGCTTTTCCCCTCCTCCTGATACCGCGGCAGAATTGGTAGCAGCCAAGCAATAAGATGATTCTGAAAATCTCTCAGCGAAGGATCAGCTTGAATGTATTCGGCAACTTCTGCATCTTGTCCCGTCAGCGGTTTAAGCGTATCGACATAATGCGGATTCTTTAAAAAGCGCACGTCAAAGACTAGATCTGCATCGCGCGGAATACCACGGCGATACGAAAACGAGATGACGGTGATCTTCAGTCCCGAGCGTTCGGAGGCAAAAGCTTCCATCAACCGCCGCTTCAAATCATGCGGACCGTAGTCTGAGGTATCGATTACCTTGTCCGCCAGATCGCGCACTTCATGCAACATACGCCGTTCAAGGAGAATCCCATCCATGACCGGGCGATCCAACGCCAGTGGATGGCGGTGGCGCGTTTCCGTAAACCGCCGCTGCAACACTTCTGGTTCACATGCCAGGAATACCATCATGACATCATGTTTATTTTTTAATTCAGCTAGCAACTGTTTCAGCGCTTCGGGGGAAAAGTCGCGGGAACGCACATCGGAGCAGATGGCAAGGTGTGTTGTTTCATCCTCAATGGAACTGATGACCGTATGAAGCGCTTTCAACGGCACATTATCCATCGTCTCGTAACCAAGATCCTCAAAAGCCTTTAGAGCCTGTGATTTTCCAGCACCGGAGTAGCCTGTCATTAAAACAAGTTTCATAATGTCAGTGTATGCGATTCATGAATTATGACGCAATCCCGAATCCAATTAGGTAACGCAGATTCTGCGTATGAATCCAGCAAGTAAATGTGTTTTAAAGTTGCTTGTCTCGAAAAAGGCAATCGGGCAATGCCGACCTCCCGCCACTCTAAAAGTCCACCAATTCTATCTGGGGGCGAAATGCAGATAGCGCCCCCTGCTTCTTCCAGTTTTACGTAATCATCCGCAATCAAGCACCACCCCTCCCGGATGAGGTGAATGACACGCGTTGTTTTTCCCGAATGGGGCCTTCCCAAAAAAAGAAGCGCATCACCACCCCGCTCTACCGCGCTACCATGCAGAAAGAGAGTGTTTTTAGTGGGTGGCGTCACTGCCGATGATGGTATTATAAAGGGCGTCGCGGCCTGCGGCTGCCCGTAAATCGTCACAATGCGCAGGATTGGATAGAAACTTGCTGACGCGGGCCAGCGCCTTTAGGTGCGCTCCGTTCGATTGATCAGGCACAAGCAGGCAAAACACCAAATCCACAGGTTCATCATCAAGCGCATCCATATCAATAGGATCACGCAGTCGCGCAAACATCAATAATGGCTCTTTCAAAGCGTGCATGCGCGTGTGAGGAATTGCCGCGCCACGGCCGATGGCGGTTGAGCCCAAACGCTCACGCTCGGCCAGTCCGTCAAAAATATCGTTCGCTTCGATACCCGTCAGTTTTGAGGCCTGCACGGATATCTCACGCAGCAATTGCTTTCCGCACGCCGCAACGACACCATCGAAAACCGCCTCTTTGGGCAATATGGATGCTATTTTCATATTGAGTAATTTATGCCGCGTGCTCCGATGCTGACGGATCAACCCAGGAAATATTGCCGTCTGCGCGACGATAAACGACATTTATGCGGCCATGCGCGGAATTGATGAACATAAGCGCAGGCAGATCGGAAAGATCCATCCTCATAACGGCTTCACTGACGGTCAGGGTTTCAATATCCGTATCTTTTTCTGCAATAACCAAAGGAGCATCTTCCTTGTGATCCTCTTCATGGTCTTGCAATATGTATTTCGTAGCCTTTAGGCGGCGCGCTTCCGCATAATCGGCACGATTGTGATTGGTAATTTTACGTTTATAGCGGCGCAATTGCTTTTCAATCTTATCGGCAGCGGCATCGAACGCAGCATACACATCGCTCGCTTCCGCGCGGCTTTTAATGTTCATACCGGCATGCGTGCCCAAATTACCGGAAATATCGATACGGAAATTATGCGCTTCTTTCGCCACCACGACGTTCACATTGCTGAGGCGGTCGATATATTTACTGATGCTTTCTCCCATACGAGCATCAATATGATTTTTCAGGGAATCCCCAACGTCGACGTGTCTGCCCGATACAATGACCTGCATATAAACCTCTCAACTCTTTGAATCAAAATTTAAGCTTATGATTTTTTTCGCTTTTCCCCAGAATGGAGCGCATATAGTATAAGTATAGTGCATCTGCTCAGAAAATAAAAGAGGGCATAATTACATTGATGGAATTTTAACGCCAAGAGCCTTCGCCAGACGCTCGTGTTCTCCATAGTAGGAGGCACGCCGCAGGAAGCGCGGCATAATACCCGTCCATTGGAAATTACCCGTCAATTTTCCGCGTTTATCTTCGCCGGTGACGTTGTAGACGAAAAGATCCTGCATCACAACAGTATCGCCTTCCATCCCTGTAATCTCGGAAACGTAGGTAATACGGCGATGCCCATCACGCATACGGCTGACCTGGATGATAACGTTGATCGCGGAAGCAACCTGCGAACGAATGGAGCGCATGTTCAGACCAAGGTTTGCCATGCCGATCATGTTTTCCAGACGCGCCAGACAATCACGCGGGTGGTTGGCGTGGATGGTTGTCAGAGAACCTTCGTGACCCGTGTTCATCGCCTGCATCATATCGAATGCTTCCGGTCCGCGCACCTCACCGACCAGAATACGGTCAGGGCGCATACGCAGCGCATTTTTTACTAAATCGCGCATGCCGACTTCGTCTTCGCGGCGCTGACCAAACGTCATGGGTTTGGTTTCAAGGCGCACAACATGCGGCTGCTGCAATTTCAATTCCGCCGCATCCTCGATGGAAACGATACGCTCGGAGGGATCAATAAATTGCGAGATTGCATTGAGTAGTGTCGTTTTACCGGAACCGGTACCGCCAGAGATAATCACGTTCAGACGCGATTTACCGATGACTTTGAAAAATTCACAGAGCTGTTCGGAAAGGTTGTTTTGCTCGCGCATCATATCGAGCGTGATAACTTTCTTCGCGAACTTACGAATGGAGATGGTCGTGCCGTCGACTGCCAGCGGTGGCGCGATAATGTTTACGCGGGAGCCGTCAAGCAGACGGGCATCGACCAGGGGACGATCCGGATTGATTTTACGGCCGACCGCTTTGACGATTTTATGGGCAATCTGCATGACTTCAGCATCGCTTGGAAACTGAATTTCCGTGCGCTCCAGCTTACCGTCGCGTTCGATATATACGGATTGCGTACCATTAATCAGTACGTCGTTGATGCTATCGTCATTCAGCAAAGGCTGGATCGGTCCCATCTCGGAAAGCTGTTTGACCAGTTGATCCGTCAGGGATTTTATTTCCGGTGCATAATCCTCTTCCGGCGTGACCACAGGCTGAGTATTAATTTGCTCATATGCAGAAACGTGGCCATTCACGTTTCCATTATAACCATTGGTGTATAGCGCCTGGCGCAATTCACCAATTTCATCCTGCATGCGCTGGATATGTTCGTAAAGAGAGTGAATGGATGCTTCGTTCATGGCTGATTCCTTACATCATGGGCGAAGAAAGCATGTTTGCTTCGCGTAACATGCGGCTTAACGTTTTGTGACGTGGAAACACATTGGTCCACACCATCTTGTTTTCGACCGTCCCATTTACAACGTTCTGCTTTAAGGCAAAAATATCCTGCATGGTAATCACATCGCCTTCGGTACCGACGATTTCTGCAATCTGCGTCACGCAGCGTTTCCCGTCATCCAGGCGCGTCACTTGTACGATAAGGTTGACGGCGGATGCGATCTGCTTACGTACCGCCATCGGCGGGATATTGAGGTTTGCCATGCCGATCATGTTTTCAATACGCGCAAGGCCATCGCGGGCAGTATTGGCATGAATCGTGGCGAGCGAGCCTTCGTGACCCGTATTCATTGCCTGAATCATGTCAAACGCTTCCGCTCCGCGTACTTCACCGATGATAACCCGGTCAGGACGCATGCGCAGCGCATTTTTGACCAAATCGCGCATCGGCACGGCTTTGTAGAGGGTCTGGTTCCCTTCCATCGATTCCAGGCGTACGACATGGGGAATCGGCAGCTGCAATTCAGCGGAATCTTCGATCGTCACGACACGCTCTGTCGGCGGAATATGCTGGGCGATGGCATTAAGCATGGTGGTTTTACCCGATCCTGTGCCGCCTGAAATAACGATATTAAGTTTGGCTTTAGCGGCCGTTTTCAGGAAATCCGCCGCTTGCTGGATCATGCTACCGTTCTGTGCCAGTACATCGATGGAATATTTGCCTTTTACAAACTTCCGAATGGAAATGGAAACGCCGTCGATCGCGAGCGGCGGCGCGATAATGTTCACGCGCGAGCCATCCGGCAGACGTGCGTCAACAATCGGACGCGTCGGATCGAGATCGCGGCCAATGGATTTGACAATTTTTTCGGCAAACGTCAGCAAGGTCTCATGGTCAGGGAACGTGGTATCCACTTTTTGCAGAACCCCCGCCCGCTCAACGTAAATTTCATTGTGACCGTTTATCAGGATATCGTTGATGGTCAGATCGTCGAGCAAATGCTGAATAACGCCGAGATCCGGTATCACGTTATGCGGTTCCATTAAGGAATGACGATCGATTGATTGGGGTGTTACACTTTGGATAGCGCTTATTTTCCTTTCAATTGCATCACAGCGCTGATCGAGGAGCCGCGCGACTTTCTCCAACATTTCCGCCATATGCGGAACAGCGATCGGATCGCTGGTGTTATCTATGCCATGGATAGGTGTGGGATGTGAGTGATGCATGTATCTGAACCAGTTGAGTTATCTGATTCAGTTTACTCGTGGCCGGTTAAGATAAGCGTAAAAAAAGACTAATAATTACTAAAATTAAGCAGTTTTACGCTTAGCACGGCGACGCTCGACAGATGAAGGAATTTTCATAGCCTTCCGATACTTAACCACTGTCCGGCGGGCAATATCCATCCCCTTTTCCTTCAAGGCAATTGCAATGTCATCATCCGAAAGCACGGAGTCAGATGCTTCGCGCTCAACCATTTCCTTAATGCGGTGCATTACGGCGCGGCTGGACACCTGCTCGCCGCCATCCAGAGAACTGATTGAAGATGAGAAAAAATATTTAAGCTCAAATACACCACGCGGCGTTACCATAAATTTATTGGTCGTCACACGGCTGATAGTGCTTTCATGATATTTCACGTTAGCCGCCACGTCCTTCAGCGTCAGTGGCTTCAGATGATGGATACCATGCAGGAAAAACGCTTCTTGCTGTTTTACAATCTCGCTGGCAACCGCAAGCATGGTATTGGCACGTTGGTCGAGCGCCTTGATCAGCCAGTTTGCATGCCCTAGTTGCTCATTCAGGAATTTTTTTTCTTCGCGCTTTTTGGATTGGCCGGACAGCTCTGTAAAGTAACGGCGATTTAGAATCAGTTTTGGTAGCGCGTCCTGATTCAGCTCTACATGCCACGCACCTGAAGACTGGCGGCGGACGAATACATCCGGAATCATCGTCTCGACGCGCTCGTGGCTGAATCCTGCACCAGGGCGCGGATTTAAAGAACGAATTACCTCCAGCATTTCCGCCAATTCTTCTTCACTGACCTGCGCTGACTTCGCTGCAGCCTTAAGATTACCTTCCGCGATGAAATGCAAATTGGGCAGCAGTAACCTAAAGGCGTCGGTTAGCTCGCCAATATCTTCCAGTTGAATTCGAATGCACTCTTCTAGGTTACGCGCGAACACACCTACCGGATCAAGCGTCTGCAATTTTGCAAGGACTGCTTCTATGGTGGTTTGATCGGCTCCCAACTGATCTGCGATCTGTTTGGTGTCTTCACGCAGATATCCGGCTTCATCGAGCATATCCGCGAGAAACATGGCGATACGCTGCTCGATCCCGTCTGTAATTTGCAACGGAATCTGCGCCAGCACGTGCTCGCGAAGCGATTCTTCAAGAAGAAAAACGCTGCTCTAACGCGTCACTTGGCGAATAATATTCCCCGTCCCGCTCAATGGCGCGGCCATCGACTGCATCGCCATACCGCGAGCCGGAATCCTCTCCCCACCAGGATTCTTCACTTGTATCCAGGAAATCCTCTGAGGAAGGTGCATCGAATGCTTGCTCATCTTCATCCGACACGGGGGAAGACGTTTCCGGAATACCCGCCTCACTGCCGCTTTCAAAATCCTCGTCCCCATCCGAAGAAGAAAGGAGCGGGTTTTTTTCTATTTCGGTCGCGAGAAAGTCAGATAATTCCAGGGAAGACAGCTGCAGCAACTTGATGGACTGCTGCAATTGCTGCGTCATCACCAAAGTTTGCGACTGTCTCAGTTCAAGGGAAAGACGGTTCATTGAAGAATTGTTTGCCATAAAAGATGCTCACGCAAGGATTTTCTACGTGAATTCAAGCAAGATACGTGCCAGGTTTATAAACCTATGATTTTGCATGTTAATTATAGATAAAATGCGAGATAAATTGCTGCTATAATGGTCGCAATACGATATCGTAATAATTGCGTACTGCTAAAGGGAAAATCTTTCGCCCAGATAAACGCGGCGCACTTCTGCGTCATCGACAATTTCTGCCGGCGTGCCTTCCATCAGGACAAGGCCTTCGTGTATGATATAAGCACGGTCAATTACATCAAGCGTTTCGCGGACGTTGTGATCGGTGATCAATACGCCAATACCGCGATCCTTCAAGTGAGACACGATGTCCCGCACTTCGCCGACGGCGATTGGATCGATACCCGCGAGCGGCTCATCCAGCAATATAAATGAAGGACGGCATGCAAGTGCCCGCGCAATTTCAACGCGGCGGCGTTCACCGCCGGAAAGCTGAATTGCCGGGGAATAACGTAAATGCGTAATAGAAAACTCGGCCAGCAGTTCCTCGAGAAACACCTGGCGCTGATTCACATCGCTTTCATTCACTTCGAGCATACTCATGATATTCTGCTCAACCGTCATACCGCGGAAGATCGACGCCTCCTGTGGCAGATAGCCGATGCCAAGACGCGCCCTGCGATACATCGGCAGATGTGTAATTTCGGTGTCATCCAGCGTAATACTGCCATAATCGGCACCCACCAACCCTGTAATCATATAAAAGCAGGTTGTTTTACCGGCACCATTTGGGCCTAGCAAGCCCACAGCCTCACCCCGCTTGACGCTCAGGCTTACATCGCGAACGACAGGTCTCTTGTCGTAACTCTTACCGAGATGTTGGCAGACCAAGCCCGGCTTCTTTTCCACTAAAATTGGCTTTTTTGTGCCGGCCGCTATCGAGGTTGGATTTCCAGTCATGCAGCTAATATTATAACAGAATACTTACAAATTATTTAACATTTTTAATAAACTGATGATAAATCATTTTTATGTTTTAATTACAGTTGTTTAAATGCTATTTTTTTTGCTCTGGCACAAAAACACCACGTACCCTGCTGCCTTTTTTGCCAGTTCCCTCGGCTGGCAGCGAGGTCAAAACGGACTTACCTGCAGCCAGGTCATATTCCAGACGATTACCTTTGATAATGCTTTTATCCTTTGTCAGGCTGACATTACCAAGCAGTGTCACATGCTTTTGATCAACCTTATAAACCCCTTTATCGGCCTCCGCCGATTCCTGTGCCGTAACCATCAGCACCTTACCTGCAACCTCGATGCGCGAAACACTGTTTCCCGAGCTTCCGCTATCGGAACCATTTTCTTTATAAAAAACTTTCATCTCATTAGCATTCAGCGTCACCTTGCCTTGCTTTGCAATCACGTTACCGCGAAAAATCGCAATCTTGTCCTTCTGTAAAACTTCCAGGCTGTCAGAGGAGATTTCGATAGGCTCTTTAGAATCGAAACCATTTCCGGCCGCCGCGTGCGCCAGACTAGACATCGCTATCCATAGAAGCAGCGCCAACTGAAACCTTAAAGCTGAAACGCAGAATTTCATGTGTCGCTCCCTGGATAGACCGTCATGGTGACGCCTCCATTAAAAACAATACGGTTGCCACGGTCAAATACCGTGAACCGCGCTGCTTTGATACGGCCCATGGGCCCCTGGCCTTCGACGGAGGTATTGTTTTCTGCGGTGCTATCATTCAAATGCACTGTCACCTGCTCGGTTTTCATCTCGTAGCCTTCATGATAGAGCTCAACCTTACCATTCAGATTCAAAAGCTCTTCATTCAATTTCAAGATGCCTTGGCGGGCAAAAACGGTGAGCCATTTTTCGCCCTTCAATGTCATGTCGGCCTGCATATCCTGAAGCTCGACCGTATTGGTATCAAGCTGCCGCGCCGTTTTTGCCGTCACCATAAACGGCTGCTTTTGTTTATCCACGCCCTGCAGTTTCGGATTAAGCATCGTAGGTGAACTGTCACCATCTTTATTTTCGACACCGCTGAAAGCCAGATTAACGCGATCCTCCTTGGAACGAAGCGTTGGGATGACAAGCATGGTGACGCCGACAACCGCCACGACGCCTGCCAGAGCCCATTTACTGACATGCACAAACTTTGTGTATTTACCTACCGCCCCGAGAAATCCCATTTCGCTCAAAGCAGGTTTAGATGAAGGAACCTGCGCCATATCAGACGACGCCCGCCCGCAGGCAATCATGAATATGAATCAGACCTACCGGCCTGCCGGCCTCTATAACAAAAAGGCTCGTAATAGATTTTTCGTTCATGACATTCACTGCTTCCACGGCCAACGCTTCGGCATGAATCGTTTTTGGGTTTCTAGTCATCACTGACGCAGCATCCTTGGTTAAGATATTTTCTTCCATGTGGCGCCGCAAATCACCGTCCGTGATGATGCCGACGAGTTTTCCTTCCGAATCTACGACGGCAGCACAGCCAAAAGATTTTGATGTGATCGTCACCAGAGCATGCTTCATGTTTTCATCTGGCTTTACAAGTGGAAGCGTTGCTCCGGTATGCATAAGGTCTTTTACCTTGAGCAATCCCTTGCCTAATTTGCCGCCCGGATGCAGTACGCGGAAATCCTCTTTGGTAAATCCACGCTTTTCGAGAAGCGCCATTGCCAGCGCATCACCGTACGCCAGCATCATAATCGCCGACGTAGTCGGCGCGCCTATCGGAGAAGCTTCCGCAACATCCGGTAGCGCAATTCCGATATCACTCATTTGGATGAGCTTTGAGTCTTCACGGCGCGTCAGGGAAACCATAGGAATCGAAAATCGCTTGGCATAGGCAATCATGTCCTCGAGCTCACTGGTTTCTCCCGAGTTGGAGAGCATCAGCAGCGCATCGTCATTACCTATCATGCCCAGGTCGCCGTGACTTGCTTCACCGGGATGAACGAATAACGCGGGCGTACCGGTGGAAGCAAGCGTTGCGGCAATTTTGCGTCCAATATGCCCGCTCTTCCCCATACCGCTGACGATTAATTTACCTTTTATCGATGCAATCAGCTCAACGGCTTTGACGAAACGTCCGTCGAGCGCCTCAGAAACGGCCTGCAATCCTTTTATTTCCTGCGCAATCGTTGCCTGCCCTGCGGTGATATAAGGCTGATCATCGTTCCTCAGTTTTGCTGTTGATAACATCGTGTCATTACTCATGCGCAAAAATGTCCGCTTCCGCCCAGCCAGCCAGATCCAGTTCTGCACGCGTTGGAATGCAGTGCATTACTTTCATTGCAAGCTCATAACGCCCTTCTTTTTTCAACCTCTCATCGAGTACTGCCTTCAGCTTATGCAGGTAGAGCACATCATTGGCCGCGTAATCCAACTGCTTCTGACTAAGATTGTCGCTACCCCAGTAGGAGGATTGCTGTTCTTTGGAAAGCTCAATATCGAGATATTCACGGCAGAGATCTTTCAGCCCGTGTCGATCCGTATAGGTACGAATGAGGCGTGAGGCGGTACGCGTGCAGTAAACCGGTTCCATCAGCACTCCCAGATAGAGCTTAACCAAAGCGACATCATAACGTGCGAAATGCAGCAGTTTTTGGCTGGTTTTATCAGAAAGCAGTTTTTTGAGGTTAGGCGCATCGTAGTTGGCCTCCGGAAAATGCACGAGATGTGCCGATCCATCCCCGCTCGAAAGCTGGATCAGACACATACGGTCGCGATGTTGATTGAGTCCCAGCGATTCGCAATCCACGGCGATATCGCCTTTCAGTCCATGCGAAGCGGGCAGATCATATTGATAATAATGCGTGGTAATAGGGCTCTCCTTGTTTCCTTGGAAATATAACGTTAAGGTATTAAGGTCAAATTGTTCCCTTCAAAATGCACCTTGCCGAAGCGATTTAAGAACGTCATACCAAGCAAGGAGTGCTCCATGGAGGCACTATTAACCGAAACAGGCACCTCCCGGAAGGTCTTCTTGCCAATCTGCAATACTGTAATTGTCGCGGCCGCCGCACGGCTGAGTCCATTCGCCGTTGAATAAATCTTGGTGTAATTCAACTCATCCATATTGATCTTCGCTGCGGCCGCCGCATCGGGCGACAAGACGATATCGCTCGCTCCGGTATCGATCATGAAAAGCACCGGATAACCGTTGACCAGCGCTTCAAGATAAAAATGACCGTCCTCAGTTTTTCTCAGCGTGATCTCACCTTGATCGCTTTCCTGCGCCAGGTAAGGAAAAAGCTCGGCCCCAATCCGGCTATTTATGATGATATCTTTATAGCTGTAACCAACCACTAACAGCATCAGAAGGGAAAACCAGATTGCCGCATCGCGCAGCTTGTGCCGCCATGTGCCCGCTTCTGCTTTCATGACACTCATGCCGAGCGCCGAGGCCAGGACAACCAGATAGCTAAGCCGCATTATGCTTTCCTCGCCTTCGAGCGCATGAGGAAAACGTTGATAAAGCATGACAACCGCGATCATGATGCCCAGAACAAAGAGTACGCTTTTCATGCCGATGATGTTAAGGCAATTCGTCATATGTTGACAATGGTTTCGCACTCCCTATAGTGCGCCCTCGTGCCCAGATGGCGGAATTGGTAGACGCACTAGCTTCAGGTGCTAGCGCCGCGAGGCGTGGAGGTTCGAGTCCTCTTCTGGGCACCATTTTATTTTTATATTTCATAGCGATATTTAAGCATTTTACAGCTTCACTTAATATTAACGATTATTACTTAAAATCGTTACTATGAATATTCTAAATCCTCACACTGCTTCATCAGGGCAACCCGCAGTTGCGTATCAGGAGAAAAAACTGAGAGCACTCGTCGTCGATGATCATATGTTGATGCGCCGGATCGTCTCTGATCACATGAAAAAGCTAGGTTTCGCCGATACGGAGCAGGCTATACATGGCGAAGAAGCGTGGAGCAAGATTCAGGCCGGTAATTTCGATGTTGTGCTGCTTGACTGGTCGATGCCGGTTATGGATGGATTTTCCTTCCTGCAAAAATGCCGCGCCGATTCGCGTTTCGATAATGTCGCCGTTGTCATGCTGACCGCCGAATGCGAACAGCACAATGTACTCAATGCGCTGCAAGCCGGTGCGAACTCCTACATTGTCAAGCCGGTATCCTTCGATATCCTGGCGCAGAAAATGCAAAATGTCGTCGAATGGATCGAGAGAAAACGTAATGGATAAGAACATTGTCATACAGGAAATTCCCGAACGTCTGCAGCAGCCAATGGCAGACGTCATCAACAATGCCATTGTCGAAACGTTCCTCACGGTTTTCGACGTACCGGTGATCGGCGTCGAAAAAATCCTGCATTACAATCTATCCAAGGAAGACCTTGCCTGCCGCGTTAAGCTGATCGAAAACGAAGCCGAGGTTGACGTTGTCTTCATCTTTGCCAAGCAGCTGGTGGAAAACATTCTTGGCGGCGTATACCCGGAAGAACAATTAAAACACGATCTGCATACTTATAACGATGCCGCTTGCGAGATTGCCAATATTGTATGCGCACATTTGAAGGCTTTTCTAAATCAAAAAGGCTATGATCTGAAGATGAACCTGCCATTGCCGGTCAGTGATCTTTCTTTCGAAACAATCAGCCGCCATTCCATCAATCTCTATTTCACGCTGAATCGTGACGATAAGGATATGCTGGTTAATGTGCGGATGTATCGCACCGACGAAGACGATACGGCGACTCACGTCGCTTAATTTCCGCCACACTTAACTGCAAGTGCAGTCAGCCCTACTTCAGCTTCCGTTAGCTTATGCGGAGGAGTACATATCGTTCCGTCGGTTGATTGGACTATGCCAGTTGCCGACTCTGATACCACCGCGCCGGTGTGGTTTATAATGCGTGTGTTAGTCGCTGGAGTTCTACCAAGTCCTGAGTATACGCCCAGCACCAAACGTCCATTGTTACAGACGACCGACGTATTATTTGCAGCAGCGATATCGGACCCAGCGCCTCCCGTGACGAGACCTATAACCCCGCCTCCCATGACGATGTTATCTTTGACGACATGATTGTCGCCCGCTACGTTTATGCCTCCGGTATTGTCCAGGTAATTGCCAACAAGAAATCCATTGTTGCCCCCCCTAAAATCAAGTCTCCCGCCATTAACCGCATCAATAATGGTATTATTGCGTACAACTGCACCGGTTGAGCACTTCACGTCCACAATCCCTGCTCCATGCTCAAGATGATTTTCAACTAGATTATTCTCAAGTAGCCAATTGCTGGCCAGAGGCACTGGTTTTGGTTGCGTCGCGCAGACTTCAATCGCGTCGGTCTGACCGGAATGATAATTCGCACCTGGCTTATCAGGCATATTCAACAGATAATTGTGATGCACCCAGGCGCTGGTGTGAAAACCGTTGCCATTGAAATTGGCCGCCCCAGGCTTATAGCCGCTACGTATACCCATACGCACCGGTTCTACGCCTGTTGGCGGCACTTCGCTCCATGAGGCAGGGTCGGTAATTTCATTGTAAGCAACTTCCGCCGCTGAGCCGCTAGTAAGGAAAATCGCGGCTCCCGTTGCCCAACCATGAAAGCGGTTACCGATAACCTTATTGTTTGTACCCCCGACACGCACATTGGCACCCGTACCGTTAAAATACAGATTTGCAATCTGGTTGCCGCTACCTGAGAGCACAAACTGTCCTGTCATAACGGCCCCAAGTGATGTTTCCGACCTAATAGTGATCGGGTTTTCGACGCTACAGGATTTTGTCATCTGGATATCGCAACTGTACGTTCCCGAAGCGAGAACTATGTCCGTTCCGCAGCCTGCACTCGCGACGGCGCTAACTAATTGTGTGCAATTATGTACCGGAATCTGGTTAGTACCGAACGCGCAGGAAAACGGCGGCGGGAGAGGCAAGTCCGGAAAGTCCGCAACCGGCGATGCCATCGGCCCGGGTTTTGGCGGCAACCTTACACTACCCATGCATTTTGATTCTTTGAATATGGCGGGAACGCCTTCTGAGGCTACTTCATAGCTGCATTTATCTGATATTGAAGAGGGCGGCTGCATAGAGTCTTTTTGAAAAAGACTGCTTAAACTCAGCGCTAATACGTAGGAAATCATCCTTGAAAATATCGCATTTTAGATATTTTGTATAGAATTACCGTACCGTATTCTCCAAGACATCCAGCTTTTCAATCAGCACTTGCACTTTATCCCCTTTTTTGAGATAGAGCGGGGGCTTGCGGGCAAAACCCACCCCAGCGGGCGTGCCGGTCAGAATCATGTCGCCGGGATTTAACGTCATACATTCGGCCAAAGCCGCAACCAGTGTATCGACACTGAAAATCATATCGGATGTGGTGCCATCCTGTAGCAATTCACCATTAAGCCTGGTTTGTACTTTAAGTCCGCCGGCGCCTGCAGGCAGATCGTCCGCCGTTATAATAGATGGGCCAATAGAACCGGAGGCATCGAAGTTTTTTCCAAGCGTCCATTGCGGTGTGCGCTTCTGATAATCCCGCACCGAACCATCCATTGCCGCACTATATCCGAAAATGCCCTTTATCGCTTCATCCTTAGATGGACGATGCAACGTTTCGCCAATGACGATTACCAACTCTGCTTCGTAGTCGTACTTATCCGATACGGCGGGCATAGAAAGCACACGCCCATGTGGTGTGAACGAGGAAAAGTAACGTATGAAAAAGACCGGATGTTCGGGAATCGGCTGGTTGCCTTCGATCGCATGATCTTTGTAGTTAAGGCCGACGCAGACTATTTTATTTAGTGGTGAAACCGGCAATTCAAGATTCAAAGTTTTGAATAGTATGCCTTTGTATGATTCGCTGCGCTTTGCATTTTGTTTATTGCGATGGACAAAGTGGATCAGTTTGATCCAGTCGAGCGGAACATCGGTAAAATAGGCGTTCAAGGGATAAACCATATCTCCTTCGACAACCCCGCAGATTACATCGTTTTCGTGCGTATAGCGTACAAGCTTCATAGTGCCACCTTCATCACAATAAGTTTTTCTTCCGTGTATTCATGCATCGTATAGCCGATGCCACCCATGCCGAGCCCTGCAACGCCGCGCCCGCCAAATGGCATCCAGTCCGCACGAAATGTTGTCGCTTCATTAATCATAATACCCGTCGCATTCAGCTCACGCGCCGCTTTCATCGCTGACTCTATGTTTTTTGTATAAATGGAAGATTGCATCCTTCCCGGCAAATCATTTGCCCGCATGATCGCTTCTTCCAGCGTTCTATAAGGATATATCGCCACGACCGGCCCAAAAATCTCCTCACGCGAGACTTTCGCCTTTTCCGAGGGATTTAAGATCACAGTTGGCTCATAGGTGGTTCCAGTAATCGGCTTGCCGCCAATCAGAATTTTACCGCCAGTTTTCTCCGCCTCCTCAACCCATTCATGCACGCGCTTCACTTCATCTTTACGAATCAATGGGCCGCAATCGGTATCTTCTTTCGTAGGATCACCCGTTTTCAATTTTTGTACTTCCGCGACCAAGGCTTCTGTAAACATTTCCTGAATATTTTCCTGCACGAAGATGCGTTGCACAGAAACGCAGACTTGCCCAGAGTGATAATATCCGCCTTTGACGATTGGTTTGACGATAGCAGCGATATCCACCGTTTCGTCAACGATTACCGGAGCGGCGCCACCATGCTCTAACGCGCATCCGACGCCTGGCGCCAGCTTGCTCCGCAACATCCATCCCACTTTGGATGAACCGATAAACGACACAAATGCAATACGCGGATCGGCTGCCAGTTTGCTTGCCACATCGTTTTCACACAGCAATAGCTGGCACCAGCCTTCCGGCAAACCCGCCTCATGCACCAGTTCCACGAACCGAACCGCCGTCAATGGTGTCGCGGTAGCAGGTTTCAAAATAATGGGACATCCCGTGGCAATGGCTGGAGCGACCTGATGCACCAGTAAATTAAGCGGATGGTTGAAAGCGCTGATTGCAAAGACCACGCCCCTGGGCTCGCGCGTCGTCCAGCTTACGTGGCCCTGCGTAGCTTTGGTCAAGCCCATGGGCATTTCAATACCCGTGTTACCATGCAGAAGTTCAGAGACTGCAAGCTGAATACCATCAATGGCACGCGTAACTTCTGCCTTAGCATCTGTTAGCGGCTTGCCGCCTTCCCTGGCAATACTCAGCGCAAAAGCATCTTGCTCTTTTTCCACTAAAACTGCTAAGTTACGTAGTACTGATATCCGTTCGTGGGGCGACAGGCGTTTTTTGAAAACATCCCTTGCTTTCAACAGCTTCTCCTCCGCCTGATTCCAAGACTCCAAGGTGATTTTGCCTATTTCGGCACCATCGTACGGCGAATAAACAGTGTGTTTCATTTCAAGAGCTTACAAACTGATAATCATTTAATTTTCACAAAACTGTCATACACGTCATCAAGAAGCAATGCTACCCTATGATTTATGGTCAGTTTTATACCGAACAGTTTTATTCCGAGCACGCAAGCAGATGCGAGCGAAATCAGCGATGAAGCGCTGAGCAAATCACGCGCGATCATCACGGAAAACAGTCAACGCGGACAAAAATGGTCGCTAATTGCGCAGATTGCCATGTGGTCGATGTTCTTTATCATTGGCGGCGCAACGACAGGCATTATCAACAACATTAAAGATCTTGGCGTTGCGGAGGCGACAGCCATTATCGGTGGCGCTATCGGCCTTGCCGCAACCATTGCCGTTTCCGCTGGGCTTATTTCCAACCGTATCGGCACAACCAACAGCTTCAACCAATCGGAATACAGCGCACGCACTATTGCCAAAGAGATTGAAAAGCTTGGCGAAGAGAAAGGCAAAAATGCTCAAGCGCCGGCGACTTCTGTTTTATCTTCAGCAACCTCTCCCTCATCCGCCTCACCACATATTCAGACAAAAGGCGTTGAATATCTTCATGCTTTGATGGACGCACCCGTCGCTAGCCAGAAGATCAACTAGCCATTGCAGCGTTAGCTGACTTCCATTAGATTTCCTGAAACTAATCTGTCATTCCGGCGATGGCCGAATGGCACAAACAGGTATATCATGCGCCTTTCCCAGTATTTCCTTCCGCTACTCAAAGAAAACCCTTCCGAAGCAAGTATCGTCTCACACCGGCTGATGCTGCGCGCCGGAATGATCCGGCAGCAGGCCGCCGGCATTTATAGCTGGCTGCCGCTCGGTTTTGTCGTCTTGCAGAAGGTGGAGCAGATTATCCGCGAGGAAATGAACAAGGCGGGCTGCATCGAACTACTGATGCCAACGCTGCAGCTTGCTGACCTCTGGCGCGAGACAGGTCGCTACGATGCCTATGGCCCCGAAATGCTGCGCATTAAAGATCGCCATGAACGCGAAATGCTCTATGGCCCCACCAATGAGGATATGATTCACGAAATTTTCCGCGCCTATGTGCGTTCTTATAAAGACTTACCGAAAAACCTTTACCATATTCAATGGAAATTTCGTGATGAGCAGCGCCCACGCTTTGGCGTGATGCGTGGCCGCGAATTTCTGATGAAAGATGCGTATTCATTCGATCTCACGCAGGAAGCTGCCATTGCTTCTTATAATGCCATGTTTGTCGCCTACCTGCGCACCTTTGCCCGCATGGGATTGAAAGCGATCCCGATGCGTGCCGAAACCGGCCCGATCGGTGGCAATCACTCCCATGAATTCATCGTGCTCGCTGAAACTGGTGAATCTGGCATTTTCTGCGATAAACGTGTGTTGGAATTACCGATTCCCGATGACAGCAAAAAATCTGCAGAGGATTACGAAAGCGTGGTGAAGCAATGGAGTTCGCTCTATGCCGCAACAGAAGACGTGCACGATGCTGGCCGCTTCGAAAAAGAAACCAAAGAATCTGATCGCGTGCAGACACGCGGTATCGAAGTTGGTCAGATTTTCTATTACGGACAGAAATATTCACAACCGATGAACGTCGCCGTCGCCGGCCCAGACGGTGCACAAACCATCATTCATGGCGGATCGTATGGCATTGGTGTTTCTCGCCTGGTCGGTGCGATTATCGAAGCCAGCCACGATGATGCTGGCATCATTTGGCCGCAAAGCGTCGCGCCGTTCGATGTCGCCATTATCAACATGCGTCCGGGCGATGAAGCGTGCGATAAGATGTGCGAAAGCCTTTACAGCCGCATACAGGTCTTCGGCTATGGAGCGCTGTATGACGATACCGATGCCCGCGCCGGGGAGAAATTCTCCCGCGCCGATTTAATCGGCGTACCGTGGCAAATCATCGTCGGCCCGAAAAATCTCGCCGAAGGCAAGGTGGAATTGAAGCACCGTCGCTCCGGTGAACGTCACCTCGTCACCGATGAAGAGGCACTGACCAAAGTCTCCAGCGGCACCTCGACCATGAAGATGGCCTGATGTTTTCCTATCCCGAAAGACTCCTTGCCTGGCGCTATATCCGCTCGAAGCGGCGGGAAGGCTTCGTCTCGGTTATTGCCCTCTTCTCTACATTAGGCATTTTGCTTGGTGTGGCGACATTGATCCTTGTTACCTCACTCATGAACGGCATTCGCGAAGAAATGCTTTCCAATTTCATCGGCGTGGACGGGCATATCACTATTTACGGCAATGGCGCGCGGGTGATCGCGAACACACAAGGGTTAAAAGACACGATCAAAACAATTCCTGAAGTGAAAAGCGTTGCCGAACGCCTTGAAGGGCAAGTCATGGCATCGGGCAGTGTCCGCGCCCTTGGCGCACAGGTCATCGGCTTCAAGGCGGAAGACCTTTCCACCAAGGATCGCATTGTCTCGCATATCACCACCGGTGAAATCGATGGCGAAGGGCTGCTGGTCGGCGCGCGGCTGGCAGAAAGTCTCGGCCTCAAAGTCGGCGATATGTTGACCTTGATCTCACCAGAAGGCAGGCAGACCTTTGCCGGAATGGTGCCACGCATCAAGGCTTACCCAATTGCAGCCACCTTCTCGCTGGGCATGCATTCGCTCGACTCGAGCGTGATTTTCATGCCGTGGGACGAGGCAATGGTTTACTTCCAGTTGCCCCAGCAAATTGAGGGCGGGGCAGCGCATGCGATGGAAATCACACTGACAAACCTGGAAGACGCTACACGCGTTGCTGCTGAGATTCAGCAAAAAATTGGCCCTAATTTTCGCGTTTATGATTGGCAGCAGAGTAATCAATCCGTGTTTACGGCTCTTAAAGTACAGCGTGATGTCATGTTCGTAATCCTCACGCTGATTATTTTAGTGGCTGCTTTTACGATCATTTCCAGCCTGATCATGCTGGTGAACGATAAAACCCGCGATATTGCCATTCTGCGCACCATGGGCGCAACGCGCGGCGCGATTCTGCGTATTTTCCTGATGAGCGGCATGAGCGCCGGTATCGTTGGCGTATTGATCGGCGTACCCCTCGGCATGCTCGCCGCTGCCTATATCGATTCCATTCGTAAGTTTATTGAAACGCTCATTGGCCAGGAAATCCTGGTGGGCAATATCTATTTCCTTTCCAACCTGCCGACAAAAACCGATCCGAGCGATGTCATTATGATTACGCTTCTAACGTTAGTTATTTGCTTCTTTGCGACGCTGTATCCGGCGTGGAAAGCTTCCTCCAAACATCCTGCGGAGGCACTGCGGTATGAATAGCGTTATACAACTCCTCGATATCACGCGCACTTACCGGCAGGGGCCGGAAGCCGTGCATGTGCTGGAGAATTTTTCACTGACGCTGGAGCCGGGCGAAATCGCTGCCCTCGTCGGCCCGTCTGGTTCGGGTAAAACAACCCTCCTGCAAATCGCCGGACTGCTTGATCCGCCCGATAAGGGTACGGTCCTGATCAAAGGTACTGCCTGCACGACCATGCAGGATGCCGACCGCACCCGTATCCGCCGCGACCAAATTGGCTTTGTCTATCAGTTCCATCATCTTCTGCCGGAACTTTCGGCGGAAGAAAATGTCATGATGCCGCAGCTGATTGCCGGCAAAAGCAAAAGCGCCGCAAAAGATCGCGCGCATGAATTACTCGGCATGGTGAAACTCGATCACCGCCTTAGCCATCGTCCATTTGAACTCTCCGGCGGCGAACAGCAACGCGTTGCCATCGCCCGCGCTTTGGCCAATTCCCCTGCCCTGATCCTCGCCGATGAACCGACCGGCAACCTCGATCCCGAAACGGCTGACCATGTCTTTTCGATTTTAGTGGAAACGCTAAAGAAAAATAACGCCGCCGCGCTGATTGCCACCCACAACTTAGAGCTGGCAAAACGGATGGATAAAAAAATCGCGCTCAAGTAGCGTCACGTGGCTTTACTTTTATTCCCTATTTTCTAAAGTGAGGCCATGGCCTCACTCTACATCCCCCTTCGTGTCCACACCGCCTATTCGCTGCTCGAAGGCGCGATCAAAATCAAAGATTTAGTTAAGCTCTGCAAGCAGAATAAAATGCCTGCCTGCGCCATTACCGACCGAAACAATCTTTTCGGATCGATGGAATTTTCGATGGAGATGTCGGCGGCAGGTATCCAGCCCATTATTGGCGGGCAATTTTCATTTGCGCCGATGTTTGAAACGCGCAGCCAGTTACGAAAGAAAGAAACCGATGAGCTGATGCTCTACGCAATGACGGAGGAAGGCTACCAGAACCTTCTGGCTCTGGCGAGTGAGACCTACCTTACTCCGGAAGGCGGCGAGGGCCCGCTTCTTTCCTACGAAAAGCTGGCAAACCATAGCCGCGGCATTGTTGCACTGACCGGCGGCATTTACGGAGCAATAGGCAAGGCCATCCTTTCCAGCCGCATGGACGATGCTGCGACGGCAACGGATCGGTTGATGGATATCTTTTCCGGCGACCTCGCCATGGAAATCATGCGCCACGGCATGCCGGAAGAAGCGCAAACGGAAGCCAAATTCATCGAAATGGCGCTCGCTAAGAATATTCCGCTGGTTGCCACAAACGATGTGTATTTCCACGGCGGCAGGGAAATGTATGAAGCGCATGATGCACTTCTTTGCATTGCCGGCGGCCGTTACATTAACGAGACAGAACGCCGCCGCCTGACGCCCGAACACCGATTCAAGACACCTGATGAGATGCGGCTGCTATTTGCCGACATCCCGGAAGCCATCGAGAACACAGTCACCATTGCTAAGCGCTGTGCCGTTATGTCGCCTTACCGCAAGCCCATGCTGCCCCGCTTTCGCATGACCGATGAACAAGGCAATGAGCTTTCCGAAGCGGAAGCTCTACGTGAGCGCTCCAAGGCAGGATTGCAGTACCGGCTAGAGGAACTCGTCTTTACGGCGGGGATGACCGATGAAGAGAAGGCGGCGGTCGCGAAGCCGTACTGGGAGCGCTTGGATTTTGAGTTGAATGTTATCATCCAGATGCAGTTTCCAGGCTATTTCCTCATTGTATCGGACTTTATTACCTGGAGTAAGGAACACGGACTTCCTGTAGGCCCGGGTCGGGGTTCCGGCGCGGCTTCTGTAGTCGCCTGGTCGCTTTTGATCACCGACCTTGATCCGTTGAAATGCGGTCTTGTCTTCGAACGCTTCCTTAATCCGGAACGCGTCTCCATGCCCGACTTCGATATCGATTTCTGCCAGGACCGCCGTGACGAAGTAATTCGCTATGTGCAACAGAAATACGGCGTCGATAAGGTAGCGCAGATTATTACCTTCGGAAAACTGCAGGCGCGCGCCGTGCTGCGGGATGTTGGACGCGTGTTGCAAATTCCCTATGGGCAAGTCGACCGCATCACCAAGCTTGTGCCGAATAATCCCGCAGCTCCCGTGACACTGGAAGAAGCGATCAAGATGGAACCAGCGCTGCGCAAGCACATGGAAGATGATGAGTCGGTCAAAAAAATGATCGAGATTGCGCTCAAGCTCGAAGGGCTTTATCGCCATTCCTCGACCCATGCCGCCGGTATCGTCATTGCAGACCGCCCGCTTTCGGAGCTCGTTCCGATGTACCGCGATCCAAAATCAGATATCCCCGTCGTACAATATTCCATGAAGTATGCAGAAGCCGCCGGACTCGTCAAATTCGACTTTCTTGGCCTGAAAACACTCACCGTGTTGCAGATGGCGGTAAACTTGCTGAAAGAGCGCGATATTGACATCGATCTTCTGAAAATCCCGCTCGACGATAAAAAAACCTATAAGATTTTAAGTAACGGTGATGCCATCGGCATTTTTCAATTTGAATCCGCGGGCATGCGCGATTCGCTGAAAAAACTCAAGCCGGACTGCCTGGAGGATTTAGTCGCGCTCGGTGCGCTTTACCGTCCAGGGCCTATGGATAATATTCCCTCCTACATCAACCGTAAGCATGGCCGCGAAAAAGCGGATTATCTGCATCCAATGCTGGAACCGGTGCTGAAGGAAACGCACGGCGTCATTATCTACCAGGAGCAGGTACAGCAGATTGCCCAGATCATGGCGGGCTATACGCTTGGCGGCGCCGATCTTCTCCGCCGTGCTATGGGAAAAAAAATCAAGGAAGAGATGGATGCGCAGCGCGAGCGGTTTGTCAGCGGCGCCAAGGAAAAAGAGGTAGATATTGCCCAGGCAAATTATATTTTCGACCTTGTTGCTAAATTTGCAGGCTACGGCTTCAATAAAGCACACGCGGCAGCCTATGCCTTGATTGGCTACCAAACCGCCTATCTTAAAGCCAATTATCCCGTCGAGTTTTTTGCGGCTTCGATGACCTATGAAAAGCATTCAACCGATAAGCTAGCTATTTTTAAAGAGGATGCGGGAAAAGCGGGCGTTAAAGTTCGGCCGCCGGATATCAATCTTTCCGATGTCAATTTTGCGGTTGAAGGCAACGATGTCCGTTATGCCCTTTCAGCCATCAAAAACGTCGGCGAACAAAGCATGTCCGACATGGTATCCGAGCGTAAGGAAAATGGTCCTTTCGCCAGCCTTTTTGATTTCTGTAGGCGGGTCGACCCGCGCGTCATCAACCGACGCCAGCTGGAGAACCTGATTAAAGCTGGTGTGTTCGATTCCATTCATCGGAACCGACGCCAATTGTTTGAGTCGATCGACCTTTTCACCGGTTACAGCCAGGCGATACACGATGAGCGTGCAAGCAATCAGATCAGTCTCTTCGGTGAAGCGTCGCAAAGCTGCCCCGAGCCTGCCCTACCCAAACTAGAAGATTGGGCGCCGTTCGAGCGCATGCAGTACGAATTCGACGCAATTGGCTTCCACCTTTCCGGCCACCCACTTGAGGCTTACGCCGCACCGCTGAAACGTTTAAGGGCAGCTCCAGCAGCCGGGCTTGCAGAGCGGCTTTCGGCAACATATGCGCCAGTTTTTCTTGGCGGAATCGTGACGGGCAGAAAATTCAAAGTCTCCGACCGTGGCAGATTTGCTTTTGTTCAGCTCTCCGATCCAAGCGGAATATTTGAAGTTTCAATTTTTAATGAAGACTTGCTTTCTTCCGCACGCGATCTGCTGGAGCCAGGCACGCTGCTTTTCATCAAAGCCGATGGCAAATTGGATGATTCGGGCATGCGCCTTATCGCGACAGAAATCACACCGCTCGATCAGATGGCAAGCACTACCTCAGCTCAATCCTTGAATATTGAGCTTGAAACGAAAGACGCTTTACCTCAAATTAAAAATCTGCTCGGCGAGCCAGGCGCTTCCGGGCTTCAGGTGTTTTTAAAAACACCAATTGCCGCGATAGGCACGCCGACCTTTGCACTCACGGGGCGCTATCATGTGCCGACCGAGGCAATTGTAAAATTAAAGCACCTTGCTGGCATTCGTCACGTAGAGGAAGTTTAGGACCATTCGCCGACGCGGGCTAGATGGTCATACGGCTTATCGCGCTCTTCGTGATCACTTAGTGAGGGATAACTGGTTTCCCGCTTTGCATATTCCGTCAACAATGCATAAACTCCTGCCTCCGTTTCAGCAAGCAGTGAAGTAATTTTTTCTGCGTCGTCTAAATGCACATCGCCTTCCGTACTCTCTTTTCCGGTCAATGGCCATATTGCCAAGCTTCGCAATTTCGTTTGCCCGCGTTTTGTCAATAGCATTCCCAGCAAACCCATTTGCGGGTCTTTCATCGAGACGATGTCAGAAAGGCGAAGCGGTGTTTTACTGGTTTTATAATCAATGACGCCACTACTGCCATCCGCATAATGCTCAAGCCGATCGATGCGACCATGCAAGATGATATTTATGATGCTCCATTCGATTGTCCGTTCCAATTCCAGCAATGTTGGCTTTTCACCAGATTCAACCAATTCAGCGATATGCTGAGCAATGCCTCGCAGCCGCTGCTCCCAAAAAAGTGTCGTCCTGCTACGTGCAAGTTTTTTGTCTACTTCTTCTTTCATGTACGTAAAGACGATGCTTTCAGCATGGGCCGGCAGTTGCGGGTATTCGGTAAAAAAGCGCTCCAGCGCCGCATGTATCGCATCACCAAAATCACGGCCATCCGGCAATTGATCGAGTGGTTTAAGCACCTCAAGACGTAAAACACGTTCAGCATAGAAACTGTATGGATCCTCAAGCAACGTTTTAATTCGCGACACTGGAATTTTGGTGGGTCGAACAGCTAATGGCGGCGCCGGATCTGGTCTCGTGGCATTTGGTATCGCTTCAGTTGCACAATGTGCCTGGTACCATCGTTTCCAGATATCACCTGAATGTATAAACGCGTCTCTGGTTTTCTTATCTGCAGCTTCTAGAACCGTCTCAAGACGCAACAGCCAGCGGCTGGTTACGCTTGGTGAGTTACGCTGTTTAACCGCACGCGTCAGGAAAATACGCGGCGCTTGCGCCAGCATCCAGAAATCATGTGCCGATTGGCCTATCTCATACCCATGTGATTTAAGCCCGGCTTGTTCGCGCATTGGCAGGCTTAGCCAGGGATCTATTGCTGGCGCCGGCGGCCAGTTGCCTTCATTAAGCCCGCCAAGAATTACCGTATCGGCATGTTGCAACCTGGCTTCCAGCGGGCTCAAAATGCGCAAGCGCGGATGCGTGTCATACGGTTTGCGGTAAACTTCCGTTGCTAATAAAGCCTTCAAAAGCGCCGGATATTCACTGGGTGTAATCGCACTAAAATACTGCCCTTCCGATGCAATTTTTTCTATACAGCGTAGTATTTTCCTTCCTGAATCGGAAGCATCGAGCGGTTGCGGCAAAGCAATCTCCTCTGCAACACGGCAATGCATATCGAGTATCTGAGCCAAATCCAGACGCGCTTGCGATAACATATCGAAGAGCGGCTCAAGCGCACGGTGCAATGCCATCAGCACATCTTTTGCTTCATCGGAAATACCGTCGCATCCTTTGACGACTCCCTCCAGTTCCTGAATGCTGTTCCAGTTGCGTACGCCGCGCAGACAATATTCCTCAATGTGGCGCGCCGCTTCACGAACTTCAATGGCTTCCCGCGACAGCCGTGCCAGCGGATGCTTGAGCAGGGCAAGCAGTGCTATCGGGTTGCCGTCGCTAAAAGCATAATCAATGATGTGCGATAAAAATACGAAAAGCGGCGTTGACGTTAATGGCACGCCCGCTGAGTCATCGATTTCCACGCCGTAGCGCCGCATCATAGAGGACACCTGCCGTGCCAGCAGCCGATCGTGAGTTAC
This sequence comes from Rickettsiales bacterium, assembly GCA_046348685.1. Classification (GTDB taxonomy): domain Bacteria; phylum Pseudomonadota; class Alphaproteobacteria; order Rickettsiales; family UBA998; genus JAXMDT01. The sequence goes on from JAXMDT010000010.1 coordinate 35,157, forward strand.
CAGCATCGCCGTATGTCCTTCTTCTTCGAGAACCTGACGCAGGATCAACGTAATAACGCCGGCTTCTTCATGTTCATCCTGGCAGTGAATCAGCGTCATGCCTTGCAACGCTCGCTGCCAATCAAGTGTGGCATGTTTCCAGCTGTCGGTAAATTCGGCGGGTTTCAGTACATGCCGCAGGAAATCCATGCGCTCCGTATTTTTCAATGGTTTTAATGGTGGAATAGAGGCCCGCTCGACCTTGATAGCGCCCAGAAGCTGCTTCATGCCAAATTGTGGATGCGTAGGTAATAACGCATCCCATTCTTTTTCCGGCATGACCGTATCCAGTCCTGGCAGAATGACCAACCCTGTTTTCATCCCCGCAATCGTTTCCATGAAATGTGCAGTTGCGGGAATACTTCCTGTTGTACCCGCGACGACGATAGGAAAATCCGGAGGAGCTTTTCGCCAGCAGGTTGCCAATAACTCAATTTCCATATTACGCCGAGTCCAGGTATCAACCCGCCTCTCCTCAGCTAAAATTTTAGGCCAGGTGCTGACGATAGTTGCGAGCACGGCAAGGGATTTCTGCCAATGCTCGGCGACATCATCAGGCACCAGTTTTTCAAGCGCCGCGAGTGATATTTGTTCGCGCGTAAAATCATCGGAAAGCGCGGCGAACGATTTTGCCAGATGCAATGCTTTTTCTGCCGTGATGTCACCTTTCTCTTTCTGCGCTTTCTCTTCAATCAATCGAGCCAATCGCAAAAGTCGGGCGGTTTCTGAAATCACCGGAGGCAAAGTTGTTTCTTCCGAATAAAATGTTTCGGGTATCAGTATTTCGAGATCAGCATCACCCAGGGCGTACAGTCTGGGTAGTAAAAGCGGCTTTCCCTCATTTGCTTTAAGTAGCGCTTCTTTCATGGCGCGCTTGGCGCGGCGCGACGGAAGAAAAACGCACGTCTTCGTTAAGACATCCTTACTTTCTAATAAAAAATGTGCGCACTGAGCTGCAAAATCATCATGTGAAGGGATATAAACGACTGACATTTCGGCTCTCTATACCTTTACTTTAGGGAATCTTAACCCTATTTCTGAGATAACAGTAGATAACATGAATATCAGGCAATGAGGGTGAATGGAACCTAATCTCGAACTCGCATGGGAAAGTATCAAGCAGGAGCTTAAGCTTATCTGGGCAGCGCATACCAATGCAGGCTTGAAAGGATACATGAAGCTTTTTACGGATAGCTCCCAGGTGATCTGGCGTTCTGCAAAGGAAAACGAAGCTTTTTGGTTTACGCAGGGCGAAGACGACAAAGCACTCGCATTTATCAAACAGCATTACAATGACGGCAAACTTCCCAATTCGACTGTTCTGCTGAATCCGATCGTCCATGAAAAAAAGGGTGATGCCTACGTAGCTGTTGGCAGCGGCATCGCATGGGCAACAGGCTTCATTATGGGTATTGCCAGTATTACTGATGATCAAATCAAACGTGTGCATGACCTTGGTTCGTTCGCGAGTTATTTTCATCGCGGTGAAAACAAACGCGCCGGCATCAAAACCGTTTTCATTTCCAAATCCCCACTTGAGCCGATGCCTGATGGCCTCTCCGTCAAAGGCTGCCGTGATCTTTACGAGCTGACGAACATAGACAGCCCGATGTATGCCCCCTACTACCTGCTCTCGGGCTTAAATTATCTTTGTATGCACGGTATGTTCAATCATCCGCATGTACATGAAATACTGCCTGAGGGCGACCGTTATTCGTCCGCTGAAGATGTCGTGAAAAAACATGCGGCAAATCCACAAAAAGTACTTGATGCCAATCAATGCTGGAACGCTTACGACCGCCAGCACACACTCTATATGCGCTTTGGTCAGAACCCGAAAGACATCGAGCACAACAACCGGTTCTACAATCTCTGCGCCCGCGATCTCGACCTGTTCGACCGCACCGGTCCGCAGCGCAAAGGATCTGATGAAACCTTTGAATTCGTTGTGCCAGGCATGATTCCACGCGGTGCGGTGACCCTTATTGCTGCTGCCGGCGGTACAGGTAAAAGCTCTGCCGCGCATTATCTTTGCGTGCTTGCATCAATCGACTGGAAGAAAGATGAAACCCCACCGCTTTGGATGGGACAGCCCATCAATACCGACGTGATGAAAGGCATATGCGTCTATTTCTCTGGGGAGGACGGCCCCGGAATCATTAATGCACGCGCCGCGCTCTTCGATCCCGAAGGACGCTCGCAACGCCTCCAGTTCCATCGCACAGAATTCATGGACCAGGAAATTCCCTTCGGTGAATATCTCCGCAAGCTACGCAAAATGCCGGATGTGCCGATTATCGTCATCGATCCGGCACGGAAATATCTGAGCGGGGACGAAAACGATGCGGAAGTCGTTTCCGAATTCTTCGAGGCGATTGAAGAATTTGCCATTGAAAAACGCACCGCGATGATCGTCGTGCACCACTTGCAAAAAGGCGCGAATCCGCAAAGCGCCCGGCAAGTACTTGATGAGTTACGCGGCTCGCAGGTTTTCATTGACCGTCCCCGGGTCGTGATTGGTATGTACCGCGATGGTCCTCATACGGTCATGGGCCTTGCCAAAAACAATATTCCGCCGAACCTTGGCATGATTCAGGAAGAACGCGTCTTTTATCGCAATCCGAAGAACCTGACCCTGATGTGGGTACCTGGCGAAGCTGGCATCCGCCGCGACGGCCCAACCCAGGAAGAGCTGGATCGCATTGAAATCGAAGCTATGAAAGCGGCTGTAGAAGAAGGCAAAAAAGATACCAAGAAAAGCGCCAAAGGTTAATTAATTTTAAATATTTTTAGTATATTTTTATTAAATTATTAATTATACTAACCAATTGCACTGCATGGTAAGATATGAGCCTCGTCGATAGCAAGGAACTAGCATCGCCGCAAGAATTGGAAAGACGGGCGCAGGAAGCGCAAAATAGCGCTGGCTTTTTTGACACAAATCGTGATGCATTGATTGCAAATGTCCAAGCTGAAATAGAAAATGGCAGTGATTTAGGTAAATCCCTTGAGCGCCATGCCCATGATATTGGGATTGATCCAAGTAATACCCAGGCTTTGGCAAGCGCTGTCGTCGATTCCTGGAAGCAGTCGGCTACGATGGATAAAGACTGGGGTGCGCTCCGTGATGCACGCGATATGCTAAGCGGCAATACAAATTACGGTGACATGAATATCAACACAGCCCTGAAAGAACGGGGCATGCAACTTTACGAAGCCAGCCAAGATCCAGGTGAACTCCGTTTAACCGCCGAGCAACAGGCAGAGATGCGTGCCGATCTTGAAAAAGGTCGCGCACCCGCAGAAGTAACGCCCGCTGAGCAAGCACACATCAATGAAGTGGCTGCGGCAACCTACGCACAAATACATCAAAGCGGCCTGAATCCTGCAAATTTCGTACATGAAACAGATGCGAACCGCGATATGATTCAAAATACGGCGCTGGCAATGTCGCACTTGGATCCACAAAAATACCCTTATTTTGAAAAACTTGGTTTTCCTGGCGAACAGGTGCAAAACGACATTATCGCTTTTAAAAAAGAACATCATTTAGTTCGAGAAGGGCAGCCTGTTACAGGTGAAATCGATGCAGCGTTTCTCCAGGAACTTAAATCTGAAATTGCCAAAACCGAACAGGCTCCTGCTTACACCCCCGGACTTAATGCATTGGCACGCATTGACGGTGTCCCTGGATTTACTCCGCCAGGCGCGTCGTATCCGGTTCATGAATTATCACAGGCGGAAAGAGATACCCTGGATGCCGAAGTGAAGGAAGAAGTCGCTAAAATTCGCGCGGAACATGGCCATTCACAGAACCGGCATTCCGACGCGGCACCCACGGCACACGACGCCATCGCTTCAGAAAGAGCGCAATTTGAAAAGGGACGGTCCAACGGTGACATTCCCATGTCCACCGCAGCCATACTTGCAAGCGAACAAGCTGCTTTTCAGCAAGCACAGGCAAATGGTGAGATTCCAATGTCTACTGCTGCGGTTATTCTACAGGAACAAATGGCGCAGGATAGAGACGGTATTGCAGCGGCACGCCAGGGGTTGGCGCAAAGCGGCTATGACCCGGTTTCCCGTATTGATGAACTGGCAGGAAAACTGGCAGGCGAAGTCTCTCCACAACAACCTACCCCTCCTGCAAGCGGCACGAATATCTGGGCGGACGACGCACCAGCCGCACCTTCGCAAAGTCCTGCCGGACCCTCGCAAACCGCACAATCCATGACTATTGAAGAAGGCGATACGCTTTCCAAAATCGCCGCGCAAAATCTGCGCGATCATGGAAAGGCGGTCACTGCAGCCGCGGTAGAACATGAAGTGGAACGGCTTGCTGATCTTAATGATATCAAGGATGAAAATAGAATTTACGCTGGCGCGACATTGAAAATGGATAATGCGCCTGCAACAGCGACTGCTCAGGCGAACCCGCCTGCGTCACCATCTCCTTCCCAGATTGCTGCCGATGAACCTCCGCCAACACCGGAAGAGCTTCAACAAGCCCAGGATGATAAGAGAAACAAATTCATCGGACGCGCCGCAGAAGTAGCATCCATGTTTGGATTGCCCGGCGGCCTGATCAGCGCCATTGCCGATCTAACACCACCTATAGAGAGAAATATGCATCCATCGCAGCAGCAAGCGGTGCATGTTGCGGACGGAACAAATGTTGTGCCAATGCAGGTTCCCGGCAGAAGCCCATCCCGCGAAGCGTCGATGACGGTATAGCTAAGCATTGATTTTCATTAATATTTAAGTGCGTTTTCTGTCATTATACTGTCATATTCCCGCCCTATACTAATAAGCATAGTAAAAGATGGAGACATGTGTGGGTGATGAATACAACGCCAATGGCCAGCCAAACCTTGATTTTATGAATCCAGAGTTAAACCGCGATATGGATCACTATCTGGGGCGGAATAATGAACTTTTAGATCAAACCTACAGAGGTAATACAGGTGGTTATGGTTATGGATATGGCACATACCAGCAATGTGTGATCCCTCAGCGAATTATCCCGGGCTGGGGCGGGAGCGTGGTTGTAGTCCCACCGAGGATTGTTCCGTGCATTACCAATAATCAAAACCATGAATTCGAAAGCCCAGGCACAACGCCGCGCAGTGAATTTCCAAGAATCCCTCCTCGCGGCAGGTACTAATTGTTACGAAAGGTTCTAAAAAACGTCATCGAATTGAAATAAAGCATAGGTATGATGAAGTTAGTAAGGTAGATGAGTTAGATTATGGGTTGGAACCTGATTCCATTTGGAGATATTGCTAGAAGCGCAACCAGCGTCGAAGACGCAGTTACTGGCGTCGGCGATGTAATGGGTGCAGGCGCGGATGCTGTTGAGCAAACGGGTTGGTTATCTCGCGCGATCGCAGGATTTTCTAAGTGGTGGGACGGCGGAAAAACCGAAGCTAACGTTGCCAGCGCGCAAAGACATCGCTCAGCCATATATGAGCGTGGCGCCGTAATGGCCGATGCTACCGATGCGGCAAATGTAAACGCAGTTTTAGCCCAGCATCCCGAATTAGGTGCTTTGGCTCAAATGGGAGAAATTGGCACCCAAGCAATCGAAGATGCTGTTCAGGGCGGGCCAAATTTTTGGCAAAAGCATATGCCAGGATTTTTAGGCGGTTGGTCAAGCGACCGCTTGGAAGCGTATGATTATGCGGTGTCTATTATGAAACCAGCCGGTTCCGTTCAAGGCGGCGTACCTGGCCAAATGCCCGGCGGCGGCGCTCAAATGCAGCAACAAGGCTTGGCTCCCGCACCCCTCGGTTATAGATCAACCAGCTCAGTGGCGTCACCTGCCAATAACGCAGCCGCATTAGCATCATGGATTAACGGCGAAGCCTCTCCAGCAAGCGCGCCGACGCATCCAACGGGTCAGCTTCAGCCACCATCGACCCCCGCCACGCAGGTAACGCGTGGCCCAGGCGTCATTTCTTTTTAAATAAGAAATTTACCTTTTCTTAGCTTTCTCTTGCTGATTTCCGCCAAAAATGCTACGCCATGCCATTATTGGCACGAAAAATGCTTTAATGATTAGAGCTTCAGCTTTTGGCCATATTTCATTCGCAGAGTTGATATATCTTCTAAGCGAAATAGAAATATTGCCAAACGCATGGCAGGCAGGTACTAAGTATGAGAGCGACAAAACATCCTCTGGTTGTAGCGTCGGAGAGGTATATGGCGCAAAGCAACACGGCAAAAAACAAAAGAAATTTATCCCCGTTGTTTGAAGAAGCGCTTTCTCTCTATTCCCCGTTGAATAAAAAGTCCTCGATCTCCGAGCGTATTCGCATGCTTGGCATTCCGGAAAGCGATTTGAGCGAGCATGTCATTCTTGCCATTTCCGCTATTTTCGAAAAGATGGATGACCTCAATATCGAGCTCAACCAGGCGCGTGAGCATATCAAGGAAATTGAGTCTCTGGTAGATGTCGATGTGCTGGCCCCAATCCCGAATCGCCGCGCATTCATGCGTCGCCTGTCATGGGTGATTTCCATGCAGGAGCGCTACGGCCACCCGTCGAGCATTCTCTACTTCGATCTCAACGATTTCAAAAATATCAACGATACCTATGGTCATGCCGCCGGTGATATGGCTATCCGCCATGTCGCATCCCTGCTCACCTCAATGAAACGCGAATCTGATTTCCTTGCACGAATCGGCGGTGATGAATTCGCCGTCATTCTTTATTATGCCTCAGAGGAAGATGCGCGCAAACGCGCCATGACCATTGCCGAGAAACTACGCAATACGCCATTTCTTTTCAATAACCGCCCGCTCACCGTAACATCGGCCGTTGGCATTCATACCATCCATAAAGGCGAAACCGCCGAAGATGCGCTGAGCAAGGCCGATCTTTCTATGTTTGAAAATAAGAAGCAGACGCGCGGGTCATTAGCGGTAGACGCGTAATTATTCGCTCGCGAACGGGCGCGACAGGAGCGCCTTGATTCCCTCTTCCACTGTCAATATACCGGTGAGCACTTCATGCACGGTCATGGAGATCGGCATCGATACACCAAGCTTAAGCGCCATCTGGTAAACGGATTCGGCGGTCGCCACCCCTTCGGTCAATCCGTGTGACTGCGCTTTTACGGCTTCGAGTCCTTCCTTGCCGCTGCCAATCCCGTAACCGAGCGCCATATTACGCGACGTACGGCTGCAGCAGGACAGCATTAGATCGCCAAATCCTGAAAGACCGGTGAGCGTTTCGCGCTTACCGCCGCGCACTTCGGCAAGACGAATCATTTCAGCAAGGCCTCGCGTCACGAGTGCTGCGCGGGCGTTCTCGCCATAACCCATGCCATTGGCGACGCCACACGCAATGGCGATCACATTCTTGATCGCGCCACCGATCTGAACGCCAATCACGTCGTCACTTAGATAGGGCCTGAAATACTTGCCGCCCAATGCAAACCGAACCCGCTCCGCTTCATCACGCTCGGTCGCTGCGAGCACTGTGGCGGTCGGCACGCCTTTAGCCGCTTCGTTAGCGAAGTTCGGGCCGGAAAGCACCATGACAGGGTTGGCTGGCAGCGTCGCATTCACCACTTCGCTCATCAGCGCGAGGCTGCCGCGCTCGATGCCTTTGCAGGCAATGATCAGCGGGGTTTCCGGCTGTAATAAATCAGAAAGCGAAATACAGAGTGAGCGCAGCGATTGCGCCGGAACCGCCAGAATCAGCGCATCGGCTGCGCATGCCGTCCTGAGATCGGTAGTCACCTCGATAGACGGTTCAATAAAAATATCGGGCAGGTACACATCGTTTGTGCGCCTCTGTTCGATCATTTCCTTGATCGATTCACTGCGCGTCCACAGGCACACATCCGATCCGGCGCGATTGGCAAGAATAGCCAGCGCCGTGCCCCACGCGCCTGATCCGATTACACCGAATCTGAGCGCTGCGCTCATGCAGCCGCAGCCGTGTCACGCGAGAAGGAACTCGTTACCGCCTTTCCTTCCAGCGTGTGCTCAATTTTATGCTCCGCGCCTCCCTGACAGACACCGGTCACTACTTTTGATGCCAGTACCTGCTCCGCAATGAATCCGCTGAAAGATTCTACCGCTTTTTCGATTTCCGGCGAGGCCGTGACGCGCAGGCGAATACGGTCGGATATATGCAGATTGGCGGTCTTGCGCGATTCCTGCACGAGGCGGATGACGTCGCGCACGAGGCCTTCGGCTTCCAGTTCCGGCGTGATGGTCAGATCAAGCACGACAAGCGCATCATTACTGGCAAGCGGCTGCGCACCTTTGGCGATTTTGGATTCGAGCAGCAGTTCATATTCGCCCTCTTCCATTTTCTCGCCACCAACCACAATCGCGCCGGTTTTGTCCTTTTTCCATTTCCCTGCTTTGGCCGCTGCCCCAACATCCTTCATCTTCCCGCCGAGACGTTTACCGGCGACCGGAAAATTGATCTTGAGCTTGAGCGAGGCCACTTTTTCCAAATCATCTTCAAAACGCACATCTTTGACGTTGGTTTCATCGGAAATCAGCGAAGCAAAATAATCCGCTTGAGCTGCGATATTTGCCTTATAGACCGTCAACGTGGAAAGCGGCTGGCGGGTGCGGATATTTTCCGTATTGCGGATGTTATGCGCTGCGGTGCAGATATCACGGACGCGATCCATGGCGCGCATCGATTCTTCCACGTTGTTCGCCAGCACAATATCGTTGCTCGGATAATTCTGCGTATGCACGCTTTCCAGCGCTGTCTTGCCACCCGTGAGTCCTTTGAATATCGCCTCCAGCGTCAGCGGCAGCAACGGCGCCGCCGCGCGGCACAGTACATGCAGCACCGTATAGAGCGTATTATAAGCCGATTGCTTGTCCTGATCGTGCTCGGATTTCCAAAAGCGCGGACGCGAGCGGCGGATGTACCAGTTGTTGAGCACTTCGATAAACCGCGTCACCGCATCGCACGCGCCTGGCGTATCATATGCGTCGAGCGATTTCTCGATGGTGTCCGTCATCTCGCGGCATTTGGCGAGGATATAGCGGTCCATCAGGTTTTCGGAGTCGGCGGCAAACTGCGCTTTGATGCCATCCGCATTCGCATAGAGCGTGAAGAAATTATAGGCATTCCAGATCGGCTTGATGTGCAGACGCACCACATCGCGGATGAACGCGCCTTCCGGATCGACGCCGAGATCCGAGCCGCGCATGACGCCCGAAGATACCATCATCCAGCGCAGCGCGTCTGCGCCGAATTTATCGAAGACTTCCATAGGGTCTTTGTAATTCTTGAGGCGCTTGGAATATTTGAGACCCGTTTCATCGTCGATGACAACGCCGTGGCAGATGCAATTCTCAAATGGCTCACTGTCAAAAATCGCCGTCGACAGCATGATCAGCGTATTAAACCAGCCGCGCGTCTGGCCGATATATTCGGTGATGAAATCGGCCGGGAAGTTTTCCTCGAACCAATCCTTGTTCTCGAAGGGGTAATGCACTTGGGCATACGGCATCGAGCCGGATTCAAACCAGCAATCGAGCACTTCCTCGACGCGTTTGATTGTATAGGTATCGTTATAGGGATCAGGTTTAGTCAGATCGTCGATATAGGGACGATGAAGGTCTTTCACTTTCGCGCCGAAGAAATCCTCCAGCTCCTGGATAGAGCCGAATACATAAAGTTCCTTGTTATCCGGGTTATCGCTTTTCCAGACTGGAATCGGGCATCCCCAGAAACGGTTGCGCGAGATCGACCAGTCCGGCGCGGTTGCCAGCATGTGTCCCATTGCTCCGTCGCGAACATGATTTGGAATCCAGTTGATCTTGCTGTTCAGCTCCACGGCCTTGTGCTTGAACTTGCTGACCTCAACATACCAGGACGGCACGGCCTTATAGATAATCGGTGTGTCCGTGCGCCAGCAATGCGGGTAGTTGTGCTTATACTGTTCGTCCTTGATCAAGTGCCCATGTTGCTTCAGCCACGCAATGATACGCAGATTCGCCAGGCCATATTTTTTGACCTGATCTTCTTTGAACGGTTCTTCAGCTGTCTGGCCTTGCGTTTCAGCAATGACGTTGAGACCCTTCAATTTCAAATCCGGCAGGTCGTAGATTTCGTTTGTATAGCGGCCTTTTTCATCAACCGGGCATACCAGCTCGATACCATTCATCTGGCAGACGCGTTGATCATCTTCGCCAAATCCCGGCGCCATATGCACCACGCCCGTGCCGGAACCTTCTTCGATAAAGGAGCTGCCATCCAGAATGCGGAAGGAATCGGAATGATCGTTGAAATAAGGGAAGAGTGGTTTGTAATGTAGATTTAGCAAGCTCTCTCCTTTACAGAGAGTTACGCTGTACGAAGTGGGCTCTTTGTCGCTCTTTTCAGCAACCCAACCACCTTCAGTCTCAATTTCTAAAATTTTTGCGTATTCATCGTATTTAAAATCGGCAACAATATATCCAACATTATCTTTTATAAGCATCGTATATATCAGGTCTTTGCCGACTGCTAATGCTTGATTACTTGGCAAAGTCCACGGTGTCGTCGTCCAGGCCAATACATAGCACTTATCAAGATGCTCTGTGCTTGCAGGTCTATCAATCAACTCAAACGCCACTGTAATTGCCTTGTCTTCTTTTTCGCGCGTCGCGTTGTCAAGACGGGTTTCGAAATTGGAAAGCACTGTTTCCGCGCCCCATGAATAAGGCATGACGCGGTAGGACTCATAGATCAGGCCTTTGGTGTAAAGCTGCTTGAAGGCCCAGAGGACGGATTCCATAAAGGTGATATCCATCGTTTTATAGTCATTCTCGAAATCGACCCAGCGCGCCTGACGGGTGACGTAATTGCGCCATTCCTGCGTGTAGCGCATGACGGACGTGCGGCAATGCTCGTTGAATTTTTCGATGCCGTATTCCATGATTTTCTGACGGCCGGAGATACCAAGCTGTTTTTCCGATTCCATCTCGGCGGGCAACCCGTGGCAATCCCAGCCAAACCGGCGCTCAACGCGTTTGCCTTTCATCGTGTGATAACGTGCTACCAAATCCTTCACATAACCGGTCAGCAAATGCCCGTAATGCGGCAGGCCATTTGCGAAGGGCGGGCCATCGTAAAATACATACGCATTCGTGCTGCCGTCAGGTTTTTTAGCCGGGCGATTATCAACCGATGCCTGAAACACCTTTTCATTTTTCCACCAGGAAAGAATGTCCTTCTCGATCGCCACGAAGTCCGGGTTTGGAGCAACCTCAGGATAATGCGTTATTTTTTGTTCAGTCATAGGGTCTATTTATATGAAAGAACGCCAGCATAGCGAAATGCTTATCGCCTGCAAGAAAAACCCGAAAAACTGGCGGAATACCCGAAAAAACGGGCAATTCTATACGAAAGATTAACACACACGCGGTACATTAATCATATCATGATGGAAAAACGCCTCACTGTAAGAATGGTTGATCTTTGGGAACTCACAGCCAAAGGCGAACCGCCGCCGGAATTTTTAAAATTCAATACCGGCCCCATCCAGGATATCTGGCAGCAATGCGTCACGCTTGCAATAGAACCCAGCGGCAATGGCAAAATCACACATCTGGGCAAGCAACTTATCCCTTTCTTCGGTGGCATGAAGGAAGGTTCGCACATCAATGCGCAGATGAAGGTGTTTCCTGGCGCGCGCCTGATCAAGCACGTCCCCGATATTCTGGTCAGCTATGCGACCTTGACGGACGAAGGGCAATTCGTCGGCACGAATAACAAAGTTGTGAAATACCGCTCCTGCCTGCTGCCTTTTGGCACGAAGGACGGAATAACGCATGTCATTCTCGGTGTATCCTGGCGTGAATTTTAAAAGGTTTCTTCAACCACACGAACAATTAATAATTTTTTATAGAAAATTTATCGCGATGCTGTTTTAGCTGATGCTTCCTTTAACCATGGAGCACACTATGAAAATTAATGGCGATGATAAAGATAATGCGTATGTAGGCAGTGTTTCCGACGACTTTTTCAAGTTAAAAGGCGGAAACGATTTTGGAAATGGCGATCTCGGTGATGATACGCTTTATGGGGATGCCGGCAATGACACGCTTTTTGGTGGCGATGGCGAAGATAAGCTGTATGGGGGTAACGACAGCGATTATCTGTCAGGTGGCTTGGGAGACGATACGCTTGATGGTGGCAACGGCGATGACCTGCTGCAAGGCGGAGAGAACGATGATTTATTACTGGGAGGAAAAGGCAGTGATACGCTGATCGGCTCATTTGACGATGATACGATGGATGGCGGCGATGGTAATGATTTCATCTACGATATCATCAGCGACCAGGATTACGATAATCCGCTCACATATCCATTCAGCGACGACGATACGATGATTGGCGGTGCGGGAAATGATTTTATCATTCACGGCATCGGTCACAATGAAGTGTATGGCGGAAGCGGTAACGATACTATTCAGGAAATCGTCCTGACCGAGGAGGAAGACCAGCCCTATGCGAATATCAATACTTATATCAGCGGGGGCAGCGGCGCGGATACTTTCCGCTTTATAAAAGATGCGGCTGATTACCCGATTCCCTATACACGTGAATACTATGTTGATGATTTTCTCCAGGGGAAAGACAAACTGGAATTAGCAAATTGGACGAAGGAACAGACCCATTTTACGGCTAAAGACGGTGGTACGGAGATTACTTTCGATCATGACATCTATAACGTAACTATCTTTATCGCGGATACCAGCGTTGCGAAAGTCATCGCGAATACTGCGTTTACGGATTACGTTTACGATCTCTAAGCAAATCGTTGACGGAAGGTAGGAAATCCCGTTATTGAGACAGGATGACCACTTTAAAAACAAAGCTGATTTCCGAGGGGCGCGATAGCGGTGATTTTCTCGTTCCGAATCCACCAACCTATCGCGCTTCCACGATTCTGTTTCCGGACGCTGAATCCTACGATGAAGCCAATCAGGGCAAAGGAAAAACGCCTTCTTATGGGCGCTATGGAACGCCGACCACCTGGCAGCTTGAGGAAATCCTGAACGACCTGCATGGCTCTGATCATACTTTTTTAACATCGACCGGCATGTCTGCTGTGGCTCTGGGGCTGCAAAGCTTTCTCAAAACCGGGGATCACGCCCTCATTGTCGATTGCGTTTACGGCGGCACGCACCCGTTCTGCGACGGTTTTTTAAAGCATTACGGCGCCGAGGTGACTTATTTCGATCCGAATATCGGCGCGGGAATCGCTGATCTTTTCAAACCAAATACGAAAGCCGTTTACCTGGAAGCGCCTGGATCACTCACCTTTGAAATGCAGGATATTGCGGTTATCGCACAGATTGCGCATGACAAAGGCTGCATCGTATTGATGGATTGCACCTGGGCGACGCCGCTGTATTTCAAGCCATTCGATCACGGCATCGATGTCGTCATTCATGCGCTTACTAAGTATGTTGGCGGCCACTCCGACCTGATGATGGGCTCAGTCAGCTGCAAGAAAGAACATGCCGGCCCGATAAAGAATATGTATCGCTGGACCGCACCGACACCGTCCGGAGATAATGTCACGCTTGCGCTGCGCGGCATTCGTACGATGGCTGTGCGCCTGGAACAGCAAATGAAGTCCGCTTTGATCATCTGTCAATGGCTGGAGAAACAAAAAGCCGTGAAGCGTATCCTGTTTCCAATGCTTGAATCCAATCCGCATCATGCGCTCTGGAAAAAATATATGACTGGTGGCGCATCGTTATTTGCCGTAGAAATCGATGCAACGCGTTCCGCGCTTTATAAAGTGATTAATGCGCTTGAACATTTTGGTATCGGAGCGTCGTGGGGCGGATTTGAAAGTCTCGTTATTCCGTTCGTTCCTGCAGAAAATCGCCACGTCACACGGTGGGCAAAAGACCAGACACTAATCCGCCTTCATATCGGCCTGGAAGATCCGGCTGATTTAATCACTGACTTAGAACAAGCGTTTTCCCAACTCGCTTAATGCTGCAGCGCAACGCATGGCCGTCATGCAGTTTTTGCATTGGTGTCTAAAATAGAATGCGCGTATCTAATGCGCATGATTAAAAAACAACATCTTGTAGCACTTATTGCAACCTCCCTACTAGGGCTGCTATCCGCCTGCAGTTCTACGAGCCCATTTTCCTCCATGCCACAAACGCATTATACGAGTTCATGGGAATCCCTTAAATACTCGGACTATGCTGCCAATGAACCTGGCGGATTTATCCGCATGGGCAAGTAATCTATATTGCCGGCAGATTGTTTATAATTTTCATTAGCTCTTATTTATTGGTTAAAAAACGCGCTGCTGCACCGCACAAAAATTTACTCTCTTTTTCTTGACACCCAAATATTAGCCTCCTATACGTCACCTATTGCGTTGCGAAATACCGTCTTTGACTACCTTTCGGTACTATATTGCTAGTATTTATAAGGGCTCCTTCTTGAGCAGGATTAGCGGAGTATTTTGCGACATCAATAATAAGCCCACCGAAGGAGTTATATATGGCACCATCCAAAAAAAGCCGCGGTAAAGCTGCCCCTATTAAAATGAAAGTGGCATCGCCCAAATCGTCGGTAAAATCGGCAGCAAAAACCGCACGCCTGAATTCGGAGAACGTCGTCCGTTTTGGAACAGATTCTTTGAAAGATATGTTTACGTCGTCTTCAGGCGAAGCGCAAAAAGCGCAGCGTAAAGCATATGCGATCGGTCGTGAAGGCGCACAACACATGTCACGTTCGGCGGATGCTGCAACCCGCGCCATGAGCGAAGCCGTGTCTGTCACTCAGAATAACATCGAAGCATGCATCGAAAGCGGTAATATCACCGCTAACATGTCGCGCGAAATTTCCGAAGAAATCTTCAATTTCGCCAATGAGATCATGTCCAACAACATCGATATCTCGAAGGATGTTTTCTCCTGCCGCACGATCAACGATGTTTTCGAATTGCAAAGCAAAATGTTCCGTAATAATGTTGATCGTCTTTTCAATGAATCAGCCCGGATTTCAGAAATGCTATTCGATACGGTCACCAAAGCCTCCGAGCCATTGAGCGAGCGCATGGTGGAAGCGTCGGACAAACTCAGCAAGTCGTTTGCTGCTTAAAATATTACAGTAGTCCTCCTCAACATCGCCTGCCGGTCAAACGGTGGGCGTTTTTTTTATTTTGAGAATGAATCAGGAGGCGGCTTGAATCAGATCATTCTCAAGATCGTCGCAATCTTCCAAACCCACTGAAAGACGCAATAATCCTTCGCTAATACCAGCAGCTTGCCTCTCATCCGCTGTCAGATTGGAATGAGTCGTCGATGCCGGATGCGTGAGCAAGCTTTTCGCATCCCCGAGATTATTCGATATGTCGATGATCTGAAGCGCGTTCATAAGCCGGAATGCGCCTTCGCGCCCGCCTTTTGCCTCAAACGCGACCATGGTACCACCGCACGGCTCCCCTTTTCGCTGCATCTGGCGACGCGCGATCTCATATTGCGGATGGCTTGGCAAACCAGGGTAAAGGACGCGCACAATATTCTTTTGCTTTTCCAGAGAAGCAGCAATTTTGAGGGCGCTCTCGCACTGTCTGGTCACCCTGAGCGCAAAAGTCTCCAGACTCTTTAGGATAACCCACGCATTGAATGGGCTCAATGCGGGGCCGGTATGCCGGTGGAATGGCATAACAATCTTTTCCAGAAATTCTTTCTCGCCAAGCACCGCGCCGCCGAGCGTACGCCCCTGGCCATCCATATGCTTCGTTGTCGAATAGACAACAAGGTCGGCGCCAAGCGCTAACGGCTTTTGCAATAGGGGCGAAGCGAAAATATTATCGACGATCAGCTTTGCGCCGTGTTTCTTTGTGAAACTCGCGATCATCTCGATATCGACGATTTCAAGGTTTGGGTTAGCCGGTGTTTCAATAAATACCGCCGCCGTATTTTTTCTGAAGGCTTTTTCCCAATTTTCTCTTTTAGTGCCATCGACCAGCGTGACCTCTATACCGAACCGCGGCAGTATCTGATTGATGATATAGTGGCATGAGCCAAACAACACCTGGTGCGCAATCACATGGTCACCCGTCTTCAGAAAGGACATCAGGCTCGCGTTGACAGCCGCCATGCCGCTTCCCATGACGATGCAGGCCTCCGCCCCCTCAATCAGCGCGAGACGGTCTTCCAGCATTTTTAAATTCGGATTGAGATAGCGCGAATAAACATAGCCTGGCGACGTCCCATCAAAACGGCTCGCCGCAATTTCCGCTGAATCGTAGCAAAAGCCGGAATTCAGATAAATCGCTTCCGAGGTCTCACCTAATTCCGAGCGCCATGTACCACCCCGTACCAGCTGGGTATCCAGATTCCAGGACTCAGCAACGTCGCGGGTATTTTTATTGCGTTTCATGCTTGGAACTTAGCCATTCTGCGATTAAACTCGGCCAAATAACATACTTACAGAAACAGCTATTTCCAAGTTTTAAGTACGATGTTTGGCAAAAACCCACTCCGCCCGCCGGAAAAAGGCGATGGCTCCATCCTTCAGGTGCAGAACATCTTTCCGACATTGCAGGGTGAAGGTCCGTTTGCCGGCAGACCCGCTATCTTCATCCGTCTTGGGGGATGCAATCTCGCCTGCGATTTCTGCGATACTGAATTTGAAGATTTTACGACGTGGACAACAGAGGATGTTGTCGCCCACGCCAGCCTCTATCCTGCCCGCCTCGCCGTGATCACCGGAGGTGAGCCATTCCGCCAACCTATTGCACCGCTTTGTGAGATGTTGCTGGCAGCAGGATTTGAAGTCCAGATCGAAACAAACGGCACACTATACCGCCCCTTAGACTCCCGCATACATATCGTTTGCTCGCCAAAAACAACCACCGGTCAATACGCTCCCCTGCGTCCTGACCTTTTGCCGCATATCTCGGCATTGAAGTTCCTGGTCTCCGCCAGCCATCCACTTTACCGCGATATACCGGAGCTTGGCCAACATGATTACCATATACCCGTGTATGTGCAGCCGATCGACGAATATGATGAAATAAAAAACGCAAACAATGTCACTCTTGCCAAAGACCTCGCCATGACGCACGGCTACCGGCTGAGCCTGCAGCTGCATAAATTATTGGGGATCGAATGATGAAAAAGGCCGTTCTTTTGCTCTCCGGTGGACTGGATTCCGCGACGACCGGTGCTATTGCCAAATCGCAAGGGTTTGAGCTATATGCGCTTTCGATGCAGTATGGTCAGAGGCATGCAGCCGAACTGGAAGCGGCGCGGAACGTAGCAGCCGCTCTCAGCGTGGTAGAGCATAAGGTTGCCGAGCTTGACCTCAGGCTGTTTGGTGGCTCAGCATTGACCGATACCATTAACGTACCGAAAAACCGAAATGCGGACGATATGGCACATGGGATACCAGTCACTTATGTGCCCGCGAGAAATACTATTTTCCTATCCTATGCGCTGGCCTATGCAGAGGTGCTTGATGCAGTTGATATTTTCATCGGGGTCAATGCTGTCGATTACAGCGGGTATCCAGACTGCCGCCCGGCTTTCATCGAAGCCTTCGAGCGCATGGCGAACCTTGCCACCGCCATGACTACTGAAAAGGCTCAGAAAGTCCATATCCATGCGCCACTCATAAACCTGACCAAAGCGGAAATCATCCAAACTGGCGCATTTCTGGGTCTGGATTACGGGATGACACTTTCCTGCTATGACCCATCAAGAGAAGGCAAGGCCTGCGGCGTATGTGATTCTTGTATTTTAAGGAAAAATGGCTTTGCTGCCGCTGGTATTCCCGACCCCACGCAATACGTCTAAAATCCCGTTAATTGTTAATTCGACCTTAACGAACGCCTGCCATAGTGTTAATATAACGGGGTGGAGCTAATATGAATCCAGTTTTTGGTATCAGTGTTTCCGGCATGAACGCAGCAGGCCTGCGCCTGGCGAATAGCGCAAACAATATCGCTAACGTCGAAAGCACCTCGCGCTACGAGAATGGCGAAACCGTGCGCACGCCCTATATGCCGACCGATGTCGTTCAAACCTCCATTGAGCCAACCGGCGGCGTCAAAGCGTCTGTTCGCCCACGCGATCCGGCATCGATCCCTGTCTATGCACCTGACCATCCTTATGCGGATACAGATGGCATGGTGGACTATCCAAATGTCAGTCTGGAGGAAGAACTCGTCGACACCAAGATCGCCAGCTATGATTATAAGGCGAATCTTAAGGTGCTTAAAACGGCTGATGACATGATGCAGTCCCTGCTCGACATCAAGACCTAAAAACTTTTCCCTTTCCCTTGCACTCCCAAGATTAATACACCATAGTCATTCTCTGGTTGGCGGCGGGCGGCAGTGATTGCAAACCCGGTCAGGTCCGAGAGGAAGCAGCCGTAGTGATTTTCTTCCGGGTCGCCGTCCAACCCTCATAAAAAAACGTCTTGAAGCAACCATACCGCATGTCCGAATACCGAGTTCTTGCCCGTAAATATCGCCCCCAACGTTTAAGTGACCTGATTGGCCAGGATGCCCTGGTGCGTACCCTGACGAATGCCTTTCAGTCGGGACGAATTTCGCATGGCTTCCTGCTGACCGGCATTCGCGGCGTCGGTAAAACGACGACGGCGCGAATTATTGCCCGCTCACTGAATTGCATCGGCGCTGACGGCACGCTCACGTCGCCGACCCCGGAACCGTGCGGCGTCTGCGCGAATTGCGTGCAGATCGCTGAAGACCGGCATGTCGATGTACTGGAGCGGGATGCCGCCTCGCAAACCGGCGTCGAAGCCACACGCGATATGATCGACACCGTGCATTATAAACCCTCTAGCGCGCGCTACAAAGTCTATATCATCGACGAGGTGCACATGCTTTCCAACGCAGCGTTCAACGCGCTGCTGAAAACATTGGAAGAACCGCCGCCACACGTTATCTTTATTTTCGCGACGACTGAAATTCGCAAAATCCCCGTTACGATCCTTTCACGCTGTCAGCGTTTTGATTTGAAGCGCGTTGATATCGAAACCCTGAGTGCGCACCTGCAAAACATCTGCACCAAGGAATCGGTGCAGGCAGAGGACGAGGCGCTGAAACTGATTGCTATTACGGCAGAAGGCTCCGTGCGTGATTCCCTTTCCCTGCTTGATCAAGCGATTGCGCACAGCGCAGAGGGCAATGGAACGATTCTGGTAAAAGCCGAAACCGTGCGCGCCATGCTCGGCGTTGCTGACCGCAGCCGCTTGTTTACTCTTCTCGAAACGGCCTTTGCGGGCAATACGACCGAAGCGTTGTCACTGGTTTTCGAGCATTATCAAAATGGCGGTGACGTCATCCTTCTTCTTCAGGAATTATTATCGCTCGTACATAATCAGCCGCGTTTTGCTTGCGCCAAAGGATGATTTAGGTCCTGCGTTTTCCGAACATGAAAAGGGGCTGCCTCAGCGCTTGCCGTAAAACTCGATATCCCCACGCTCAGTCTTGCCTGGCAACTCATTCTGAAAGGTCTGGATGAGGCGAAGCGTTCGCCCGATCCATTAGCCGCCGCAGAAATGGTTATTATCCGCCTCACCCACGCCGCCAGTTTGCCTAGGCCGGCAGACCTTATTCGGGAGGCTCAAAAAAATCCGCAAGCGAGCAGCCCTGCGCCTGTATCACCCCCTACCCCACGCAGCACGACGCCGGTTAGCAGCGGCATGGTATCCGGTAATACGGCAATCAGGATGGAACCAGCACGTTCGACATCGTTTGAACCGGTTGCAGAAGCAAAACTGGAACTGGTGGCTAATAATCCGCTGACCGAACTACAAACGTTTGAGGATTTGGTAAAACTCGTGGAGCAAAAGCGGGAACCGACTCTACAGCACATTTTGGTAACGCAAATTCGCCTTGTATCCTTTGAGGACGGCACCATAAGCTATACGCTGAACCCGGCTATTTCCAATGGATTTCCAAAAGAATTGGGAGCCTTTCTCAAGCGCCACACGGGCAAGGACTGGAAGTTGCAACCGGTCGATGCACCCGGCACCCCATCCATTGCAGAGCAGAAAAAAGCAGCGTATGACAAAGCTCGCGCCGAAGCAGAATCGCATCCTTTTGTTCAGGATGTGCTGACTATGTTTCCCGGCGCGAAGATGACCGGATTTAAAAAAGAGGAGTAGCTATGAATATTCAAAAAATGATGAAGCAGGCGCAGGAGATGCAGAAGAAAATCACTGACCTGCAGGAAGAAATGGAAAAGCGCGAAGTGGAAGGCGTTTCCGGCGGCGGCATGGTGAAGGCGACGCTGAACGGCAAAGGTACGGCGCTGAAACTCGTCGTCGATAAATCCGTCATCGACCCGGAAGACAAGGAAGTCATGGAAGATCTGATCATCGCCGCATTTAACGATGCACGCCGCAAGGCTGACGATATGATGGCCACCGAAATGGGCAATGCCACCGCAGGTATGGGCTTACCTTCAAACTTTAAGTTACCTTTTTAATTAGGGTTTAGGTGCCGGGTTCCGGGTGTCAGTTTTTACTTTCTCCTGAAATCCAAGACCTGAAAGCTGGAACCTTATGGCCGCTCCTTCAGCGATTGATAACCTTATTAAGCTTGTCTCCCGACTGCCTGGGCTTGGCCCGCGCTCGGGACGGCGCGTTGTTTTGTCCCTCATTCGCAAGCGTGAGAGCCAGTTACAGCCGCTGATACAGGCGTTGAAGGCAGTCGATGAGTCGATTGTGACGTGTGGTACCTGTGGCAACCTCGATAGCTGCAATCCCTGCTCGATCTGCGCCGATGAACGGCGCGACCCCTCCACGCTTTGCGTTGTGGAAGAACTGGCTGACCTCTGGGCAATTGAACGCTCGCATCTGTTTCGTGGGCGTTATCATGTACTCGGCGGCGTGCTTTCCGCTATCGATGGCATCACGCCAGACAAACTCAATCTATACCCTTTGATGGAGCGCGCCCGCGCCGAGATCGTGCAGGAAATCATTATTGCTACCAATGCTACCGTCGATGGTCAGACCACCGCGCATTACATCACCGAGCGATTGCAGGACTGCAATGTGCGCATTACACGCCTCGCGCAGGGTATTCCTATTGGCGCTGAGCTGGATTATCTGGATGATGGAACGTTGGGTACGGCGCTCCGAGCAAGACTTCCCGTATAATGTCACCCCGGCGAAGGCCGGGGTCTACAATTTTTAAAACGTGGATACCGGCCTGCGCCGGCATGACAATTAGTATTCCACTGGTATCGGATCGAGCGAGCGCCAGAGATACCAAGTGGCTACCGAGCGGTAAGGTTTCCATTGTTTGGCGTGCTTCAGCATTTTTATTTTGTCTTTTTCCTTACCCTTCATCTTCGGATAATGCTTGAGGATAGCTTTCTGCAAGCCTAGATCGGCGAGTGGGTAGACATCTGGCCGCATCAAGTGGAAAATCAGGAACATTTCCGCTGTCCACACGCCAATGCCTTTGATCTCGGTCAAATCGGCAATCACTTCTTCATCCGTCATGTTATCCCAGTACGTTTCCGTGATTTTATTCTGAATAAAGTGCTCGGCGAGGCTGCGCATGTATTTCACTTTCTGACCTGAAAGCCCGCAAGCGCGTAACTCCTCATCCGTAAGCGCCAAAATCGCCTGCGGCGTCACTTCCTCTTGTTTTTGCCTCAGAACGCCTTCCGGAGTCGTCGAACACACCGGCCCTCGCGATTTTTTACTTCTTGAAGGCTTTACGTGGGCGGATGCCGCAGCCACTACCCTTACCCATACCGAATCCGCTGCTTTAACCGAAATTTGCTGGCCCGCAATTGAACGCGCCAGCGTATGAAAGGCATCCCCGCGCGAAATCAGGGTTTCCCCGTAATAGGAGGCGATGACCCCGCCCAGGGTTGGGCAGGCAGCGGTTAAATGCTTTGTAGCGTCGTTCCAGTATTTTGGCTGCATAATACTTGCAAATCCGTGGGTTTTCGTTAAGTAGGTAAGCCCTATTTATGACCGATCAATCCCTCATCCGCAATTTTTCCATCATTGCCCATATCGACCATGGCAAATCAACGCTGGCCGACCGCCTGATAGAATATACCGGCGGTCTTGAAAAACGCGAAATGACCGCGCAATTACTCGATTCCATGGATATTGAGCGTGAGCGCGGCATTACCATCAAAGCACAGACCGTACGCCTGAAATACCCTGCCAAAGATGGCAAGACTTATATCCTGAACCTGATGGATACACCAGGCCACGTGGATTTCACCTATGAAGTGAGCCGCTGCCTGTCGGCTTGCGAAGGCGCTCTCCTCGTCGTCGATGCCTCGCAGGGCGTCGAAGCACAGACCTTGGCGAACGTCTATCTTGCATTGGATAACAATCTCGAAATTGTTCCTACGCTGAACAAGATCGATCTGCCTGCAGCGGAACCCGATCGCGTGAAACAGCAGATTGAAGATGTGATCGGTCTCGATGCTTCGGAAGCTGTGTTGATTTCGGCAAAAAGCGGTATTGGCATTGATGAATTGCTCGAATCCATCGTTACCCGCCTGCCTGCGCCGCCGGAAAGATCATCGGAAGCACCGTTGAAAGCGATGCTGGTTGATAGCTGGTACGATAATTATCTCGGGGTGATTATTCTGGTTCGCGTCGTCGAAGGCTCGATCAAGAAGGGCATGAAAGTTCGAATGATGTCGACAGGCGCGGCGCATCAGATCGAGCAGCTCGGCGTCTTCACCCCGAAGAAAATTCCGGTCGAGTCCTTGGAGCCAGGCGAGGTCGGCTACATTATCACCGGCATCAAGCAGGTGGCGGATTGCAATGTTGGGGACACGATCACCGAAGACCGCCGCCCAACCGAAGAACCCCTGCCCGGCTTCAAACCGTCGCAGCCGGTCGTCTTTTGCGGACTCTACCCAACCGATACCAGCCAGTTCGAGCATTTGAAAGAATCGCTCGCCAAACTGCGTCTCAATGATTCCAGCTTTACGTATGAAATGGAAACCTCATCTGCGCTAGGCTTTGGTTTCCGTTGTGGATTCTTAGGACTGCTCCACCTTGAAATCATTCAGGAGCGCCTTGATCGCGAATTCAACGTCGACCTGATTACAACAGCGCCGAGCGTCGTCTACAAAGTGCTGATGACCAACGGCAACGAGATGGAGCTGCATAATCCGGCTGATATGCCGGACGTCACCAAGATCGAAATGATGAAAGAGCCTTGGATTCAAGGTACCATCATGGTGCCGGATGAATATCTCGGTAACGTGCTGGGGCTCTGTACCGAAAAGCGCGGTGTGCAGAAAGACCTGACCTATGTCGGAGGCCGCGCCATGGCGGTGTATCGCCTGCCTTTAAACGAAGTGGTTTATGATTTCTATGATCGCCTGAAATCCTGCACACGTGGTTACGCCAGCTTCGAATATCATCTCGATGGCTATGAAGAGAGCGAACTCGTCAAGCTTTCCATTCTTGTGAATGGCGATCCGGTGGACGCCCTATCCATTATTGTTCACCGCACGCAGGCGGAATACCGTGGCCGCGCCATGTGCAAACGACTTAAGGACCTCATTCCCAGGCATATGTTCGCTGTTCCCATTCAGGCAGCCATCGGCGGCAAGATCATCGCCCGTGAAACTATTTCCGCGATGCGTAAAGACGTGACGGCGAAATGCTATGGCGGCGATATTACGAGGAAAAAGAAACTGCTTGAGAAGCAAAAAGCCGGCAAAAAGAAGATGCGCCAGATCGGATCGGTGGAAATCCCGCAATCCGCCTTTATCGCCGCGCTCAAAACGGGCGATGATTAGGCCACAATCGCCTGATTACTTGCACTAATTAAAAAAATCCTTTAAGGTTAACATAAATTAACTATTGCGTTCCATGGATACAAATTCGTCAATAAAATCCCATTTAAATGAGGCTGCGATTGTTGCTGCGCTGGTACTTAGCAGTGTGGGTTTATCGTATGGAATGCGTCAGCCGGAGGTTGAAACAAAATACGAACTCTTGGCTGCTGCATGCAAAAACGGAACGATAACTATAAAATTTAATGATTTAGAATTTGACCCACCCTACACCGTTTCCGCGCTAATAAAGGGTTTGGAAGGGTCGCGTCGGCCCGTCATAATTGGCGATTTTAGCGGCAAGCGAGATGACGGAAGCATATTTGCCGAATCATTTCGTGTGCAGCGCAAGGGGTTGCTTGATACTCTTCACGGATACGACCAATATTATAAAACGATAGCCGTAACCGGTGCTGACGGACAAAAAATATCTTCGGAAGACCCGACGGCATTTGATGAGAGAGGACGAGTTATACTGGAAAAACTCCTTCGCGATATAAGCTGCCCTACCCCAAAAGGAACAGCCTTTGCCGAGCGCATTGTTACAGACGCTTCCTGGCGCGAGCGTTAGGCCGCTTGAATTCCAGCAAGAAACGCACGTATTTCTTTATTCAACATTTCTGATTGTTCCGAAAGCGTTCGGGATGCATCCAATACCTGCTTCGTGGACATCTCGGCATTCTGTGCTGCCGACGTTACACCTTCAATATTCGCCGTAATTTCTTCGACGCCGGAAGAGGCAATCTGCATATTCTTTGCAATTTCATTAGTGACAGCGGATTGCTCCTCAATAGCCGATGCGATACCGCCGGAATATTCATTCACCCGGCTAATGGAGTCGCGTATGACATCCAGCACTTTAGAGACTTCGCCTGCGACCCCCTGCACATGCTGAACCTGCTGCGCGATATCTTCCGTCGCCTTTCCGGTTTGCTGCGCAAGATTTTTGACTTCAGAAGCAACAACGGCAAAACCCTTACCAGCCGCGCCCGCACGCGCCGATTCGATCGTCGCGTTAAGAGCCAGCAAATTAATCTGGTTTGCAATGTCTGAAATCAACTGCACGACATCGCCGATCTGGGCGGATGCGGCAACGAGCGTTTTTGCCACCTCATCTGCATTTGACGCAGATTTTACGGCAAGCTCGACCGCTTGTGTCGATTGCGTGACCTGCCGCGAGATTTCCTGCACGGATGAAGACATTTCTTCAGCTGCGGAAGCGACGGCTTGAACATTACCCGTCGTTTGCATGGAAGCCGAAGCTGCGCCTGCCGAACGTGAATTTGCTTGCGTGACCGCCTGCGCCATTACTTCCGCCGTTTGGTAAAGCTGCGTTGCAGCGGAAGCTACCGTGGTAACAGCAGCAGAAGCTTTAGCATCGAATTCCTTGATTAGGCGGGTTATTTTGTTTTGTTGATTTTCTTTAGCTTTTGCTTCGAACTGTTGCTCTTCCATCATGCGGTCCGCATTGAGAGCTGTGTTTTTAGCATTTTCTACCGCTCTGGCTAAATCGCCAATCTCATCTTTTCGATCCTGCATTGGCACAGTGAAAGATTTATCGCTGTTTGTCAGCCTGTTCATCAGGCCGATCATATGCATAAGCGGATTAGTCAGGCTACGCGATGAAACGACATAGCCTATCATCACAACAACAAAAATAGCTGCGATATTACCAATTAGCGTGTCATTGCGAAGAATCTTCACAATATGCTGGATTTCTTCCATGTCTTTTTCAACAACAACCACGAACGGCGTACCCGCAAATTCACCAGCTGCGTCGATGCGCAGAACGGCGTCGTCCTGCTTGTAACTGGGCACGTCCTGCCAGCTGGCAACCTCGCCTGCTTTCGTATCTTTCAGCGCCTGATGAACGATAGGGTACATAGCACTTTTTTCATCCACCCATTCGATGCCATCTTTATATTTTTCATCATTCCCATGCATAACGAAGCCATTGGAAATCAAGTAGAGCTCCCCCGTTTCGCCAAGGCCGGTCCTGCTTTGGATGAATTCCTGGAATTTTTTAATAGGAAATTGGAAAACGATCGCGCCAATAAATGTGCCGTCTTTAATAACAGGCGCGCCGATAAAACTGGCAGGCGCATCGTGAGACGGTCCGTAAGGCTTGAAGTTTTCAAAGGCCAGAGCATCGCTAGCGGTCGCGGACTGTAATTTCTTGAAAAGATTACCCAGCGCCGTATCACGCCATTTTCCTTCTAAAATATTTGTCGCAAAATCCGGCTCCTTGTAAGCAGTATAGACGATATCACCGCGCGAATTAATCAGGAACACATCGTAATAACCGCGTTCGCTTAGGAATTTTAGAAAAGCCGGATGATACTTCCGGTGCACTTCACTGTAACGGGAGCCGTCGTTAGCGTCGGCCAGCTTTTGCTTTTCGCTTTCAGGGTTAGGATTGCCTGAAACATACAATTGCTGCAGCGTGTATTCGGGGCTGCCCTCGAGTTCATCCCACGAGGTTGTAAACTCGTCGATTGCTTCCGTAGTAAGCGGACTGGTACTAGATATACGTAAATCCTCGCCGATCGAAGCAAACAAAGAGTCGAACACAGCCTTACGCTCTTTTGCGACATCTTTTAGGAGCGTCTCCTGCAATGAAACAATTTCTTTACCTCCGAGAAAATACCCTGCAAACCCACCTGCCGCAGCAGTTGCCAAAGATGCAAGAAGAATTAGGCCGGGAATTTTTTTTGAAATCGAGAGGTGCATGAAAGTCCTGTGCGAAAAAGTGGTATAAAAATTCTATAAAAAATCTTTCTGTACTTGCATATTGACTGAGCTTTTTGGAATCAAGATCAAAGATAAATATCCGCAACAATTCACTCCTTGTTGATTTTTAGACACATGAATTTTACTTTTGATTTGAATCTTTTTCAGCGGTCACCAACGTTCGTTACTTAAGCGTGTTTGCATTTTATTTTATGCAAGTTATGCTTTTTTTATTATACCGTTGATTATTATTCATATTTTTACTTCAAACTATCTTGCAATTGCCGTAAAATTAAAAAAATATTAACTGACGCGCCCCTATAATCTTAATCTATGCAGGCGCATTATTCACGCACGGCCCACGGCTATTCCCTTCTGGAACTATCTATTGTTCTGGCTGTTTTAGGATTGTTTGCTGGCGGCCTCGCCACATTCGTAACGCGTGACCAATCCGCAAAAAATATTTCTCTTACAAACGCTCGCCTCGACGAAATCGATGACGCGATTAAGCGTTATTATGTTCGCAACGGGTATCTGCCATGTCCCGCTAGCGCCACGACTGCGGAAAGCAGCGCCTCATTTGGCGCTTCGACGGATTGTACGATTGCTGCGCCTGCGGGTACAACGGATGTTACGCCAGCAACCGGCACATCAACTGACGCGCTTCGTAAAGGCGTCGTGCCATTCCGAGAGTTGGGACTTTCCCCGCGCTATATGTACGACGCATGGAATAATCGAATCAACTACACGGTAATCAAAGCCCTGACGGTAGATAGGTCAGGGTATGACGATTTTGAGACCACAACGACGAACGGTTTAATTCAAATGCTCGACGCACCCAGCGGTGACAGTATAATCCCAGGTTCGACAAGCTTCTTTATCGAGTATGTACTTGTAAGCCCAGGATCGGATCAAAAGGGAGGATATAATCAGACCGGCGCTCTTTATGCAGTCTGCACTCCTGCCACACCAACGGCCGACTCCGAGAATTGCGATGGCGATGAAACCTACCTCGACATGCCGCTGAATGAAACGACGACTGCGGCAAATTATTTCAATGACTTTATAAAATGGGGTTCCCGCGACGATCTAGAGATTTTTTCGGAGTCTGACGAATGAAAAAAAATATCCGCTTATCCGGGTTCAGCCTTACCGAACTGGCATTTATCATTGCCATTATCGGTGTCGTTGCCGGTGTAACCGTCTCGACTGGAAAAGTGCAACTCGATTATGCGTCCGCATCCAGCACGAATGCTAAACTGGAATTAGTCCGTGACGCATTGCTGACGTTTAAAAAGAAAGCGCGCCGGTTACCCTGCCCTGCTGTTGGCAGCGATGCTCCGTCTTCCGCCACATACGGCGTTGAAGCATCTTCATGCGATCCCTCTAGCTGTCCAGCCGGACTTATTTGCAGCAATAACGTTGTTACAGGTGTCGTGCCGTTTGCCACACTCGGCATCAACGGCGAAGAAGCGGTGGATAGCTGGGATGATAAAATAACATATGCAGTCGATTATTCTCATGTCACAAATACCGGAAACGGACTTGGCCGGATACGCGTAAACGATATTGCTGGAAACAAGCTGACCTCATCGCCGATTTTTGGTGAAGCGATATTCGTGTTAATTAGCTCAGGCAAGGATGGCAATGGTGCATGGAGAAAAGTCGGCGGCGCGCAGAAAACATGTGGCAGCACAGCAAAGGACACTGAAAATTGCAACGGTGACAGCGTTTTTGTGAGTAGTTCCATCAATGAAAGTGACGTCGCCGCCAATTATTATGACGATATTATTTTATGGCATTCACAGGATGGGCAAACGGATGACCAGGCTGTACGCATAGATAAGATCGCCACAGAACGCTATTATTCTTGCATGATTCTGAGCAACGGCCGCTTGTATTGCATCGGTAAGAATGATGTGGGCCAACTTGGAGCCGGCGATACGGTAGACAAAAAAACTTATACAGAAGTTTCAGGCGGATTCAGCGACTGGAAAGCCATCACATTAAATAATTCAAATTCGTGCGGAATCAGAGGGACGAATAATGAGGTTTATTGCTGGGGGCATAATGATTTTGGCCAACTCGGGGATGGGACGAGCACAAACAGAAGTATTCCTACGCCCGTGAAACCGGAATCCGGAAGCAACACAGGCTGGACCGTTATCGATACGGAAGACGAACATACCTGCGGCATCCGTGAGGGCCACTTGCTGTGCTGGGGATCCGACGCTAACGGCAGGCTTGGCGATGATAACGCCGTATCGGCAGGTACATCGCGTCCAAGAGAGGTAATTGGCGGATACGATGATTGGATCGATGTTGATCTTGGCAGTAATGCTGTGTGCGGTATACGCAATCAAAGCGGGGTGTATAATGCGTACTGCTGGGGTGAAAATATAGTCGGTAAATCAGGTGATGGAACCACGACGACTCACTACACGCCAACCCTGGTTTCAGGCGGTATCACAGATTGGCGCCAGATCGACAGCAACGGCGACACTGTATGTGCTTTACGGGCTAATGGCCAATTATACTGCTGGGGTGAAGGCAGCTCCGGACAGATTGGTAAAAACTCCGCAACCGATAGCTCCACGCCGACTTTAGTAAAAGACAGTACTGGCACTGGCAGCTGGAACGATTGGACTGATATTACGACCGCGCACGATGCCACATGCGGCATTCGGGCATCAACGCTCTATTGCTGGGGAAGTGAATACGGGACTGAGCTGTTAGGGAATGGGGCCGTTACGGGAAATAAACTTGTCCCATATCCCGTATCTACGACCTTCAATGATTGGGTAAGTGTAAAAATGGGGCATATGAACGTTTGCGCATTGAGAGGCAACGGCAACATGTATTGCTGGGGCGACAATAGCAGCATGCAGATTGGAAATTTGTCCACAACAAATCCTGTTAACGCACCTACTTTAGTCACGGCCTATTAAGCAAAAAGGATAGTTCTATGAAAACGAGATGTAATTTCAATAAAAATAACCATGGTTTCTCGCTGATCGAACTTTCGGTCATTGTGACTGTACTCGCTTTGTTCGCCGCAGGCATCATGAGCACGCAGCGCGTTACATCAGAGACGAAAAAAATTGATGTTACACAGGATGAAACCAAGCGAATTAGAGACGCAATCAAACATTATTTTGACAAAAATGGATATATTCCCTGCGCAGCGCGGCGCGACTTACCGCCGGAAAATGCCTCATTCGGTTTATCGACGAATTGTAACGCGGCCGCTCCTTCGGGGACTACGGATGTCACACCGGGCGGCGGCGCCGGCACGGATGCTGTGCGCATCGGTATGCTTCCTGTACGCACGTTAGGGCTTCCGGAAAAATACGCCTTCGATCAATGGGACACTCGCTATACGTATGCCACTGTTAAAAAACTCTCGATTGATTCTTCAACCTTTAAAGGTTTCACGACCGCGCTTACCACCGGTATTATCCGCGTAAACACCGCCGCCGGCGTACAGATGACACCATCAAGCGCGTCAACATATACAAGCTATATTCTTATAAGCCATGGACCCGATAAGCGCGGTGCATATAGCCGTGCGGGAACACTGATTAACGCTTGCGGCAGCACGGAGCTCGATACGGAAAATTGCGACGGCGATGAAGTATTCATCGATGCGCCGGTCAATGATACCGTAAAAGGCGCAAATTATTACTATGACCTGATCGACTGGGACTCCAATATCGTCGCACCGCCGGCAGTCACCAGTTACAATGGCGGTTATATCGTAGTAATCAGCCAGCAAACGCACACATACAAGGGCAATTTCGGAGGGCTTTCAGGAGGCAATACGAAGTGCCTTGCTGAGCTTAATTCACAAGACTGGACCTACAAAGATGAAGCGACCGCGCGTGGCCTGCTGGTACCAGCGAAGGTAAGAATGTTTAATTGCGACACGACCACCTGCCAGTTAACAAAGCCAAGTACGACTTATAAATTTGCATCTACGGTCAGTATTGTTGGCGGCGGTGCGGGTGCAATGTATGGTGGCCGTACCTTTACAACGAATGCATCTGGACAAGGACCCGGCGATACACTTCCTTGGAACAGCAAAGATGCATTTGGACCGGACCAAGGTCAGTGGCGGTCAAATATCAAAGCTGCCAGCACAACGCTGTGGGCTTTGACACCCTACAAGAACACGGCGGCAAGTATATGCAATAACTGGTCGAGCACTTCATCAGCATTAACAAGCACCGTTGCTGATTGGGACTCCAATCCTGATTTTCAGGGAAGGTTTGGCGCTAATGGCGGTGGTTCCGGATCCAAACCCTGCAGCAATGGAACGGCTTTCGTCTGCCTGGTTGACCCATAGAATCCAGCTTTATGCGTTGGTGGTGGGTTTACCGCTTGCCAATGTCTTGTTTTTTGCTAATTCTGATGGCCTTTGGAATTGAGAAAAATGGCCATCGAACTGCCCCCATCCTACGATCATAAATTACGTGAGAAATTCTGGCAAAGCTATTGGCTGGAAAAGGAAACCTATCGCTGGGAGTCCGATCTTCCGCGCGAGCAGACCTATGTGATCGACACCCCGCCGCCGACCGTCTCCGGCCACCTTCATATGGGACATATTTTTTCCTATACCCAGTGCGACTTCATTGCCCGTTACCAGCGCATGTCCGGAAAGACCGTGTTTTATCCTATGGGATTTGACGATAACGGCCTGCCCACCGAGCGCCTCGTTGAAAAGGTGAAGAAAGTCCGCGCTACCGATATGTCCCGCGAGGCGTTCATTGCCCTTTGCCAGGAAGTCACCAAAGAAGCGCGCGCCGAGTTCAAGCGCCTCTTCGTCTCCACGGCCTTAAGCGTGGACTGGAAACAGGAATACCATACGATCAGCGACGAAGCTCGCCGCATCTCACAACTCTCATTCCTAGACCTCTTCAACAAACAGCAGGTTTACCGCAAACTGCAACCCATGCTCTGGGATCCGGTCGACCAGACCGCCATCGCTCAGGCCGAGATCGAAGACAAGGAACTTTCGAGTCATTTCAATGACATATATTTCGGTATTGAAGGATCAGATGAACGCATTGTCATCGGTACAACGCGTCCGGAACTGATCCCGGCCTGCGTCGGCGTCTTCTATCATCCGGAAGATACGCGCTACCAACATCTGAAGGGCAAGCAGGCCGTTACCCCGCTCTTTGGTGTGAAGGTGCCCATCCTGGAGGACGAGACCGTCGAGATGGAAAAAGGCACCGGCATTATGATGTGCTGTACCTTCGGCGATGAGAAGGACATCGACAAATGGCGGCGGCACAACCTGCAAACCCGGGTGGTACTCAATAAATATGGCAAGATGGATTTTTCCTCTCTACGTCATTCCGGCCAAGCGCATGGCGACCCGGAATCCAGTGCTACAGAAGGTCTGGATTCCAACTTTCGCTGGAATGACGAAGCTGCGGCACTTTTAGAAAACCTCAAGGCATCTTCTACGGCGCGCGAAAAAGTCATCGAACTGCTAAAAGCTTCAGGCGACTTAGTAAAGTCCGAACCCATTAAGCATATGGTAAAGTGCGCCGAGCGTTCCGGCGCGCCGCTGGAAATTCTGCCGACCCCGCAATGGTTCGTTAAAGTGCTCGATCATAAGGAGCCGCTGAAAGAAAAAGCCGCTGAATGCACGTGGTATCCGGAATGGATGAAAATCCGCATGGACCAATGGATCGACGGCCTCAATTGGGATTGGTGTATCTCTCGCCAGCGCTATTTCGGCGTGCCGTTTCCAGTGTGGTATTCCAAACGTAAGGGCGAAGAAGGCAAAATCCTGATCGCAGAGCCGTTTCAACTGCCGGTAAACCCGCTTTCAGATCTGCCTAAAAGTTATACAAAAGATGAAATTGAGCCCGATATGGATGTCATGGACACTTGGGCGACGAGTTCCATCAGCCCCCAACTTTCGGCCAAAGGCATTAGCGCAGAACATTGCCTGGACTCAGACCGCTTTCACAAGCTCTTCCCAGCCGACCTTCGCCCGCAGGCGCATGAGATTATCCGCACCTGGGCGTTCTATACGCTGACCAAGGCCTACCTCCACGAAAACACGATTCCCTGGAAGAACCTCATGATCTCCGGCTGGTGCCTCGCCGCTGATAAAACCAAAATGAGCAAATCCAAGGGCAACGTCGTCACTCCTGTCGAATTGATCGAAGAAAAAGGCACCGACGCCGTGCGTTACTGGGCATCCACCTCCCGCCTCGGCATGGATACGGCATTCTCTGAAGATTTGCTGAAAATCGGCAAGAAGCTGGTTACCAAGCTGTGGAACGCAGGCAAGTTCGCCGCCATGCAGATGGATCATTTGAAAGTGACGCCGACAACCGCACGTCAGGACATTGAAAACGGCACGGTTACCGAAGTGCTCGATCTGTGGATTCTCTCACGCCTCGCGCGTACCGTTACCGAAGCCACTAAACGCTTCGAAGAATACGAATATTGCGATGCGCGCGTGGCAACCGAGGATTTCTTTTGGAAAGACTTCTGCGATAATTACCTGGAGCTGGTGAAAGCCCGCGCGTATGGCGAACAAGGCGAAAACGCCCAGCAATCCGCCTGCGTGACGTTATACCATTGCCTGCACACCGTATTGAAACTCTTTGCGCCGTTCGTACCGCACATCTCGGAAGAACTTTTTTCGCATATTTTCAAGGATGAATGGCAGAAGATGGGTTCCCTTCATGCCCGTGGCACCTGGCCGGAAGCTGCTGATTTCAAAATCAGCGAATCTGAGGAAGCAGCGGGCATTCAATGCCTGTCCCTTTTAGAAACTGTGCGCAAATCCAAGTCAGAGAAAAACGTTTCGATTAAATACCCTCTGACACGGGTAACACTCTACAAACCGGCAGAGGCGAAACTGTGGGATTTATTACAAAAAACAGAAGGCGACCTGCGCACAACCATTAGCGCTCATATTATTGAATGGAGCAATTCCACGCCCACTGCTGAGAGCGTTAAATCACTCGATGAGCAATTCAGCTTGAAAATCGACTACGCGGAACAGGCCGACGTCGCCTAATTCTTCATCACACCTTGCAAAAAGGTTTCGATCTCGCGCCGGAGCACAGCCGCTTGCTCAGCCAATTGCTTGGCGACGGTAAGCACCTCTTCCACAGACTGGCCGGTCTCGCCGGTTGCAACCTGCACCTCGCCGATAGCCTCGATCACCTGCTGGTTATTCATCGTAATATGCTGAGCACTGCTGGCAATTTCCTGAGTTGCCTTGGACTGCGCATCCATCGACGCAGCAATCTGGTTAATACCGGCGCTGACTTCCTCAATGGCTTGGTTAATCGAGTTAACGTCATGCACTGCCGCTTCGGTTGTGGAAATAATCTCACCGATCATATCTGAAATATTGCGCGTTGCATTTCCAGTTTGCGCGGCCAGATTTTTTACTTCAGATGCAACAACGGAAAATCCCTTTCCGGCTGCACCGGCGCGCGCCGCTTCAATCGTGGCATTAAGCGCGAGCAAGTTTGTTTGCGCGGCAATGCCATCGATGAGATCGACAACTTCACGAATACGCACCACGGCAGCCGATAGATCGTGGATAGTTTTGCTCGATTTCTCCGCATCGCGCACGGCGCCTTCCGTCATACGGTTGGAGCGGTCGGCTTGCGCAGCAATTTCGCCGATGGACGCCGTTAGCTCCTCCGTAGAGGATGCCACCGTCGTCATGTTGGCATTGGCCTGATCCGCAAGGCGAACCACCTCCCCTGATTTACGCGCGTTCTGCGCCACTAAGTTAGACATGATGCTTGATTTATTTTGCATGGTAGTCGCCGATTGTATCAGCACTTCAATAACTTTTTGCGTGCCTTGCTGGAACTTAGCAGCAAGCATTTGCATTTCTTCGTATTTTTTCTCTTTTAGGCGCTGTTCGGCTTTATCCTGTTCTGCACGCCCAGCCACTGCTACAGCGTTAGATTTAAAGACGCCAAGCGCATCCGCCATCCTGCCGATCTCATCCTTACGGCCTGTGGCAGGAATATCTATATCATGCTTACCTGATGCGAGCGACCCCATGGCAGCCGTCATTGCCACAATAGGTTTCGAAATGCTGCGGCTGGTAAGTAGCGCGATACCGATGCCGGGCAGTACGCAAAGCAAAGAAACCAATATAATCAGATGAGTAATGTTGTTCGTTTTAGCGGTGATAAAACTCATAGGCAAAGTAACAACGCAGGACCAGTTTTTCGCTGAATCGCCAATCTTGATCGGCACGTACACCGCATAGACTTCTTCATTAAGGGTTGGATCCATGCCCTGATAAGCATATTCCTTACCATTTTGAATGGCGTCGACAGCAGCCTTCATTTCACCACTATCACCGATAGGTTTGCCATTAAGCTTAGGGTCGATCGCACTGATATATTCGCCATTGCTTGCCACGATGCTGACATATCCGACATCAAATGGCCGCAGCTTGCTTATTTTTTTCTGCAGGTCATTCATATCGATGTCGATGCCGTTCACACCGACATATTTTCCATGAACCTTTACCGGAATCATGGCGCTGGTCATCATCACATCTTTCCCAGCGACCGGGTAGATACCCGGATCATCCATGACTTCGCGTCCGCCGTGAAGCGTTACCTGATAATATTCTTCGGGGTCGTTATATTCAACGCTAGGCTCGACGGCGACTTCCTTGTCGCCACGGTTCCAATAGGGCAGAAAACGCCCAGTTTCGTCGGTGCCAGGGTCTTTTCCGGCGTATTCAGCATCCTTACCGTCAAAAGCATTTGGTTCCCACATCGACCAGAAACCAAGAAAATCAGAATTGCGCTCGACTATGCCGCGCAGCATGGCATCAGCAGCTTCACGCGACGCCAGTCCTTCTTCAACCAATTCTTCAAACCCGTGCGTAATTGCACGAGTGTAATCCATGGAAACCTGCAGATCGCTTGTGACGTCGCCAGCGTATTGATAGGCCGTGGCGCGCACCAGCTGCTTGGTGTCTTCCGTGATCACATGGGAAAGCTGATATAGAACGATGACCAAGTTAGCAGATGTGCCAACCAGAAATGAAAGCACTACTGCCATCAGGATTTTGGCGCGAAGCGACAAATGCGACATAAATTCCCTATCTTTTCTACAGTATAAGGAACTTTGACAAAGGAGGAGTTAACGCCCGCCAAGATCGCACTGCACAAATCAGAGAAACTTAATGGACGTCACTTAAACGCGTCAGATGTCGAGATTTTCTACCTTGAGAGCATTTTCGACAATGAAGTCACGGCGTGGCTCCACCACATCGCCCATCAGGGTCGCAAAAGCCTGCTCCGCTTCTTCGGAATGCTCGATTTTCACCTGCAGCAAGGTACGGTTTTCCGGATTTAAAGTCGTATCCCAAAGCTGCTCCGGATTCATCTCACCTAAACCTTTGAATCGCTGAACCGACATACCTTTTTTGCCAATATCCATAAAAGCACGGAACAGCTGCACCGGGCCATTAATGGTTTGTTTGGCACCTTTACGCTCAATAGCTACCGGACCGCCATAAATATCCTGCAGATACGCTGCCATGCCATGCAGTTCTTTTGCTTCCTTTGAATGGTATAGCTTATCCCCGATGAAATAGGTTTCTTCCACCCCACGACGCGTGCGGCTGACTTTGAAGCCCTCTTCTTCCGTCACTTCACAAACAAATCCACCATCTTCATCGAAGAAATTTAACGCCTCACTCAGCACTTCCGCGCGTTTGGTGGCATCTTCAAGTGTCATATCCGGATTAAACAGATCAACCAGCATGGCCGCTTCGATAATTTTCATCGGCAATCGGCGCTCCAGCACTTCGGCGTGCTGTGTGATGGTTTTTGCCTCTTCGACCAACACACGCAAGCTTTCGCCGGATACCTCACGCTTATTATGCAGAATTACCTTCGCCTCATCGAGTGATGCGCTGAGCAGATAGTGCTCAAGTTCGGTTTCATCCTTGAGATATGCTTCCGCGCTGCCGCGTTTGATTTTATAAAGGGGCGGCTGGGCAATGTAGAGATAGCCGCGCTCAATCAACTCAGGCATCTGGCGGAAAAAGAAAGTGAGCAGCAATGTACGGATGTGCGCGCCGTCGACGTCGGCATCCGTCATAATAATGACTTTGTGGTAACGTGTCTTGTCGATGGCAAAATCCTCGCGGCCAATACCGGTGCCGATTGCCGTGATAAGCGTGCCGATTTCCTGTGAAGACAGCATTTTATCGAAACGCGCCCGTTCTACGTTAAGAATTTTACCTTTAAGGGGAAGAATCGCCTGGAATTTACGGTCACGCCCCTGCTTAGCCGAACCGCCTGCGGAATCCCCCTCAACGATAAAGAGTTCAGAAAGCGCAGGATCGCGTTCCTGGCAATCCGCCAGTTTACCGGGTAGATTAGCAATATCGAGGGCACCTTTGCGGCGGGTCAGCTCGCGCGCTTTGCGGGCGGCTTCACGCGCTGCGGCAGCTTCATAAATTTTTGTAATGACATTTTTGGCTTCAAGCGGATGCTCTTCAAACCAGCGCGCCAATGCCTCGCCGACAAAACTTTCGACAGCTGGACGGACTTCGGACGAAACCAGTTTATCTTTAGTTTGCGAGGAAAATTTTGGGTCGGGCACTTTTACCGAGAGTACGCAGGTCAGGCCTTCACGCGCATCGTCGCCAGAAAGCGTGATTTTGTTTTTTTTGCCAATGCCAGAATCTTCCACATATTTGTTGATGGTGCGGGTCAACGCCGCGCGGAAACCCATCAGGTGCGTTCCTCCATCGCGCTGGCGGATATTGTTGGTAAAGCAGAGCATGTTCTCGTGGTAGGAATCATTCCATTCCAGTGCCACTTCCACCGTGATACCTTCTTTATCGCCGATCAGGTAAATCGGTGAATGCAGCGCTGTCTTTGCACGATCTAAATACTGCACGTAAGCAGATGTTCCGCCATCGTACACCATATCTGCTTGTTTTGGATCTTCACCGCGTTCATCCTTCAGCAGAATCCGTACGCCGGAGTTAAGGAAAGCAAGCTCACGCAGACGATGCTCCAGCGTGTCATAATCAAATTCGATCATGGTAAAAGTTTGATCTGATGGCATGAAGGTGACTTCCGTACCCTTCTTGCCGTTCGCTTCACCCGTAACTTCCAGATGCTTTACAGTTTCACCATGTTCAAAGCGGGCGCGGTGCTCTTTGCCGTTGCGCCAGACGCGAAGCTCCAGCCAATCGGAAAGCGCGTTTACGACGGAAACGCCGACGCCATGCAGACCGCCGGAAACTTTGTAGGAATTTTGATCGAACTTACCTCCGGCATGCAGTTGGGTCATGATAACTTCAGCAGCGGAAACCCCTTCTTCAGGATGAATATCGACTGGGATGCCGCGGCCATTGTCACGCACCGTAACCGAGCCATCCGTGTTGATGATAACTTCCACCAGGTCGCAATGCCCGGCAAGCGCTTCATCCACCGCGTTATCGACAACCTCATAGACCATATGATGAAGTCCGGAGCCATCATCAGTATCCCCGATGTACATACCCGGGCGTTTGCGCACTGCCTCCAGGCCTTTCAAAACCTTGATTGAATCGGCTGAGTATTCTTGCACGGCGATATCCATTTTTTCTGCGGCTTGAGCGTTCATAAATTCTCGAAATAAGTCCTATTTACTGAGGTTTTTTAGTTCTAGTCCTTTTGGCAAAAAATACTAGTTTTTTCTGCATGTTTTGATGTTTTTTTTCATTTAGTTTTCAAGTTTTAAAAACTGTGCGCGGGGTACGATTTCTGCAAAATCTGCGGCATCTGTCCCTGTTAACCAGGCTTGCGCGGAAAGGCTATGAATTTCGCCGAATAATTCGCTTCTTCGTGTTTGGTCCAGATGTGCCACCGCTTCATCCAAAAGCAATATCGGGGCACTGCCCTGCCAACTGCGGCGCGCACGCGCATGTCCTAAAATGATAGAAGTTAAAAGGGCTTTCTGCTGTCCAGTAGAACAGTCTCCTGCTTCCCTGCCGGTTGCAGTATGATGTACGCGCAAGGTTGTGCGGTGCGCACCCGCGCCGGAACGTCCTGATTGACGATCTTCATCGCGAATGCGGGAGAGTTTCTCTTCCAGCCATTCCTCGATGGCGAGCGCTGTCATTCCATCGCGCAGCATGTACTCGGCTTCACCTTCGGCAGCCAGCCTTGGTTTCGGAAACGAGGTTGTCGCCTCATTAATCGCGTGCTGGAGACGCTCAACGGTCATTAGGCGCACGGCAGCAATCGCCACGCTATATTCGCTCATTTTCTTTTCGATCGCATGCAGCCATGCAGGTTCGGCGCGTGGCATGCCAAGTAACCGGTTACGCTCACGCGTGCAGTGTTCATACGCTGCTATGCGACCGGTATGTTCGGGATCGAAGCTCGCCGCCAAACGATCCAAAAAGCGGCGCCGCGCGCTATTGCCTTCGGTAAACATATGACTCATTTCAGGTGTCAGCCAGATAACAGAAAGATAGTCGCTTAATTCCTGCTGACTACGAATCTGCGTGCCGTTGATTTTGATCAGACGCTTGTCTTGTGCTTCTTCCCCGGGCGTATAGCTCATACCTATACTGTTTGCATCACCGCCACATTCAATTTCCGTAAACATAGTCCAGCCTTGGCCGGATTCTTTATTCGCCATATCGGAAAAGGATACGCTGCGTAGCCCCCGCCCCGGAGTCAGGAGCGAAATCGCTTCAAGAATGTTGGTTTTACCCGCTCCATTATCACCAATCAGCACAACCGGTTCATTGCCAGTTTGTAGCGTAAACTGCACATGATTGCGAAACAGCGTTAAGGAAAGCTGGGATATAAAACTATGGGCAGTGTGCGTTTCCGGACCGTTTTCGCGGGCTGCTGACCAATGATAGTCAACCACGGGCTATACCCGCATCGGCATCAGAACGTAAAGCGCGCCGACGTCAGCCGAATCGCGTACGAGTGCGGGTGAATTGGAGTCATTGAAAACGAACTGCGCATTACCGCCTTCAATTTCCGACATGATATCCATGATATAGCGTGCATTGAAACCAATCTCGATGGGATCAGCGGCATAAGTCACTTCCAGCGTTTCCTGTGCCGTACCATGCTCAGGGCTGCTCGCCGAAAGCGTTAGCTTGCCTGGACCCATAGCTAATTTAATACCACGGACTTTGTCGGCAGCTATAACGGACACGCGATCCACCGATTTAGCGAAGGCGCCGGAATCAACTTCCATGATTTTCGTATTGTTCTGAGGAACAACGCGTTCGTAATCCGGGTAGGTACCATCGATCAGCTTGGACACCAGCGTCGCGTTACCGCATAAAAAGCGAATTTTGGTATCGGAGAGGGAGATTTTCACCTGCTCAATTCCGTCTTCTAAAAGCTTTGAAAGCTCGGCGATCGTTTTGCGCGGAATGATAACCCCCGGCATACCCGATGCACCTGCCGGCAGCGGAATTTCCAGACGCGCCAGGCGGTGGCCGTCGGTGGCAACGGAACGTAGCACTGAATTTCCATTTGCCTCATGTGCATGCAGATAAACGCCATTCAGGTAATAGCGGGTTTCTTCCGTAGACATTGCAAAACGGGTTTTTTCGATAAGGGCGCGGCATTCAGCGCCAGTCAGCACGAAGCTGTAAGCCAGCTCACCTTCCGCCATGGCAGGAAAATCATCGATCGGCAACGTAGAGAGCGCAAATTTTGAATATCCTGTCGTAATCCGGACTTTGCCGTCGCTCGCCACCTCTTCTATAACAATCTCGGCCCCATCCGGTAGTTTCCGGATGATTTCATAAAGCATATGTGCCGGAATCGTCGTCGCGCCGCCTTTTTCCACTTTAGCAGTGACCTGATCAACCATCGCGACATCCATATCGGTTGCAGTCAATTCAATCTGGTTGCCGGTGGCTTCCACTTTAATATTGGAAAGGATGGGAATCGTGCCGCGTTTTTCAACCACAGACTGCACATGGGAAAGTGACTTCAGCAGTGAGGCGCGATCGATCGAAAATTTCATAATGACCGTTTATAGCGTTTCTTATACGGAGAGCAACCGGAATTTGGCTGTTAGCTCTGAAGCATACGCTTCAGGAGCTCAACATCGTTTTTCAGTTCCGCATCCTGAATCATCAACTCATCGATGCGTCGCACTGCGTGCATGACCGTTGTATGATCTTTGCCGCCGAATTTACGTCCGATCTCCGGCAGGCTGCGCGTGGTCAGCTGCTTGGAGATATACATCGCAATTTGACGCGGGCGCGCTACTGCGACCGAACGGCGTGCCGAATGCATATCCGAAACTTTGATATGGAAGAATTCCGCCACCGATTTTTGAATATCCTCAATGGACACACGCTTATCGTTAGCGCGCAACAAATCTTTTAAGACATCCTGAGTGGTCTCCAGCGTCACCGGCGCTCCAACCAGCGTGGCATGAGCGACAACGCGGTTCAGTGCACCTTCCAGCTCGCGAATGTTGGACGTGATTTTACGCGCAAGAAACTCTAG
Organism: Rickettsiales bacterium; assembly: GCA_046348685.1. Taxonomy (GTDB): domain Bacteria; phylum Pseudomonadota; class Alphaproteobacteria; order Rickettsiales; family UBA998; genus JAXMDT01. The sequence continues at coordinate 76,268 of JAXMDT010000010.1, forward strand.
CACCACCGGAGGAATGATGACATCGCGTAGCTTTTCGACTTTCGTCTGAAGAATGCCGAGGCGAAGTTCATAGCTAGTCGCATGCAGATCCGCCACTAAACCCCAACCGAGGCGTGAGCGAATGCGCTCTTCGATGCCGTCGAGATCGGAAGGGGAGCGGTCAGCCGAGATAATAAGCTGCTTATTCTGGTCGATTAGCGCATTGAAGGTGTGGAAGAATTCTTCCTGCGTCGAATCCTTGCCGCTGATAAACTGCACATCATCGATCATGAGAACGTCAACCGAGCGGAACTGTTCTTTGAAAGCGATCGCCTGGTTAAAGCGCAACGCACGAATGAATTGATACATGAATTTTTTCGGCGGAAAGGTACATGACTTTACGCTCCGGATTGGTGCGCAGAATATGCCAGGCCACCGCAGTTGCGGGTTTTACCGAGCCCGACGCCTCCGTAGAGGAAAAGCGGGTTGCAGCCCGGCACGATCGTTACCGACTCGGCGACGCGGCGGGCAGCGGCGAAAGCCAGCTCATTTGGCTTGCCAACGACAAAATTCTCAAACGTGAAACGCGGATCGAGCGGTGAGCTCATCGGCGCGGTTGAAACTTCATCTTTTGCATCTTTTACGGGCGCAATTGAATTAACGACAGGGTTTATCTCTTGCACAGCTAGCGGCGCGGCAATAATTTCGTGTTCGGAAAGCTCGCTTGCAGCCGCTTTATCCATTTCCTGACGAACAATCAGGTTCACGGAATAAACGCGTTTATTCTCAACGTTCCAGTAACGCTTCAGCGTATCAAGATAGTTAGCATTGATCCATTCGCGCATGAAACGGGTTGGCACAGTAAGCGTAGCCTGGCCATTGCTAATGCCGTCAAAGCGGATTGGGTTAAGCCAGCTTTTGAAGACGGCTTCGCCGTATGTCTCGCGCAGGCGGTCGCGCACATGCTGCCATTCAGGGTCATTACGTGTATCGAATGTGTGTGCAAGATCCGTTTCTTCTTTTACGCTTGTTGCCATGGTAGCCCTTCTGCTCTCCAACCGTTAGTGTTGCTACGATGTCCAACCTCGTTATGATCTCCCTCAAATCCGCCCGCTATATTGAATGCGTGCGTGTATCCATTCTCTGACGCCATTTTTGCTGCCGCCGTAGAGCGGCCGCCAGTTCGGCAGAGGAATACAAGGGGAGTATCTTTTTTTGCAATGCTTCTTTCCAGCATGGGAAAGAAATTCTTATTTTCTGTCATACCCGGATAATGCAGGAGCGATAACAGTACTGGCTTTTTCCGAATGCTATCCAGGTTCGGCACGCCGACGAATTGCCATTCGGCTTCGCTTCTTACGTCAATGAGGCGGCTTTCCGGAATGCTTGATAATATTTCCCAGGCTTCCGCGGGCGTTACATCGCCGGCAAACGCAGGATTGTTTCCTGTACGCTGCCTGGCGGTTTTGGCAATCTCTTCAAGCGTAGCCATAGACAATAGAATCCCGTCTCCCAACAAAGGAATTATTGTAGCAATTAAAATTTTCAGTAAAAACTAGAGCGCTTTGATACGCGCAGATAACCGGCTTACCTTTCGGGAAGCGGTACCTTGCTTGAGCACGCCTTTAGTCACGCCACGCATGATTTCAGGTTCAGCCTGCTCGAACATCTTCTTTGCCAGGTTTTTATCACCAGCTTTTACGGCATCTTCCACTTTACGGATAAATGTGCGGATACGGCTAGTGCGGGCGCGGTTTTCTTCCGTACGGCGCGCCGTCTGGCGGATGCGTTTCTCAGCGGACTTATGATTCGCCATGGTTATAATCTTTCAAACGTTAAGTTAAGTGTGACAGGCCCGCATTTGCTAAGCGTGCTTGCCGTGTGGAGGCGTAAACTAGCCACCGGTTTTTCCTCCGTCAAGCGCTTTAATCACAAATCTCGCATGTGCACAATATTTCTAATATCCTGCATCAAAAGGCTAATTTTACCCACATTTTTGACTTCCAAAGTAAGTCGCTGACCAATAATAGAAATCCAAAAAACTTATCCACATGCGCATGGGATAACTATTTTTTAGGCCGCTTCTGGCAATGCTTGCAGAAAAATGTCGAACGGCCTACCTGTGTTATCTTGCTGATCGGCGTTTCGCAGACGGTGCACGGCTTACCTTCACGGCCATACACAAGAAAATAATGCTGAAAATAGCCTGTATCACCAGAGGCCTGCGCATAGTTTCGCAACGTGGAACCGCCGGATTTAATAGCATCTTTTAACACGGCCTGAACCGCATAAATTATGTCTTTAGCACGGGCTGCCACGTGTTTGGCCGGGACCGAGGGGTGGACTTTGGCTCGAAATAAAGCTTCGCTGGCATAGATATTACCTACACCGACTACCAGTTCCTGATTCATCAACGCGGTTTTAATTGGCCCGGAGCGGGTTTTCAGCGCTTCCTCAAGATAATCCGGTGAAAATGCTTTTTCCAATGGCTCCGGCCCCAGATGCTTTAATAAGGGATGCTTATCAATATCCCTTGTCTTCAATGGGAGTAGTAATCCAAACCGCCGCGGGTCGTTAAAAACGGCTTCTTTATCTCCTTTCAGCGAAAGAATGATGTGATCATGGGTTTGGGGCTTGTACTCACCTTTCTTGCGTACGACCCAGCTGCCAGACATTCCCAGATGCGATAATAGTGTAACGCCGCCCTCCATCTCCAAAAGCAGGTATTTAGCCCGCCTTTTAACACCGATAAATTTCCTGCCTTTTATCTGTTCAACCAGATTTTCCGGTATGGGATGGCGCAAATCGTGACGATTCACAGTAATTTTCTCAACCGTAAGCCCCGGCAGGACGGTTTCCAGTCCCCGTTTAACGGTTTCCACTTCCGGCAGTTCAGGCATAGCTTGCTTAAATTCCTTGAAAACGATAAGCAGTCATGCATGGAAAACACTCAGAAAACAACCCATTTCGGCTATCGCGATGTACCCGAAGAAGAAAAATCCGGACTTGTAAAAGAAGTCTTTTCCTCTGTTGCCTCCCGCTACGATGTCATGAATGACCTGATGAGCGGCGGCCTGCATCACGTCTGGAAAGACCGGCTGATCGATACATTGCGCCCTTCCCCATCCATGCATCTGTTAGATGTTGCCGGCGGCACGGGCGATATTGCCTTTCGTTTCTTGAAACGCGGCGGCGGCCAGGTCACTATTTCCGATATAAATACCGAAATGCTGGAAGAAGGTAAAAGACGAGCGATCGATTTACAACGTACAAATATTACCTGGCAGCTGGCCGATGCAGAGAAGCTACCCTTTTCAGATAATCAGTTCGATGCCTATACGATCAGCTTCGGCATCCGCAATGTAACTCACATAGATAAAGTACTCAGCGAAGCTTACCGGGTTTTGAAGCCGGGCGGACATTTTCTATGCCTTGAGTTTTCGCACCCAGAAAATGCAGGTATCAAGAAGCTTTATGATGCGTATTCATTCAAAGTGATACCGGGCATTGGCAAAGCAGTGACAGGCAATCGCGATGCCTATCAGTATTTGGTGGAATCCATTCGCAAGTTCCCAACGGCGCCGGATTTTGAAACCATGATCGGGACGGCAGGTTTTGCACGAACGACCTATACGCCGATGACATTTGGCGTCGTCGCGCTGCATTCGGGTTGGAAAATATGATCCGCCGCAATTTAAGACACGCATTTCGTCTAGCTCGGATTTTATGGGTACTGTCACGGCATGACGCATTTGCTGCGCTGATTCCCCGCGCACAACAGCCGTTAATGCTCCGCCTGATCTCTGCTGTTCCAAAGAAAGACCGCCATCTTACGCGTGGGGAACGCCTTGCAAAAGCATTGGTAGAGTTGGGCCCTTCCTTCATCAAACTTGGGCAGTCGCTTTCCACTCGCTCTGACCT
>JAXMDT010000011.1:0-64094 GCA_046348685.1 Rickettsiales bacterium
TTCCGATCACATGACGGGCGCACCAGACCGCATGTCCCAGGCCCAATGGTTCCTGCTGGCGAATGAATATAATGTTTCCGGGATCGGGCAGCCAGTTTTTGGTTAAGGCTAACTCTTTGTTTTTATTAGCCTCGCTAAGAATGGATTGCAGTTCATAAGAATGGTCGAAATGATTATTCAAAACATTTTTGTTGCGGCCAGTTATAAAGATAAACTGCTCGATTCCAGCCGCCCGCGCTTCTTCGAAAGCATGATGTATCAGAGGTTTATCGACTACGGGGAGCATTTCCTTCGGCATGGCTTTGGTGGCGGGCAGAAACCGCGTACCGAGGCCGCCGACAGGGAATACAATCTTTCTAATTTTTTGAGTCATGATATGGCTAAATAGGGAGCGAACAGGGCATTTGTCAAAGACTTTGAGAAAGTCTTGACTTTACTCACTTCCCATGTAGATTGTCGGCTCTTTTTTAACGGAGGGGTCCGTCATGGCCAAGAAGAATATCATTTTAGTTAAACTGGTTAGCACCGCAGGTACCGGTTTTTACTATGTCAAAAAACGCAATCCGCGCAAACTGACGGAAAAGCTGGCATTCAAGAAATATGATCCGGTCGTGCGCAAGCACGTCGATTTCAAAGAAGAGAAGCTGAAATCGTAATATGCTGATTTCGTCTGCCTTCGCTCAGGATGCAACAGGCGCTGCTGCCATGGGTGGCCAAAACCCGGGGCAGGGCATTCTCATGCTGTTGCTCATTTTCTGCATTTTCTACTTTCTCCTGATTCGTCCTCAAAGCCAGCGTGCCAAAACGCATCGTCAGATGGTGAAGGATTTGAAGCGCGGTGATGAAGTCGTCACCAGCGGCGGCATCATCGGTAAAATCAGCAAAGTGGATTCAGACGATGTGATAAGCGTCGAGATTGCTGAAGGCATCACGGTTCAGGTTGCACGTTTCATGATCGCTGAAGTGAAAAACAAAAAAGACGAGCCGACTGCGGCGAATGACAGCGTGCCGTCTAAAAAATCCGCCAAGGCAAAAAAGGCAGATGCTGAGTCCAAAAACATCGCCAACGACAACTGATCGTAAGATTAGTATTTTCTTTCCTGATGTTTTCGCCTATTCACATGTGAATTCTTTTTGATCAGGCGCCTATGCTTAATTTCCCGCTTTGGAAAAAAATCCTCGTTTGCTTCGTTATTGCGCTTTTCACCTGGTGGGCTGTTCCGAACATTCTTTCCGCCGACATGCGCGCCAGAATTCCGGAATGGGCAGGTGGTAAAACGGTCAATCTAGGCCTCGACCTGCGTGGCGGCTCACATCTGTTGCTCGAGGTGGATACAAGAGCATACCTGAAAGAGAGAATTCAAAACCTGCGCGGTGATCTGCGCGCGCGCTTGCTCCGTGAAAAAATCGGTTACAGCAATATCCGCGTCGCAAATGATGGCGTGAAAGTAACGCTCCGTCCGGAAACGTTCGGGGATAAAAACATCCGCACGCTTCTATCTGGTATATCGGATGGGGTAACCGTCGATATGGACGACAATGAGGCTACAGTTAGCTACTCCAAGGAGGCGCTACGCCAGAAAAAGTTGCAATTGATTGAGCAATCGATTGAAATTGTTAATCGCCGCGTTAACGAAAGCGGTACCAAAGAACCGATCATCCAGCGTCAGGGAGATGACCAAATCGTTCTTCAGGTGCCCGGCTTGAGCGATCCGTCCCAACTTAAGCGCATTCTTGGTAAAACCGCTAACATGACGTTTCACTTGGTGAATCCCAATGTGAGTCTGGAAGATATCGCCAAGGGCAATGTTCCCTTCGGAACGCGCATTCTGCCCGGGGATGATAGTGACAGTGCCCGCACGCATCAGGGCGATATGCGCCGTTATCCGGTCTACAGTAAAATCGAGCTTTCCGGTGAAATGTTGACCAATGCGTCGGCTACCTTCGATCAGGGTCAGCCCGTTGTCAGTTTCAGTTTTAATAGCGAAGGCGCAAAGCGTTTTGCCGATATTACGACGAAAAACGTTGGCCGTCCGTTCGCCGTTGTTCTTGACGATAAGGTGATTACCGCGCCCAATATCCGTTCGCCGATTCTGGGCGGTAACGGCATCATCACAGGTAATTTCAATGTGCAGTCCGCCAATGAACTGGCAATGCTGCTGCGCGCCGGAGCGCTTCCAGCCCCGCTGAAAATCGTGGAAGAACGTTCGGTTGGTCCAAGTCTTGGCCTTGACTCAATCGAAGCGGGGAAAAAAGCATCCATCATCGCTGTCATTGTCGTCATGTTGTTCATGATGATTTCCTATGGGCTGTTTGGCATTTTCGCCAATATCGCTCTGGGCGTGAATATTGTCATCATCATGGGAGCTCTTTCATTCCTGCAGGCGACGCTTACGTTGCCCGGCATCGCCGGTATTGTGCTTACGCTCGGGATGGCAGTCGATGCCAACGTACTTATTTACGAACGTATCCGCGAAGAAATTGATCGCGGCCGCTCGGCAGTATCCGCAGTGGAAAGTGGATTCCGATTCGCGTTCGGGACGATTGTCGATTCCAACATCACGACGTTGATCGCTGCGTTTTTGCTTTATATTTTTGGCACCGGCACCATCAAAGGATTCGCTGTGACGCTCACAATCGGAATTCTTGCTTCTATGTTTACCGCTATTTTACTCACGCGCTTGATAGTAGCGTGGTACATCAGGAAATATCGTCCGAAAACGATTCCGATCTAGCCTGTCATGGAAATAACGCCGGTTTTAGAGTCTGCCGCCCAGCTTATTGAAGCGTACGGCAACGGTGGGTTTACGATTGCGGGCAAACGTTATGACGGCGCGGTTATGGTCTTTGCCGAACATACGGAATTACTTGAAGTTACTTTGGTGGAAAACCTAACGGTAAAAAATCTGGAAGCATTGACGACATCCGTCCCCAAGGTGGAATTTTTGCTTGTTGGCACGGGAAAGTTATTTGTACCGATTCCCTCGCACCTAAAGCAATTTTTGCGGCAGCATCAGATTAGCAGCGATGCAATGGATACCGGCGCAGCATGCCGTACGTTTAATATTTTGCTGGCTGAAGCACGCCGCGTCGCGGCTATTCTTTTTCCGGTTGTTTAAAAAAACTCCCTTCCGGGGAGAATGGCTCTCATTTTATAACGAAAATATAGAATGGATATCGTGTCTTTGAGGCACGCTTCCTTACGCTCACCCAAGGATAATCTATGCTTCAATCTTCTTCCCGCACTCTGTTCGGCCGTCTGTTTGCACGCGGCGATACGCAGCAAAAAATGATGCCTTATTGGTACGGTTCACTCCGGGCTTACGTCACGCCTGTGGGTAAACCGGCCTGGAGTGCGCGTACCTATACAAAGTTTGCCGATGAAGCCTACCGTCGCAATGTCGTAGCGCATCGCGCCATCAACCTGATCGCGCGCGGCGCCGCCAGCGTGCCTCTGCTGGTTTTTACACGCAGCGCTAAAGGCGAACGCATTGAGCTCGGCGCGCATCCGGTAAAATCCCTCATTGAATCGCCAAGTCCGGTGATGAATCAGGCGGGCTTTTTCGAAGCGCTGTATACGTATAAGCTGCTTTCCGGAAATGCCTATGTGCAGGCTATCGGCCCGGTTGGTGAATCGCCGCAGGAACTTTATTTGCTACGCCCGGACCGTATGCAGGTGATTGCGGGCAAGGGCGGTATTCCGCTCGGCTACCGCTATACGGTCGGCGAGGCGCATACCGATTTTTCAGTGGATCGTATCACCGGTTTTTCGTCTATCCTGCATCTCAAGGAATTTCATCCGACCGATGATTGGTATGGGCTCTCTTCGGTGGAACCGGCGGCCTACAGCATCGATCAGCATAATCAAGCATCGGCATGGAATCAGTCGCTGCTGCAAAATGGTGCGCGTCCCAGTGGTGCGCTTGTTGTCAGGGGAGGGGAAGGCGGCGGTAATCTTTCCGAGGAACAATATTGGCGGCTTAAAAACCAAATTTCGGAAGAATTTTCCGGCTCCGAAAATGCAGGCAAGCCTATCCTACTGGAGGGCGGATTGGATTGGAAGGAAATGAGCCTTTCACCGAAAGATATGGATTTCATGGAAGCGAAGCATTCTGCCGCGCGCGATATCGCGCTGGCCTTCGGCGTGCCGCCTCAACTTCTCGGTATTCCGGGCGACAACACCTATTCCAATCTTAGTGAGGCGCGTCTTGCGTTGTGGGAACAAACCATCTTGCCACTGGTTGATGGAACGCTGGGCGCACTGTCCTCATGGCTGTCGCGTTATTATGGCGAACGTATCTTTCTGGAAAGCGATACGGACGCGATCAGCGCTTTGGCACCGCGGCGCGACGGTATTTGGGAACGTGTAAAAGATGCAGCATTTCTCAGCGATGAAGAAAAACGCGCGGCGGTCGGTTATGGAAAGCGGTAGTCCCATGAACAGCTTCTATGAAACCAAAGTTTCTCCTGCGATGCGGGAGAGCAAGCACCTGGATTTCCAGTGGGCACTCAAGTCAATTGATGAATCGGGCGTCTTCGCCGGTTATGCCAGCGTGTTTTCCATCGTTGACGATCAGCATGACATGATCCTGCCGGGCGCTTTTACGGAAACGCTCCTGCGTCCGGTCAGCGCCATCAAGCTGCTTTGGCAGCATGACATTAAGGAGCCAATCGGCCAGATTGAAGAATTGCGCGAGGATGAAAACGGCCTTTATATCAAAGGGCGTCTACTGCTCGATATTTCGCGTGCGCGCGAAGCGTATACACTTCTGAGGCAGGGCGTGCTTTCAGGCTTAAGCATTGGCTACTCGCCGCTGCGTTATGATTACGATCCGGTGAGCAATGTCCGCTTGCTGAAGCAGGTGGATTTATGGGAAATCAGCCTGGTGACGTTTCCGGCAAATACAGCCGCCCGCATTACGGTCGTAAAGTATAATGATGAAGATGAGCGCGCATGGGCAGAAGCCGTTCGCACCGGTCAGGCGATTGCCTTATTCGAAACATTTGAAAAAGCGGAAGCGGTATTGCTTAGTTAAGCTTGCCGACTTCGAAAGACCCTTTCGAAACGGCGGAATTGGTCATAATACGCGGCGAAGGAACATGCGCGCTCATGATCGAATGAATGAAATTGTCCGTGTCCGGCTGGAATGCATTGGCCAGAAGCTGGCGCGTTGCGGTACCGGTATTCAGCGCGGCGCCTTGCAGGGCTTGCGAAAGGCTGAGCGCCTGCAGGCTTTGCTGAACGAGCTGTTCGGCGGCCTTCATTTTCTCGCGTGGAGCCAGTTTTGCAAAGTTTGAGTTGGCATTGGCGCGCTCAAGGGCGCGAGCCACATTATCGACAACCATAAGGTGGTGGGATGATTCCTGGCGGCTGAGAGTCGGATCATAGCCGGCGATACGGATGAAGGCTTGCTGCGCCATATGCAGATGTTCGGTACCCATTGGCATGACAGCCACATAAGAGAGCTGGCTATGAATGGATGTGAAGCGTCCGGTCGGCTGCATAAAGTCTCCCAAGCGTTAATTAATCATTAAGGATGTTTGGTATAGCATGTGAAGTTTTTTTGTACAGAAGCATATCTTGCATCTTAAACCGTAGGCGCCGCCTGAAGAAATGACAGTTTTAAGACGATTTCACAAATATTAAATGTGATTAATGGACGGGATTTACGATTCCGGCCACTAGCCACATTATTTTGCTAGGTCACCATTCACTAAGGAGGAGTCAATGACTATTGCCGAGATTAATAATCGCGTCGGCACTCTCGGTCAGGCATGGGAACAGTTCAAAAGCGTGAACGAAAGCCGCCTGAGCGAGATTGAAAAGAAGGGGCATGCCGATCCGCTCTATATGGAGCATCTGGCACGCATCAACCAATCGCTCGATCATAACAAGCATCGCGTGGATAGACTGGAAACGGCGATTAGCCGCCCGGCCCTTGGCGGCACGAAACAGAATCAGGAATTTGAAAGCGAATATAAACGCGCATTCAGAACCTATCTTAGAAAAGGCCTCGATGCCGGTCTGGAAGCGGCGCAAACGAAATCGCTTTCCGTCGGAACGGATTCCGATGGCGGTTATCTGGTGCCGGAAAATATTTCGGAAACCATCGTGCGTATCGTCAATGAATCAAGTCCGATGCGTGCACTGGCTCGCGTGGAAACCATTTCCACCGATTCGCTGGATGTCATTGAAGACGCCAACGAATTCGGCGCAAGCTGGACCACGGAAACCGGCACGGTAAGCGAAACAAGTACGCCATCGCTTGGCAAGCATAACATTCCAGTCTACGAAATGTACGCACAGCCGAAAGCAACGCAGAAATTGCTCGATGATGCTGCTATCGACGTAGAGCAATGGGTTGCCGAAAAAGTAGCCGATAAATTCTCTCGCCTGGAAGCTACCGCCTTCGTCAGCGGCAACGGCACCTCGCAGCCAAAAGGCATTTTGAGCTACACTGCCGGCACCAGCTGGGGACAGATCGAACAGGTCAATTCCGGCACCTCGGCGCAAGTGACGGCAGATAGTCTTTTCAAGCTCTACTATAAATTGAAAGACAGCTATGCCCGCCGCGCGACATTCCTGATGAACCGCTCGACCGTTCAAGCCGTACGTTTGCTGAAAGAAGCGACCACCAACCAGTATCTGTGGCAGCCAGGCCTCGCCGCGGGTACGCCGGATACGCTGCTGGGTATTCCGGTCGCCGAGGCATCGGATATGCCGGTGGCAGCGGCAAACTCCCTTTCAGTTGCTGTAGCGGATTTCAAATCGGCGTATTTGATCGTTGATCGGATCGGATTCCGCATCCTGCGTGATCCTTTTACGGAAAAGCCATTTGTAAAATTTTACACGACGCATCGCGTTGGCGGTGAAGTCGTCAACTATGACGCTATTAAGTTGCTGAAATTAGCCCCTTAATCTGCCTTGCCCCTCCCGTTTTAAAGCGGGAGGGGATTTTTATAACACCGGTATAAAAATAGCCTATTCACAGGGCAAAAAGGTTGGATCGGTTGATTTTGCGCTTAAAGTCGGTTACCTTGATATTCCATTGAATATTAAGGATGACCGTGAGCAAACTGACCCATTCTGAACAAATTATCGCTGAAAAGACGGTCTTTGTCCTGCTCGTGCGTGGCGAGAGCCCGGATAAAAAGCCCATTTACGCCTATGTGGCGGTTCGCGCCGATAAGCTCGAAGAATTCATGGAAGCTCAGAAAACCGGTATGTTTTACCCTGAGGATTATGGGGTAATTATTGAATCCGGTGAGGGTGAGCCGGCCCCTGAAGTGCGTGAGAAAATGGAAAAAGAATACGGGTTCAACCATCAGTTGATGGTGGATATTCCGGACGAAAAAGGCGCAAGCGGCCTGACCCAGGCAGCGGCGCGGATACAATCCGAGGCCATCAGGGACTCAAAAGACGATACCAAGCACTAATTTCACAGAACCGTCATACACGTAAGGTATTGAATGCTTTAAAATCATGGTGGGATAGTATGTATCCCGTGAAAGGATTGATAAAGCGTGTCGCTGCCTAACCTGAGCAATCATCAGAAAGCCGGACGGATCTTCATGGCAAGATCCGCTTCTGAGCTTGCCGGGTTTAGTATTTTTTTTGGATGCACGGCTTTCACCGAAAAATTGTTCCCGCAGGAGCTGAAGTCATTAAAAGGTTTTCTGGCGCGCACCTTTACGTCGCATTACATCAAGGAATGCGACTGGATTGCCGATAAACTAAAAGCTTTCGAAGGCGCGGAGAAAGCGCAGGCACGCAAGACAATGACGCCGGAAGAAAAAGCGAGTTATTATGCCGATTATCTCGTCGATTACGGAATCAAGGTGCCCGTGAGCTGGCTGGGATTATTGAAAGTTCAAAGCAGCCTTTTAAAAAGAGCAGGCTTGCCGGAATTGTCTCATCAGGAAAATGTGATGGCGATTATTACCGATGAAGTGCCTAAATTCGGTTCAGTGCTTTTTTTCAATGGCGTCATCCCGGACAAGATCGACCAATACCGCCACAGCATCGCAAACATCCTGCAAAGCAGTACGGGCATGTCGAGGAAACATGCCGATACCTATGCTGCTGATATGCTGAATATCGGTGTTCCCAACGCGCTTGGGGTAGGTACTTCCGGTGCGTATCTCTGCTATCAGCTGATGCGCGGTAAAAGCGTTACCGTTTAATAATTCAATATTCATTTATTTTAGGAGACTGCGATGGCATATGTACCATCACGGCGGCTGGAACGCGTTGTTCTGCCCGCCACCGAGCCGCTTACCCTTGCGGAAGCAAAGCTTTACCTGCGCGTTGACGGCAGCAGCGAGGATACGCTGATCACGCAGCTGATTACCGCAGCGCGCGAGACGGCGGAAGCGTATCTCCGCCGTTCCCTTATTACGCAGCAATGGAAGCTGACCTATGAGGAATATTTCCCTCAGCGAACCTATCTCTCGATGGGGCCGGTGACGTCCATCGTCCGCGTCAGTAAAAAAACCAAAGCGGGCGCGGTGACCGATGTTAGCACGGCAGCTTATTATCTGGGTGTTCCGGATCAGCTGGTGCTCACCGAAGTCGTCGCAGAAAATACAGTAGAAGTTGTATACGGGGCAGGGTACGGCACTTCATCTGACGTGCCGCAAGCCATTCGCCAGGGAATGCTCGCGCACATTGCCGCCATGTATGATGGGCGCTCGGAAGCAACGGCATTGCCGGAAAGTTCAAAAGCGCTTTACCAACCTTACCGCGGAACGGGGCTTTGATATGGCATTGCTTGCATCTTTGCTCCGCCATCGTATCACCATCGAGCAGCCTGTCCGGTCTACGGATGGGCAGGGCGGTTACACGAAAAACTGGACGGCCCTGGCAACCGTCTGGGCGCGTATGTCGGCAGGCAGCGGCTCAGAAAATACCGCGACGCGCCAGCTAGCATCCGAGACAGCATACCGTGTGACCATCCGTTACCGCAGCGATGTAACGAACGCCATGCGCCTTAATTGGAACAATCGTCTGTTCAATATTCGCACGGTGATTGATCCGGATGGTAAACAGCAGTCACTGGTGCTGACAGTTGAAGAAAACGTGGCGATGTAGGAGGCACTATGGCAGGACATACCTTGAATGCTGTACAAAAAGCGATCTATCAGACTTTGTCGGCAGACAGCACGCTCGGCACGCTCATTAACGGTATCTTTGATGCCGTGCCGGAAGGCACAGCCTATCCATATATTGTCTTCGCGGGTGGCAACGCAGAGAATCTGGAAAGCCTTGGCGGGCATCGTGAACGCATTCGTCTGACGTGTGAAGTGTATTCGCGCACACATGGGCGTAAGCAAGTGCAAACCATTTTAGACCGGATGCAGATTCTTTTGCATCATGCCAGTCCATCGCTTGATGTTGGATTTCAATTGCACCAGATCGAATGCAAAAATGCCAGCACCGCCTTATTATCGGACGGTTTGACGTGGCGGGGAATTGTGGCGGTGGAAGCGATAGTGCAGTAATTAAAGAATCATCTGAATCATCTTAGCGGCGGCCTTGGGATCGGGGGCCTGCGTAATCGGCCTGCCGATGACCAGATAATCCGCGCCGAGTTCGATCGCCTCCTTCGGCGTCATGACACGCTTCTGATCATCTTCCGTAGTGCCTTCAGGACGGATGCCCGGAACGACCAGGGTAAAATCATCGCCGCAGGTTTCGCGGATCAATTTGATTTCATAAGACGAGCAGACCACACCGTCGAGGCCGGAGCTTTGCGCGAGATCGGCCAGGCGCTTGACTTGGTCATCGAGCCTGTCCCGCACGCCGATCATGGATAAATCCTCCTGATCAAGGCTGGTCAGCACTGTCACGCCGAGAATGATCGGGCGTTCTTTTCCCGTTGTCTCGGCAATATGCATCGAGGCGTCGATGGCGCGGCGAAGCATGGCGCGCCCGCCTGCCGTATGCACGGTCATCATAAACGTATTGATTCCCGCCGTCGCCTCGATCGCCTTGGCGACCGTATTCGGGATGTCATGGAATTTGAGATCGAGGAAAACGGGGATATGCAGCGGCGCCAGCGCATGTACGCCCGATGCACCGTTAGCGACGAAATATTCCAAGCCCAGCTTGATCGCGCCGACGTGCGGCCCGATTTTTTCAACCAGCTTGAACGCGCCGCCGACATCGGTCGTATCAACCGCGCAGATAATGGGATTTTTTGTATCGTTGTAGATCATACGGGCACTCACATAGCGCACTTCGCTTACCGAAGCAAAGATTCCCGCGCAGAATGCTAAGCCGCGTTTTTCTTTTTATCGGAATCGCCGAGCAAATATACGGTTTCACCACCCACGATGGTACGGATGGCGCGGCCTTTCACCTTGGTGCCCTCGAAAGGTGAGTTTTTGGATTTGCTGTGGAAACTTTCCGGCTCGAGCAGCCACTCATAGTTAAGATCGATCAGCACGAGATCGGCAGGCGCGCCTTTTTTCAGGCGACCGGCAGGAACATGGATGATGTCGGCGGGTTTATAAGTCATCGCCGCCAGCACATCGCGCAGCTTCATCTCGCCCTGATGATAGAGATTCAGCGACAGCGGCAGCATTGTTTCCAGCCCGACGATGCCAAAGGCTGCGGAAGAAAGGGGAACACGTTTGCTTTCCACGTCGTGCGGCGCATGATCGGTGGCAATGGCGTCAATCGTGCCGTCTTTCAAGCCTTCGATCACGGCGAGGCGGTCCTTCTCAGCGCGGAGAGGAGGGTTCATCTTGCTGAAGGTGCGATATTCTTCGACGGCTTCATCGGTAAGCATGAAATGGTGCGGGGCTGCTTCCGCCGTGACACGCAGGCCTTTTCTTTTAGCGCGGCGCACGGCATCGATCGCTTCGGCGGTTGAAATATGCAGGACGTGATATTGGCCGCCGGTCAACTCAGCAAGAAGGATATCCCGCTCGACCATCACCGCTTCGGCGGCATTCGGTATGCCTTTCACGCCAAGGCGGGTGGAAACGGCGCCCTCGTTCATGCAGCCGCCGCCCGAAAGATGCAGGTCTTCGGCATGCTGCGCGACGGGTACGCCCAGCTCGCGGGCATAGGAGAGAGCGGCGCGCATGACGCCGGCATTCATCACGGGCAGGCCGTCATCCGTAAAGCCGACGGCGCCTGCTTCAGCAAGCAGTCCCATCTCGGAAAGTTCTTTGCCTTCCATGTTTTTGCTGATGCAGGCATAAGTGCGCACGTTGACATAACCCGTTTCGCGGGCACGCTTATGAATGAAATCGACGATGGACACGTTGTCTATCGGCGGTTTGGTATTGGGCATGCAGGCCACGGTGGTCACGCCGCCCGCCGCAGCCGAACGCGTACCGGTTTCAATCGTCTCTTTGTGCTCCTGGCCCGGCTCACGGAAATGCACCTGAATGTCGAGCAGGCCGGGGCAGAGAATATGCCCGCCGCAATCGACGATCTCGAAATCGTGCGTCGTATCGTAATCGAACTCACCTTGACCGACTTCAGAAATGATATCGCCCGCCGTCAGCACATAACCTTTCGCGTCAAGGTTCGATTCCGGATCGATCACCCGCGCGTTGATATACGCGGTCTTGTGATCCTTGCGCATGCTGCGTTTGGGAAGGGTGAAGCTTTGGGTCATGACGGTCCTTAATTAAATGTCATCGCCTGAATCGTGCAGCGATTCTAAGGCGATCCAGCAAGAGCGGCATGGCCGCGATATATCGCGCCGGACGGCGCTTCGGCTGGATTCCCTTAGAATTTCTTGCAGAAATTCAGGGAATGACGGTTTCATACAAGTCTTTCCAATCAGGATTCTGATTTTCGATCAGATTTAACTTAGCTTTTCTAGTATATTTTTTTAGTCGCTTTTCCCTATGAACGGCGACATCCATGCTATCGCACAATTCATAGTAAACGAGCATACTACACTTATGTTTTTTCGTGAAACCGTCGGCTAAGTGATGCTTATGCTCATAAGTACGTTTTATTAAATTCGAGGTAACGCCAATATATAGTGTGCCATTACGCCCGTTTGCCATCATGTAAATAGCAGGGTATTTTTCTGCCATAAAAACTATCCTACCAACATTTCCAGCACGGCCTGCCGCACAGCGACGCCCATTTCCACCTGTTCCAGAATCACGCTGCGGTGAATATCGTCCGCCAGTTCGGAGTCGATCTCAACGCCGCGGTTGATCGGGCCGGGATGCATGATAATCGCATCGGGTTTGGCGTAGGCCAGTTTTTCTTTATCGAGGCCGTAGAAATGGAAATACTCCCGCGGCGAAGGGACGAGTGGCCCGCTGATACGCTCATTCTGTACGCGCAGCATCATGATAATGTCCGCATCTTGCAGCCCGTCCCGCATGGAATGCGATATCGTGGCGCCAAGGGTGTGCGCGGCGGCTGGCATCAAGGTCGGCGGTGCAATAAGGGTTACGGATGCTCCCATCTTGGTCAGCAGCAGCGTATTGGAACGGGCGACGCGGCTATGCAGCACATCGCCGCAGATCGCCACGTTCAGCCCTTCCAGCTTACCTTTCTTGCGGCGGATGGTCAGCGCATCGAGCAACGCCTGCGTCGGATGTTCGTGCGAGCCATCCCCGGCATTGATCACGGAGCAATTGACTTTTTGCGCAAGCAAATGCACTGCCCCGCTTTCATTATGCCGCACGGCGATCACGTCCGGATTCATGGCGTACAGCGTCATGGCGGTATCGATCAGCGTTTCGCCTTTTTTCACCGAAGAGCTGGAGACGGACATGTTAATCACATCCATGCCTAGCCGTTTACCCGCCAGCTCGAAGGATGTGCGTGTGCGGGTGGAATCCTCGAAAAACAGGTTGATGAGCGTGCGGCCCTTGAGAACGGAATGCTTTTTATCGATGGCGCGGTTGCGAGTGACGAATTGTTCGGCGGCATCGAGGATAGACTGAATCTCGTCGCGCGATAATCCCTCGATTCCAAGTAGATGTTTTTTCATCAGCGATTTTTTGTCGGGAGCGGGTAATAATTTCTTGCTCTTGCTACCGGTTAACCGGCGCTTTATGCCACCTAGACTGAGCAACTTCACCATATGAGCGCGGATTTACATTAGTTTGAGGAAAGTTTACAGCAAAAATATTGCCCGAAGCAAAGAAAAGTGGAAATCATGACCGCCGAGAGGGTTCCATGACATATCGTATTTGCCTGATTCTTGGATTTTTGACCTTAACGGCCTGCGTCGGGGCAACGCCCATGCCGATCGACAACAAGAAATACCTTGAAGAGTCCGAGGGCCCGAAAGTAGACGGCGTCAATGATACGCTGGAAAAAAACGCTGACCGTGCGATGGAAAATGGAAACTACCCTCAGGCGGTGCAGAATTATCAGCAGCTCGTCGATAACGCCCACGAAAATATGAGCTATAAGCTGAAGCTGGCGGATGCGCGCCGCCGCGCCGGGGATGTCGATACGGCGGTCGGGCTTTACGATGCGGTATTGAAAAAGGAACCCGGAAATCTGGATGCACAGGAAGGAAAGGCGCTTGGCCTGATGTTCCAGGGTGAGTTTGATACGTCGGCTGGAATGCTTTCCGACATTATGAAAGCGGATCCGAAGCGCTGGCGAACCTTGAATGCGCTGGCATTGATGTTCGTGCGCCGCAATATGCCCGATGAAGCGATGTCTTATTTTGCAGAGGCGCTGAAATACAGCAAAAACAATGCTTCCGTGCTTAATAATGTAGGTTTGACGCACGCGATTAACGGCGATTCCGATAAGGCAATCGAGGCGCTGGAACAGGCATCCCGTCTTGCTCCTAACAAATCGGCGCTTAAAATGCAGATCGATATGAATCTGGCATTGGTTTACGGCGTTTCAGGAAATATGGACCGCGCGGAAGACGTTGCCGGGCAATATCTGCATGGTCCGGCACTCGATAATAATCTGGGCCTTTACGCCTATCTCGCCAAAGACGAAAAACTCGCCAAGAGTTATTTCAACATGGCGCTGACATCCAGCCCTTATTATTACCCCCGCGCTTGGGATAATCTCACCAAAATCGATTCTACGACGAAAAGCATGAAGCCGCCCGCATTAGGGGGCAAACGCATCAAAGTGAACTAGGACGTGAAAATACTGGTTATCAAGCACGGGGCTTTTGGCGATCTTATTCTCGCCAGCGGCGCGATTAAAGCGATACGCGCAAAATTTCCAGATGCACGGATCACACTGCTGACAACTAAGCCGTTTGCCAGATTAATGGATGCCTGCCCATGGATCGACGACATCGAGGTGGATGAGCGTTCCTGGGCGCCGGTCGCAATTTTAAAGATTCTGCATTTCTTTGCCACCGGTCATTTCGACTATGTTTTCGACCTGCAGACCTCGCAACGCAGCTCCTTTTACTGGTGGCTGACACTGTTTAAAAAGCCTGGCTGGTCGGGCATTGCCCGCCATGCCAGCCACCGGCACGATACGCCGCACCGCACCACGCTGCACACGCTGGATCGCCTGAAAGAGCAGTTGGTGATTGCCGGAGTGCTTACGGAAAATGATGCATTGTCGCCCGACATCAGCTGGATGAGGGCAGATATATCCCGTTTTCCGATACGCACGCCTTATGCCTTGATCGTGCCGGGCGGTTCGGCGCATCGTCCTGAAAAACGCTGGCCGGTAGAGCGTTACATCGAACTGGTAGAATGGCTGAATAGCCAGAACATGCATCCGGTATTGATCGGCGGCGAAGGCGAGCGCGACGTTCTGAACGCGATTGATGAAAAAGTGGTATGCCTTAATCTGTGCGGCCAGACGACATTTGAAGAAATTGCAGAATTGGCGCGCGGCGCAGCGATGGGAATCGGCAACGATACGGGGCCGACGCATCTCATTGCCGCTGCCGGATGCCCCACCGTCGTATTGTTTGCAACAAAAGCCTCCAATCCGGATTTATGTGCGCCGCGTGGCAAGCATGTTGCTATCGTCGATGTGCAGGATCTGTTCTACCTGCCGCTGCAGGATGTGATTCACGCGGCTAAAAACATAGCAATTCCTTGACATTGCGCTGGAATGACTTACACATGATCCTCCTTTTATGACACAAGCCGCTACAAAATCTGATTCAATCTCCATTACCCTGCCGGATGGCTCTATCCGGCAGTATCCCGCGCCGGTGACGGGGTTCCAGATTGCCGAATCCATCGGCCCGGGTCTGGCCAAGGCCGCCCTTGCTATGAAGGTGGACGGCATTCAGCGCGATTTGTCCGAACCGATTAACGCCGATTCAAAAGTCAGTCTGCTGACACTCAAGGATGAAGAAGGCCTCGACATCATGCGCCACACGACGACAGCGCAGGTATTGGCGCGCGCGGTGAAAGAGCTTTATCCTTCCGCGAAACTCGCTATCGGCCCGACCATCGAAAACGGGTTTTATTACGACATCGATTTTACTGGCCCAATTTCAGTGGAAGATTTGCCGAAGATCGAAGCGAAAATGCATGAGATCATCAAGCGCGGCCTCACGGTAAAGCGTGAGATGTGGGCGCGCGATGAAGCGATTGCCATGTTCGAATCTCGCGGCGAGGTCTACAAGGCCGATCTGATTTCCACCGCCGCTGAAGACGATACGACCGAGCGCGGTAAGATTTCCCTTTATCGCCAGGGCGAAGGGGATGATGCGTTCATCGACCTTTGCCGCGGCCCGCACGTGCCGTCGCTGGGCAAAATCAGTCCGGCCTTCAAACTGACGAAAGTCGCCGGTGCATACTGGCGCGGCGATTCCAAAAACAAGCAATTGCAGCGTATTTACGGGGTTTCCTTTGCCACCGAGAAAGAGCTCAAAGCCTATCTCCATATGATCGAGGAGGCGGAAAAGCGCGATCACCGCAAGCTTGGCAAACAGCTGAACCTGTTCCACATGCAGGAAGAAGCGATCGGCCAGGTATTCTGGCACGACAAAGGCTGGACGCTCTACCGCACGATGGAAAATTATATCCGCGATAAGATCCGCGCGAATGGTTACATCGAAGTGAAGACGCCGATCCTGGTAGATCGTACGCTGTGGGAGGCCTCAGGCCACTGGGAAAAATTTCATGAGAATATGTTCACGCTGGAGGCTGAGGAGCGCACGCTCGCCATCAAGCCGATGAACTGCCCATGCCATATTCAGATTTTTAACCAGGGCATTAAATCCTACCGTGACCTGCCATTACGCATGGCGGAATTCGGTTCGTGCCACCGCAACGAAGCGTCCGGCGCGCTGCATGGCCTGATGCGGGTGCGGGCGATGGTGCAGGACGATGCGCATATTTTCTGTACCGAAGACCAGATTCTCTCGGAGACAGAGCGTTTCTGCTCGCTGCTGAGCGAGGTCTATGATGAGCTTGGCTTCAAGGAAGTAAAGGTCAAGCTTGCCACCCGCCCGGAAAAACGCGCCGGCACGGATGCGACATGGGATAAAGCGGAAAAGGGGCTGGAAGATGCCCTGATTGCGCTTAAGATGGATTATACCATCGCACCGAACGAAGGTGCGTTTTACGGCCCGAAACTCGAATTCCACCTGAAGGATTCCATTGGGCGCAGCTGGCAGTGCGGCACGCTGCAGCTCGATTTCGTCCTTCCGGAACGCCTTGATGCCAATTATATCGCGGAGGATGGAAACAAAACGCGCCCTGTGATGCTGCACCGTGCAATTCTCGGTTCAATGGAGCGTTTCCTTGGCATCCTGATTGAGGAATATGCCGGTAAATTCCCGCTCTGGCTCGCGCCGCTGCAAGTCGTGGTGGCGGGCATCACCAACGATCAGGATGAGTACGCGAAGGAAGTCGTCGCGGCGCTGAGTGCCGCGGGATTGCGCGCCGAAGCCGACCTTTCCGCGAACAAGATCAGCTATAAAATCCGCGAGCATTCGGATATGAAAATTCCGGTAATCATGGCAGTCGGGGCGAGGGAGCAGGAAAACAAGGCGGTATCGATCCGGCGCCTCGGTTCGGAAAAACAGCAGGTTATGTCCCTTGCTGATGCAATTGCGTCACTGAAAGACGAAGTGACGAGCCGCCGGATTTCATAAACATATGGTTTCCTTGTTTACAGGACGATAATCAGAGATTATTCAAGATTATTTTTTTACACATGAAATGGAGTTTTCATTATATGACTGAAGTGGTTGCTGCATGAGCGAAAAAGAACCGCGGGTGAACCGGCAAATCCGGGCGCCGAAAATCCGCCTGATTGATGCTGACGGAGAAATGGCCGGCGTGCTCAGCGTGCCGGAAGCACTGGCAAAAGCGGCTGACGCCGGGCTTGATTTAGTGGAGATATCGCCGAATGCCGAGCCACCGGTCTGCAAAATCATGGATTACGGCAAGTATAAATATCAGCAGCAGAAAAAAGCAGCTGAGGCCCGTAAAAAACAGAAAGTCATCCAACTCAAGGAAATCAAGCTGCGCCCGATGATCGACAAGCACGATCTCGAGATCAAGATGAAGCAGGTGCATAAATTCCTGGAAGAGGGCGATAAGGTAAAATTTACGCTGCGTTTCCGTGGCCGTGAGCTTTCTCATATCGAGATTGGCCGTAAATTGCTGGAAGGCGTGCGCGAGCAGCTGCTTTCCGGAGAACATGCCAAGATCGAGTATCCGCCTTCCATGGAAGGCAAACAGATGATCATGATCGTCGCGCCTGGAAAATAATCGTATCCGAGTTCATTTTTGAAAGCCTATGCGAAGTTTTTTGCATAGGCTTTTTATTTGTAACAGAACTGTAACATGACAATATGGTTAATTATATATTAATATTCGATGGCTATTTATTTAAAATTATCTAAATAGATTCTGACTCTACATCAACAATATTCGGGGGTTCTATGCCACAAGACACTATCGTAAATATTTTTGGCACTGCAAAAAACGATGTGCTCACAGGTAAACTAACGGACACAATCTTGAATTACCATATTTTCGGTTACGGCGGGAATGATACGCTTACTGGCGGTTATAATGATGATACGCTGGAAGGCGGCAGGGGCGATGATCTCCTTCTTGGCCGCGATGGTAACGATATCCTTCTTGGCGGGGCGGGGGTCGATGTTCTTCGAGGCGGGCAGGGAAATGATTTTCTCTATGCCGGCGGGGATTCTACCCAGTTTAGCGCGGATTCGTTGTATGGCGGCGCCGGGAACGACGTGCTGACCACCGGTCATTATGCGATCCTCACGGGTGGTTCTGGCGCGGATATTTTCACTTTCCGGCAACATTCGGATGAATCTCGCATCACGGATTTTCAAGACGGCGTAGATAAGATCAGCCTGGAACAGCTTGGCGTAACGTCCTTCCAGCAACTGACTATCATTCCGGTTCCTCCTCAGGGAACCATCAGTCATGGTGTTGCCGTATTCTTTCAGACGCAGGAACTAGGGCAAGTATCCCAGCACGTGTTTTTAGTCGATAATCCAGAGCATGGCTTCCAGCTAACCGCTGCGGATTTTATATTCGATCAGGTCTAAGCCTGATTCTTGCTCAGTAAATCAGCCGCGTGGCGCTCTCCCGCGCGGCTGATTTTTTGGTTAGATAGTGCTTAGCCTATAAAGTCAGCGTTTCCCGATGGATTTTGGTGTATCCATTCTCTTTCTGCCTCACTTTTTGTCATCCTTTAGAGATGCGGAGAGCGACAAAATTTTTTTTATGGTATGCTGTTGAACATAGAGTAATCAGGACTAACGCTCCACCAAGCCAAATGTATGGGTTGCCTGAAATAGAAAATATCTTTTCAGAGATCGCCCCGCATCCAATAATTAAAAAAACCCCATAATAGAATAGCCTATAGGTTTTTCTAAGAAAGCGTTCTTTCTTTTCTAAATCCATAAGTGCCTTGATAAAACCAGTCCGGCTTTGCCTGAAGGCTACGCCGACGTAGTCTTCGCGGCGCTATGCTCTTGCGAAACCTGGAGGCCGGGGTCGGAATCGAACCGACGATCGGGGATTTGCAGTCCCCTGCATTACCACTTTGCTACCCAGCCGGAATGGTACAGGTTTTTAAAGAGCGCGTAAGATAGAGAGGGTTTTCACTGCGGTCAAGCGGAGGAATATGTTGCAATGCCTCCTCTGTGGCGGGCAAAATTTCTTGTTGCGGTGCATAACGGCTTCAAGTACGTGCCAGTGTCACAAGAACCATCCATACTTGGCCTTATGTATTTACAGCCGAATGATTATATGCGCAAAGCGCAACTGCTTACCAACGAGGTGACGAATACCCGTGTTTTACAGGCGATTGCCGATGTTTCCCGCGAACAGTTCGTCACGGATTCCCTGAAGGGCGTTGCCTATGTGGATGAGGAAATCCCGCTTTCTTCGGGGCGTTTCGTGCTGGAGCCGCTGGTGTTTGCCAAATTGCTTGAAATGGCGGATATCCGGCCAAATGAAAATGTCCTCGATATCGGCTGCGGCCTTGGCTACAGCGCCGCAGTGATCGGCAGGCTCGCCCGGCATGTCACGGGCGTGGAAATGCACCAGGATCTCGCGCAAGGCGCGCGCAAACGCCTGTCTGTGGCCGATTTTGAAAATGTGGATGTGATCGCTGCGCCGCTCGTGCAGGGCTGCCCGCAGCACCAGCCGTTTGACGTAATTTTCATCGAAGGCGCGGTCGAGGTGATTCCGGACAGCTTGCTGGCGCAGTTGTCCCCGCAGGGAAGGCTTATCGCGGTCGGCGCGCTGGAACGGCGGCCAGGCTCGCGCTCGGCGCTGGGAGCGATCCTGCACATTGAGAAAAACTCGGGAAACACGGTCGAACACCGGGGTGCGCACGTGGCGGCATCGCTTTTGCCGGGCTTTGAGAGGGCGCAAACATTTCGCTTTTAAGTAGTGGGAAAATTCAGTATGGCATATTCGGTTGAGGAGACATGCATGTATAGCGGTTTTAAAAAAATAATGATGGCAGTTCCTGCCAGTATTACTGCGGTAATACTTTCTGCCGTTCCAGTATTTGCGGTGGATACGCCGCCTGCAGACCCGAAACCGGCACCCGCATCTACGGCGCCAGCTCTGGTGGCGCCGCCAAAAGACTCAAAAACGCCTGCCGCATCTCCCGAAATCGTCGTGCCGAGCACGGGGGCGGATAGTTTTTCCCAGGCATTGATCGCCACCTATCAAAGCAATCCGCGTATCAAGGCGCAGCAAAAAGCTCTGACTGCGCTTGATGAAAACGTCTCGCAGGCGCATTCCGGCTGGCTACCCAGCGCCGAGGCAAATTATTCCAATGGCCGCCAGCGTCTTCGCACGAATGACCAGAAATGGAATTACGGTAACAAGGAAACGCGCGGCCTGACCGTGGTGCAGCCGGTTTTTCAGGGCGGTGAAACGATTGCTCAGACAAGCCGCGCCGAAAATCTGGTTTATGCGGGCCGCGAGGATCTGCGCAATACGGAACAGCAGGTGCTTTTAGACGCGATCACCGCCTATATGGATGTCCTGCGCGATCAGTCGGTTCTGGATCTCAGCCGCAATAACGAAGAAGTCCTTAAAAAGCAGCTTCAGGCCTCACGCGAGCGTTTCGACGTGGGAGAAGTGACGAAGACCGACGTGGCGCAATCCGAAGCGCGCCTTTCCCGGGCGGATTCCGATACAATCCAGGCGCTGGGTTCACTGCGTGTTTCAGAAGCCAACTTTGAGCGGGTCGTAGGGCATCGCCCGAATAACATCATGGTGCCGCAATCCTATCCGGCTGTGCCGCGTTCGCTGGATGAAGCGCTGAAGATCGGTCAGGATAATAGTCCCACGGTCAAGTCAGCCAGCTACCGGCAGCTTTCCACGGAAGACGAAGTGGATATCAATGTCGCCCGCATCCTTCCCGATATCAATCTCCGCGGCTCGATGTCGCGCGATAACGACGCCGGAACCAATGGTGATTTCGATTTCGACGAGGACAGCGTGTTGATGACGGTGCGCGTACCGCTCTATCAATCCGGCGCGGAATATTCGCGCATTCGCCAGTCGAAGGAAACGGCGAGCCAGCGGAAGTTCGATCTGCTGAATGCCAAGGATGAAAACCGCCAGGAAGTAACGCAGGCCTGGGAAAACCTGCAGACCGCAATCGCGACGATCCGCTCGCAGCAGGATTCCATCCGCGCTGCCGAGGTTGCATTGGATGGCGTCAAGCAGGAGCATCTATACGGCACGCGTACCGTACTGGACGTCCTTGACGCCGAACAGGAATTATTCGTTGCCCGCGTGAATCTGGTACGTGCCGAGCGTAACCGCGTCGTATCGCTTTACACGCTGCTGTCCGCCGTCGGCCAGCTGACGCTCGATAACTTGGGACTGAGAACCACGGTCTATGATCCAAACGATCATTATGACGATGTTAAGTATCAGTTTATTGGGTTTTAACTAATTAATACTATGATTTAATAAATACTTGAGTTAGTCTTTTGTAATATTATGGCACAGGAAAAATCAGCGGCTAAAGAACAGTCCATGGAGGAGATCCTCCAGTCCATCAAGCGCATTATCGCCGAGGAAAATGACGGCAGCGCGGATGTCGCTGGCGCTTCCGATGTCCTGGAATTGACCGATTTGATCGACGAATCGCATGATCATGAAGAAAAAAATGGCGCCGCGCACGCACCGGAGCCGGTAAAGGATGTAGTTAAGGAGCCGGTAAAGGATGTAGTTAAGGAGCCGGTAAAGGAAAAAGCTGCCGTTGCGCCGCCGCCGCCCGCACCCGCGCCGAAACCTGCGCCCAAGCCGGAGCCGTCCCTGGGTTCATCGACGCTGGTTGCAATGCCGATCGAAAAAAATGCCGGAGAGGTGCCTGACGTGTTGAAAGATATCGATAGCCTGCTCTCCGATGAGACGCGCAAGACCTCATCAGCGGCTCTGAAATCACTCTCCGAGGCAACGCGCAAGCCGGCGCAGCCTCAAGTCGTCAGCCCGACGCCCGCACTGGAATTCCGTTCCGGCCAGACCGTCGAGGATCTTGTTATTGAGGCGTTGCGGCCTATGTTGAAGGACTGGCTCGATATGAACCTGACCGGTATCGTTGAAAAGCTTGTCGAAAAAGAAATCAAAAAGCTTTCTTCCTAATTTTTGTACTCCAATGTGGCGTAAAATGCCGTTATTTCAGGCAGGTTAGTTGCCGCGCGTGATCTTTATTAAATCTTTATGCTATTTTGAGCGCACTTAGCTAAAACCCGCACAGATTCTTTATCATGACGTGTAAAATATATTTGCAAAACCGGGGCAAGCCGGTTTAAGTATGCGTCCACTCTGTTTCCGTGAGGTTTTTATGACTTTTTCCCGTACCCTTTGCAGCCTGGCGCTGGTGTTCACCGCGCTGGTCAGCATGCCAGCAAAAGCTGAGATGAAAGACACTGTAAGCGACGATCGCCGCCAGGTTATTACCAACACCTGGGGTAACTGCGTTCGTACAAAATGGAATGCGCCTGATGATGAGTGCGCGCCAAAAGCAGCTCCGGCTCCAACGCCTGTTGTGCAAGCTCCGCCGCCTGTACAGATCGCGCGTGATGCCCGTACCGTTTATTTCGATTTCGATAAAGACACTCTGACGCCGGAAGCCACCCAGAAACTGGATGCGCTTGCAAACACCATTCGTACCTCGCGTGGTATCGTCAGCGCCAGTGTTGTCGGTTATGCCGACCAGATGGGCAGCAACGAATACAACATCAAGCTGTCCGAGCGCCGTGCTCGCGCGGTTGAATCGTATCTGTCTCAACGCGTTTCCATCCCGACCTCGGTTGGTAAAGTACGCTGGGTAGGCGAAAGCAATCCGGTCACCAATTGCGATAACATCAAAAAGCGCGCGGATAAGATTGCATGCTTAGCTGCAGACCGCCGTGTGGAAGTCGAATTCAAATATCAGCAATAATCGCTGAATTTCATTCGCAAAAAGGCCGCCGAAATTCCGGCGGCCTTTTTTAATGCGTGCCTATCATAAAAAACGCCGAGCCCCTAAGGATTCGACGTTTTTAAATACCGCCCAGACCGTTGGTGTCGTTGTCTCAAGCGGCCCTTATGTTAAGGTGGGCGCCATATACTCCTAGCCTGGGCCAAGAGCAGGGACAGCTCCCGCTGAGAAAATATCGGCCCTGGGACATTGTTACCTGACGCGTCGGGCAGTACCGCTATTATATAATAGTTTCACGTGCGGTTTCAACCGATCTGCTGAGGCTGCCGAGCCGCTCACTGATCTCGTTCAGGGCATCGGCCAGGTTGTCAACGACATAACCAGGCAGGGCATCCTGCAGGGCGGCGCGGTCTTCAGTTGGTAAACTATTGATTCCACTTGCTAATTTTTCATGTAAAATGCCCGCTTCGATGCGAGCGTCGTAAAGCTCGTCGGCCAGCATCAGGCAGGTCATCAGGATAATCTGGGCATCCTTAGCCTTAGGCTGGTTTAGGGCGATGTTCTGGGCGCGGCTGTTGACCTCGTCGGCCAGCTGCAACAGGCGCGCTTCCTGACCCTCGTCGCAGGCCAGGGAAAACCGGTGGTTACGTATATTCACCTCGACATGACGCATCGCCATATTATGCATCCTCCAGTAAACGTTCAACGACGGTAATCGCGCGGTCAAGGCCTTCGGAAACCGCTTCGGCCCGCGCTTTCAGACCTGCATACTGCGCTTCTTTTTCCTGCATCTGACGTTCCAGCGCCAGGCATTGCGCTTCCGCCGCTTCCGCCCTTTGTTTCAACGTTACGGTGATTTCCTGCAGCGTATCGAATTCCTTCTGGAGCTGCTCATGAAGCGCGCGGGAAACCATATCCTCGGAGGATTGGTTAGACGTTTTTTTTGCTTCCAGCTCGCTCAAAAGTGCATAAACGCTTGCTTCGAGGCGGGATAGGTTTTCAGCAAGCTTCGAGCCGGACTCATGCAGATCGGGATGCGGCATCGGCGGCAGTGCCCAGGCTAAGCGGTGCATCGCTCCAACGGCTGCATTTGCCGCGCCCTGGACGCTGGCAATGCGGTGTTCGGTGGGCAAAGTCGCAAAGAGCTGCTGGTTGGACATGTATGCATCCTAGACAAAAGGATTCTGGCAGACAAGCACGTACAACACTGGATGAAGATTTTTCTGTAACGCATTGGCGCTCTTGAAAAAACCTTTCAAATTTTCAAAAAATCGTGCAGACATGCATTTCTTTACTTTCTTTCTTGCCCGCAATTGCTATGAACAGTCAGATTTTATGCCATCACCAGCCAAAATGAATACATCTCCCGCCGTCAATCCCGCTCATAAAGACATGGCGAACGCCCTGCGCGCCCTGGCCATGGATGCCGTCGAAAAAGCGAAATCCGGACACCCCGGCATGCCGATGGGTATGGCCGACACCGCGACGGTGCTTTGGTCGGAGATTTTAAAACATCATCCCAAGCAACCCGCCTGGCCGGACCGCGACCGCTTTGTGCTTTCCGCAGGTCATGGCTCGATGCTGCTCTACGGGCTGCTGCATCTGACCGGTTACGAAGATGTAACGCTGGAAGAGATCAAGAATTTCCGTCAATTCGGTTCAAAAACCGCGGGGCATCCGGAATACGGGCATACCGTCGGCGTCGAGACGACGACCGGGCCGCTCGGCCAGGGCCTTGGCAATGCCGTCGGCATGGCGCTCGCCGAAAAAATGTTGGCGGCCCGTTTCGGCAAAGACATCGTCGATCATTATACGTATGTCATCGCCGGTGATGGTTGCCTGATGGAAGGTATCAGCCACGAAGCGGCATCCTTCGCCGGTCACATGAAACTTGGCAAGCTGATCGTGCTTTTCGACGATAACGGTATTTCCATCGATGGGCCGACTTCGCTTTCGGTATCTGACGATCATCTGAAGCGCTTTGAATCCTATGGATGGGATGTACAGGCGGTCGATGGCCACGATCCGGCAGCGGTTCTGGGCGCTATCAAACAAGCCCAGCAAACCGACACGCCGTCATTAATCGCCTGCAAAACGACCATCGGTTTCGGCGCGCCGAAAAAAGCGGGTACTGCCGGCAGCCACGGCTCGCCGCTCGGTGCAGAGGAAATCGAAGGCGCGCGTAAGGCGCTCGGCTGGAGCCACGGCGCATTCGAGGTGCCCGATAGCGTGCGTCAGGCTTGGTTTGATTCAACCAGAGAAGGTGCGAAAGCCTATCAGGAATGGGAAAAACGTTTCGGCGCGCTACCTGCCGAGAAAAAGGCGTTGTTTGAACAAATGCAATCCGGCGCGTTGCCGAAAGACTGGAAAAAAGCGGTTGCCGAAATGAAACAGGCGCTCGCTGCCTCGGCGCCGAACGAAGCGACGCGTAAATCGTCCGGCAATGCGCTGAACACGCTCACCAAGGCCGTGCCGAATCTGATTGGCGGCTCGGCGGATCTCAGCGAATCGAACAATACGCATGCGAAGGAGCAAAAACCGGTGACGGCTGCGGATGCTTCCGGCAGCTACATTTATTACGGCGTGCGTGAGCATGCGATGGGCAGCATCATGAACGGCCTGGCGCTGCATGGCGGATTTATCCCATACGGCGGCACATTCCTGGTATTTAGTGATTATATGCGTCCCGCCATTCGCCTCAGCGCCTTGATGGGCACCCGCGTGGTGTACGTGATGACGCACGATTCCATTGGTCTCGGCGAAGACGGTCCGACCCACCAGCCGGTGGAGCATGTCGCCGCCCTGCGCGCAATCCCGAACTTATTGGTATTCCGTCCGGCGGATGCTACCGAAACGCTGGAGTGCTGGGAATATGCGCTGCAGCATCAAGGGCCATCGCTGCTTGCCTTGAGCCGTCAGAATCTGCCCTCACTGGTTAAAGAATATGTAGCGGAAAACCGTGTTGCCAAAGGTGCGTACATCGTGCGCGATGCGAAGGATGCCAAAGCGGTCATTCTCGCCACCGGTTCGGAAGTCAGCATTGCTGTAGAAGCAGCGGAAAAGCTGGCTGCGAAGAATATCGCGGTGCGGGTGGTTTCCGTGCCGTGCCTGGAATTGTTTGCCAAGCAACCTGCCGCAGAGAAGGAAAAGCTCCTCGGCAAGAATACGCTGCGCGTCGTTGCCGAAGCAGGCGTGATTCAAGGCTGGGAGCGCTATCTGGGTGAAAACGGCATCTTTATCGGCATGTCGAGCTTCGGGGCATCGGCACCGGCGCCCGAGCTTTTCAAGCAATTCGGCATTACGGCGGAAAGAATGGTTGCCGAAATCGAGAAAAGCCTGTAGTCAGGCCGCAAAATAAGAAGAATATTGAGGGAATTATGTCGAATGTGCGCATTGCCATTAACGGTCTGGGGCGAATTGGACGCTGCGTACTAAGAGCAGTCGTCGAGCAGCATTATCAGGGTATAGACATCGTTGCGGCTAACGGGCCCGCTGAGACGTCAGTGCATGAGCATTTGCTGCGTTACGATTCGGTGCATGGAACGTTTCGCGAGACGCTGAAGACCGACGGCGATACGATGACAATCGGCAATCATACGTTTCCGGTTTACCACGAGCGCGATCCGAAAAACATCCCTTGGAAAAAGCATGATGTTGATGTCGTGCTCGAATGCACAGGCATTTTCACCGACGCCAAAGGAGCGGCGCTGCATCTGGAGGCAGGCGCAAAGAAAGTGCTGATTTCGGCTCCGGCGAAAGATTCGGTTCCGACGGTCGTTTATGGCGTGAATCACAAAACGCTGAAAAAAGAAGATATCGTCGCTTCCATTGGTTCCTGCACGACGAACTGCCTCGCGCCGGTGGCCAAAGTGCTGAATGAAGCGTTTGGCATCGAAAGCGGGTTCATGACGACGATTCATTCCTACACGGGCGACCAGAATATCGTCGATAGCTCGCATAAGGATTTACGCCGCGCGCGTGCCGCTGCCATGTCTATGGTGCCAACCTCGACAGGTGCTGCCAAAGCGCTTGGCCTTGTGCTACCGGAACTGGCCGGAAAGCTCGATGGCACGGCGATCCGCGTGCCGACGCCGAATGTGTCGCTCGTCGACCTTTGCTTCAATGCAGGTAAGGATGTCACCAAAGAAACCATCAATGATGCACTTAAGACTGCTGCAAATGGCGCACTAAAAGGTGTCCTGGCGATTTCCAAAGAGCCGCTGGTTTCCATCGATTTTAATCACAATCCGCACAGCTCGATTGCGGATCTAACCGGTACGTTCGTCACAGGCAAACGCTTTGCGCGTGTCGCCTCCTGGTACGATAACGAGTGGGGCTTCTCCTGCCGGATGCTGGATGTCTCGAAGTATCTAAAAGAAGCGGGATTGCTTTAATTTATATCCCGCATTTATTGCGGGATCACGTGAGGCCCCGCAATAATGCGGGGCGTGAGTCAGCAGCACCTGTTAATACCTTTCCACTTACGCTCTTGCTCTAACTTGAAAAACTCGCGCCGCGTCGGGCAGGGCTTATCTGGATGATGCTTCTGATGATGAGCACAAAAGCGTGCATAGGCGCGGGTGCCGTCAATCTCAGCAAGGTAGTTTTTCAGGAATATAACCAAGCGTTTCATTCTTTTCCGACTCGTCATTCTGAGCGCAGCGAAGAATCCAGATCCTTCGCCTTCAGCTCAGGATGACACACGTTAATGCGCCGCCGCCGCTGCGCTGAGCGAACCGACCGGATTGGTGGTTTCCACATAGCTCGATTCCGCGAGCGGTGGAACCTCCTTGCCTTTCCAATACCGGCAGCAAAGCACGAGCAGGTTGATCGCCATCGTCCACAACACGGCGAGGAAGAGGAGGGCAATACAGCCGACGAGCTGCTGGTTGAAAATCATCGTATCCGCAATGGCGATTTGGTCTGCTGGCAATGCGCCGCTGGCAAGTTTCATTTTCCAGTCTGCAGCACCGGCAAAAAATCCGATTTTTGGGTTGGCGGAGAAGGCTTTTTCGAGCACGGCGGAAGAGGTGATGATGAGGAGCCAGGTAAGCGGCAACAGCGTCACCCAGATATACCGCGTCTTGCCGGATTTGACGAGAATCGTCGTCGCGCAGCAAAGGGCGATGGCCGCCAGCATCTGGTTAGACATGCCAAAGAGCGGCCAAAGAATGTTGACGCCGCCGTTCGGGTCGATCACGCCGACATAAAGGAAATAGCCCCACGAGCCGACGATCAATGCGCTCGATAGCACGACCGATGGATACCAGGATGTGCGTCCGAGCGGCTTATAGATATTGCCGAGCAAATCCTGCAGCATGAACCGGCCGACCCGCGTGCCGGAATCGAGCGTGGTCAGAATAAAGACCGCCTCGAACATGATGGCAAAGTGATACCAGACAGCGAGCAGGTGTTGTCCGAGCATGCCGCTAAAGATGGTGGCCATGCCGACCGCGAGGGACGGCGCGCCGCCGGTACGGGCAAAAAGCGAGTTTTCGCCCATCTGCGTGGCGAGGGCGCTCATCTGATCAACGGTCACCGGAAAGCCCCATGAAGAAATCACGCTGACGGCAGCCGCAGGATCCGCGCCGACGACGCCCGCCGGACTGTTGATGGCAAAGAAAATACCGGGATCGAGCACGCACGCGGCAATCATCGCCATGATAGCGACGAAGGATTCGAGCGCCATCGAGCCATAACCGACAAGGCGGATGTCGCGTTCATTGGCAATGAGTTTTGGCGTCGTGCCGGAGGAAATCAGCGAATGGAAACCGGAAATCGCGCCGCAGGCAATCGTGATAAAGACGAACGGAAAGATGCTACCGGAGAAAATCGGCCCGGTGCCGTCGACGAATTGGGTGAGGGCAGGCATTTTCATCTCAGGCTGGATGACAATGATCGCGAGCGCGAGCAGAAAGATCGTGCCGAGTTTAAGGAATGTGGAGATGCAGCCACGCGGTGCAAGCAGCAGCCAGACCGGAAGTACGGAAGCGGCAAAGCCGTAAATCATGATCGCATAGGCGATGAACAAGCCGTCATGGTCGAACCACACGCTCCATGCCGGATCGTTATGCACCCATTCACCGGCGACAACGGCCAGCAGTGAAAGCGCGATGCCGATGATGCTGCCTTCCAATATGCGTCCCGGGCGGATTGAGCGCATATAGACGCCGACGAACATGGCAATCGGAATCGTCGCGGCGACGGTGAATGTGCCCCACGGGCTGTGCTTCATGGCTTTGACGACGACGAGGCTGAGCACGGAAATAATAATGACCATGATGGCGAGCGTGCCGAGCATGGCCGCATAGCCGCCGATGGGCCCTAATTCCTCGCGGATCATCTGGCCGAGGCTTTTACCGTTCCTGCGCGTCGAGCAGAACAGGATCACCATATCCTGAACGCAGCCGCCGAGCACGGCGCCAAAGAGAATCCAGAGTGTGCCGGGCAGATAGCCGAATTGCGCGGCCAAGGTCGGGCCAATCAGCGGGCCGGGGCCGGCGATGGCGGAAAAATGTAGTCCAAAGACGATCCAGCGGTTGGTTGGCACGAAATCGCGGCCGTCATTCATGGTCTCGCCGGGGGTAGCGCGTGTTTCATCGACGCACAATACTTTGGCTGCGATCCAACTGCTGTAGAAACGGTAAGCAATGAGATAAATGCAGATGGCAGCGGCGATGAACCAGATGGAGTTGATCGTCTCGCCGCGATGCATCGCGATTCCGCCGACGGCAGCGGCACCCAGGATGGCAAGGGCTGGCCAGATCAGCCATTCCAGTTTCTTCATCGGTGTTGCGGTGGTGGTGCTCATGCGCGAAAAACTCCCCGTGATGCTGAATTGTCATCGCCCGAATCGCGCAGCGATTACAGGGCGATCCAGCTAAAGCGCGGCAAGTACGATTATATCGCGACAGACGCCGCTCTGTCTGGATTCCCCTATAATTTCGCTTCACAAAATTCGGGGAATGACGATGTTTAAGCAGTATTGCTCTTCTGGTCAATCTTTCGGCATGCTGCAGCGCAATAGAATCCGCAAGTAACCATTTGTTAGGTAACCAGGATTAATATGCATGCCATGGCGCGCCATCAGACTAGTCTTAGAAAAGCGGTTATCGCCGGCATGATCGGCAATGGTCTCGAATGGTATGATTATGCGCTCTATGGCCAGCTGGCGACGATTCTCAGCCTGCATTTTTTCCCGAAAGAAAATCCGACGCTGGCATTGCTCGCCACGTTCGGCGTGTTTGCGGTCGGCTTTGTGTTCCGTCCGCTGGGCGCGGTGATTTTCGGTTATATCGGCGATACATACGGGCGGCAAAAATCGCTGGTGATCGCCATCATGATGATGGCGATTCCTACCGGCTGCATCGGCCTGCTGCCAACTTATGAACAGATCGGCATTCTGGCTCCCATTCTTCTTACCCTGATTCGTATCCTGCAAGGCATGTCGCTCGGCGGGGAATTCAGCGGGTCGATCACCTACATCGTCGAGCACGCGCCGCCGCATCGCCGTGGGATTGCCGGTTCAGCCTCAATGATCAGCCTGGTGATTGGTTTTCTGACCGGCTCGCTCGTCGCCATGCTTTTTTCGTATGCTATGCCGAAGGAACTATTCGAAAACTGGGGATGGCGTATACCTTTCGTGCTTGGCATCGTCATTGGATTTGTTGGTTTTTACATCCGTTCCAAATGTGGAGAAAGTCCGGCCTACGAAGAAGCCAAGCAATCCGGCGCGCTCTCCAAAACACCATTGCGAGATACGCTGCTTCATTATCCGTTTCCGATTTTTCAGGGTTTCGCCATCTATCTGACCGTAACGCTGCCATTCTATCTGGTGGCGATTTATTTCATCAGCTTCATGGAAAAGGAATTGGGCCTGTCACACAGCCAGGCGCTTTTGATCAATACACTGGCCATGTTTTCGATGCTGATTGCGCAGCCCGCAAGCGCGCTTCTATCTGACCGTATTGGCCGCCGCAAAGTGTTGCTGTGGGCAGGCACCGCAATGGCGATCATTGTCTTTCCCGTTTTCGATGCGATGGCCAAAGGCGATTTCATGACCATTCTTCTGGCGCAGGTGGTCTTTGCGTTTATCAATGGACTTTTTTTAGCACCGGTTCCGGCAGTACTCGTCGAGCTGTTCCCAACCTCGGTGCGCTATACAGGGATGGCCATTTCCTATAATGCCGCAGCCGCTTTAGTAGGCGGCACCGCGCCGATGATGGCGGTCTGGCTGATCGATGCAACGGGTACGCGGATGAGTGTGGCAGGTTATGTCTTCGCCGTCGCGCTGGTATCGCTTGTAGTGCTTTATTTTTATAAGGATCGGTTCAGGGAGCCGCTGAGATAGTCTAAGTCCTTAGTTATTAGTCCATAACCTATAGACTA
Organism: Rickettsiales bacterium; assembly: GCA_046348685.1. Taxonomy (GTDB): domain Bacteria; phylum Pseudomonadota; class Alphaproteobacteria; order Rickettsiales; family UBA998; genus JAXMDT01. The sequence goes on from JAXMDT010000011.1 coordinate 31,220, forward strand.
ACGACTATCGACTAAACTACATCACGCCGCCAAAAGAACGAATGACGCTTTCAACGCCCTGTGCGCCGCGGAAATTAGCATAAGCAAGCGGTGTCAGGCCGCGTGTATCGGTAATGTTAGGATCGGCGCCGTAGCTTAGCAGCATATCCACCATATCGCTTGAGCCGCCGAATGCCGCATAATGCAGCGCGGAGAATCCATTGGTATCGGTGTCGTTGACAGGCACGCCCTGGCTCAGCAGCCATTGCATGACATAAGGTTTCTGGTAGCGCGTGGCGAGCGTCAGCGGAGTGTCGCCGGATGGTAATAAAGCGGTGAGCGAAACGCCGAATTTATGTAGTGCCTTGGCATCCTCGACATCTCCACGCGCGATAACGATCGCCATTTTATCCGCCAGATCTTCCGTATAGACGGCGCGCGGCAAGTGGCGATTGTCGGACGAGTACTGCTTCTTGTAGATGCTCGGCGGCAGGATTTGCGATTTGTAATTATAGGCAGGCATAGGCGGTGCTTTTCGTACCGTCTTTTTCGGCTTTATCGGTTCTTCCGGCAATGGAATGGAAGCAAGGTCCGGCTTTGTGGGTTCGGCAGGTTTCGCGGGTTCGGTAGGAAGAATTTTTACGTCAGAAAAAAAGCTATCGATCACCGAGCCTGCATCTTTTGCTGGTTTCGCCGGTTGCGGTAGTGCTTCGCCGGGTAACGGCGGCAAATTGACATCGGATGCGGTTAAAGGCGGCGCGCCCGTATCGGAAGGTGCTGCAGGCGGCGCGGAAGAATCGGCGACCGGCGCTGAAATAGGTGCAATTGTATTATCTGCAGGCGGTAATGGCGGCATGGCGTTATCAGCTGTCGGCAGGACAGGCGGTGCGGTATCGGAAGGCACCGGCGCGGCAATCGGCGCAACCGGTTCAGACGGCGCGGGTGCCGGAGGGAGTACAGGGCCAGGCTCAAGCCCCGGCATCATATCGCTTCCGGAAATCGGCGGCAATGAGGGCAGGGCCGGCGGGTCTTCGGCAAGAACAGCATTGCCGTAAAGACTTATGGTCACCAGGAATAAGGCAAAGCGAGAGCGATGAAACATAAAGGGGCGCATCCTTAACCCATCAAGTATACGCCCCTAATATGAACTTTTTGTTAACGCCAACGCGTTACGGCAGTTAGGACAACTACTTACGCGCCTGTTCGACCGCGGCTTTCAGCGTGGCATAGTCCATGGCGTGCGGGGTAACCTGGTCGTTGACCACGACGAATGGCGTTCCGCCGATTTTGAGAGCGATGCCCAGTTGCTTGTTTTTCTCAACGATGGCTTTCACGGCATCGGAATCCGCTTCTTTTTTCACAGCCGCCATATCCAGGCCGATGGACTTCAGCAACTCCGAAATCTGTTCATCCGTAGGATGGCCCTTGAATCCCATCATACCGCTATGGAAGGCAAAGAACTTGTCCTTGTCGATGCGGTTGACGGCAATTGCCATGCGCGCCAGCATTTCGGATTGCTCGCCGAAAATCGGGAATTCCTTGAAGACGATGCGGACATCTTCCGGCAGCCCTTCTTTTACGTATTGGGATACACCCTGAAACATGAATTTGCAGGCAGAGCAATTATAGTCATAAAATTCGGCGATCGTGACTTTCGCGTCCGGCTTGCCGAGTGCGGGCGCATTCTTATCCGCAAAGATTTCGGATTTGAAGCGGGCAACGGCGGCGGCGGATTCTTTCTGCTCCGCTTCCTGCGCTTTCACCTGCGCTTGCTGAACGGATTCCATGATGACTTCCGGATGTTCCATCAGGTACTCGCGAACCAATTTCGGAATATCGTTTTTGTGAACGACCGGGTTGTCGTCCGCTGCGAGGAGCGGGGAGGCGATAAAAGTCGTGATAAAGGCAAGAAACAGGGCGCGAGTCATACATATCCTCAAATAAAGTGACGCATCATCATACCGCAAAAAGCCAATAATGTCTTACTTAACTTTGCTCTTTCTTGGTGCGCTTGGAAATCTCGATCAAATCTGCGGCGCGAAGGTATCCCGGCGAGCCTTCCTTAAGGGCTTTTTTGGCCTGGGTCGCAAAGCGGATGGTGGCATCGAGGTCATTACGAAGGCTCGCTTCTTCGGCCAAAGCCAATGTTGCCATAGGTTGATTGCCGGCGCGCCCGTAGGCATCCGATAAGGCGCGCCACGCGGTGCCGTAACTGCCATCCTTTCCGGTAGCGCGTTCCAGTTCCGTGACCGCTTCTTTCACCAGCGATGGATCGTTCAGCCCGAGCAGCGTGCGTGCATAATCGGCGCGGATGATGGCGGCATTCGGTGCGAGGTCTTTGGCTTTGGCATAGGCGGTGCGCGCCTCCTGAATCTTGCCGTTTTCGTAGAGGACCTGCCCCTTCAATTCATAAAAATAAGGATCGTCCGGATATTCCTTGAGCAGGGAGTTGATTTCTTTCAGCGCCGCATCGAGATCGGACGAGCGATAATATGCTACTGCGCGGGCGTATCTTCCATAAAGCGATTGATCGCTGGTTGGATATTCATTCATCACGCGTTCCGGCGAATTAAGGAAACCATCCAGCTTGGCGAGCATGCGTTTATGCTCCACCTGGATGTCTTCCGGAAGCCGGTTGTTCTTATATTGCGAGTTCGCCAGATGGCGACGAATGACGGCAATACGCTCAAAAGAAAGCGGGTGGGATTGTGTGTAGGGATCCGGACGGCCGAGATAGCGTTTTTCATTGCGGCGCAGTTTTTCGAACATATCAAGCATGCCTTCTGCCGTGACTTCATCCGCATCGAGAAACTCCAGCCCCATTTGATCCGCAGCCCTTTCATTGGAACGGGTATAAGAAAGAATGCCACGATTCGCCACTTCGCTGCCGCCGCTCATGATCGCCATGCCGACATCACCGGCTCCTGCTGCTGCCGCCGCAGCGCCTACGACATAGCTGATAATGGCACCGATCTGCGCGTTCTGCATGGGACGCGCACCCCGCGCCAGATGCGCTCCGGCGATGTGCCCGGTCTCGTGCGCCATGACGCCGAGCAGCATTTCCGGATTATTGGTTTCCATCAAGAGACCGGTATTGAAAAACATATTGCTGCCACCGGCGACGAAAGCGTTGATGGTATTGCTGTCGATGATGAAAATTTGCACCGACTCAGGATCGACGCCTGCCGCTTCAAAAATCGGGCGGGAAAGGGAGTGCAGGTAGGTTTCGATTTCCGCATCGCGGATAAGGCCGTTTTCAGCCCACGCAGACCAGGGGAATAGCAATAGAATAAGTAAAAGGACAAACAAGCGCATGGCGCGTATCATGCCAAATTCAAAAAGCGATGTAAAATACTATGCTTTCTGTTAAAGCTTACTTCGCATGAGGATTTTATGAAAGTTGCCGCCCGCGCCAAAATAAAGCCGTTTGAAGTGATGGAAGCTTTCCGCGAAGCGGAGCGCCTGCAGACAGAAGGAAAAGATATTCTGCACCTGTCACTTGGACAACCGGGCACGCCGCCGCCCCGGGAAGTCAAAGAGGCGTTGATCAATGCAATTGAGCAGCAGCCGCTAGGGTATACCGATGCGCGGGGCATCCTTCCGCTGCGTCAGAAAATTTCCGAGCATTATAAAAAGCGCTACAAAGTGACGGTACCAGCGGAACAGATTTTTATCACGATCGGTTCATCCTCTGCCTTGCTTCTTTCATTGCTGGCCGCGTTCGATGCCGGGGACAAAATCGCATTGGCGCGCCCGTGCTATCCAGCTTACCCGAATATTTTAAAGGCAATGGATTTGGAAACGGTGTTCATCGACACGGACGAAAGCACTTCTTTCCAGCCGACACTGGAACAGATCAAGCGCTGCAAGGATTTGAAAGGCATTATTCTTTCCAGCCCGTCGAATCCCACCGGCACGATGCTGCATGAAAAAGAAATGAAAGACATCGCCGAATATGCGGATGCTGAGCATATCCGCATTATCTCTGATGAAATCTATCACGGTGTGACATACGGAAAGAAAGCCAGCACGATGGCGAAGTTTAGTGAGCATGCCATCGTCACCAATAGTTTTTCAAAATATTTCCTGCTACCGGGATGGCGTCTGGGCTGGGCGGTGGTGCCGGAATCGATGGTGCGCGTCTTTGAATCGCTGAGCCAGAATTTTTTCATCTCGCCGCCCGCGCCATCGCAGATCGCGGCTTTGCATGTCTTCGATCATACGGACTACCTCGATAAGGTTGTCAAAACCTATGCTGACAGCCGCGAGATACTCATTTCGGAGCTAAGCGAAGCAGGATTGAAAGGGCTCGGCCAGTCGGAAGGCGCATTTTATCTATATGCCAATATCTCGCTTTTCAGCAACGACAGCCGGACCTTGTGCGAACGCATGCTGAAAGAAATCGGTGTTTGCGCGGTGCCAGGCACGGATTTCGATGAGGAAAATGGCAATTCCTATATTCGCCTGTCGTATTGCGGCAAGCCGGAGGAAGTCCGTCAGGCAGGGCGCCGCCTTGCTACCTGGCTGAAAGACTTCCCACGGTATATAGGTTAGTATTCAACATCAATTTGTCATTCCCCGAATTTGCGTAGCAAATCATAGGGGAATCGAGCTTAAGCGCGGCAAGCGCGAAAATATATCGCGACAAACGTCGCTCTAGTCAGGATTCCCCTATAAATTTTACTACGTAAAATTCGGGGAATGATAGCCTAGCTCTGGACGACTTTACGCCACCAACCGGTGCGGCGCGGTTTGCCATCATCCGGCTCGGCTTCCGACTCAGTCGCTGTGTCAGTCTCCGACGGTTTTTCCTCAGCAGTCGGTTTTGCTTCTGCTTTGGTGCGGCGCGTGCGTTTTGGTTTTTCTGCCGCAACTTCTTCCGCAGGCGCTTCCACTGTCTCCGCCGGAAGGAATGCATCCGCATCGACGACAATCGCGTCATGTTCCTCGGAAGGAGCGGATTCATCGGATTCGGCAGGCGATGCTTCGCCGCCCGTTTCGTCACGGCGGCGGTTGCGTCCACCCCGGCGGCCGTGGCCACCGCGGCGGCCACGGCTGCGGCGCGGACCAGCTTCTCCATTGTCAGAAGATTTTTCCTCCGAAGCGGATTCATCCGCTACTTGGTCTTCCTCCGTTGCCTCAGCGCTTGGTGCCGGTTGCGGAGCAGCTTGCTCCTCATGGCGTGGACGATGATGATTATCGCGTCCACCCCGGCGGCCTCTGTCCCGTTGACCGGAACGATGATCGTCCCCGCCTTTTGGTTTATGGCGGCGGAACGTTTCCAGCTTATACGTACCGGCATCGAGCGAGTCGTCGATCTTGACGGTAATCGTCACCTCAAAGTTCTGCTCAAGTTCGGTAAGCTGTGTACGGTAGCGGTTTAACAGGTAGACGGCCATGTCTGGCGTGACGTTCGGGACCAGCTCGACGAATTCGCCGCTGGCTGCATTGGCCTGTAGCTCACGCACGAGTTGAACGGCGAGGGCTTCCGGCGAGCGGAGAATGCCGGCGCCTTTGCAGGTTGGGCATTTCGTCGTTGTGGTTTCGTAGATATTCGGGCCGAGGCGCTGGCGCGAGAGTTCGAGCAATCCAAACGCGCTGATGTGACCGGCCTGAATTTTAGCGCGGTCGGTCTTCAGTGCATCCTTGAAGCTACGCTCGACGACGCGGCGGTGCTTGCCGTAATTCATATCGATGAAGTCGATGACGATCAGGCCGCCCAAGTCACGCAGTTTCAGCTGGCGGGCAATTTCAGCCGCCGCTTCCAGGTTGGTTTTATAGGCCGTTTCCTCAACATTGCGCTCGGTCGTCTGGCGTCCGGAATTCACGTCGATGGAGATAAGCGCTTCCGTCGGGTTGATGACGATATACCCGCCGGAACGCAGGCGTACCACCGGCTCATGTAGGTGCTCCAGATGACGTTCGATGCCTTCATGGTGGAACAGCGGCACTTTGTCGTCATACTGCTTCACGCGCGCCGCATGCGACGGCATGATCATCTTCATGAATTCCTTAGCTTCCTTGAATGCCTCTTCGCCTTCGACGAGGATTTCCTCAATCTCAGGGACGTAACAATCACGAATCGAGCGTTTGATGATGTTGCCTTCTTCATAGACAAGGGCAGGGGCGTTCGATGAAATCGCCGTTTCGCGAATCTGGTTCCAGAGTTTGATCAGATATTCGTAATCGCGTTTGATTTCGGTCTTGGTGCGATCGATTCCGGCGGTGCGGATAATCGCGCTCATGCCGCGCAGCTCCTTAAGCTCCGCTGCAATATCCTTCAGGCGCTGGCGGTCGTCGAAACTGCCGATCTTGCGCGAGATGCCGCCGTCTTTCGGCGAGTTCGGCATCAGGACGCAATAGCGGCCTGCGAGCGAAATATAGGTGGAAAGGGAAACGCCTTTGTTGCCGCGTTCTTCCTTGATCACCTGGACAAGCACGATTTGCCCCGGCTTGATCACTTCCTGAATTTTGTAGCGGCGCGACATGCGCATGAAACGCTTGCGGCCTTCCTCGCCGGTGGACTCGCCATCGCTGATGGTTTCCGCCTGCGGCTGATCCTGATCTTCACCTTCGGCGTCCAGATCGCCGTCGAGGTCAGAAGGCGCTGCTTCCCCAGCCGTTTCCTGCTCAGGAGCTTCGGCTTTTTCTTCCGTATTGTCAGAATCGCTGCTCTCGGCAGATTCTTCTAACGGATCCGACGTGGTCTCAATTTTGGGAGCGGATTCTTCCTGCGTGGTACGGCGGTTGTAAGGACGGCGGCGTCCACGGCGACGCCCACGGCGGCGGCGCGGCGCGCCATCCTCATCACCTTCTTCACCGGAATCAGAGGCGTTCTCATCGGACGCATCTTCGCCAAAATCGTCTGAATCTTCCGCCGAATGCGCCTCGCCGTTTTCTTCACCGGCAGGCATATCCGACGATAATTCTTCATCCATCGCATCGCTGTGTGATTCGGCGGCTTCTGCCGATTGATCTTCCGATTCCCCGTCGCGGTTTCTACCGCCACGACCACGGCGGCGGCCGCCGCTTCTGCGTTGTTCTTCGCGACGTTTTTCGCGTTCTTCTTCCTCGCGCTCGGCCATTTCCTCGGCAAGACGCGCTTCTTCCAGCAGCTTCTTACGGTCGGCAATGGGGATCTGATAATAGTCGGGATGGATTTCCGAGAAGGAAAGGAAACCCTGTTTGTCACCGCCATATTCAACGAACGCGGCTTGCAGCGCCGGTTCGATGCGGGTAACTTTGGCAAGATAGATATTGCCTTTGAGTTGCGATTTCGCCGACGTGACGAAATCGAAATGTTCAATATAGTTACGGTCGGTGATAGCGATGCGTACTTCGCGCGTCTGCGCAGCATCGATCAGCATTTTTTTAGTCATTGTTAGCTCCATTCATACGCTTTACGGCGCGAGTGGAGTCAGATTGCAGACACGCAATTAGGACGTGCGCACAGCGGGTGGGTTCCACATCTGTGCGTGCCATCGGCATAAAGCCGTATGCTGTGTTGATTCTGAAATCATCGTCCTCGGTACCGGAAAGCTTTATTCGTTATTATTAAAAGGCTCCGGTGATACGGCGAGGTTGGGTGGATAAAGTTAGGGTTATACGGGTCATGGGTTTATTCCTTTCATTGGGTGTGACACCAAGATGATACGTTATGAATCTCGTTTCCGGCCTTGCGGCCTGTAAAAATACCTCTCTGATATTCGTGCCTGTTTGCACGGCTACCATCCGGTTTTTCATTGACATTCTACTATAAACCCGTCTCAAACCATTTATCAAGAAAATCCTCGCCATGCTACGTCACTACACATTAGTTATTGTATTATTTGTGTTTCTGCTGTTTCAGCCATCGTTTGCGATGGCTGTGCCGGCTGTTTTGTCGACTGAAATCGAGGTTCAGGCCACAGGTGAACTGATCGAATTAACGCTAAGCGCGCCATTAACCAAAGAGAAACTATTTACCTTGAAAGGGCCGGACCGCGTAGTGCTCGACGTAAGTACGCTGAGCGCGGCCAAACTGGTCTTGCCGAAGACCTACAAGGGCAACTTGATCAAAGCGATTCGTTTCGGTCAGTTTGATGCCGAGACGTCGCGTATCGTGATCGAACTGACGAGGGGGCTACGCACAGCGTCGCTGCATCAGTTTACGGACAATGATAAGCATCAATATCGTTTGGCGATCGATCTTGTCCCGGGGGCGAACCTGTCGGTAAACCCGAATAACTATCCGGTGCCGCAGGCCAAGCCGGGATTTACCAAAGAACATAACAGCAAGCCGTTGATCGTGATCGATGCCGGTCACGGCGGCAAGGATCCGGGAGCAACCGGCGCTAAAGGCACACATGAAAAGGATATCACGCTGCGTTTTGCCAAGGCGCTGCGCGAAGGCATCCTGCGCACGGGGCGTTACCGCGTGGCGCTGACCCGGGAAGGGGATTATTTCGTGCTGCTGCCGGATCGGGTAAGGCTGGCGCGTAATGCGGGCGGCGATGCGTTTGTTTCACTGCATGCGGATTCTGCGCCACGCTCCACGGCACGCGGGCTTTCCGTTTATACCGTGTCCGAAAAGGCTTCGGACGAAGAGTCGGCAGCTCTCGCCGAACAGGAAAACGCGGTGGATGAGCTGGCCGGTTATAAGATCGAAGGACAACAGGCGGATGTGGCCGACATCCTTATCGACCTGGCGCAGCGCGACACCAAGAACAAGTCTTCGGAACTGGCGGATTCCATTGTCGGCGGATTTGCCAAGAACAATATTAACATGTTGTCTTCGGCGCACCGGTTTGCCGGATTCCGCGTCTTGAAAGCGCCGGATATTCCTTCGACGCTGATCGAGCTTGGCTTTCTTTCCGAACCGCGTGACGAAGCAATGCTGAAAACGGCAGAGTACCAGCGCAAGGTGATTTCCGGCATTATTTCCGGCCTTGATGCTTATTTCCGCAAGCACCCGGCGAAGAAGTAGTCCGTAGGTCGATAGTCGTCAGTCCCAGGCCGACAAACCCTCGACGCCTGATCATCGACCATTGACCAACAACTATTTACTAACGATTACTCCCGTCTTGTATTCCCATAGGTTTTATTGCAGACTGCGCCGCCATGTCTTTTAAGAAACGCCACCCTTTATTGCACGGTCTCATCTCAGGCTTAGCCGCCGGTTTCGGGCTGGCGACCGGTATCGCCGTCGTTGGCACGTTTGCCGTATTCGCGGTGATCCACCATTACAGTCAGGATTTGCCCGATCTCACCCGCCTGTCGCAATATCGTCCGGCAATCACGACGCGTCTTTATACGGAAGATGGTGATATGTTTGCGTCATATGCGGTGCAGCGCCGGAATTACGTGCCGCTTGAGGATATTCCGAAAAAAGTGCGCCAGGCCTTTATCGCGGCGGAGGATAAAAATTTCTACACGCATACCGGCATCGATGCAGGCGGGATTGGCCGCGCCATCCTCAACAACGTACAGCATTATGGAGCGCGGCATTCGCTGGTGGGCGGTTCCACCATCACCCAGCAGGTGGTGAAAAACCTTTTGCTGACCAAGGAGAAGTCGCTGACACGTAAAATCAAGGAAGCGATCCTGGCGTTCCGCATTACGCGTGAATTCAGCAAAGACCGTATTCTCGAGCTCTACCTAAACGATATTTATCTCGGCATGGGCGCCTATGGCGTTGCGGCGGCGGGTGAGGAATATTTCGGCAAGGAGCTGCGTGAGCTGAAAACCGAAGAAATTGCGCTGCTCGCCGCGATGCCGAAAGCACCGGCTTACTACGACCCGCGCAAGAATTACGATGCGGCATTAGGCAGACGGAACTACGTTATCAACCGCATGCTGGAAGACGGCTATCTGAACCAGGCGGAAGCGGACAATGCGAAACTAGCCAAGATCGAAACCGTGGAACAGGATGTGCCGACGGTTACGGACGCCCCATATTTCGCTGAGGAAATTCGCCGGACACTTGCCGAGCAATACGGCAATGACACCTTATATAAGGGCGGTCTTTATGTGATGACGACGCTCGATCTTGAGTTGCAGAATTACGCAGATAATGCGTTGCGGCAGGCACTGGAGGATTATGACCGCCGTCATGGGTATCGCGGGCCGATCGTTTCCTTTGAAAATGTGGATGCGTGGCAGGACAAGCTGAAAGAAGTTTTGAAAAAGAAAACTGTGCCGCTTGTGGAAAATCACCAGCTGGCAGTTGTGCTCAATGTCGCCAATGACAAAGCCGATCTCGGTTTAATTGATGGCTCGGATGCCGTGCTTCCGTTCACCGGCGCAAAATGGGCGCAGCCGGTTTCCAAAGAAGGCACATTCGGTAAGGTGCCGCAGAAAATGCAGGATGTCGTTAAAAAAGGCGATGTCATTGTAGTCAGATATGACCCGGAAGAAAAAGTTTACGGTCTTGCACAAATACCTGCGATCAATGGCGCGCTTGTCGCCATGGACCCGCATACGGGGCGTGTCCTCGCCATGTCGGGTGGCTATAGTTTCGATAAAACGGTCTTTAACCGCGCCACGCAAGCCAGACGCCAGCCCGGTTCGTCTTTCAAGCCTTTCGTCTATTTGAGTGCGCTGGAGCGTGGTTTCGCACCGAACTCCATCGTCATGGATTCACCGATTGAAATCTCGCAAGGCCCGGGGCTTCCGCTGTGGCGCCCCAAGAATTTCAACGACGAATATCTTGGCGCGGCCACGCTGCGCACCGGTATCGAGAAATCACGCAACGTCATGACCGTGCGTTTAGCACAGGCGATTGGCATCGATACGATTCTGAGCACGGCGCATCGTTTCGGGCTCTATGAAAACGCACCGCATCATTTATCGATTGTCCTTGGCTCGCAGGAAGTTACCCCGCTGCAGATGACAACCGCCTATGCGATGATTGCCAATGGCGGCCTGCGCGTGCAGCCGAGCCTGGTCGAGCGGATCGATGACGGGCAGGGCAAGACGATTTACCGTTTCGACCAGCGGCCATGCAGCAATTGCGTGATGGACGATATCGAACGGGCGCAAGGCGCATACCCTGTGGTGAGCGAACCGCGTGAACGCGTCCTCGACCCGCGGGTGGACTATCAAATGATTTCCATTCTCCAGGGCGTCGTGCAGCGTGGCACGGCGGTTGCCGCCAAAAAGCTGGGCGTGCCGCTGGCGGGCAAAACGGGCACGACGAACGAAAGCCGCGATACATGGTTCATGGGTTTTTCCAGCGATCTCGTCGTCGGCGTGTTCATTGGGTTCGATCAGCCGAAATCCATGGGCCGCAAGGAAACGGGCGGTAGGGTGGCGCTGCCTGCGTTCATTTCTTTTATGGAAAAGGCGCTGAAAAAATATCCGGCGCATGAATTCGCCGTGCCGGAAGGCATTCAATTTGCCACCATCAACGCGCATACCGGCGATCAGTCGCTGCCATGGCTGCAGGTTGGAGGCCCGACGATCCAGGAAGCCTTCGTCACCGGCGGCTCGATTTATATTCCGGGCGAGACACCTGAAATCACCGACGAGGCGACGTATCAGGAAGCGCCCTCGGAAACCGAGACCGGCGCGGTGACGCAACCACAGCAAATGCCGGTGAGCGCTTACCCGAATGTCAGCGAGGATACGTTCATGCACCCGTCGCAGGTACAGCAATCGGCGCCGCCGCGTGAGACGGCCGTGCCTATGGTGCCGATGAACTCGGATCAAATGCCCGCCCAGCAAAAACGAGATTTAGGTCCGGCTCCCGCCGCTGGAACGGCAACACCCGCAGGCACCGGTACGGGCGGTATATACTAATATCCCGCATTTATTGCGGGATCGCTCAAGACCCCGCAACGAGTGCGGGGTACATCAGTCTATTGACGCGCTGGGCATTCGCCATTAAGCAGGGCGCATGAAAGCAGAAATCTATAATCTTTCCCAGACCATTGAGCAGTCCCTTGCGCTGCTGAGGAGGTCGCTTTGACTGGGAGCATGCCCCGGCTAAGCTCGATGCGCTGAACAGGCAGGCGGAAGACCCGAACCTGTGGAATAATCCAAAAGACGCACAGAAGATTCTCAAAGAGCGCACCTATCTCGACGCGATCGTCACGCGCTTCAGCAAACTGGAAAAGGATTATCAGGATACCATCGAGCTCGCTGAGATGGCCGAGACGGAAGGGGATGGCGATCTTCTTGCCGAGGCTGAAAAAGCGCTGATCCGCAATGCCGAAGAATTAAAGACGCTGGAAGTCGAGAGCCTGTTTTCGGGTGAGGCGGATGCCAATGATTGCTTCGTCGAAATCCATCCCGGCGCGGGCGGCACGGAAAGCCAGGACTGGGCGTATATGCTGCTGCGCATGTATGTGCGCTGGGCGGAAAGAAAAGGCTTCAAGATCGAGATCATCGATGAAACTCCCGGAGACGGAGCAGGCATTAAATCGGCAAGCGTCAAGCTTTCGGGGCATAATGCCTATGGCTGGGCGAAAACGGAAAGCGGCGTGCATCGGCTGGTGCGGATTTCGCCGTTTGATTCCAATGCGCGCCGCCACACGAGTTTTGCCAGCGTCTGGGTGTCACCGGTCGTCGATGACAATATCGCCATCGAAATTCTCGACAAGGATTTGCGGGTGGATACGTTCCGCGCGTCGGGCGCGGGCGGGCAGCATGTGAACAAAACGGATAGCGCCATCCGCATTACGCACACGCCCACCAATATCGTCGTGCAGTGCCAGAATTCCCGCTCGCAGCACCAGAACCGCGCCGAAGCAATGCGGATGCTGCGCTCGCGCCTGTATGAACTTGAGTTGCGTAAGCGTGAGGAGGCGGCGGAGGCAACCAATGCCGCCAAGACCGATATCGGCTGGGGACATCAGATTCGATCCTACGTGCTGCACCCGTATCAAATGGTGAAGGATCTCCGCACTGAGATTGAAACCAGCGATACGCAGGCGGTGCTGAATGGTGATCTGGATGCGTTTATGTCCGCAGCGCTTGCGGCAAGGATAGGGACGAAGGCTTAAATGAGTCTACGCCCTGCTTTTTAAAATGTCGTGGATACTGGCCGGAGTTTATCCCGTTGAAGAACGGGGCCGGTATGACAAAAATGTTCATGTCATTCTCACACTTGACGCGAGAATCTATAAACTTGGCTGATTCGGTGTAGTTGCCTGCGTCTCAGCGCGCTGGGTCCAGGTTATTTCCGGAACGGCTTTGCGTTTTTCGCTTAAGATGGCATCGACCACGCGCGAGCGCGGGTTTTCATATTCAACCGGCGTAGTGTTTTCAGCAGGCTGGAAGCTCGGCACAAAGCCATCCGGATTGTCCATGATGTGCTTCATGAAATGCTTCTGCTTATACATCTTGATCGCGCTGACGCGCTGCTTCAGGAACTGTACCGCCTCATTATGCTCTTTCGCCTCGGCATAGCCATCTTTGCATTTATCGTAGAATCCTTTGCATGCTTCGCCAACCGTATGGCCTACCGCTGACTTCATTGCTAGCGCAGTGCCGCCAAGTGCTCCCATGCCGCCAAAAAAATGAGCGACTGTATCAAATAGTCCAAATCCTGATGAAGTAGCCAGCGACTTAAATACGGGTTCTAAAACATATTCCGCAGCACCATAAAGCCCAAGCCCAAAAACTGCTCCAAATGCTAAGCCGCCAACTAAATCCCATGCGCTGAATTTAAACTTTTTAACACCGGTACTAACAGCATTACCGACTTCCGATTTTTCCTGCAGCTCGGGATGGGTTTTCAGCAGGTGCTCGACGACCTCGTGCTCGCGCAGCTCCTCGGCGGTGATGGGCGCGTTGACGTCCAGCACTTCTCTCGGTCTTTTCTTGTCCTTATCGTCAGCCATGCTGAAAATACACCTTTTTCATTATCTTCGATTATACGGCTGTAATGTGAAGCTTTGATGACATAGAAAAAGAAAACGCCGGGCAAAAACCCAGCGTTTTCAACCGTGAAGGAGACGGAAATGCCTAGTGAAGGGTCACTTCACCGGCGTTGAGGGCTGCTTCCTCGCGCTGGTGCATCAGCTTGGCGAGCTGCGTTTTCGGGTGGGCTTTGTCGCCCGCTTCAATAATTTTCTGAAGGTAATCCGGACGTTCGGCGGGGGCGGCGGCTTCCTGCTCGGGCGCGACACTAAATGAACGGGACTTAACCTGCGCCCTGACATTTTGAATCTCATGATCGATCAATCCATTAATCATGCGGGCATGAGAAATTTCTTTATATGCACCTTTCAGGCCTACCAGGGCACCAGAAAGCGCACCGGAGGCGGCGGAAACCAAGCCGACAAATCCAAGTGCGCCAGCCGTACCGGTAAAGGTGGTGCTCTGAGCAATCCAGCCCATCATTTGAGCGCCTCCAACACCTAGCAAAGCTGCCCCAGCAATAGCAGCACCGGCAGCTGCGCCGATGATGATCGTCGGAATGCCTTCTTTGACCACGCTCAATAGAAAACCTTTCAGACCGGCGAAATACGTATTTCGCTCGCCGCTGCGGATCGCATCGATTTCTTCCATGGAAGCTTGTGGCATTGGTTGCTCCTGCGCCTTTTTTAGTACGATTACAGGATAGCAATGCCGTGTGAAGGTTTGATGACAATAGATCGGTTTTTATCTATCGTAAAAAATCATTGTTTATCAGAAATATAATTATGCGATGACCGTGCCGAATAAATCGTATTCATCCGAAGAATCGATACGGACGGGAACGATGTCGCCGGAGCGGACTTTGGGTTTGCCGCTGATATGGACGATGCCATCGATTTCCGGCGCATCGCCTTGCGTGCGGCCTTTGGTGCCCTGGCGGTTCACTTCATCGATCATAACGGGCAGGGTCATACCGACTTTGCGTTTCAGGCGCGCCGCGCTGATTTCCTGCTGCGTCTGCATGAAGCGGTGCCAGCGTTCTTCGATGACTTCCGCAGGAATCTGATCGGCGATTTCGTTCGATGTCGCGCCTTTCACCGGCTCATAACGGAAGCAACCGGCGCGATCGATCCCTGCATCCTTGATCCATTGCAGCAGGAACTCGAAATCTTCCTCGGTTTCGCCAGGAAAGCCGACAATGAACGTTGAGCGCACCGTCAGGTCGGGAACGATTTTGCGCCAGGATTGTATGCGATCGAATGTTTTGCCCTGATGCGCCGGGCGCTTCATCGCTTTCAACACGGGCGGGCTGGCATGCTGAAACGGAATATCGAGATAAGGGAGAATCTTCTTTTCCGCCATCAGTCCCATCACTTCATCGACGTGCGGGTAGGGGTAGACATAATGCAATCGCGTCCAGACGCCGAGTTCGCCCAAAGCAGCGCAAAGGTCGATGAATTTGGTGCGCCAGGTTTTATCGCGCCATGTGCTTTCGGCATATTTCACGTCGATGCCGTAAGCACTGGTATCCTGCGAGATCACCAGGAGTTCTTTAACGCCGGATTTCACCAGCGTTTCGGCTTCCTGCATGACGTCGCCGAGCGGACGGCTGACCAGATCGCCGCGCAGTTTCGGGATGATGCAGAAGCTGCAGCGGTTATTGCAGCCCTCGGAAATTTTGAGATACGCGTAATGGCGCGGGGTAAGTTTCACGCCCGGGGTTGGAACCAGATCAACATACGGATCGTGCTTCGGCGGGGAGACCTTGTGTACGGCATCCACCACTGCTTCATAATGATGCGGGCCGGTGATGGCGACGACCTGCGGAAACCGCTCGCGGATGACTTCCGGCTCCGCGCCGAGGCAACCGGTGACGATCACCTTACCGTTTTCGTTCAAGGCTTCGCCGATGGCATGCAGGGATTCTTCGCGTGCCGTATCCAGGAACCCACAGGTATTGACCACAACGACATCCGCACCTACATAAGAAGGTGAAAAATCATAGCCTTCCGCACGCAGCTGCGTCAGGATGCGCTCCGAATCAACGAGAGCTTTTGCGCAGCCGAGGGAGACAAAACCGACTTTTGGGTTAGATTCCATTGCTTTACTTCGTAAAAAAGTATGCTTATGTAACTGAAACCGGTTTCTTTTACCAGAAAAATGCTCATAACACCGACCATACTCAAGCAGCCAGACCGAACCTACATGCAAGTTAAGCAGTATCCTGCCAAGTCCATCATCTTCCGCGAAAATGAGCCCGGGCAGACCGCGTATATCGTGCATAGCGGCAAGGTGGAAATCCTGAAGCACGCCGATCATGGCGAGGTTCCGCTCGCCGTCATCGAGCAGGGCGGTGTCTTTGGCGAGATGGTTTTTTTCGATCCCGAAGGCGTGCGCAGCGCTACGGCGCGCGCCATGGAAGACTGCGTGTTAAAAGAACTCTCTACGAACGACTTTAATCACCTGGTGGAATGCTGCCCATCGGAATTGATGCCGTTTCTCTTCGCCATGATCGGCAGGCTGAAAGCGATGAATACGCGAGTCGCGCAAAAAGAACGCGCCACCGTGCAGCTCGACAGCGCCATCAATCTACTGACGCTGGAAGGCGCCAACGCCCTTGAAGGTAAGTTTGCGCCTGTCTTTATTCAGGCGGCAAACCTGCCGTTTTCTATCGGCGGGTATCTGGAAGGCGAAAGGCCGACCGGTAAGCAGATGCTGAGCCTGCCGTGTAAACCCGACCCGCAGCATATTTCCAACCATCATTGCAATATTGAGGTGCAGGATAAGCAGGTCTTTATCGTGGAGCAGGGCAGCCTGTTCCGCACGATCGTCAACGGCAAGGAAATCGGCCGTGGCCGTCCGGATTTCCGCGCGCCGCTGAATATCGGACTTAATAAAATCCTGCTCGGCGGCTACTCATCACCCTACCAGCTCAATATTACGTGTGAATAAATGTCATCCTGAGCATAGCGAAGGATCCAGATTCTTCGCCTTCGGCTCAGAATGACTTTTAAATTTTATTACATCGGCTTTTCACTAATCACCTTCAGCGTGTCGGCATCGAAGGTAAACTCTACCGGCTCGGCACGGTGCACTTCAAAATTCTTTACGTCTTCGGGTGTCATTTTCCGGAGCAGCATCACCAGGGCGCGCAGCGAATTGCCATGCGCCGAAATCAACACCTTTTTACCGGCCTTTAAATCTTTGCTAAGCACCTCATCCCAAAACCTTTGCACGCGTGCGACGACATCCTTCAGGCATTCCGATGCGGGAAGTTTTTCGCCAAACTTCGCTTTCAGCATTTCGTAATCCGGATGCGAGGCATCGATGGGAGGCGGCGGCGTGTCATAGCTGCGGCGGTATTCCAGAAATTTCTCCTCGCCGAACTTTGCTTTCGTTTCAACGCGGTTGAGGCCGGTCAATCCGCCATAAAATCGCTCAATGATGTCCTGATTCACAACCGGCTTGATGTCCTGACCCATTTCTTTCAGGGCGATCGTCGCCGTATCCTGCGTGCGCTTGAGCGGCGAGACATAGACAATATCCGGCATAAAGGCTGCTGCTTTCAGGGTCTGGCCGACGCGTTTGGCTTCTTCAACGCCCTTTGGCGTCAGGCCCGGGTCCAGCCAGCCGGCGAACTGATCTGTTTTGTTGAGCTCACTTTCGCCGTGGCGGACGATGACGAGGGATGCGGTCTTGGCCATAATGAATCCTTTTTGATGCGGGGGGGGGCATGGAAGCAAAAACCGGCGCTAAAAGCAATCTTAATGCGCAGCGGTGGCAGCGCTGGGCTTGGCGCGTGGGCTGTTCGACGGCAGGAAAAGCGTCAGCAGCAGGCCGGTCGCCATCACGCAGCAGAGGAAAAAATACGCGTCGTTGTAGGAAAGAATGGACGCCTGCCGCAATAATTCGCGGTAGATATGTCCGGTTGCCTGATGCGCCGCGTCTAGCGAATCAAACCCGCGATTGATAAACGTCTGGATCAGGGAATGGCGCATATTCTCGTAGACAGGATCGCCCGGCGTCAAATGTTCGGAGAGAACATATTGATGCATCTGGCTGTGGCGGGCGACATAGGTCGTCACCAACGCAATGCCGACGCTACCGCCCAGATTGCGCCCCAATGAAAACAGGGCGGAGGCTTTGCTGCTCTTTTCTTTCGGAACATTCATAAAGGCGAGGGTGCTGACGGGAATAAAGAGGAAGGGCAGGCCGAGCACCTGGAAAACACGCATCCAGACAAAATGCTGGTAGTCGGTTTGCGGCGTGACCGAAGTCGTCAGCCACATGCCGCAGCCGCAGAGGAATAGTCCTACCGCGATCAGATAGCGTGCCTCTACCTTGGAGACAAGTTTGCCCGACAAGGGCATCAGAAAAATTACGGCAAGGCCACCCGGGGAAATAACAAGACCGGCGAGGGTTGCATCGTAGCCGAACTGCGATTGCAGCATCAGGGGAAGGAGCGCGCTACTGCCATAGAGGGCAAAACCGGTGAAGAAAATCAGAATGAAACCGAATCCGAACCCTCTATCTTTAAGCAGCGTGAAATCCACGATGGGGTCTTCCTGACGCATGATCCAAGCAATGGCAAACGGAATCAGAAATATGCTGAGTGCGAAGAATGAAACGATATATGTGCTGTCGAACCAGTCTTTTTGCTGGCCTTTATCCAGCACCAGCTGCAGCGCGCCGAGACCGAGCGCCAGCAAGCCGAGACCAATGTAATCGATCGATTTAAAGCCCTGTTTTACCGCGTGCGGAGGATCCTTCACGAAACGCGAGACCATGATCGCGGCGAAAATGCCGACCGGCACGTTGATGAAAAATATCCAGCGCCAGCTGAAATTATCGGTAATCAGGCCGCCAAGCGTCGGGCCGATGATCGGCGCGGCGATAAGCGTGATGCCAGTGACGCCGAACACCTGGCCGCGTTTTTCCGGTGGGAACGCGTCGAGCACAATCGCCTGTTGCGTTGGCTGCAGCCCACCGCCGGCAAATCCCTGAATCAAACGAAAGATAATTAGTTCGACAAGGGAAGTCGCCGCGCCGCACGCAAAGGAGGCAACGGTAAAACCTAAAATACAGAGAATGAAGTAGCGTCTTCGCCCGAGTACGCCGGCCAGCCAGCCGGATATGGGAAGTACGATCCCGTTGGCGACGAGATAGGAGGTGAGCACCCAGGTGCTTTCATCCTGGCTCGCGGAAAGCGATCCGGCGATGTGAGAGAGTGAAACGTTGGTGATCGTCGTGTCCAGCACTTCCATGAAGGTGGCGAGCGAAACGACGAAAGCGACGAGCCAGGGATTGACGGCTTTCTCTGTGACCTGCGCATTCATCGCGTATACACGGTGGGAACAACGGACATGCCTGCGCCTAGCCTCAGCGAGTTATCGGGCTTTTCTTTGAAAAGAATTTTCACCGGCACGCGCTGGACGATTTTTACGAAGTTGCCTGTCGCATTTTCCGGCGGGAACGCGGAGAAGCGTGCGCCCGTCCCGGACTGGATGCTGTCCACCACGCCTTCGTATGAATGATCGGGATAAGCATCGATAGAGATTTCCGCACGCTGCCCGGGTTTCATATCCTCGAGCTGGTTTTCCTTAAAATTGGCAACAACCCAGAAATCATTGCCGACGAGCGAAATCAGTTGTTGGCCGGGTTGGACGTAAGCGCCGGTTTCTACCTCGCGTCTGGATATACGGCCATTCATGGGCGCGACTACCTGCGTATCGGCGAGGTTTTTTTCCGCCTGAGCGACATTGGCGCGGGCGATGTCCACCGAAGCCTGCAAGTCCATGACGGAAGCTTCGGCAGCCGCGATCGTATTCGGCGCGGTTTCTGCCGATTGCAGGCGGGCTTTAGCATCCGCCAGATCGGATCGGGCTTTCTTCTCGGCGGCAATGGATTCATCTAAACGCTGGCGGCTGCGCGCCAGTTCGTTCAGTTTCTGATAGCGCCTGAGATCGTTAGCGGCGCGTACCCATTCCGCATTGGCGGCGGCAACCTGTGAGCGTGCCGACTCCAGGGAGGAGGGGGCGGAAACTTTCGTCGTGGCGTAGTTATGGCCTTCAGCAGCAAGTTTGGCTTCGGCGGAGGCGAGTTCCGCTTTGGCTTTATCCAGCGCGATCTGATAGTCGCGCGGGTCGATGGCGAACAGCAGATCGCCTTTCTTTACCTGCTGGTTATCGTCAACGTCCAGGGTAACGACATAGCCGGAAACTTTTGGCGCGATGGCGACGACATGGGCTTCCAGTGTGGCGTCATCGGTTTTTTCCCTTCCAGCCGAAACCCATGCGTAAATGCCTGCCGCAACAGCGGCGAGGACACCAAAAATAATAAGAAAACGCTTTTTACGGGGCGTGAGAGACATGTTATTCTTCTTGCTATACTAAACCGTTTAGTTTAGTATACGCGTTATACTAACAGAGTCAACTTGAATATGGCGCCGCGCTCTAAACGCGAAGACATTTTGCATAAGGCCGGCGAGCTCTTCGTCAAAGAAGGGTATCGTAAGGTGACGATGGACCAGATTGCCGAGGCGGTACCGGTCTCAAAGCCGACGCTCTATTCCAATTTTGCCGATAAAGCGGCGCTTTTTTCCGCCGTAATCGAAGACCGCTGTCAGAAACTGATCGCGGGTATCCGTTCCGGCGTCGATGCAAAGATGTCCGCAGAAGAAGCGTTGAGGGAAATAGGCCGTCAGTTTCTGGAAAAAGTCGTCTCGGAGCAGGCGCTCAGCATGCACCGAATCATTGCCGCCGAATCGGAAGATTTTCCTAATGTGGCGCGTTTGTTTTATGAATCCGGTCCGAAACAGATGCACCTGCTGCTCAGCAAATACCTTACTACGCTGCAGCAGCAAAAAATATTAGACGTAAAAGATCCATCCGTTTCCGCAGATATGTTCCTGAGTATGCTGAAAGGCCATCTCCACCTGCGCTGCATGATGGGCGTGCAGGCAGCGCCGACCAAAGCGGAAATCAAAAAACGCGTTGACTACGCCGTTGACCTGTTTATGAAAGCGCACGCGCTGTAACGTTCCCTAATTGATTTTTGATCTCCCTGTTATGCATGGTGCATGCATGGATGTTCCATCAGAAGCAATTTACGTCGAGCTGACTTACGTTGCACGCATGTTCCTTGCCGCTCTCCTCGGTGGATTGGTTGGCTGGGAGCGTGAGCAGAAAGATGTCGAGGCGGGTATCCGCACCTATGCCGTGGTTTCGCTTGCGGCATGTGCCTTTTCGCTGATCTCGGTGCACGGTGTTGAACACGACGGCGATCCGACCCGCATTGCAGCGGAAGTCATTTCCGGAATGGGGTTTCTTGGCGCAGGCCTCATCCTCGTCAATAAGGGGCATATTACCGGTCTGACTACCGCTGCGACCCTGTGGGCGTCGGCATCGATCGGCCTTGCCGTCGGTTTCGGCCTTTATGTGGTTGCGGTCTGCACGGCGGGTCTTCTTTATATCGTCCTCGCCATCAAGCAATGGCCGCTTTGGATGAAAGTGACTCCGTCCAGCCCTACATCCAAAAAAGCTTCTGTGGAAAAACCAAAGGTTATCGAAGACGGTGAATATTAGCTTCTAAGGTAATCGTAAGCGACTTCGCCGTAGGGCAGTGTCAGGTCGGCGATAAAATGGCTGCCGCCGATAATCTTTTTGACAGGCAGATCGGCGACCGGTGCATTCACATGCGGCACCAGATGCAGGCGCGCATGCCCCGCCCAGGCGCCTTTCACCGTGATGTCCGTCATGGCGAACGATACCAGCTGCGCGATGGCGTGCGTGCCGTCCACATGCGGGATCAGCTTCAAAACAATCTGCTTTTTCCCCAGTTTCTTTTTGATGATGTCGGGATCGCGCATCGTGTGCATCATCTCGTCGCACAGCAGGTTTTCATGCTTGTAGGTCATCGTCCCGAGCGCCACCAGACGATCCGCATAATGCAGCGTTCCGGTCAGCGTATCGTGCACGATCTCGAGTTTCGGTTTACCGATCTTTTTCGGAAAGCCCCAGATTTCGCGCCCCGCGGTGACCGGCGGCTCGTTATCGAGATACATCATCAGCGTGAAATTCACCGGTTCGCCCTTGAACAGGCAGGGGATGACAACGCCGCTTTCCGTATAATCGCCGAATCCGGAGCTGTCCGGCATCGCCATGAATTCGAAATTGACGATGTCGCTTTCCGGCTCCAGCGGTTCCGGAACGACGGCGCGCAGCGCGTCCTTGTCCGTCTGGTAGCTGATGATCAGGTATTCGCGGTTGATGAAGCGGTAAGGGCCTTTGGGATAGCTCGATCCCAAGAGCGGCATGGAGGGCGTGTTCAGAATCTGCTCGCGGTTCATGCTATCTCCTTGCGTGTGGCATTGGTTGCCCGATTGATGTAGGCATAAAGCCTAGTAGAACAACCGCCGTTTGGCGATTGAATTTTTTAAGAAGGAAACTTGTACATGGGCGAAGGTAAAACGGCTGAAAAGGAACTGGTGATTAAAGTCGTCGCCATGCCGAGCGACATGAACCCGGGCGGCGACATGTTCGGCGGCTGGATCGTCAGCCAGATGGATTTGGCGGCGTATCTGTTTGCCCGCAAATACTCCCGGGGGCGGATTGTCACCGTCGCCATCGATAACCTCGTTTTTCACAAGCCGGTCTATGTCGGCGATTGCGTCATCTGCTACGCATCCCTCGAGAAAATAGGCAAAACCAGCATCACGCTGAACGTCGAGGTCATGGTCGAGCGGCGGGACGGCTATGCAGTGGAAAAAGTGACGGAAGGGCGGTTCGTTTTCGTCGCCGTCGGGCCGGATATGAAGCCGGTGGCGATTCAGAACGAGCATCTGTAACAATTGTGTAAAGAATCTCATATTGCTCTATGCCGCGCTCCCCGCTAGTGACAGCGTGGCCTATACGGTCACAACGAATAAAAATTGGAGCAATACATGGTTACTAAATACGGGACGCTTAATGCGGATAAACTTTACGGCACCAGCTCGGCAGACGTGCTGTGGGGTCGCGACGGCGACGACACGATTTTCGGTTACAACGGCAATGATATGATCCACGGTGAAAAAGGTAATGATTCCATCGTCGGCGGCGGCGGCAGTGATACCCTTTACGGTGAAGCAGGCAACGACCAGATATCCGGCGATGCAGGTGCTGACCAGATTTTCGGCGGCGCGGGCAGCGATGACTTAATCGGCGGCGCGGGTAACGATACGATTCACGGCGGAGATGGCGTTGACTTCATAAATGGTGATGAAGGCGCAAATGTGATCTTCGGCGATGCAGGTAATGATTGGATTCACGCGAGCGTAAATGGTTCCGCGACGGTAGATGGCGGCGCTGGCAACGACACGATCTACGGCGGCAACCAGGATGACTTTACCGGCGGCGCGGGCGCAGATACATTCGCATTCTGGGACTTTTACCAAGGCGATTCGTATAACGCTATCATCCGCGATTTCCAGGATGGCGTCGACAAGATCGAAATCCGCACGCCCGAGCACCTGACGTTCAAGGACATTCAGGTGTCCTCATACTTGGGCGGTGTCAGCATTTCGGTTGGTAAGGTGAACGTATCATACTACGGCGATATTTTCCTCGAACACGTGAATATCCACGACATCACCGCAGCTGATTTTAACTTCATCTAGTTCGATTAAATTCTGCAAATGAAAAAATCCGGTGGGCGGCAACGCCTGCCGGATTTTTTATTAGACTCGTTATACAACGTTCAAAATGTAATAATGCAGCTTATGCAAGGCAATAATTAGCCTAAAGATTAATAAAATACATTGTATTTAAGGTTTATGTTAACTAAGTTACCGCATACTGTTTATTATTATTAACAATAGCACTTGGAGAAAAGCACATGGTTACTAAATACGGAACATCAGCAAATGAAAGAATTTACGGCTCAAGCACTAACGATGTGCTTTTTGGCGGCGACGGTGATGATTCCATTTTCGGCTACAACGGGAATGACATGATCCACGGCGAAAAAGGTGGCGAGTACATTGAAGCGGGTGCAGGTAACGACACTGTTTATGCAGGCGCAGGCGATGACCTGGTGTATGGCGACGGCGGAGCGGACCAGCTTTTCGGCGGCACGGGCGACGATGATCTTCAGGGCGGCGCCGGCAACGACACGCTGCATGGCGGTGACGGCAACGACTTCCTGATCGGGGATGAAGGTGCGGACCAGCTGTTCGGTGACAAAGGCGCGGATACGTTCTGGGCCGTCGGCAGAGACACCATGACCGGCGGTGAAGGCCGCGACATGTTCAGCTTCAGCCAGCCGACCACGAATTCCTATAACGCAACGGTTGCCGACTATACCGATGGCGTGGATATCCTGAATGTGATCGACCGTGCGCATGGCTTCGAGGATTTGAACATCGCCAACGATGGCCATGGCAACACTGTGATCACCTTTGATAGCGACCCAGCGGATTCCATCACGCTGCTTGGCGTCAACGCGAGCAAAATCACCGTTGATGATTTCCTGATGATCAACTCGGACTAATTTTATTTTTACGTTAAAGAATCCGGCGGGGCGTCAAACCCTCGCCGGATTTTTTTGCTCTCATCATCATTCCCAACAGATGATGTCATCCCGGCGCAGGCCGGGATCCACGTCTTATAAAAGGAATAGCCTAATCTAATTCATTTTGAGATTGCGGCGGCGGGCAGGGCGGCGCTCGGAGCGGATGACCGGCTTCAGCGTCTCATGGCATTTCGGGCAGACGGCGGGGGCTTTATTCAGGTCATAGAATTTCGCCTGGCAGCCGAGGCAGGTCTGCTTATGGCCGAGTGCGGCATTAGCGGATGTGGTAAACATGATATTTCTTTCAAAAAAGTGAGGCAGGCGCACTCCCGGAAGAATGCGCCATACCACCGGGCATTTACGCCGCTTCGAGTTTCAGGTTCGCCGCCGAGGTCTTGCCTTTGTTGGTGGCAAGATCAAACGACACGCGCTGGCCTTCGTTCAGGAAGCGGATACCGGCGCGTTCCAGCGCCGTGATGTGCACGAACACATCCGAGCTGCCGCCGTCCGGCGCGATGAAGCCGAAGCCTTTGGTGGGGTTGAACCATTTAACTGTTCCAGTGGTAGACATAAAAAAATCCTTGTAAAAAATATGCGCCGTCCACGATGGATGAACGCAGGAGCCACCGGCTTTTTCAAAAGCCGGACCCTTTGCAAAAAGAAGGAAGAAAAACCAAATGGGGAAATTCTAACTAAAGCACCATCGGTGCGTCGCTGCGTACCCGCAGCACAATTACCAAAGAGCATTCACTCCACCGCTGACTATAGGCCATTCCCCGCCAAAGTCAAACGAATAACGAAAATTCAATTATTTATGGGGTGTGGGTAAGTTACAATTAGAAATTTTGCTGATATTGTTTGCTTGTTGTTGGGCATTACTTAAATAATTGGCAATTATTTTTCTTTGGTGGGTCGATAGGTTGAAATTATATGAATAAAATTTTGTTTCTAGATGAATCTGGTGATCATAATTTAACGATAATTGATCAGCAGCATCCTATATTTGTCCTAGGTGGAATAGTTGTTGATAAAGATTATGCATTAGGTGAAATGACGGAAAAACTTAATGCTTTTAAAAGTGAGTTGTTTGGTACGACAGACATCATTTTACATACTGCAGATTTCACACGGCAAAGAAATGGTTTTGAAAAAATGAAAGACCCTGATTTCTGTAATTTATTTTATAAGAAAATAAATAATTTAATATCAGGACTAAATCTCACAATCCTAGCTTGTGCTATTAAAAAAGAACAACATATGGCTAGGTATGGTTTTGATGCAGTTGATCCTTATCTTCTATCACTTAATGTTTTAGTTGAACGTTTTGGCTTTATGATAGGGGGAAATAAAAAGGGACAAATTGTTGCTGAAGCGCGTGATCCTACATTGGATAGACAATTAGATTTGGCTTGGTTAAACCTTAAGGTTTCAGGCACCTATTATATGCCGGCAGCAGAAGTCACGCGTAAAATAGAAAATCTCGCTTTAAGAAGAAAAGAGGATAAATTAGCTGGCCTTGAAATTGCTGATGCAATTGTAACTCCAATCGCAAGGAAAGTTTTGGGCAAAAGCTCAAGAATAGATTTTAGTATTTTAGAAAGTAAAATGAGAAAAAATCGGCTCGGAGATGTTACAGGATATGGCTTAGTAATTTTACCAAAAAACTAAGGTCAACCCCCGCTACGCAGTGATTGACCTCTGTTTACAAGATAATATTAAAGCATCAAAATTACAAGTATCAAAGAGTTAAATTGAGTTGTTCCGATAAAATAAGAAGTTAATGTGATACTTTTAAAGATAATTTTAACATGCAGTTTCAAACCGCAGCCTCGATCATAATTCTACAGCCCGTTTGTTTTGTCTAAATACTTTTCCTGCGAGGTATGCGCTTAAACCAGCAAGAGTTGGTATAGTGATTGCTGAAAAAAGGTGAAAATAATAAAACGCAGTCATCCCAATCACCATGCAGGAATAGAATACGCAAAACGCCTAAAAAAATGCAGATATATTTTGAATAACGCACTCCTGTCAAACCGCAGCTTCGATCATGATTTCGACATCGTAGCCGGGGGCGGCGAGTTTGGATTCAACCGTGGCGCGCGCCGGGGTGTGACCGGCGACCACCCATGCGTCCCATGCCTTGTTCATCTCGGCGAAGGTGGACATATCGGTGAGCCAGATATTCGCTTTCAGGATTTTCGTTTTGTCGGAACCGGCGCGGCTTAAAATATCGTCGATCTGGGCAAGGACGTCCTTCGTCTGCTCCAGCACGGATTTGCCGACCGTCGTATCGGCCACCACGCCCGACGTATATACCACGCCATTATAAACCACCGCCTCGCTCATCCGCGCGCCGGGGTCGATCCGTTTGATCTCAGCCATACATAATCCTTTCGTTTGGATTATTCATAGCGCGAGAAAGCGGCGATGGTCTACGCCTTTCTGCAGCTGCCCTTGCTGCCCGGCTTTTTGCCCGGCACCGGCTCGTAGCCTTTCCAGCAGCGGGATTTCTTTGTCGTCTTTTGGGCGGCCTTTTTGCGTTTTGCAGCCATGCTATCCTCCTTGATTGGCATGAGGCATCAGCACAGCATGGCATCGGTAAGGATGCGATGCGGAGGTGGCCGTTTTTATATAGGAATCTTATCGTTACTGCGGCATGATACGCGCCACCAAAACAGGAGGGTCGTATGAAAGTGATGGTATTCGTCAAGGCAACCAAGGATTCCGAGGAAGGCAAGCTGCCGGGCAGGGAACTGATCGAAGCGATGGGGCGTTTCAATGAAGAACTCGCCAACGCGGGCATCCTCGTGACATGCGATGGGCTGAAGCCGACCTCGGCGGCGGCGCGCGTGCATTTCTCCGGCAAGGAGCGCACGGTGAGCAAAGGCCCGTTCAAAGACGGCGAGGGTACGGTCGCCGGATTCTGGATCTGGGAAGTGACCTCGATGGAAGAAGCGATCGCCTGGGTGAAACGCTGCCCCAACCCGATGCTCGGCGATTCCGATATCGACATCCGCCCGTTTTATGAACTTTCCGATTTCGGCGATCTCGCCACGCCGGAAATGATCGAGCAGGAAGAGCAAATCCGCAAAAAGACAGCGGGGAAGAGATAGCCTGATTCTAATAAGCTGTTTTTATTGCTTGTAAAAAAGCATCCAAAAGCTTTACCTTGACAGGCAACCAAAAGGTTGCATAATGTGGGTATGGTTGCCTCCGAGGACAAAGTGTTCAAGGCCCTGGCTGATGCCAGCCGCCGCAAGCTGCTCGACCGGTTGCGTAAAACAGGCGGGCTGACGCTAAGCGAGCTATGCGAAAAGCACGATATGAGCCGTCAGGCGGTGACCAAACATCTTGCGTTGCTGGAGGCGGCGAATCTCGTCGTCACCAGAAAGCAGGGGCGCGAAAAGCTGCATTACCTCAACCCGATGCCGATTCACGAAATCTACATGCGCTGGATCGGCAAGTTTGAGCGCTCGCACGTGGACGCGCTGCATAACCTTAAACAAGCCCTACAGGAGAAAAGCGATGAATAAGGAGTTTGTCTACACCACCTATATCAGAACGACGCCGGAGAAAGTCTGGCAAGCGATCACCACGCCGGAATTCGCGCGCCAATACTGGTCGAACGAAAATATTTCGGACTGGAAAGAAGGTTCCGAGTGGAAACATGTCGACCCGCAGAGCAAGCAAATACGCATCGTCGGCAAAGTGCTGGAAAGCAGCCCGCCGACGCGCCTCGTCACCAGCTGGGCAAGCCCGAACAACCTCGCCGACGAATCGCACGTCACCTACGATATCAGCGTGGTCGGCGATCTGGTGCGGCTCGATGTCGTGCATACGAACCTCAGCGAGAGCATGGGCAGCGGCGTTTCGAAAGGCTGGCCGCTTGTCCTTTCCAGCCTCAAATCGTTCCTGGAGACCGGCACGCCGATCGACATCATCGCCGTCAAAGGCCCGTGCAAGGACGCGGCGTAATATTGACGTTGCTATCAGCCGCTGTCAGCCCCCGGCTGGCGGCGGCTTTTTTATTTTAGGAAAGCATTTAACTGGCGGAGCAGACGTATAGTAACCTAGAAAGGTCTCCGCCGCAGCTTTCCTAGATTTTCTAAAGCGAGAACAACTGATTTGCTGTAGAAGTGATACGAGTTCGCTACCGAGATTAAATGACAGCATTTCCAGAAATGTTCCATAAAAAAATGCGCCGGAACCGAGTCCCGACGCATCTTCTAAATTTCTAATCCGCAGCATTGGTGCCGGGAGTTAGAATCGCCTAAACACGGGCGCAGGCTTATTCCCCTTGCGGGTATTGTATTCACCTACTCCCGACGCATACGCGTGCGGAAGTAGGGCTTGCTGAAACGAGCCTACTAAATCGCTGTGCTTAGGGGATTCTAGCCCCCTCAAAGACCACAATAAAACCCGCTGTCATTTATGTCAAAGCAATCAAGCGGCTATCTTTTTAGAGGCGAAGAGTTTGGTTCTGGTTTGATCGAGCTTCATCCGCTCCATGCGGATTTCCTGCTGCTTCAATTCCAGCAAAATATCCTGCATAGCTTCGGTGATCGCAAATTTGATGTCTTTTTCCGTGAGCGTTACCTTGCTATCACACCCGCACAGCTTTTCTTCGAATTGATGCTCAATTTTGCATAAGATGCACTCGCTCAAATGCTTGAGTTCGTATGGGTTGAGGTTGCAGAACTGACCTGCAAATTTTAAGTATGCGCTTGCCATAAATACTCCTATGATATGGTTAAGAAAATCCCCGAAAACGGGAAATCAGCATATCACAAATGTGCAATCTGTGATTGAATATGTTATTTAAAACACAATTGAAAGTAGATTGGTTTGCAGCTATTGATTCAGTTATTCATGTAAAAAAACAGGCTAATCCAGTATTTTATAGATTATTAACCGAATCCTGCTATAATACTGTCATGCAAATTACTAAATACATCGCCACGTTTTTATTGAGCTTGAGCATCGCGCTGGCCGGATTCCCGGCAATGGCAGCGAAGCCCGAATGCCCTATGGCGAAAATGATGCAAGAGCAGCATGCCAAGCAAATGGACATGCAGGGCATGAAGGATTGCAAAGGCTGCGATACAATGGCGAAGCATGAGCCGAAGAAAAGCGGCTGCTGCGATGACGCTGCGTGCAATGCGAAATGCTCGGCCATGAGCGGCGGCATCAGCATGAACTTGCCTACTTATAAAGCCGATCTGCCCGCCATCGGTGAGCAAGCCAAGCGGCTTTACCCTGCCGACGCTACGATTGCGTCCGCGCATCTAAACTCCCAAGAACGACCTCCCAAATCTCTCGCGTAAGGATAAGTGTGTCCGGCGTTTGGCTTAAAGCCTAGCGTTTGCTGACATTGCCTTATCCTCTTTAGCTGCGCGTGGCTGCTTGTCCGCGCCGCGTTCAACATTAACGCGAGAGGATTTTATGCGATTCATGTATTTTTTGCTGCTGCTGGTTGCCAGCATCGCATCCCCAGCCTGGGCGGATGATGAAAAACCCCAGGTGCAGGAAACCGTAGCCTTTACCCAGCTGGCCGAGCGCTTGCGCGATCACCCGGAAGTGCGGGCGTATGTCGAAAAAGCTGAATCGCAACGGCTATATGGTAATGGCGAGAATGGCTTGCCCGACCCGATGCTGTTTATCAGCGAAAGCCAAGTTCCTATCGGTAGTTCCGTTGATTTTAACCGTGAGCAGGAACAAAAATCCTTCGGCTTCAAACAGGAAATTCCCGGCCTTGGCATACGTTCCGCCAAGGCGGGTAGAGCCAATGCCGAATCGCAAAAAACCAAGATGCTTGGTGATTACGCCTATGCCGCGATGAAGGCAAAGCTGATTGCCACCCTTGCCAACTGGCAACGCATCAAAGAGCAGGAAGATATTTATAAGCAGCAAGACGCGCTCTTTACCACCGAGCGCAAAAGCCTAACTGGGCGCATCGCCGCCAATCAAGGCAGTATGAGCCAGCTTACCATGCACCATGCCGATCAAACGGAAGTAGAGCTTAATTTAAGCGATCTGAATGAGCAAAAACATGAAGTGATGGCGATGCTCACCAATATGCTGGGTGAAACGCCGGATATCACGCCACCTGATATTGAGCCTATGGCATGGAATGGCGATGCCGAAAAAACCTATCCGGTGAAAATCGCCAGCCAAGATATTAGCATGGCGCATCATGAAATCGACCAGCGCGAGGCAGAGTACGGCCCCAACTTCGAGGTGCAAGCAAACTATGGCCGCTGGCATAACAATGATAATGCTGGCACGATCATGGTGGGTGTCAGCATTCCTTTATGGGCTTCGGAAAGCCAGAAGCCGAAGCTGGAAGGTGCGAAAGCGAATTTACGCGCCGCCGAATCCGATGTGGATACGGCTAAACGCGCCGTTATCGAAAAGCTCGATCACCTGAAAGCACAGATTGAAACCAGCACCAAAAAAATTGAGCTATTGCATAGCAAACAACATTCCCTGAGCCAATCCGCCAGCGCGATGGTTCGGGAGTATGAGGCCGGAAAAGCAGATATGCCCTCCGTCCTCAAATCCAAGCGTGACGCTCTTAGCGTTCGCGCATCCTTGGCGGCGGAAAAGGCCAAACGCCTGACACTGATTGCCGATTTCAACCACTACTTCATCGAAGGAGAATCCAAATGAAGAAACTACTTACCATGCTTTTTGTTGCCCTCACGCTCACCACCGGCGCGGCTTATGCCGATGCCGATAAGCAAAGCCCGCTGACTGAAAAACAAGCAACTCAGCTGCTGCAATCCGGCAAACTGCTTTATTCCTGCCCGACGCACCAGCATGTGTTTTCGGACAAAGAAGGTAAATGCCTGATTTGTGGCATGGATTTACGCAAAGCCAGCGCCATTCAGGAAGGCAAAGCTGCCACCTTTAGCGCTAACAATAGCATGATGATGGAGAAGAAGTAATGAAACGCCTACCGCTGCCGCTTCTGATGGGCGCTGTTATCGGCACCCAGGTATTGTTAAATGGGTTCGGCGGCATGGTCGCCCGCATCCTCGCCTCACGATGGCTTGCACAAGCTGCTTGGCATCAGTGCGGCGCATGCCGAAGAAGCGGCGGCGGTGAACATACCTGTCCCATGCACCCGCAAATTATTTCGATACACCGAAAAATGCCCGATTTGCGGCATGGATTTAGTGCCGATTGCGGGCGGATACAGCCATGCGCCGCAGCAAATGGAAAAAGGTGCGCCGGTGGTGGAAATAAGCGCCGATAACCTACAGAAAATGGGCGTGCGGACGGAAAAAGTGACTAAAAGCGAATTCGGCGGCGGCATTCGTGCTACCGGCATTATCACGGAAAACGAGCGCATGCGCCGGGACTTATTTAGCCAGCTGGAAGGCCGCATAACCGATTTGAAGATAAGCGCCGTGGGCGATGTGGTGAAGAAAGGTCAGCCTTTCTATTCGCTCTATAGCCCTGAATTGCTGGCATTGCAGAATGATTATATTGCAGCCCTAAGCGGCGGCATGAAGGATATCGCAGCAGCATCACGCAAGCGCTTGAAGCTGCTCGGCGTGGATGAAGGCGTATTAAATACTCTCGCTAAAACGCGCAAAGCCTATGACGAAGTGCCGTTTTTCATTCCGGCCAATGGCGTGCTGAATAAACTCGAAATCCGTAATGGCTCCTACCTAATGGCAAATTCCGCCATCGGTGCCATTCAGGATTTATCGCAAGTATGGGTGGAAGCCGCCGTGCCGGAAGGTGATTTGCCCGCAATCAAACAGGGTGACGCTGCTACGGTGATGTTTACGGGCGCTACCACACCTTACGAAGCAAAGGTGGATTATATCTATCCCACCATCACGCCGGAGGCCCGCACCGGCAAAGTGCGGTTGGTGGTGGACAACAAGGATGGCAGCTTGAAACCCGCTGGCTATGCAACGGTTAGCTTCGCTGCCGGCAGCATGCAGGAAAAGGTTTCGGTGCCAAGCGAGGCGATACTACGCAGTAGCACCGGCGATCACGTCATTATTGCATTAGGCGATGGGAAGTTTCAATCACGCTCGGTCAAAACGGGTGCGGCCAGCGGCGGCAAAACCGAAATTCTCGAAGGCTTGAAGGAAGGTGAAAATGTTGTCACCAGCGCTCAATTCCTGATCGATTCGGAATCGTCTTTACGCGAATCGCTGCAAAAATTGAGTGCGCCCGATGCGCCGAAACAAAGCATGCCGGGTATGCCGGGAATGGAGATGCACGATGGCAAATAATCTTTCGCATGACCCGACACAAACCGGCGTTGCCAAGGTCATTGAATGGTCGGTGAAAAACCCTTTGCTGGTATCGATTCTGGCGATAGTCATTCTGGTCGTTGGCGTTTTTGCCGTGCAGCGCACGCCGCTTGATGCCATTCCCGATTTATCGGATACGCAGGTGATTATCCGCACCGATTTTGAAGGCCAAGCGCCGCAGATTATCGAGAATCTAGTTACCTATCCGCTATCCACCGCCATGCTCGGCT
>JAXMDT010000012.1:0-62217 GCA_046348685.1 Rickettsiales bacterium
TTCCGACTGCTTTTTGATCTCCGAGCTATAAGTCTAGGAGTTATTATAACAAGGTGTGATCATCTACAGAACATATTTAATAAAATTGGCAGAGGCAATTCCTTTGGCAATTCTACCACTCATATGAGCAAACTTCTCCCTCGTATTGAGGGTGGCGGTGGTGCTGGTTGCCCTATATTGGTATTTGGTATTACTGAGAAATTATATTTGGAAGATGAGTGATTTATGAAAGATACAATACTAAGCGCTCATGAAAATTTTCAGAAGTCTATCAATGGTAAGTTTCATACTGTTTTAGCAGATCCGCCTTGGCAGTTTCAAAATAAGACTGGAAAGATGGCACCGGAGCATAAACGTTTAAATCGTTATCCAACTTTAACTTTATCAGAAATAAAAAATATTCCAGTTGGGGATTTTGCTGAAGAGCCCGCCCATTTATATTTATGGGTGCCAAATGCGCTTTTACCCGAAGGCCTTGAAGTTATGAAGGCCTGGGGATTTAATTATAAGACAAATATTATTTGGCATAAAATAAGAAAAGATGGTGGCTCAGATGGGCGTGGTGTAGGTTTCTATTTTAGAAATGTTACAGAACTTGTTTTGTTTGGTGTTCGCGGAAAGAATGCAAGAACATTGCAACCTGGAAGAACTCAAGTGAATTTGTTGGGCTCTCGTAAGCGAGAACACTCTCGTAAGCCTGATGAATTTTATTCACTAATTGAAAGTTGCAGCCCAGGACCTTATCTGGAATTATTTGCTAGAGGTTCAAGAAAAGGATGGGCTCAATGGGGAAATCAAGTCGAAGATTATACACCGCATTGGCCTACTTACTCAAATCACTCTCAATCGAAAAGAGAGCTTTTACTAACTGTATAATTCTTCTGCTTCACCGCCGAGAGCAACTAGCGCTATGCGTGTCTCACTCAATGAAGCATCGAGTTTTTCAGCGCTGGTCGAGCGGAAAACAAGGCTTGTTGAAAGCTGGCCCATCTGAAAATGCGGATAGCTCCCGATTTCCACGTCGGGATAGCGACTCTGAATATCGGATAAGTCTTTGGCAAGCGTGCCTTCCGCCAAGTTAGTCTTCAGGGTACGTGACAGTGTTTTTTCACCGCTTTTCAGGTTGCTCTTCAGTGAGTCGAACATCGCCTGCATGATATTGGGCACACCCGCCAGAACGAAAACGTTTCCTAATTGAAAGCCGGGCGCAGTACTGACTGGATTATCGATCAACGTGGCGCCTTCGGGAATATCGGCCATTTTCATGCGCGCTTCATTAATTTGCTCCGGACGGTAATGGGCAAGGAGGCGGCGTTCCGCTTCCGGATGGCGCAGCAGCTTTACACCGAACGCTCTGGCGACGGAAGCGGCGGTAATATCATCATGGGTAGGGCCGATACCACCGGTTGTAAACACATGATCATAGGCTGGCCGGCAGGCGTTTACTGTTTCAATAATAATTTGTTCTACATCCGGAATGATGCGCACGTGAGCGAGCTTTATTCCTTGTTCGTTGAGCTTCTGGGCAAGCCAAGAAACGTTCTTATCCTGCGTCCTTCCGGAAAGAATTTCGTTGCCGATAATAATGAGACAGGCTGTCGGTTGCATAATTTCAGAGCCTGCTTTACAACTACGGGCGAAAGAATTCAATCATGGCCTCACGAGAAATCACGATACATCAACAAGAAGATTATAAAGGCATGCGCAAAGCAGGGAAGCTTGCTGCCGAAATCCTGGATGAACTGGCGGATATCGTCCGCCCGGGAATCACTACAGATTCCATCAACGATTACTGCCACAAACGCATTACGGAAGCAGGTGCGGTTCCGGCGCCGCTTGGCTACCGCGGCTTTCCAAAATCCGTCTGCACATCGGTCAACCACGTGGTCTGTCACGGTATTCCGGATGATAAGATGTTGAAAAACGGCGATGTCATCAATGTGGATGTCACGGTCATTGTTGATGGCTGGCACGGCGATACCAGCCGCATGTATTATGTCGGCGAGGTGCCGATCAAGGCCAAGCGGCTGATTCAGGTGACGTACGAATCCATGATGCTCGGTATCGAGCAGGTTCGCCCCGGTGCAACCACCGGCGATATTGGGCATGCAATTCAAGTCCATGCGGAAAAGCATGGATATTCCGTTGTGCGCGAATATTGTGGGCATGGCCTTGGTAAAATCTTCCACACGCTGCCAAATATCCTCCATTTCGGCACGCCAGGCACCGGTGTGAAGCTGGAAGAAGGCATGTTTTTTACCGTTGAGCCCATGATCAATGCCGGCCGCGCCGAGACGCGCCTTAATCCGCATGATGGCTGGACGGTGACGACCCGTGACCGCTCGCTTTCCGCGCAATTCGAGCACTCCATTGCAGTAACAGGTAACGGTTACGAGATTTTTACCAAGTCACGCACTGGACGCGATCATCCGCCATATGGAGGTTAAATAATGTCTGCGTTGGCTAAGCCTGCTGTTTCCGATGCCCGCACTATTGCAGATAGTGTCATTCGTGCCGCAACGCGCGCTGGGGCTGATCAGGCGGATGCGGTTATTGTTGATTCCACCAGCCTTTCCTGCG
This sequence comes from Rickettsiales bacterium, assembly GCA_046348685.1. Lineage (GTDB taxonomy): Bacteria > Pseudomonadota > Alphaproteobacteria > Rickettsiales > UBA998 > JAXMDT01. Next base: position 2,581 of record JAXMDT010000012.1, read on the forward strand.
GCACCCGCCTTGGTAAGCGCGAAACGCTTGAGCGCTCGGAGTCAATGGCAGTCGGCCTTCGCGTCTGGAAAGGCGCGCGCGTTGCTGTTGTTTCCAGCTCGGATTATACGAAGGAAAACCTGCAAAGTTTAGCGGAACGTGCCGTTACCATGGCAGCAACGTCAACGGAGGATCCCTATACGCAGCTTGCTGATAAATCTTTATGGCCAAGAGAAATTCCGGAGCTTGACTTGCTTGACTCACGGGAGCCATCTGCCGACTGGCTCCTGGAGCAGGCCAAGATTGCCGAAGAAACAGCGCTCGAAACACGCGGCGTGACCAATTCGAAAGGCGCAGACGCCGGCTATGGCAGATCAGAATTTACCCTTGCCACCAGTCATGGGCTTCTCGCCTCATATGCGGGCAGCCATTTCAGCATCAGTGCTGAGATCGTCGCCGGTAGCGGCGAAGATATGCATCGCGATTATGATTACGTCACGACCTGTCACCGCGAAGATTTACCCGATGCTCATGAGATTGGTAAAAACGCAGCGGCACGCGCGGTGGCTCGGTTAGACCCGAAAACGCTACCTTCGCGCCAGATGCCGGTAATTTTTGATCCGCGAGCCGGACGGTCACTGCTCTCCTCTTTCGCATCGGCCATTTCCGGCAATGCTATCGCCCGCGGCACCAGCTTTCTGAAAGATAGCATGGGCCAGGGCCTTTTTCCCAAAACGATTCAGATTATCGACGATCCATTGCGTCGCCGTGGAATGGGTTCGCATCCCTTTGACGCAGAAGGCGTTGAAGTACAAAAGCGCTCGCTTATAGAACAAGGTGAACTCAAGACCTGGCTGCTCGATATCCGGAGCGCCGCGCAATTAAAGTTGACGACAACTGGCAGCGCTTCACGCGGACTTTCCTCGCCGCCTTACCCCAGCACAAGCAACCTTTATCTGGAAGCGGGTAAAATCAGTAAGGAGGCCATGCTGAAAGAGATCAAAGAAGGTTTTTATATAACGGAACTATCCGGAATGGGCGTGAATCTTGTGACAGGGGATTACAGCCAAGGGGCAGCAGGTTTTTACATCAGGGATGGTGAGATTGCCTATGCTGTGGCAGCGGCCACAATCGCCGGTAACATGAAACATATGTTCCTGAACCTGACACCGGCGAACGATCTGGAGTTCCGTTATGCCACTAATGTGCCGACGCTTCGCGTCGATGGCATGACCGTAGCGGGAAGCTGATGTCAAACTATACGACCACCTATATTCTTAAGCGGCTGTTTAAGGAAAATATCCGGCGTTATTTTCCCAAGATCGCTCTGGCAGTCGTCTGCATGGTGGTAGTCGCGCTGTGTACGGCGGCCAATGCATCACTCATGCAGCCGATGCTCGATGATATTTTCATCCGCAAGGATATGACAATGCTGGTGATTGTGCCGCTTGCCATAATGGGAGTGGCGGTAATGAGTGCGCTCGGTAATTACGGTCAGACGGTGTTAATGCGGCATACGGGTCAGCGCATTGTTGCTGACCTGCAGATACGTTTATTTTCACATCTGATGCATTCGGATATCGGCACGTTCCACGATCAGGCAGCGGGCAGATTAATCTCGCGCTTCACCAACGACATTCAGTCTATGCGTAACGCTGTTTCCACCGTGCTTACCGGGGTGGTGAAAGAAATTTTGACGCTGGTTTTCCTGATCGCACTGATGATCTATCAGAATTGGGAGCTTTCCATCATCGCTATGCTGGTCTTTCCGCTGATGATCTATCCCATTATTCGCCTCGGTAAGCGAATGCGGAAAGTAGCTGACGGCACGCAGGCGCAGCTTGGAGAATTCACGGCATTGCTCGATGAAACTTTTTCCGGCGTGCGAGTGGTAAAAGCCTATGTGCGCGAAGACTACGAGGTGGCGAGGGCCAGCTCCAACATCGGCACGCTATTGAAACTTTATAATAAAGCCTCACGCATTCAGGCCGCAGCAGCGCCGATGACGGAAATGATCGCCTCCATTTCGATCGCCGGGGTAATCTGGTACGGCGGATATAAAGTAATTGAGGGTGTTACCACCCCGGGCGCGTTTTTTTCCTTTATTGCGGCAATGGTTTTTGCGTTCCGCCCACTGCGTACGATTGCCAGCCTGAATACGAATTTCCAGGAAGGCATTGCGGCGGCGGCGCGTCTTTTTATACTGCTTGACCAGCCACCGAAAATTGAAAACCGTCCCGCAGCGCTGGCGCTTAAGGTGACTAGCGGAGATATCCAAATCAAGGGTCTTACCTTTTCCTACGATCCCGACCTGCCTGCTGTCTCTAATGTCGATATTAGTGTCCCGGCAGGAAAACTCGTTGCGCTGGTGGGGCCATCTGGCAGCGGTAAATCGACCATCATGAGTCTGCTGATGCGGTTTTACGATCCGGAATCCGGCGGCATATTTATCGATGATCAAAACATAAAGGAAATTACGCTGGCCAGCTTGCGCAGCGCTATGGGCTATGTAGGCCAAGAGGTCATTTTGTTCGATGACACGGTCGCAGCAAACATAGCTTACGGCAGGGAAGGCGCGACGGAAGAAGAGGTGATTGAAGCGGCAAAAGGCGCCGATGCGCATGAATTCATTCTACAATTACCAGAAGGTTACCGGACGCGCATTGGTCCCTCGGGCGTAAAACTCTCAGGCGGCCAACGCCAGCGGATTTCCATAGCCCGCGCCATGTTAAAGAATGCGCCGATTTTGCTTCTGGACGAAGCAACGTCTTCGCTGGATACGCAGTCGGAAAAAAGCGTACAGCGTGCGCTGGACGGACTCATGCAGCACCGCACGACATTAGTGATTGCGCACCGGCTTTCGACCGTAAGGCACGCCGACATCATTTATGTGCTGGAAAAAGGAAAAATTACGGAAACAGGTACGCATGACGAACTGGTGGCGCGAAATGGCCTTTATGCAAAGCTGTATACGACGCAGTTTTCGGAAGACTAATGAAAAAACTGAAGAAGAAATTTTTTAACTCAGCCGGGTTTCGTTACCTGCTCTCTTTCGTCATCGCGTTTTATATCAATCTCATTTATTGGACGAGCCGCAAAATTTATTCCGTTCCCGAAGCGGCCATACCTTATGTTTCTGGGGAACGGCAGATGATAACAGTTTTCTGGCATGGCAGGCTATTGTTGATGCCGAAACTGAAGCCACGGCCCCGTTCTATGGACGTTCTCATTTCGGCGCACCGCGATGGCTTGGTTATTTCGGAAACCATGAAACGGTTCGGTATAGGAACGGTCGCAGGATCAAGCACGCAGGGAAGTCTCTCGGCACTAAAGAACATGCTTAAAGAGCTGAAAAAGGGCGGCAATATTTCTATCACCCCAGATGGCCCCCGGGGGCCTTTTCAAATTGCCGCGCCAGGGGTTGCGCATATTGCTGCTAAAAGCGGCGTAGCAGTCTTGCCGGCGAGTTTTTCCTCAAGCAAGCATAAGCGTATGCGGAGCTGGGACCGGTTTATGGTTGCGCTGCCTTTCTCAACAATTTACTTTGTGGTGGGTTCTCCTGTTTACGGAAAGCCAAAAGCCGATAAGGAACAGATAGAAACGCTGCGGCTTGAGATCGAAGCAGCACTTTCCGCCGTTACAGCGGAAGCGGATCGTCAGGCCGGTATTATACCCACATAATATGCTCATTCTTTACCGCATCTTCTCCTGGCTTGCCTCATTGGTCGTACCGATCGTACTACTGCTGCGTGTCTATCGGCAAAAGGAGGACAGGCAGCGTTTAGCAGAGCGTTTCGGCAAAACATATCTGTCCAGGCCGGACGGTGCCGTAGTCTGGATTCATGCAGCCAGCATGGGTGAGTCTCTTTCCGTGCTGCCGGTTATTCAAAAACTGATAGCTGATTACCCAGCGCTGCATATCGTGCTGACGACGGTGACATTAACCTCGGCGCGCACGATTGCGCCGAAGCTACCCGAGCGGACATTCCACCAGTTTGTACCTGTTGATCTGCCGTGGGCTGTAAGCCGGTTCATTCGTCACTGGAAACCTGATCTGGCGATCTGGGTGGAATCGGAATTCTGGCCAAATCAGATGCATGCCATGCATCGCACGGGCAAACCTATGGCGTTGATCAATGCGCGCATTTCAGAAAGATCGTATCACGGATGGCAGCGTGCGCCTTATGCAATACGTACTTTGCTTTCGTGTTTTCGTATCATTCTCGCCAAAAGCGAGGAAGATGTGCGGCGGTTTAAAAACTTAGGCGCGGAATACGTCTCATCGGTCGGAAATTTGAAATTTTCCTCGCCCGCACTTGATGCCGACCCTAAGGTAACCAGTGAGATCCTTCAGGTGATTGGCGATCGCCCAGTGTGGATGGCGGCAAGCACCCATGCCGGTGAGGAGGAAATCATCGGTGAAGTCCATCGTCTTTTGCGAGAAAAATTTCCACGGATTCTGACGCTTATCGTGCCGCGTCACAATACTCGCGGTAATGATATCGCCGCGATGCTTTCAGATAAAAAACTGCGTGTTTCTCAGCGCAGCAAGCAAGAAGCAATCGGAGAAGAGACCGATATTTACCTGGCAGATACTATGGGGGAGCTCGGTATCTTTTACCGTATTGCAGAGATTGTTTTTATCGGCGGCTCTCTTGTGCCGCATGGCGGACAGAATCCCTTTGAACCGGCGCGCCTTGACTGCGCTGTCCTGTATGGTCCGCATATGGAAAATTTCGCAGAATTCTGTGCAGAATTGGAAGCCGTCGATGGAGCGGTGCGCGTAAAGGATGCAGCTGATCTTGCTGAAAAAGTTGAATCCCTGCTGCGCGATCAGGAAAAACAGGAAAAACTGGCCAATGCCGCCCTTGCCGTTGTGAAGACCAAGCAGGACGTGCTCGAAAACGTAGTGCAGGCACTGGAGGCGTACCTGCCTTCAAAAGCAAGGGCATAATATGTGGAATGCACCTTTTTTCTGGCATAAGTCACATCCTTTAGCGTATGCATTTTTACCATTTTCCGCATTATATTACTTAGGCGGCCGACTAAAAGATGCTTTGATAAATCCTTGGCAACCGCCCATCCCAGTTATCTGTATTGGTAATGTTGTTGCAGGTGGCGCGGGTAAGACGCCGGTGGCAATCGCATTGGCGCAGCGCCTGAAAACAATGGGGATAGAAACGCACATTGTCAGCCGCGGCTATGGCGGCGCGCTTGTAGGACCCCTTAGAGTTGATCCTGAAAACCATTCCGCCGCGGAGGTCGGAGACGAGCCATTGCTGATTGCAAGGCATGTAGCATGCTGGATGGCCAAAGACCGTAAACGAGGCATTCTTAAGGCTGCTGATGCCGGGGCTCGTGTGGTAATAATGGATGACGGTTTGCAGAATTCCTCCGTAAGAAAGACCCTTTCGATCGTGGTAATTGACGGCGGCTATGGCGTCGGCAATGGTTATGTCATACCAGCAGGACCGCTTAGGGAGTCTATTCGGTCGGCACGCAAAAAAATCCAGGCGGTAATTATCGTCGGCATGGATCGCTATAAAATAGCCGATGCATTTCCAAATCTGCCGCTCTTTCGTGGGCGTCTCGTGCCAAATCAAAAGGCCTCTGTTGATAATAAACGCTACGTGGCATTCGCGGGCATCGGCAGACCGGAAAAATTCTTTACGACGTTGCGTGAATATGGGGCGGAGCTCGATGCGACCTTTTCATTTGCAGATCATCATGTGTATTCTGATAAAGAGCTTTTTGAGATGGAGCAAATGGCAAAGAAGCGCGGCATCAGTTTGATTACAACGGAAAAAGATGCAGTGCGCCTGCCTCAGGTGTGGCGCGAGAAAATTGAAACGCTGCCTGTAATCTTTGCCTGCGAAGAGCAAGATGCGCTGGATACGATACTTACCGGCTCGGTGCAATTACCTACAACAGAGAAAACATAGAGCATTTTATGCATCCCGCGCTCGTCATATTTCTATCGATTTTCATGCCGTTTTTTTTCATCCTGCTATTGGTAGGGCCAGTGTATGGCGGCGCTTATGCGGGCGTTTATCTCTATTACGGCCCGGAGGTTGCTAAAGATGCGCTTTATCCGGATTATCTCTACCAGACATACGATGCGTTATGGAACTACTGGATGGATAACAGCGCGCAGGTCAGCTGGATAAAATTCGTAATTCCGGCGTTCGGCCCGTTGGCGCTTGGGTTCATCGGCAGTATCGTGTTGATGTGGCTTTTCGTTAAATACATACGCGGTATTTTTACTGTCAGCTAACGGTGATTCTTTTCTCCCCGTCGTGGAAGCGAAGCGTTGCTTCCTTATATTTTTCCAACGTCGTTTTAGAGGTTACCGGATGGCCGTCAGGCGCTACGACAAGAGCAAATCCACGTTTCAGGGTGCCGGTATAGCTCAAGCTTTCCAAGAGGCGCGCACTTGCCTCCAGGCGCAGGGATAACGTCTCAAGACGATATGTGAAACTTTTCGATTGCCGTGCGGCGATCTGGTCTAAAGCTTCCTGACGTCTTTTAATGGGTTGTGACAATATTTGCGGCGCAAGGCGCTGCGCGGCAGCAGAAAAGTAATTTTGAAGGCGCTCGTGATGGTGAAACGCGGCTTTTTGAAGACGTGCATCGTATTGTGCCAGAATTTCCTGCTGACGGCGGATCGGCTGCGAAAGCATCAATGGCGAGAGACGGCTCGCTAAAATATTCAGCGCATGCATTTTGTTTTTCAGCAAACCTGGCAATGCCGCATGCGTCAGGCGCTCGCTCCATTCATCCAGGCGCTGATTGACTGTAGCAAGCAGGGAATCCAGCCGCGGCAGACCGCGCACCAGTCCACGCAGTTTTTCATGCTCGTGTGCCAAAAAACGCTGCACCGAACGGCCAAGCCTTATTTCGGTTTCCTGCGTATAAAGCAGTAATTCTTCCCGCACCGGTACTGCCATTTCCGCGGCGGCTGTCGGTGTCGGTGCACGGCGGTCGGCAACGTAATCGATCAGCGTGGTATCGGTTTCATGGCCGACGGCAGAAATAAGTGGAATGGTGCAGGCAGCCACGGCGCGGACGACGATTTCCTCGTTGAAGCACCAGAGGTCTTCCATCGAACCACCGCCACGCGCCACGATAATCAGATCGGGACGATTTGGCGAATCCATCGTGCTGAACCCATTAATCGCAGCGGCGATTTCATCACTGGCACATTCGCCCTGTACCCGTACCGGCCAGACGATGACATGCAGTGGAAAACGGTCTGAAAGGCGATGCAGAATATCGCGGATGACTGCACCGGTCGGCGATGTCACCACGCCAATCGTTTTTGGCAGGAAGGGAAGGGCTTTTTTGCGTGCAGGATCGAACAGGCCCTCGGCCAGAAATTGCTGTTTGCGTTTTTCAAGCAGGGCCATCAACGCGCCCGCACCTGCCACTTCCATACGGTCAACGATAAGCTGGTAAGTCGATTTGGTGCCGGCATAGGTGGAGAGTTTGCCGGTGGCGATCACCTCCATGCCATCTTCCGGCGCCATGCCAAGCTTGCTCGCGGTGCCGCGCCAACAAACGGAACTTAAAACCGAATTAGCATCCTTTAGATCGAAGTAAAGATGGCCGGAGGCGGGGCGTTTGAATCCGGATATTTCTCCTCGCACGCGCACGTAGCCAAACGTGTCCTCGACGACGCGCTTCACCGCTCCGGAAATCTCGCTGACGGTATACTCTTGAATATTATGTGTCACGCTAGGGCTTGGCATGGCGGAAAAACTCATTTAAGGAGTACATCTAACCTTTAAGATTTCTGTTGTGCAATGAATATCCTTGTTATTGGCTCCGGCGGACGCGAGCACGCCATCTGTAAAGCCTTAAAAAAATCTCCGCATCTGAAGAAGCTGTTTTGTATGCCTGGCAATGGAGGCATTGAGCAGGATGCGCTGTGTGTGCCCGCTCGCGGGACGGAAGAAATCGTTGGTTTTTGCAAGGATGAAGGCATCGACCTGGTCATTGTGGGGCCGGAACAACCGTTGGTGGATGGCGTAACGGACGCTCTTCGTGCAGAAAATATCCGCGTTTTTGGTCCTTCCCAGAAAGCAGCGCAACTTGAGGCCTCGAAAGGCTTTACGAAAGAAATCTGCAAAAAATATCATATTCCGACGGCAGGATATGGCTGGTTTGACGACCCAGCCTCCGCGCTGGATTATCTTGCACAGCAATCGATGCCGATCGTCATTAAAGCTGACGGGCTTGCAGCAGGTAAAGGCGTCATTATCGCGCATCGCCGCCGTGAAGCAGAACGCGTTATCGAAGAAATGTTTGCTGGTAAATTTGGCGATGCGAGCAGTTCAGTTGTCATTGAAGAATTCCTCGAGGGTGAAGAGGTGAGCTTCTTTGCGCTATCTGACGGTGAAAGTGCAGTCGAGTTTGGCTCGGCCCAGGATCATAAAGCGGCGTTCGATGGCGATACAGGCCCAAATACCGGTGGTATGGGCACCTATGCACCGGCGCCTGTTATGACACCGGAACTGCGCGAACAAGTGATGCAGACGATTATCCTGCCAACGGTAAAAGCGATGAAAGAAGAGGGGACGCCGTATCAGGGCGTGCTGTTTGCAGGATTGATGCTGACGAATGAAGGCCCGAAGCTGATCGAGTTTAACTGTCGCTTCGGTGATCCGGAAACACAGGTGCTGATGACGCGACTGAAAAGCGACCTGATCGAGATTCTCTACCAAACGGCGAGCGGTGCGCTACCAAAATCACCACCGCTTTTTCATGATCAGGCAGCCCTCTGTGTCGTGATGGCAGCGAAGGGTTATCCGAATGATTATGAAAAAGGCACCGAGATCAAGAATTTGGAAAAAGCTTCTGAAATTCCCGATGTTACGATTTATCATGCAGGCACCAAGCGGGACGGGGACCGGTTTTTTGCCGCCGGAGGGCGTGTTCTTGGGGTGACATCGGTCGGTGATACAATCGAAGATGCGCAGGCCAGGGCCTATAGTGCGGTCGATGCCATAGATTGGCCAGAAGGCTTTTGTCGCCGCGATATTGGCTGGCGCGCCATGCAGAAAAAAGCATCCTAAAGCTTTTTAGGCCCTAAACGGCGTCTTTTTAAGAATTGCTTTAGAAACATTTAAATAAAAAATAACCTGTTCACACTAAGATAAATTTTCTATTTAGTTGCTAACTATTCATTTTTTACTCTAATGTAGCCCCGATTATGTCAAGACAGCCTGCGCTAGAAACTTCTGTTCTCATCGTCGAAGACGAGCCGACGATTGTCACGATGCTCCGCTATAACCTGGAGCGCGAAGGATTCAAGGTCTATTCCACGGGCGATGGCGAGGAAGCTATTACGCTCGTTAAAGAATATAAGCCGGATATCATCGTGCTTGATTGGATGCTGCCATCCATGACCGGTATCGAAGTATGCAAGCACCTGCGCTGGAATCAGGATACTAAAAACATTCCGATCATCATGCTCTCTGCCCGCGGTGAAGAAGGTGACCGTATTCGCGGCCTCGATGTCGGCGCCGACGATTATATCGTCAAACCGTTTTCGCCAAGCGAGCTCGTTGCGCGCATCAAAGCGGTATTCCGCCGCATCCGTCCGTCACTGACTGAGCAGAAGCTCGAATATGCCGGTATCTACATGGATATTTCGACGCATAAAGTGACGCGCAACAACAAGGAAATTCACCTTAGCCCGACCGAATTCGGCCTGCTTCGCTATCTGATGGAGCATCCGGGCCGCGTTTTCTCGCGCGAGCAGCTGCTCGACGCGGTATGGGGCCATGATATCTATGTCGAATTGCGTACTGTGGACGTGCATGTCCGCCGTCTACGTAAGGCACTCGATTATGATGGAAAACAGGCGGACTTGATCCGTACCGTGCGTTCCGCCGGTTATGCGCTGGAAGAAAACAGATCCGGCAAGCGTACCGAAGAAGGCGACGCCGACGAATTCGCATAAAAGTTCAAAGATCGCGATGACTATTGGACGTGGCTGTGCTATGTGAAGCACATGTCCGAGCACTCCGTTTCCACGCAGCCAACTTTCAGCGACATACTCGAAACGCGCACGATTTCGCGCCGATCTTTCCTGAAGGCGGGAGGCATGCTTGGTGCGGCGCTGACAAGCGTCAGCCTGTTGCCATCACGCGCCTATGCAGGCGAGACAATAACGCCTGCCAAATCAACCCTGACGTTCCGGGAAATTTCAAAGAACACGCTCGACAGGCCAGTCATTGCCGCCGGTTATAAAGCGGATGTTTTGCTACGCTGGGGCGACGATCTCCTGGGGAATAATGGCCCCTTTAACCCTCGTTTACTGAGCCCGGAAGACCAGGCAAAGCGTTTTGGCTATAACAACGACTATATAGCGTACATGCCGTTGCCGAAAGGTTCAGGTAATTCAGAGCATGGCCTGCTGCATGTAAATCACGAATATACCAACTTGAGGCTGATGTTTCCGGGCTTGACGGCGGAAAACGAAAGACTTCTGGCCCGCGAGGATCAAGGGCGCATTGAGCAGGAAGCGCAAGGCTTCAGCGTAGTCGAAATCAAGAAAACGGGGGGCGTTTGGCATGCTCAAAATAAAAGCGGTTATAATCGCCGCGTAACGGCGACAACCGAGATAGAAATTTCAGGCCCTGCCGCCGGTCATAAACGTATGCAGACTGAAGCGGATCCTACGGGAAAGCGAGTGTTGGGAACGTTCGGTAATTGTTCCGGCGGCGTAACGCCTTGGGGAACGGTTCTGACCTGCGAAGAAAACTTCGACGAATATTTCGGCGGCATTCCCAAAGAATCCAACCCCGAAACCAAACCATTGCGGCGTTATGGCGTGGATGGTGGAGGATTTTATAATTGGCATAAATTCGACTCCCGCTTCGATCTCGGCAAAGGCTGTTGCGAGGCGAATCGTTTTGGCTGGGTTGTGGAATATGATCCGTATGACCCAAAGTTGATACCGAAAAAACGAACCGCCCTCGGCCGCTTTAAGCATGAAGCCGCCAACGTCGCTATGACCGCGGATGGAAGGCTTGCCGTCTATTCCGGCGATGATGAAGTTTTTGAATATGTTTACCGGTTTGTCACGAAGGAAAAAGTTGATATGCAGAATCCGGAGAACAACCGTGATCTGCTGGATGACGGCGTGCGATCGGTAGCGCGTTTCTTTCCGGATGGCACCATGCGTTGGCTGCCGCTTGTTCATGGCAACGGCCCGCTGACGGAAAAAAACGGGTTTTATTCGCAGGCCGATATCCTCATCGAAACGCGCCGCGCCGCCGACCTAGTAGAAGCAACACCGATGGATCGCCCCGAAGACGTGGAAGTCAATCCGAAGACGAATAAAGTCTATGTCGTCATGACAAAAAACCCGGATCGGCCCGAAGGCAAGATAAACATTGCCAACCGCCGTGCACCGAACCGTTATGGACATATTCTGGAACTGACGCCACCCTCTGTTTCAGGAAAAGCGGATCATGGCGCCGATGTCTATCACTGGGATGTGTTCCTGCTTGGCGGCGATCCTAGCAAACAAGAAGACATGGCAAAATATCTCTCTCCCGTTTCTAACCAGGGCTGGCTAACCAATCCAGACAATATTGCTTTCGATGCGCGCGGACGCATCTGGATCGCAACAGACGGTCAGCATGATGCCATTGGCAAAAACGAAGGCCTTTATGCCGCGGATACCGAAGGTGAGGGCAGGGGCTCTACGCGTCTCTTTTTCACCTCTCCCATTGGTGCGGAAATTACCGGCCCCTATTTTACACCAGACGGCAAGACACTGTTTCTGTCTATTCAGCATCCCGGCGAAGATCCCGATGAATCGAACTATGATCGTCCTTCCACGCGCTGGCCGGATTTTTCCAGCGACATGCCACCCCGGCCATCCGTAATTGCAATTACTAAGGAAGACGGCGAAATTATTGGCGGCTAAGCATTATTTTAAAGCAAAAAGCTTCTTATTTTAATGAATCAAGTAACGTAATTTTATCCAGCATATAATTTGAATCTTCCCACTTCTTTTCGAGAATTTTTATTGTATCGCCCAGTTGCTTGCCCGGTTGCATGCCATTTTTAATCAGATCGTCGCCGCTTACCGGAAAAACAGGGATTTCCCAGCTTTTGCAGTGTTCCAGAAGCTGTATGACCTGATCTGCCGAATACCGGAGCCGTACGCCATCCCGCAACGTTAATAAGCAGGCTATATTTTTCCCAAGCTTTAAGGTAGCGCGTTTCAGATTTTTCTCATCCGCAATGGGCGGATAAGTTACGAGTTGTTTTAAGAGATCAGAGTCTTTTCTGGACATACGCCAGCGGTCGGCAATAGCCGGCAAATTTTCCTCCGTTAGCAGGAAAGAAAGTCGCAGCAAAGGATGCGGTCTTTCCGCCGACAGCTGTTCCAGTCCCAACAATTTTTGCAGAAGATCCAGATTAACTGAAGACCCTAGCAATAACGCTAATACACCGGTTGCTTCCATGCACTGCAATGCGTAAGCGGGATTTTTAGCGGTCAGTAATTTCACCATTTCCGTTTGAAGGCGCTCGCCGGAGAGTTTTAGCAGCTGATCTTTAGCCTTGCGGCATGCTTCCAACGCTTCTGCATCTGCAGGCGGGCTACCGTGGGTAGCCAGAAAGCGGAAAAATCGTAAAATGCGCAGATAGTCTTCCGTGATGCGTTCATCCGCGTTACCGATAAAACGAACACTCTTTTTTGCTAAATCTTTTTGCCCCTCGAAGTAATCGTAAATTGTGCCGTTGCTATCCAGATAAAGCGCGTTGATGGTAAAGTCGCGTCGCGCGGCATCTTCCTGCCAGTTATTCGTATATTCCACAGAGGCATGCCTTCCGTCGCAGGCAGCGTCTTTGCGCAAGGTGGTGATTTCTATCGACCGATTCTGAAATATGGCTGTCACCGTGCCATGCTCAAAACCAGTCGGTACGGCGCGGATATGATCTTTTTCCAAAATTGCGATGATTTTATCGGGCAAGGCCGTAGTTGCGGCATCCAGATCGCCGAGCGGCCTCTGCATCAATCCATCGCGAACGCAGCCACCTACGAAACGCAATTCCTCCCCTGTTTCTGCAAAAAGTGTGAAAAAAGACGCTCTGTCGCGCCACGCGGAAACCAATCAGGCAACGATTCACGGTTCGACATGACCCGGTACGATCTTTCCGTTTTCCTGATGCGGCGGGATGTAATGTCCATCAGTTTCCTGCGGCTGGCTGATGCCGAGCCATAAGAAGCAAGCGATGAGAATCAGCAAGCTGGCAAGCGTCGTGATGAAAAGCGGAGTGCGCGTTACAAGCGACGCCAATTCAGGAGCCTCCCCCTGTTTCTTAATAAGGTGGTAGCGGTACAGTAGCCAGCATCCATATAAAAAAAATGGAATAAAAGCTGGCCAGAAGCGTGTAAGAAGTAACCTTATCATAATTTTAATTTCTCGATATCGGTCACAAGTTGATTGGTCAGTGCTTCGATCCGTTGCGGATGATTGATTTTAAAGCCATAACGATCCTTGATATAAAAGACGTCGACGGCCTTTTCACCATAGGTGGAAATATATGCCGAAGCAATATTGAAGCCTTCCTCCTGCAGCGTACGGCAAATTGTTGAGAGAAGGCCGAGACGGTCAAGCGCATTGATCTCGATAATAGTATACGTGCTTGAATAATCATTATTGACGAATACCTCCGTCTGGCGCTCCAGCGGTTTCAATTTGCTGGCCAGCGAGCGTTTCGGCAGGATGGTTTTATGCGGCTCTGTAACGGCCTGCTCAATACGGGCGCGTATGCGCTGCATTAGTTCAGCTTCGATAACGGCGTGCTTGCCCAAATCCTGAATCTGCCAGGATTGAACGGCCCAGCCGCTTTTCAGCGTTGCAATGCGCGCGCCTACAATATTTGCATCAGCCGATGAAATCGCACCTGCGACATCGGCAAGCAATCCGTACCGATCTTCTGCTACGACAATCATATCGGTCATGTCATGAAATTCGTTGGATGAAAAATCAATGCCGGTTGCCGTCCGGTTTTTTTTACAATCCTCTATCAGCTTAATTACGGTTGCATGTGACTGTGCATCGCGGGAGGAGAGATACGCATCGTCCACAATACTCAGATAAGCGGCAATGCTGTCTTCGCTTGATGTGCCGAGTATTGAGATCATGGCTTTTTGAATATCTGCCTTTGCATGCGCGCCTGCGGCGATAGACCCCGTTTGAAAATATTGTTCGGCGCGGCGGTATAAGTCCCGCAGCAGTAGTCCCTTCCACCCATTCCAGACATTGGGGCCAACGGCACGCACATCGCCGACCGTTAACAAAAACAGCAGGCGCAGCGTTTCGATTGAGCGGATCGAAGCGGCTAAATGACGATAGGTTTCTGGATCGCCAAGATCACGCTTGAACGCCGTTTCGGTAAGCAGTTCCTGATTTTCCACTAACATAGCAACTGTTTCGGCATTAGTTTTGGAAAGACCTAATTGTAGCGCGAATGTGTGCGCTATTTCCCCGCCTTTCACAGCATGCTCCCCGCCACGCCCTTTGGCAATGTCGTGAGTAAAAGCTGCGACAAACAATATTTTTGGCGAGTGGATAAGCGGCATGACTTCCGTTGCCACCGGCATTTCTTTTGCGAATTTGCCTTTGCCGATATCGTGCAGGATACCGACGACACGTAGAATATGTTCATCCACGGTATAGATGTGATACATATCAAACTGCATCTGACCGGTAACGCGCGCGAAATCGGGCATGTATTTTCCAAGCAGTCCGACTTCGCTCATATGCCGCAATGTCAGTTCTGGATTATGTGGCGACATGAGGATATCGAGAAACGCATCATTCACTTCCCGCATGCGGCGGAATTTCTGGTCAACCCGCCGCAGGTTTCGTGAAATCAGCTGCAGGTCGCGTGGATGGATATCGAGTTTTTCACGTAGCGATACCTGGAATAATTTCATCATTAAAAATGGATGCTGAGTATAATACGCTGCTTTTGGAATGGTAAGCCGTTCGCCTTCAAGAATGAATGGCGCAATATTCTCCGCGATAGTTTTAGTTTCCGTTTGTGAAAGCTTTGGCGCGCGTTTTTATCGGCTTCCAGTGTCGCGCAGAATTGACGGGTCAATCGTCCGACCGTTCCGGCCACCTGAAAGTAGCGTTTCATGAAACGTTCAACAGCCTGGTTGGAGTCGGCGCCGCGAAATCCCAGCGAGCTGGCAATGCGGCATTGGGCATCGAACGTGAGACGGTCGTCGCTGCGCTCATTTAGATAGTGGAGATGAATGCGAACAATAGACAGAAAATTTTCGGCGCGCTTAAAATCCTGTAATTCTTCTTTGGTAAAAATGCCAAGTTCAGGAAGATCACGTACGCCTTTGATGTCGTAACAATAGCGTGCCAGCCAATAGAGGGTATGCAGGTCGCGCAGGCCGCCTTTTCCTTCTTTAACGTTAGGCTCAAGCAGGTATCGAGAATCTCCCCACGTTTGATGTCGCGTTTTGCGTTCATCAAGTTTCTGACGGACAAACGTATAATCACCCGCTTTTTTCTTAACAGCGTCAAACTCCTTCTGAAATTTGCTGAAAAGTTTCTTATCGCCTGTGATAAACCGTGCATCAAGCAGGGCCGTGAGCACGGTATGATCCTGGCAGGCAATGATTGTTTCTTCAATGGTTCGGACCGCATGGCCGACCTTGAGCTTTAAATCCCATAATGGATACAATATTTTCTGGGCATAGGTTTCCACAGTGTCTTTCTCTTCGGAATGAAGAAACATGAGGTCAACATCCGAGTGTGGAAACAAGTCACGACGGCCATAACCGCCCACGGCGACAAGAGCGACGTTCTGACTTGTACTTTTATTTCCGCTTGGGAGACCTAGCAACAATTCATCAACCAGATCGCTTTGCGCCAGCAGGCAATCACTCGCCTTATTGGTGTGCAGAAAATTTTCTTTAATAACGCTGCGCTGCCTATCTACCCACTCCTGGATATCATGCGGTAAGTCATGATGAACTTTTGGCTTTTTTTTGGGGCTAGATGGGGTTTTCTGTGGCATAAGAGGTTTTTTGACCACCCTGATTCTATCGGGTATTGTTTAATGTATCGTATTCCAGACAACGCGTCAGAGAAAAGCGACAATCGTCGTAAACTAAAGGAAACAGGGAGTTTCACGGTGTGCGGCAATAATACAACAGAAGCGTTGCCATATACTCGCAACGGTACCGGAACGATTAAGGCAAAATGTAATTTATCGCTTGGATTTCCAACGGTCTTACAATGACTCACGACAATAAGATAAAGATTCGTCTCAAATTTTTTTTATTGCAATTGACTCTTCTATTTGTAAATTTGTCCGCAATCCGTAGTGGAGACTTTTAAACTAACAAAAGGGTTGGACAATGACTGTATACTCATTTGAAAACGTAGTTGGTCAAACAATTGCGTTCAATGCATTAAACGATATTTTCAGCGTTAGCGGCACCGCTGCAAACGCGCTCAGCTTCTCCGAAAGCAACGGCGCCGTTACCATTCGCAAAAGCAATGGCGACGCGGTAACGCTCTCGGGCACCACGCTGGCTCAACTTTCTTCCGGTAACAACGGTACCGGCGCTAACCTGGTTCTGGGTGGCAGCAACGGTTTCGCTCTGTTCGGCGATGACAAAACCACCAGCTCTGCTGACAGCAGCGGCAACAGCCCGACCATCGCTGGTCTGGTTGGCCCGCTCACTATCTTCGGTCTTGGCGGCGGCGATACGCTGAACGCATCCACCATCACCGCTGATGTGAACATCTATGGCGGCACCAGCGCTGGCGACAGCACCGATGGCGGTGACACGATTTCGATCGGTACCGGCAACGCAACCGTTTCCGGCAACGGCGGTAACGATGCAATTACCTTTATCACCAACAGCACCAACCAAGCCAACATTTACGGCGGCGCTGGTAACGATACCATTAACTCCGGCGCTACCGCTGGCAGCGGCAAAACCTTGATTTACGGGAACCTCGGTTCTGACGTGATCAACCTGTCCGCAGGCGCTGGTAACACTGGCGATGCTACCATTTTCGGTGGTAACGGCCAAGGCGATACCGGTGATGGTGCTGATACCATCACGACGGGTACCGGTAACACGCAGATCACTGCTGGTGGCGGTAATGATGCGATCGTTCTCAACATCACTGCTAACAGTGCAACGGTTGCTGCTGGCGTTGGTAACGATACGATCACCGATAACGCAATCCTGACCGGGGAAGAGACCTTCAGCCTCGGCACCGGTAATGATTCCATCGTTCTCGATATCCTCGGCGCTGGCTCCGATGTCACCATTTATGGTGCATACGCTGGTGGCGACACTGCAGATGGCGCTGACGTCATCACCCTGACCTCGGGCGCTGGTACGGGCGTAACCGTAACGGCTAAAATCGAAGGCCATGGCGGTAACGATACGATCACCGTTGATGATGCGAACGATACCATTCAATCCACCATTCTCGGCGGTCAAGGCAACGACTCCATCACGGGCGATGCTACCACGGGTACCTCGAACATCGATGGCGGTGCTGGTAACGATACCATCACTGGTGGCGATGGCACGGATACGCTCGTTGGCGGCGCTGGTGCTGACAGCATCACGGGTGGTGCTGGTAACGATTCCATCGACGGTGGTGATGACGGAGACGTTCTGATCACAACCAGCGGCAACGATACCGTACTCGGCGGCGGCGGCGGCGATACCATCACCGGTAACGCAGGCACCGATTCCATCGATGGCGGCGACGGCAATGACTCCATCGACGGCGCAGCAGCAAACGACACCATCACGGGTGGCGCTGGCGACGATACGATCGATGCGGGCGTAGGCGCAGATTCCATCACTAGCGGTGACGGCGCAGACGTTATCCTGTTCAAGTCAGTTACGGGTACGGATACCATCACCGGTACGATCGCAGACCATGTTGCAGATACCTTCATCTTCGACATTAGCGATCTGACCCTGGGTGCTTCCACCTACAGCTATGCTGAACAAGTTGGCGGCGATCTCACCGCTAACGGTACTACCGTTGTCCTGACCACTGCTTACGCTTCGACGGCAGCAGCTGGTACGTACATCGCAGCTGATGCGGACATCACCGCTGCAAACGGTATCTTCATCTACTTCAACAGCAGCGACAACACGGCTCACGTCGTGAAAACCGCTGACCTTGGTGGTGACGGTGCTGACGTAGAACTCGCAGTCCTGACTGGCGTATCTTCCGCTACTCAGCTTGCTGATTTCTCGATCGCAGACTTCAACTTCCAAGCTTAATCGAAGTCCAACTACAAAACGAGGGAAGGGCCGGAGCAATCCGGCCCTTTCTTTTTGCGACTTCTTCATGAAATATTTTTTAATAGAAAAAACTTGGCGGAGTGCTATGTATGGCCTCCGAAATTGATATAATATGGGCGGAGGAGGGTCTCCATGAGCCGCAATAAATCCCAAATAAATGAAGAAAAGCCACTGGCGGCTTACTTGGTAAAAACAAAGCGCGCCCTGAAATTCGCTTTTCTGTTCAGCTTTGCCGTCAATTTTCTCATGCTGTCCATGTCCTTGTACTCCCTGCAAGTATTAGATCGCGTTATTTCCAGCCACAGTTTAGAGACGCTCTTTCTGTTGACCTCTCTCGTTTTCCTCATGCTGATCGTCATGGGTATCTTCTTCGGCCTGCGCGCCACCCTGCTGCACAACATCACCGACTGGCTTGATATCGAAGTAGGCCCGGAGCTTTTGAGGGACGCCGTTGCGAAATCTTCGCTGGGCATGTTCGTCAGTGCCGCGCAGCACCAGCGGGATCTCAGCGCCATCAAAGGTTTTATCAGCGGCGGCGCCGTGGCAACTGCCCTCGATGCTCCATGGTCGATCCTTTTCATGATCGTTATCTACATGATCAGTCCCGTCTTCGGTTTTATCACGGTACTTGGCTTGATCCTGCTTGTGGGATTCGGTCTTCTCAACGAATTCGCGACGAAAAAGCCATTTCAAAGCGCGGGTGAAGGTCAGATTCTCGCCAATCAGATGGCCGATTCCGCCAGCCGCAACGCTGAAGCGGTCGAAGCCATGGGGATGATGCGCTACGTTTCCACGCGTTGGCAAAAGCTGCAGGATTCCGCCGCAAAACATCTCGATATGGCGCAAGGCCGCGCCAATGTCATCCAGTCGATCTCCAAGGTCATCCGTATGATTCTGCAGATTTCGGTTACGGGTTCGGGTGCCTTTCTCGTGATTCACAACGAATTAACAGTCGGCGGCATGATTGCGGGTTCGATCCTGGTTGGCCGAGCATTGGGTCCATTCGAAGGTATGATAGGCATGTACAAAAGCTGGATCAATACCCGTGACTCCTATAACCGTCTAAACGGCGCTTTGGCCAAAGGCAAGGCGCTGGAACGCGGCACGATGGAAATGCTGGTGCCGGAAGGACGCCTTTCGGTGGAAAACCTGATTTTCTCGCCTGTTCCCGGCATGGCGCCCATTATTCGCGGCGTATCGTTCGTACTGCATCCTGGTGAGTCACTCGGTATCATCGGCCCCAGCGCAGCAGGGAAATCCACACTTGGTAAATTAATTATCGGCCTGCTGCCGCCGACGCATGGTGCAGCGCGTCTGGATGGCGCGGACACCTTTAAATGGAACCGTGAGAATTTTGGAAAATTCGCAGGCTATATGCCCCAGTCGGTTGAGCTTTTCACCGGCACAATCCGTGACAACATCGCGCGGCTCGATCCGGATGCGACGGACGAGGAAGTCATCCACGCGGCGCAAATGGCGGGTGCGCATGACATGATCCTCCGCCTGCCGAAAGGGTACGAAACGGTCTATCAATCCGGGCAACACGCTTTGTCACCAGGGCAGCGTCAACGTGTCGCCTTGGCGCGCGCACTTTTCCGCTCGCCGAAATTCGTCGTTCTGGATGAACCGAACACGAACCTGGACGGCGAAGGCGAACGCGCGTTGGTTGAAACCTTGAAACGCATGAAACAGGCCGGTATGACCTTCGTTCTCGTGGCACACCGTCCGACATTGGTCGCCGCTGTCGATAAACTGCTTGTACTGAAAGCAGGTACGATTGAACGTTTCGGGCCGCGTGACGATATTCTCAAGATTTATACTCAGCAAGGCGTGCCTAAAGTGCCGGGCGTCCGGGGTGCTGAACAGCAGCAAGAAGGAGCAGCGCTATGATCGACGCGATAGTAATCGACGAAACGAAACCGCAAGAAGAAGAGCCGAAAAAGCGCCCTGTCGTACTGCCCAAGGAAATGGAAGCTTTAAAAAACTGGTGCATCCGCACGGGCCAGAGCCTGATGGCTTGGATGGATATGATTAACCGTAAACTGGTACCTGAGCATGTGGAAGGCAGAATCGATTCTCCGGATATCCTGGGGCGTAAGGTCATCATTGCCGGCGTCTGGATGTTCGTCCTGCTTATTATGATTCCCGTCGTCTGGTCCGGACTGGCGCCACTTTACAGCGCAGCTATCGCACCGGGTCAGGTTATTCTCGATACGAATAAGAAGACAATTCAGCATTTAGAGGGCGGTATTGTTTCAGCGATCCTTGTGAGGGAAGGACAGGATGTCAAAAAAGGCGATACTCTGGTGCGTCTCGATGCAACGACGACAAAAGCGTCATACGATCTCGTGAAAAAACAATATATTTCCAGCATCGCCGCCGAAGCGCGCCTGATGGCCGAACGCGACAAAAAAGACACCGTCGATTTCCCGCAAGAACTGGTTGATCAAAAGGGTAAAGATCCCATCGTTGATGAAAATCTCGATAACCAGACGCGTTTATTCGAAACACGCCGGAAAAATCTGGAAGGCCAGATTGCCGTACTCAATCAAAAAATTCTACAGGCTGATGAGCAGATCAAAGGATACGAGGCACAGATTCAATCGTCAGACAGCCAGTTAAGGCTTCTAAACGATGAGATTTCGGTCGTCGAAAAGCTTATGAAATCCGGAAATGCCGTGCGCCCACGCTTGCTCGCCCTACAGCGTAATGCAGCGGATATTCAAGGCCAGAAAGGTCAGTACATGGCCTCTATCTCGCAAGCGCGTGAGGGTATCGAGGAAGCGAAGAAAAACATCATCAACGTACAGGAAGAGTTTCTGAAGGATCTTTTAAAAGATCTCAATGACACGCAGGCGACCATTTCCGATCTTAAGGAAAAAATGAATGCCAATGAAGATAAGCTGAAGCGCATCGATATTCTGGCGCCGATTGCCGGTCGTGTAAACGATCTGAAAATTCACACCGTGGGCGGAGTTATCCAGCCGGGTGAAAAACTGATGGATATCGTACCGGATAATGACAAGTTAATCGTCGAAGCGAAAGTGATGCCGCAAGATATCGATGTCGTGCATAAGGGACTGGAAGCCAGCGTGCGTCTGACGGCTTATAAAACCCGTAAGGTGCCGCCGGTTGCGGGCAAAGTCATTAACGTCTCAGGCGACCGTTTCAATGATGAGCGCACGGGAGCGTCGTACTATCTGGCACGTGTCGAAGTGGATATGAAAGACCTCGGCAGACTGGACAATGTGCATCTTTATCCGGGTATGCCGGCCGACGTGATGATCATCACCGGTAAAAATACGGTTCTTGCCTATCTCTGGTCGCCAATTTCGGATTCGTTCAACAAGGCGTTCCGCGAACAGTAGAGCATTTCCATATAACTACGTTGCGGCTCTGCCATGTGCACGCAGCAGCGATCTGCTCTGCGTGGCTTGCATGAGTTTCCCGGCATATTCAAACGTAAACGGCTCCTGATCTTAAAAAAGATTTTTCAGGCCTTTCAGATTATCGCGAATATCGCGGACTCTGTTTTCCTGCTGCTTGATCGTATCCTTCAGCGTTGATGGCTGCGGCGATGTGGCATCGGTTTGTGTTGGCGCACTGAAGCACGGCGAGTTCTGTGCAACGGACGCATCCGCGCTCGGGCTAGCTTGACCCAATAGGCTTCCCAGTGCATTCAAATCCGCATTTTTACTGAAACCAAGTCCAACCTGCGCGGCTGCCAGCGCCGTTCCTTTTGGATCCGGAACCACTCTGGGATCAGCAAATGTGCCACTGACACGTATCGGCACGGCCAGCTGGTTCAGGCCCGCAGCCTTAGGCGTTGGCTTCAGCATAAGCTGCATGGTTTCCTGGCCAAGGTTGATTGAGCCCGTGCCATCGACGCGCGCCGCACTGGTATCAGCAACAAGCACAGTGCTATTTGCCACACCCTGGGAGATGGTAAAATTGCTGGCTGCACAGGAAAGCACAACGGCGCTGTTTCCTTTGCCGCCGTTCAGGATATTCAAGAGATCGCCGACCTTAGCGTTTTTGGGCTCATACGTAGCATCTTTCAGGAAGAAACTGGCATTCCCGGTAAGGGTAGACATAACAGACTGCAAATTTTTCCCCTGACCGGAGGTTTTGATATTGAAAGTCGCGCTGCCGCCGTTCAATGGGCCTTTTGCTAGCGCTTTCAGGGGGACGGAATTGCCACTAACCGCGAACGATGCACCTGAAGGCGATAAGCCTGCATTACCAGTAATTGCGGATCCGCCGAGCGAAAACGAAAACGGCGCAATCGAAAGCTTGGTGTTCTGGAGTTTTACCGGCAATTTAATATTGGCCAGCTTGTAATCAGGCAAAGTGAGAGAGTCGATTGTAATCGTAAGATCGGCGTCAGCAGCATTCAGGGCATCACCAGGCAGATCGATATTGGGAATCACTTTACCGTTATTTGTGCCTTTGGCAGAACCCTCCGATGGTACAGCATTGCCCGAGCTGGCCAAGGCAATTTCAGGCAATACCAGATTGCCGGAGACAAATGGTTTCTGCTTGGTAAGATCCGCCGTGATCGTGCCGGTGCCTTTTTTATCGCTCACGGCTGCATTCATGGAAGAGAGCGTTACTTTTTTCGCGGTTGCGCTCAATTTCGAATCGAGCGAGATGGGTTCACTGGCCGGCAGCGGACTACCCGTGAACGCAGCAAAATCCGCAAGCGAGTTGGCACTGGCGGCAATACTGCCAATAAACGCAGCATCCGCCGTAACGTTCTTGGCCGTGCCATCCAGATTGATCTTGGCATCGCTTTTCGTGCTCGTGCCTTTAAAGGCGAGAGTGACGGGTGAACCTTGCATCACGGCATCCAGGCTTTCACCTTTTGCTTCGACATTATAATCCGCATCGCCGCGGGTGACGCTGGCCGTTACAATAAGATTAGGATCGGACGTCAGCTCAAGCGTGGAAACAACAATCGTTTCCGTTTTGTTCTCCGTTTGATCATTAAAAATCACACGGACGTTCTTGCCGCTGATTTTATCAAAATCGACGCCGAATTTCGATGAAGCTTCCTGTTTCGCTTGTTCTTTTTCCTGCGTAGAGGTACCCATCTCCCAACTTTTCTGTCCTTGCTTGGAAATTTCAAGAGCCGCATCCACACCGGCAAAGTTGACTTCATTCACTTTCAATTCCTTATGTATTAGCGGCAAGATATCAAAGCTAACATTGGCCTCTTGGATTTTGAGAAGATTTTTATTCTTGGCCCATGCCGGATTGCTCAATGTCGTGTCACGAAGCGCGATCGTAGGAGAAAGACCGACATCGATCGACAGGCTGCCGATCGACAGATCGCGCCCTGTCCCTTTTTTAACCACACTGGCGATTTCCGTTTTTACTTTATTTAGATCGAGCGATTGTAACAGAATATAGCCACCGCCTATTACAACAACCACCAGCAGCAATGCTGCGGAGGCGATGCCAATAATAATTTTCTTTCCCATAACTTACTCCTTCACGTGGATCGTTTTGAGTGATGATGTAAAGTAACCAATACCGGTAATCAGGGTAAGGACTGCAGACGCCCAGAGCAAAAAAGAGCCAATTATGTGTATGTGCGGTAGAGAAAGCGCCTCCGCAACCAGTAACACAAAAATAGCCAGTAATTGCGTCGCGGTTTTATACTTCGCAAGCCGTGAAACAGGAAGAATGACGCGGCTTTCGATAAGAAATTCACGCAGTCCCGAAACAAAAAGCTCCCGAAAAATAATGAGAATCGTCGGCCAGATGGCAGCATGACCGGTATGGACAAGTGCAACCAGCGCCGCGGCCACGACCATTTTGTCAGCTACGGGATCCAGCAGGCGACCCATGCTGGAGCCGACATTCCACAATCTTGCCAGATAGCCATCAAGGAAGTCGGAAATCGCCGCCAGGAAAAATAAAACGGCCGCCGTGTGATAATAGTTTGGAGAATCCTGCAAAATGGCTCCCACGAGCGGCAGGATCACCAGAATGCGGAAATAGGTAAGCCAGTTAGGTATGTGGGATCGGAGGTGCATGCCCGTGCATCATGGCGTGCTTCTATTGGGGGATCAAGTACTTGTGGAAGTATTTTGAGCAAGTATTGCTGACCAGCCGTCATAATTTGCGGCATGAATAATCTCAAAATGTGCTGCCAGGCAAAAATGCCGAAATGTTTCCTCCTGCCAGGAAAGAATACCGGAGAAACAAATCAATCCGTTGACTTTTAGTAATTTATTTAAGTTTTTCAACCATGGGATCATTGTATCGGTTAGCACATTGCAGAGGATAAGATCATACGGTGCCGCTTTTGTAATTTCTGGAGCATCAGGCCCGTCACTACGAAAAGCGCGGATGCTGTCTGCCATACCGTTCAAGGCGGCATTCTTTTCAGTCTGGAGAACTGCGTCCGGCGAAATATCCGTTGCCAGCACGTTGGCATCCAACAGCGAAACAGCGGCGATCGACAGCACGCCGGAGCCACAGCCAATATCAAGCACCTTTGCTAAAGTCGTATGCTCAGACAGGCCTTCAAGGATATGAAGAACTAATTGCGTAGAGGGATGGCCACCGGAACCAAACGCATGGCCGGCTTCCAGAATAATATCCATCAGGCAACGCTGGCTGAAGGATTCTTGCCATAGCGTTCCTGGAACAGGCGGTAGAAATCGATCGGCTCCAGCAACAGTGGCGGAAAACCGGCATCGCGCGTGATATCGGCGATCACGCGGCGGGCGAAGGGAAAAAGAATGAATGCGCAATCTACAAGCAGCAGCTGTTCAACCTTGTCTTCCGGAATATTGCTGAGACCAAAAATACCGGCATATGTCAGATCGACGATAAACAGCGTACGCTCCGAAGAGGCGCGGACGGTGAATACCATTGCCAACTCAAACAGTTCATCCTGAAGCTTCTGCGCAACGAGATCGACGTTCATATCGACTTTAGGTGCTTCTTTCAGCGCGAGCAGGCTGGCTGGTGCATGCGGATTTTCCAGCGAAAGATCCTTGATGTATTGAGCACGGAGTGCAAAGCGCGGCGCGCCATCGGGCTGGATTGGTTGGTCTTGTTCCATAAATTTCCTCGTAAATAATCAGCTGGCTTATAGCAAATGCACAATCGTTACTCCATGATTTTTACTCTTTTATGTCAGAAAGGATTGCTAATTTTTCTTGGAAAACGAAATTTTTACTCCTAGATTAAGACCATGAGCGCCGATTTGATCGTACTGGCTGCGATAGCCATCTTTATCCTCCTGAGATTACGCAGTGTTCTGGGGCAGAAAATTGGCCATGACCAAGGTGCATCCAAGATGAAGGAGCCGCTGGGCGAGGACTCGGAGCGCGTTATTCAAATCGGGCCGAAAACCATCGATAACGATCTGGATGAAACATTGCGCCAGGCTTTGCGTGAGCCGGAAAAAGTACCTGATTCTCTAAAGGATTCCGTTGCAGCACTGCGTGTGATCGATCCTGGTTTCAGCCTGCGTGATTTCCTGAAGGGCGCGGATGTTGCCTTCGAAATGGTTGTGCAGGCCTTTGCAAAGGATCAGCGCGATACATTAAAGCAGCTTCTTTCCAAAGACCTGTTCCAGCAGTTCCGTGATGCCCTGGATGCGCGTAAAAGAGATGATTCGTATGAAGAGGTCACCTTGGTTGCCGTGCTTAAAACAGAGCCGGTTTCCGTTGAATGCAAAAAAAATATCGCCACCATCGTCGTTCGCTTTGAAAGCGAACAAATTCGTGTGACGCGGGGCAAAGACGGAAAAATCATTTCCGGCGATCCCTCCGCGATACAGACCGCAGACGATGAATGGACGTTCGAAAAAGATATGCGTTCTTCCAATCCCAACTGGACTATCGTTGCCACGTAGCGCATGCGGCATCAGATTTTATTCTCAGCCCTCATACTGGTTTTGACGGCCTGCCACTCCGTCAATGCTGGAGTTGCCCTTGCCCCTACTGACTATGCCCGTGTGCCCGGATGGTCATCCGACAAACATGACCAGGCGCTGAAAAGTTTTTTTCATTCCTGCGAAACCATGGTGCTGAAGCCGGGCCAAAAACTCAAGGTCGCGGGAAAATCAATTCGTTCCGAAACCTGGCAAACCCTCTGCCATGAAGCTTTAGGCTTACGTAATACCCCATGGGCCGCTAAAGGATTTTTCGAGAAATATTTTATTCCTTATCAGCTTGTCGAACGGGGCGAAGTCGATGGCAAGCTGACCGGCTATTATGCGCCTTTGCTGCGAGGTTCGTTGCATCGCGGCGGCCGCTATCAATACGCCGTTTATGCCGCGCCGCCTGAGCTTAAAGGCGGCGTGCCGTTTTTAACGCGCAAGGAAATCGACCAGGGCGCATTGGCCGGACGCGGCTTGGAACTGATGTATCTTGACGATCCGGTGATGCTGTACTTCCTGCAGGTTCAGGGTACTGGGCTTGTCGAAATGAATGATGGTTCGATGATGCGTCTCAGTTATGCCGATAATAATAATTATGCGTATTACGCTATCGGTAAGGAGCTGATTCGCCGCGGCGCGCTTGAATCGCATGAGGTTTCACTCAATGCGATCCGTGCCTGGATGTACGCGCATCCGTCCGAGGCGATCGAAGTCATGCAGGCCAATCCACGCTATATTTTTTTCAAGCTGGACCGCCATGGCGAAGCTTTCGGTGCGCAGGGCGTGCCGCTGACTCCCGAACGCTCGCTTGCGGTGGATCCCGCTTATATTCCCTATGGTTTGCCAATTTTCGTATCGACGACGCTGGGGCTGGATGGCACGCCCTATGAGCGCCTGATGATTGCGCAGGATACGGGAAGCGCCATTAAAGGCGCGATTCGCGGCGATATTTATTTCGGTATCGGCCACGAAGCGGAAAAGCGCGCAGGCCCTATGAACAACGCCGGTCAATTCACTTTGTTGATTCCCCGTGACTGAGCGCCGCAAACCTCCACAGACCGTGCCGCGTACCTTGAGCAAGGAAGAAATGGCGATCTGGCATCATATTGCCGAGCAGATCACGCCCATCAAGAAAAAACCGCGCCGGGAAGAAGAACCGCCAAAATTAATTAAAGCCAAACGTCCTGCAAGGCCCGCCGAGGACCAGACGCCGTTTGCGCTGCCGGTTCATAAAGGAAATCCGCCTAAAGATAAAATCGATCAGAATATGCTGGCCCGCATCAAGGATGGCAGGCAACGGCCGGAAGGCAGGATCGATCTGCATGGCATGACGGAAGACCAGGCTTACATCCACCTGAAATCCGCGCTGGCGCTTGCCTACGAGAATAACGCGCGCGTGGTTCTGGTAATTACCGGTAAGGGGAAGGGAGGCGAGGGCCTTCTCAAGCGCCGGGTACCCTATTGGCTGGATGATGATTGCGCTGCCTTGATCACCGCCTATCAGACGGCTTTGCAAAAAGATGGCGGCGCCGGCGCGCTTTATGTTACGCTGCGCCGTAAATGACGGTCAGGCAGGATGACAGACACTCCCCCGCATATACTTGTTGTCGATGATGATAAACGCCTGCGTGAGCTCTTGACTAAATTCCTGCGTGAAGAAGGATTTCTGGTGACGCCTGCAATCGATGCTAAGGATGCGCGCAAGAAGCAGCAGTATTTCGATGTCGATCTGATCGTTCTTGACCGCATGATGCCGGGAGAAAATGGGGTTGAATTTGCCCGCAGCGTCCGGCAAATATCGACCGTGCCTATTCTAATGCTGACGGCCATGGGAGAAGTGGAAGCGAGGATCGATGGACTTGAGGCGGGCGTAGATGACTATCTTAGCAAACCCTTTGAGCCCAAGGAATTGCTTCTTAGAATCCGAAGCATTCTTAAACGCAGTGCCCCAAATGTAATCGCTCAGGACGTTCAAATCGGCCAATTACGCTTCGATCTGAAAAAAGCGCAGCTTTGGAAGGGTGAGGAACATGTATATCTTACCGAGAGCGAAACACAGCTTATCCTGGCGCTGATCAACCGCCAAGGTGAAACATTATCCCGCCAGGAACTAGCCAGGCTTTCCGGTGATTCGGATGCTAATGAGCGCAGCGTAGACGTGCTGGTAACGCGGCTCAGAAAAAAGATTGAACCTAATCCCGCCAAGCCGCTTTACCTGCATACAGTGCGTGGCGTGGGATATGTGCTGAAAGTATAAATATGCATGCCGTCTTCCAGCTCTGGAAACGATTTCTGCCGCGCAGCCTTTTCGGGCGCGCGTTGCTTATTCTGGTTATACCGACCGTACTGGTACAGGCGGTGGCTATCTATATGTTTTATGAGCGCCACTGGGACAGTATCGTGCGGAATATGTCAGCGTCGCTCGCCGGCGAAGTGGCGCTCCTTGTCTATCAATTCGACCATACGCGTGTGGAAACGCATGACACCTGGACCTGGCTCGCCGATACCATGCTCGGCATCACGGTTCGATTTTCGGAAAATCCGCTTGATAGAGCGCATGATAAAGACCCGCGGTTTGAAAAATTCCGGTTCCATCTGCGCAAGCGGCTCGACTATCCGTTCACCATCCGTCAATTGCCAGGCGACGGCAATATTATCATTCGCATACAGACCCATCAGGGTGTTCTGGAAGCGGAAGTCAGCAAGAAACGCCTTGTCAGCTCTACAACATCGATTTTCGTAATCGGGATGGTGTCTTCAGCGCTGGTCTTGCTTCTGGTAGCCATTCTTTTCATGCGTAACCAGATACGTCCTATTGCACGGCTGGCAAAGGCCGCCGAAGGGTTTGGTATGGGAGTGGATGACCCGTTGTTTCGTCCTTCGGGCGCATCGGAAGTGCGTCAGGCGGCGCGTGCGTTTCTAACAATGAAAACGCGTATTTCCCGTCAGATTGCAACGCGTACCGATATGCTTTCCGGTATTTCGCACGATTTGAAAACGCCGTTGACGCGCATGAAGCTCCAGCTCGCCATGTTGCCGCCGAGCGATGAGGTGCGGGCCTTGCAGCGGGACGTGGAAGACATGCGATATATGATTCAGGAGTATCTTGATTTTGCGCGCGGTGACGATGGCGAAGAAAGTACCGCGACAGATATGACGGACTTCCTGAAAGCGGTCGTGATGCCCTTTCAGGAAAGTGGCGATCCCGTTACTTTCGAGACGTCGGCAAGTTCAGTGCTTCCCATCAAAAAGAGGCAGCTGCGCCGGGCGTTCGATAACCTGATCACCAATGCCATGCGCTATGGTGTTGAGTGCCGTATCAGTCTGGAGCAGACGCCGCGCACCTTGAGCATTTACGTTGACGATAAGGGCTCCGGTATTCCCGAAGATCAGATGGAGACGGTGTTTCAGCCCTTTCGTCGCTTAGAAGAATCGCGCAATGAAGAAACGGGTGGGGTCGGTTTGGGGCTTACGATTGCGCGGGATATCATTCAATCGCACGGCGGTGAAATCTTGCTGCGTAATCGCAGACTGGAAGATGGAACGATCGAAGGATTGCGTGTCATCGTTCGTTTACCCATTCCTAAATCGTAAGCCGAAATAAAAAAGGGCGCTGCCGAAGCAACGCCCTTAGGAAAGTCAGGGAGAGAAAAATTACGCAGCGGCCTTTTTAGAAAGGCGGGTGATTTCTTCCATGGATTGCGACGCGCGTTTGTTGATAAGATCAAACGCATCCATGCATGATTTGGAAATCATCTCGGAAATTTCACGTGCGCTGGAAACGGAATTCTCATAAGCGGAGCGCGTGAACGCAGCTTGCTTCTGAGTATTCATTTCAGGAGAGTTGTTCGTCAGCAGGTCTTTTGTCGTTTTCAAAAACTCTTCAACGTTTTCCTGCATGATTTCGGTTTGACGGCGGGTAACTGCCTGCATGCCCTCGAGCATCATTTGATTTACAGCTGAAAATGCTTCCGCATTTTTTCGTCCGGTGGCAAGCCAGCCGCTCATATCGATAGATGGAGCCTTGAACTCGCCGAACGCTTTGAACATGTCATTCTTGAACACATTATTATATGCTTTGTTTGTAGTAGCCATGAGAGAATCCCCCAAAAGGTTAGTGACGCAGTCATGCTGCGTTTGCACACACTATGGCCAAACGGACATATCCCGTCAATATAATTTTTGTGCGGTGCAATAAATTTTCTAAAAAACTTAGCCCTGTTGTTTTTTTGCTGCAACCGAGAGTTGTGTAGCGCGATGGATAGCCAGTTGTACCGCTTCCTGAATTAAACGCAGCATGCCGGACGGATTCATCAGATGCGCCAGCGCCGCTTCCGTCGTACCGCCCGGGCTTGTGACATTGCGTCTAAGATCGATCAGCGGTTCTTTGCTTGATATGGCCAGCTGGCTGGCACCATGCACTGTGTGTACAACAAGTTTTTTGGCTGTCTCTTCGTCGAACCCTGCATCGATCGCCGCGGCTATCAGGCATTCCATAAAATAAAAAACGTAGGCTGGCCCGCTGCCTGAGATTGCCGTGACGGGATCCATGAGCGACTCCGTATCCAGCCATAATGTCTCTCCAACAGACGTGAACAGCGCATCGACAAAGTGTTTATCGTCGGGGCGCGTCTGCTTGTTGGCAATAAGCGCGCTGATGCCCATGCCAACAATAACCGGCGTGTTCGGCATGACGCGAATAATCCGTGCTGCGCTGCCCAGATATTGTTCATAGAAAGAAAGGGTAAGGCCTGCAGCGATTGAGATGTAGAGCGGCGTATCTCCGAAACGGCTTTTATAAATCGGCAACGTCTCCGTCATCATCTGTGGCTTGACGGCAAGGAAAATGGCTTTCGGGTTGACATTTTTGACCGCGTCGAGCGTCTCGTAATAGCTGATGCCCGAACTTGCTTTCATCGGATCGGTGACGGTAGGTGCATGATCGACGACATGCACCCTGCCATTCCAACTACGCGCGACGAGCCATTGGCCCAACAAGGCCGAGCCCATTTTGCCGCAGCCGACAAGTAGCAGGGAATCATCACTCATGTGTTATGCTTCGCCCATAGGCTCCATAATGGCCATTTGAAGCGCTTGCTCCGTATCCTTGCCGCCCCAAAGTACGGATTGGAAAGCAGGATAAAAACGCTCGCATTCGGATACCGCCACATCGATGATCTGCTCCAGCAGTTCCGCACTGATGCTACGCGGGCCTTTTAGAAGCTGGGCGTAGCGGTAGCAGATATTACCGTCGTGGCCGATCATATCGAAATGGCCCAGAAGAATGTTCTCGTTCACTTTTGCAAGCAGTGGGTAAATTAAAGCACGGTGTTTTTCGGGAATCTTTACATCATAGGCGGAGGTAATAATGAACGCGCCCATATTCTCTTCCCATGAGAGCCACAGGCGGTAGTTGCACCAGCTGCCAGTGAGTTCGGCAATCAACTCCCCATCGATCGGCCGCTCAAATGGCAGCTCGCGGCTGACCATGATTTCTTCGGCAAGCTCAATAGGATTCGGTGCGATGGTTTCACTTTCCAGAAGGACGTGAGACATCTTAGTTCTCCTCAACTGTTGTTATGATGGCAACGGTCATTTCCCGTCACTTTCATCATGGCACACAGGCAAGGACAATTCACGTTCAGCCATCAAAATGTGGCGGTGTCGAACAACTATTCACCTATATGTGGGGTTTAAGCGACGCCTGGCTGTAGGGTCACGTTCTGGTTAGAGGCAACCAGCGGGCCCATATGGACAGGATTGGTAACGGCGTTTGATTTCTTTTTATTTTCCCAAGGCGTTTCGCGCAGGGAAGCCACTTTCTCCGAAATCATTTTATCTATGTCCTGGATTGTCAGCTTTACATCCGGTTGCGTACCGAGATAACCTGCCATCTGATGTGTCAGTTCCGACTGCATATGATCGGGCGCGGCGACAACGATATTAGCAAGAATACCCGTCATCTCGTCGATCACACCGACAGCTTTCAGGTCGGTACTCGTATCTTTTTTGGAAACGGCATAAAGCAGGTTGGCGGCGATATAAAGACCGGAGGTTGCCAGGTTCATTTCATAGGCGCGCCAGCGACGTTTGCCGATTTGGATAAAATCTTTCTTCTTGCCGATACCGGCAACTTTCTCGAGCCTGTTTTCCTCTTCGATCAGTTTATCGCGAATCGATTTCTGATCTGTCGGCCCTTTCATCAAACCTTGAGCAAACTCACTTTTCGGTACGCCGCCGTCAAAGGATGTGGTCGTTATTTTTTCAGTGGCGCTTACTTTTCGTATATCATCTTTTAGATACTCTAGTTCTAGACCATCATACTCTTTACCCCTGACAGTTGACTTTTCTCCCGATACTTTCGCAATATCGGCATCAACGCGCGGCTTTTCAAAGCGATAGGCTCCAGTAATATTGAGTACGTTATTGATAAATGGAAAAAGGCCGCTGAAATGCAGCGGGTTTGAAGTAAACCACTCCCACGTCTTGGTAACAGCGCCGCGATTGTCCGGCTCGGGCGGTAAAGCGCCGGACGAAACCGACGGCGAATTCTGATTAGCGGAATTCTGGTTTGCTTCCGCCGGTATGGAAACACCTTGCTGCACATCGTGCATTTTATAAACGGGATCTGCCGCATCGCGCTGGTGCGCTTTATCCGGAAGCAAAACTCCCATGGCCTGACCAACCGAAACAAATCCACCGGCTGCGGCTTTGTACCAGTTACCCTGGTTATAACCGGCTTTGATCAGCGTTGTGCCGCCGATTGACTGGACGACATGGTGGAAGTCGGCAGGATTATTTTCAAGAAATTCGACGACACGGGTAATCATGCCGTTATCGCGCTTGAGTGCATCAACGAGGTCGCGCTCGTTTTTCGGCATTGGAATACCCTCTTGGCGGAGGTGTTCTTCCAGTTTGCGATAAAAACTTGAAAGCTGGTTTTCCGGTTTCTTCTTGCCGAACAAGGCAAGCACGACGCCGGTTGAACCCCAGATGAAGCCGGTACCTGCTTCCGCGTAGTCCTTGCGAAGCGCCCCGGAAAGAATCATCAATGCGTCGCCGACCGTAAACAGCCAGCCCGACATCGTCATCGTGCTTTCCTTAAGGCGCTGGTTCAGGTTCTTGGATTGCGGGTCACGTTTTGTGATTTGAGTATGCGGCGTGCCGTTGATGGCGCCAATTCCCCGTAATGCGTCAAAAAGGTGCTCGCGGTTGGTGAATTTCTCTACACGTAGAACATGGCGCCCCTCGGTAATATCGGGAATTGCCTGAAAACCGCGTTGGCGTAAGCCATCCGTGATTGTGGAAAGCTTGTCCTTATCCGCGCCGAGGGGGGCGTAGATGAACGCTTCTTGCTGTTCACCGATTTTAAAAAGTTCGACTTCCTTGATAAGGGAGTCGGCATCTTGCCAAGAGTAGAGCATGAATTAAATCACTGTTATTCCAGTTTCTAATTTAGCAACGGAATGTTACAGGATGATGGCGGTTACACGTTACGTAGGGGTAATAATGCGCCGCATCAAAATCATGAATTATTTATATTTCATGGCACGTTATTTTTTAACGGCAACTGTCAGGCCTTCGACAGTGGGTAATAATGTTCCTGAAAAATACTGAGGATCGGCGAGTATGTCATTAAAACGCCGCATGCCCGCAATGGCCGTTTCTGAGGCATGTTGCCAGGCCTCTCCAGTCAAATTTCCCCATAAGAGACTGTTATCGCCTAAGATCAGGCCGCCTTTGCGTAATTGAGGGAGAAATAACTCCACGTATTCTGGATATTCGGCTTTTGCGGCGTCAATAAAAACGAGATCGAATTGATGCGATTCCTGAGCGATGACTTTTAACGAGTCAAGCGCCTTTCCCTGACGTATTTCAATCTGTTCCGCTTGTTCGCTTTGATCGAAATAGGCGCGGGCATGACGGGCATGTTCGGCATTGAATTCGAGCGTAATTAGAGAGCCGTCCTTCGGCAACGCACGCGCAAGCCAGAGCGTCGAATAACCCACAAATGTGCCAATTTCCAGGATATGCTTTGCCTGAATCAAAGATGCCAGGACGTACAGGGCTTTTCCTTCCACCGGACTGACCTGCATTCCCGGAACAAGTTCCTCTCCTTTCGCTTTGATCGCTTGCAAGAGCGAATCCTCTTCGCAGAAGGTCTCGGCAATGTACCGATACGTAGCGGCGTGGCTGCCAAAGCGCATGTCGGTGCTGCGATCCATGGAATTTCCTTTCAGGGTAGAAAACGCTTTACGCCCGTATATAGGAAGCTTATATCCGGTTTGGAATGGAGATTTACATGAAAATATTTGCCGCCGCACTTCTGACGACTACGATCATCGCCGCGCCCGCGCTTGCGCAGAACATGCCAACTTGGGCAAAAGGCCACATCGTGCCATATGTCGGTGCATTCGATGCGCTTGATGACGATAAGGCGTTCGTAGGCGGTATTGAATATCGCGCTTCTGACCTGGGTTATGGCATTCGCCCTGTCGTCGGCGGTTTTGCCAATGAAGACAGCGATGCGTACGGTTATGCAGGTATCGTCTGGGATCTGCACGTAGCGGATGAATGGGTAGTTACGCCGAGCTTTGCGGTCGGCGCGTATCATCATGGTGCGGGTAAAGATCTTGGCGGTGCACTTGAATTCAAATCAGGCATCGAAGTCAGCTATGTACTGCCGGACGATTACCGCATCGGCGTGCAGCTGAACCACCTCTCCAACGCCAGCATCTACGACAAGAATCCTGGCGAGGAAAATTTGATCGCTACGTTCCAGATTCCGACCAGCTGGTAAGTCTTTATAATGTCATCCTGAACGAGGTAAAGGATCTGGTGGATCCTTCGCCTTCGGCTCATAATGACGGTTTTATGCCAGCATTTCGTAAGCAGGTAACGTCAAGAATTCCGTGTAGTTTTTATCCAGCGTGAGCTTCTCGATGAGACCTGCGGCTTTATCGTAATTGCCATTATCGAAGGTTTTGTCGCCAATCTGCAGTTTGATTTTTTCCAGCTCTTCGGCGATGACTTTCTTGATGAAATCCGCCGTGATGTCCGCGCCTGTATCAAGCTTTCCTTTCGGGTGATGCACCCATTGCCAAAGCTGCGTGCGGGAAATTTCAGCAGTCGCAGCGTCTTCCATAAGGTTATTGATAGGCACGCATCCGTTTCCCGAAAGCCATGCAGCGGTATATTGAATGGAGACCGATGCATTGTTGCGCAGGCCAGCTTCGGTGACCGTCCCTTCCGGCACTTTGATTAAATCGGCAGCGGTGATTTTTACATCCTCGCGCTTTTTATCAACCTGGTTTTTACCCGGCATCAGACGGTCAAAAACCTCCATCGCAACCGGAATCAATCCTGGATGTGCGACCCATGTGCCGTCATGTCCTGCGGATGCCTCACGTTCTTTATCGGCGCGTACGGCAGCGAACGCCTTTTCATTCGCTGCTTCATCATTTTTCACGGGAATAAAAGCGCTCATGCCCCCCATGGCAAACGCTTCGCGGCGGTGGCAGGTTTTGATAAGAAGCTCGGAATAAGATTTGAGGAAATGCGTTGTCATTGTTACCTGGCCGCGTTCCGGAAGAACGAATTCCGGCCGGGCATGAAACTTTTTGATAAAGCTGTAGATATAATCCCAGCGGCCGCAATTTAGGCCGGCGCAGTAATCCTTCAGCGCGTGCAGGATCTCATCCATTTCGAAAACGGCGGTAATAACTTCAATGAGTACTGTCGCTTTGATCGAGCCATGCGGAATGCCGAGGCGCTTTTCCGAATAGGCAAACACATCCGCCCATAACTGCGCTTCTTCGTGCGATTCGAGTTTTGGGATGTAAAAAAACGGGCCGATTTTCTTCTCTGCTGCATAGGCGGCGTTATGGAAAAAGAACATACCGAAATCGAACAGCGACCCGGAGATAGGTTTGCCGTTATGAAGCACATGTTTTTCCGGCAGATGCCACCCGCGGGGACGGACGATCAGGGTCGCCAGTCTTTCCCCCAGTTTGTATTCTTTTCCTTCGGGGCTTTTAAAAGTAAGCGTGCGGCGCATGGCATCGTACAGCGCGGCCTGGCCTTCCGCTGCTTTTTCCCAGGTCGGCGAAAGTGAATCCTCCAGGTCGGCCATGAAGACTTTTGCGCCTGAGTTCAATGCGTTGATGATCATCTTCGGTTCGGCGGGGCCGGTTATTTCGACGCGGCGGTCAAGCAAGGCTTCCGGAATCGGCGCGACTTTCCATTCGGATTCGCGGATTGCTTTCGTCTCCGGCAGAAAATCCGGCAGTTTGCCTGTGTCGAATTCTTTTTGGCGTTTCGCACGTTTAGCAAGGAGTTCCTCGCGCCGCGCACCGAACTTTTCCACAAGGTCTCCGACAAAGGCGAGAGCCTCAGGCGTAAACAAATGCTTTGCCGGGGCAGGAACGGCATCGGTCAGCATTAGTGTTGATGCGGGGGTCTGTGAAGCGGCGTATGGCATAGACAAGCTCCTGTATGTCATGAATTAGCTGCGATAACGCAGGAAATATAAAAAAACAAATGACATGAATAGGATAAAGCTGCAATAGCTTGATTGCCCTCGGAAACCTTCCTACATTCGCTATCATGTTCACCTTTGTGAAGAAAATCGCTCTATGCCTTTATAATGCCGGGGATTCGGCTATTTACGATCATGACGGTATCGAGCATGCTGGCTATCTGGCTTTCCTCAACATGCTGGCACTGTTTCCATTTCTGGTGCTCATCGTGGCAATTGCCGGGGTTTTGGGACAAGGGGAAGCAGGCGCGCATTTCCTGGAGCTGCTGGTGGAAAACCTGCCGCCCAAAGCGGTGGCGGCTATCCGTCCACGCATTGAGGAGATTGTCTCCGGCCCACCGCAAGGCTTGCTGACAATCTCTATTCTCGGCGCTATCTGGACCGCTTCTTCCGCCGTTGAAGGCATCCGGACGACACTAAATCGTGCGTATCGTGTGCGTACCCCGCCAAATTACTGGTTTCGCCGAAGCTTAAGCATCCTGCAGCTCCTGCTGTTTACGCTGATTATTATTGTTGCGATGCTTTTATTGGTTTTCCTGCCGATTGTTTTCAAATCCATTGAGGAACATTTCGGCCTTCAATTCACTATCGAAGGCAATGCCTCTCTCGGCAACATCATTCTTTATATCAGTATCGGCGCGATGTTTGTCGTCGTATCGGCGCTCTACTATCTGCTTCCGAATATCAAGCAGACGTTGATGAACGTCATCCCCGGTGCGGTTGTAACCGTTTTGCTCTGGGTGCTGGCGGCCGGTTTGTTCTCGCTTTATTTGTCCAAAGTCGATCAGGTGAACCTGATTTATGGCTCGCTAGGCGGAGTCATTGCGACGTTGATTTTTTTCTATCTGATCAATTTTATTTTTATCTACGGCGCAGAGCTCAACTATCAACTGGCGGTTACTTTCGAGCGTCGACCGGAAGAAAAAGAAGCGGTGTCGGGTGAGCCAATCGAACCCACTTCCGGGCATTCATAGTCCATGCTTTAGTAAGGCATGGCTGATTTTTTCGATGATAATCTGGATACGCTGAACCGTTTTGATGTAGAAACGCGTGAGCGCCTGCGCCTGCTCAGTGCTGATATTGAGCGTGAGGTAGCGCGCTCGCTGGAATTGGTACAAAAACTGGAAGAATTACGCTCGGCAGTCACAGGCGAAGCTGCGGCGCCATTACCTGACTTTTCTACAGTCAGTGCAGGGCTGGGCGGTGATTTTCTCTCGCGCGCATTGGAAAGCGCCAGCGCTCGGGCGGCTAGTTCCGCCATTCTTACCGGACAGGTTAACACACGCCGCACGATTAACGCCGGTGCGCGAATTATCGGTGGCGCGCTGGGGCAATCCGTGGCGAATACGATTGGCAGAATGCGGCTTAGTGGCTCACAGTTAGGTCAGGAATTATCCAGCCAGCTGCTGCGCGGCAAGCGTAACAGCTGATCCGCTGTTGATATCGACGGCCCATTGCAGGAATTCCATAGCGCTGCCATGCATGGAGTATTGCAGGCCTTTTTGAATACCGTTGAAGCCGAGTATATGGCGTAAGTTTGCATCCTCTATCAAGCGCGACGCCGCTTCAATGCAGGCGATTTCGTTCTGGGTGTCGATAAGCAGAATATTCTCACTATCTATCCCGAAATCATGTACGCCGCCTTCACGCGGGGCGACTACCGCTGTGCCGCAGCTCATCGCCTCAAGCGCGGTGCGGCCGAACGCCTGGAAGGTTGATAGATCGAGAAAAATATCCGAATTGCGAAGCGTATTGGCCACATCGTAGCGGCCTAAAATGCCGTAATTAGTATGCGGGAAATCGTAATCGATGTCTTTTTCGAATAATTCTCCCTCGGTACAGCCAAAAATAACAGCGGAGATTTTTTCGCCGTATTTCGCGGTGAGTGCTTTCAGCACTTTCATCGTCTGTTCGGGGCCGCGCCATGCGGTGGAAGGGCGTATCATCGCAGAGATCGTAACGATGCCTTGTTTAGCCCGTGTGTAATCCGGGAAAAATATTTTCTGATCAATCATGCCGGTGATCTTTTTCGCAACAACGCCATGCTTCTTTTTCAGCACTTCACATACCCAGGGACTGATGGCGACGATGTTGATGCCAGGAATCAAAGTATAGCTTGCTTCCGCATCTTTCTTAAGCCCCGGATAGCCATCGAGGAAATAGGGTTCGTAATCCTGTACGTAATAGGCTGGTGTCACATGCGAATGTTTTTTAAGAATGTCTGCAAGGAGCGGCACCGAATAAAAAATGGTAGCCACGGCGACTTTGAAATCCTTGGCAAACGTCATCAATTCCGATTTTCGCGTATAGTACCAGAAAAGCGATTCATAACCCGCGAAGAAAGTTTGATATTCCTCACGCATAATATGCTTCACCGCGATTTTCACCGGAACGCCGAGCTCGGCAAGTCCGCGCGCCGTTTCGACTATCACCTGGGTGCCGCCGGATTTTGCCGTGCAGTCGGGCAGCAGAAACAGAATTGGCAGGTTGGTATTTGCGGCAGGGAGATCAGGAGACTGGTTCGATTGCGCCGCTTTGGAAAGCACCGCTTGCTGCGCTTCCCGGATG
The DNA here is from genome assembly GCA_046348685.1 of Rickettsiales bacterium. Lineage (GTDB taxonomy): Bacteria > Pseudomonadota > Alphaproteobacteria > Rickettsiales > UBA998 > JAXMDT01. Next base: position 41,908 of record JAXMDT010000012.1, read on the forward strand.
CGATTCCGCACTTCGTCTAATGCACCGCCCGTTCGCAGTTCATTGTCGATAGCGGCGAGCCGGTCGTCGCCGTGTTTGCGGCGGATCGCAAAATGGGCGTCCTGTGTGTATTTCTCGCGGTTGCCAACGCCGAAGCTCTTAGAGACGGCGTGATAAACATAGGCATCATCGGCAATAGCGATTTCCAGTCCGGCATCGGCAGCGCGGAGGCAATAATCATTTTCCTCGCCATAGCCGCGCGGGAAATTTTCCTCATCCAGATAGCCGATTGCATCGATGACATTGCGTTTCACGGCAAAGCAGAATCCATTAGCCACTGGCAACCGCGGATAGGTGTGCAAGGAAGTTTTCGCGATCATTTCTGCATAAGCGGCAACCGTAACGGCGCCGGGCAGTTCATTCTGTTTCCAATGGCCGGTTTCGGCAAATACATCCGGCACGGATTGATATGTCGCGGCATTTGAAAGCGGCCCGATAATGCCGATATCGGTGCTCGATTCGCCGCAGGAGATTATGCGCTCCGCCCACTTGGGGGAAACGATCGTGTCGCTGTTGAGAAGAATCGTATAATCGCTTGTCGAGGCGCGGAGGCCCAGGTTTGCCGCCTTCGTATAACCGCCCGCCACTTCATTGCGGATCAATGTGATATGATCATATTCCGCTGCATAGTCTTCGAGCATCGCCTTGGTTTCTGCGTCCGATCCATCGTCGACCAGAATTAACTCGTACGGTTTGGGTGTGTGGCGTAGGACGGAATCAATGGCAGTTTCCGCATAGAATGCAGCATTATGCACACAGACGACAACGGTAAGACTGGGAAAAGCGGAAGAATTAATCACGAGCTTTCTTCCAGTGGTGATACATGGTGGCGATGCGTTCGCAATCCTTGAAGACCCAGGTGCGGCGGCCATACCCAAGCAGGATGCGCACCCAGCCGGTGATGGTGCTGCCGAGCCACCAGGCGCGACTGCGCTCGATAGCGCGCGTATGGTGCAGCAGCGTCTCTACATATTCGGAAAGTTTGCGCACATCTTTATCGCGGGCATTGATCTTCTCGACCAGAATCTGGTTGTCGGTGATGACTTCGCGCAGCTTCTGCTTAAGCAGAAGCGGATCAAGCGCAGTGTTATCTGTGTCATAACCGAGAATATAAGCCAAATCCTCATCGAGTGATTTTTCATCTGTCGGAGTAAGAGCTGGTTTCATAAGCCTAGTTCAGTTGGGATTTGCGTTTCTTTTCACTGTCGGATTTGAGCTGGCCGCATGCCGCCATGATATCCTGGCCGCGCGGTGTGCGGATCGGCGAAGGGTAACCTGCTTCCATCATAATATTCGCGAATTTATGGATGCGGTTATTCGACGAGCATTCATAGGGGGCGCCTGGCCAAGGGTTAAACGGGATCAGGTTCAATTTCGCTGGAATACCGTCGATCAGTTTGGCAAGCGCCCGCGCATCGGCATCCGAATCATTCACATCCTTTAGCATTACATATTCGAACGTGATGCGGCGTGCGTTGCTGAGCGTCGGGTAATCGCGGCAGGCCTGCATCAGTTCGGCAATCGGCCATTTGCGGTTGATAGGAACAATGACATCACGCAGTTCATCCGTTACAGCATGCAGCGAGATCGCCAGGTTGACGCCCAGTTCCTCGCCGCATTTTTTGATTTGCGGCACGACACCGGAAGTGGATAACGTAATGCGGCGCTTGGAGAGCGAAATGCCTTCGCCATCCATAATGATTTTCATCGCCTTGGCTACGTTATCGTAATTGAAAAGCGGCTCGCCCATGCCCATCAGGACAATATTGGATAGCAGCCTGCCATCCTGAGGCGAGGGCCATTCGCCGAGCGCATCGCGCGCTATCATCACTTGGCCGACAATTTCTTCCGCCGTCAGATTACGCACCAGTCGTTGTGTCCCCGTATGGCAGAACGTGCAGGTTAAAGTGCAGCCGACCTGGGAGGAGACGCAAAGCGTTCCGCGCTCTTCTTCAGGAATGAATACAGTTTCTACTTGGGTGGCATCCGCCATTGACAGCAGCCATTTTTTGGTGCCGTCGAACGAATGCAGATCGCGTGCGATATCGAGGCGCTTAATCACAGCATGTTCGGCGAGGTTCTGCCGCGCCGGTTTCGCGATATTCGTCATACGGTCGAAATCGGTGACGCCGTGATGGTAGATCCAGCCCCAGATCTGCTTGACGCGGAACGGCTCCAGCCCCAATTCCGCAACCAGCTGTTTCATGTCTTCACGTGACATGCCTACCAGATTCGGCTTATCGGAGGCAATAGGTGCATCCGGCCGCTCGGGTGTTTTGATTATCGGTTCAGACCCTAGCATAGTATCCTATTTGCAAAGCGCCTTCATAGCACGATGGGCTTTCGTAAATCCCGTCAGCGAATACGTATCTTCCGCGAACGTTCCTTTTTGCGACGTGCCTTTCACCATCATGGTCTTGCCTTTGGCAATGCGATCGATGATCTGGCTGTCTTCCTTTTCGTCGTAAGCCCAAGCGCGATCATTCTGCGAGAAGAGCTTAAATTCTTTTTTATCGGCCTTCAGTGAGACTTCGCTGCCCTTCTTGTAAGGAAAGCCCGAAGAAACGCTGATTTCGTCCGTCCTGGCAGAGCGAAAGGTCACCAGTACGAAAGGATCATCCCGCCTGGAAAAATTACCGTCCTTTTTAATCGGCGTACTCGCAATATAACATAGCGTATTGCTTCCGTCCTTATGGGTAAATACTTTCCAGTCGCCAAACGTCTGATGCAGCGTCTGTGCATTGGCATTTTGTAGTGTAAATAAAGCAAATAATGCAATAAAACAGAGACTTAATCGCATTTTTCCCCCTGTTTGTTCAAAAAGGAGTCTTATGTATCGGAAAACGTGGTTAAAATCAAAGCTTCTCTACAGTTTTCCGCTAGAGAACAGCGTCCTGTAACGCTTGGAAACGGTAGCCTTCCGGCGTGGTGACGATCATTTTCTCGTCTCCTCCAGCTTCGCTGATCTTTTGACGGAGGCGGTAAATATGTGTCTCAAGCGTATGGGTATCGACTCCGGCCTGATAACGCCAGACATCTTTGAGCAAGCTTTCCCGGCTGACTGCCTGATGCCGTTCCTGGAGCAACGCGGCGAGCAGGGAAGCCTCTTTTTCCGTAAGTTCAACCGGAGTTTTTGACACGGAGCGCAGAAGCCTTTCTTTAGGATAGAACGAGATTCCAGGTTGTAGCTCAATATGTTCGGGAGAAATGGATGCACGCGTTACGATACGGGCAATCGCTTTACCCAAATCGCTGAGGCGTAGCGGCAGCGATACGATTTCATGATGGGAAATGGCAGGGAGTATCGCCTCCGGGATTGTCTTGCCAAGCAGGATAAACAGCGAGGGCAAAGGCGCGCTGTTATCATATGTTTTCACGCTCGCTTCGTCTGCAAGCAGAAGATTCCCCTCCATCCATAATTCATCCGCCGTTAGACGCTGGATGACGCTCGGCGTGTAACCTCGCAGGCGCAGATATTCAACAACTGTGGCGGCAACGGCAGTATCGGCAAGGCAGACCAGGATGCGTATAGATTCATGCATAGGCGATGGTGCCGCCTTAGCATAGATTTTTCACGATGAAAAACAGTTATTGTTTGCCGTGCTTGATGACGTCAAGAATATCACGGTCTAATTCATTGCTGAGCAGCGGCGCATCTTTGCGGACCGATTTCCACGCGCATTCGTCACGTGTCCACAGGCCGATATCCTTATAAAGATTGACCTCGCGCCATTTCGGATGGCCCATGGTTTTCAATGCTTCGAAGCTATCGCGGATGCTACCGGCAAGGGTGTCGAGCAATTTGCAGCGGTCTTTATAATAATTGTTTTTTTCTTCCGAAAAATCGAACGAGATCAACGAGGCTGTAACAGCCGATGTCGGCACCGTGCCCAAAATGAAAGGATAATCACCGGAGCTCAAAACTGCCGGCTCGTATTCCTTACGGATTTTCGCATCATCCATCGGCAGGAAATGCACGGCTTTCAACAAATATGCATTCTTCCCGTTATCGGCCGTGGCCAGTTCCGACAAATTTTGAAACAGCGGTACCGGTCTTCCGCCAACGAAGATCATCGCATCCGCTTCACCGCTAAGCACCTTCAGGATGCCTTCCGCGGGTGGCACTTGTATCAATTCGGCGGGGCGCGTGCCAGTCAGCGCAAACAGATTCATTGACGTCACCATATTGCCGCTGCCTTCTTCGCCGATGACAACGCGTTTGTCGCGCAGTTCACGGAACGTGGCAATATCTTTCCGGGCAAGGACATGGATTTCTTCAGGATAAAGCGGAAAAACCAGGCGCAGCCGTTTCGCTATTTCTTGCGAGCGCGGTTTTTCGGAGCGTTTTAAAAATGACAGTACATCCGACTGCACAATGCCAAGCTGCGTATTTTCATTGCTCTCGGCGATACGGCGGATATTTTCGATGGAGCCCGAGGACGGTTTTAGATTGATATCAATGCCTTTGCGCGCGGCAATTTTGGCGATATCCTTCCCGAAAGCCATATATGTGCCGGTTTCAGGGCCAGTTACCATGCCAATTGTTTTATCAGCAGCCTGTGCTGAAAATGCGCATAAAATCAGGGTCGCGAGTCCGAGGATAATTTTTTTCATGATTCACCTATTGTTGGGTGTCGGGTTGTGCAGTAGTTGTGGAGGGTAATTTTTTGCCCGGCGGAGTCTCCAGATATTTCAGAAGCAGACGTTTATCTTCCGGTGTGATGTAGGTTCGCGTTGGCTGGTTTTCCTGCGGCTGGGCATTTCCTGCGGCCGGCGCGATTGCCTGCAGCGCGGCAGGGGATCTGGTCAGGGGAATCGTGCGTCCTTTGGGTTCAGCAAAGACCTGTATGGCCGAAGAATCTGCGAGGTTCGCGCTTTTACCTAGAAGAAGGGCCAATACGGTATTGACTGCAATGACCAGCATAATCAGGCCAAGCGAAAACTTGAAATCCCAAACAAAACCCTCTTTCTTCGGTTCCGCGGCGATAGGTTTTTTCTCTACTTCTATTTTAATTTCCTCAACTTTTTTTCCAAATGTCGTTGGAGGAACATTGACCTTAGGCATTGCCTTGGTTTCACTGGAAGAAGGTGCAATAGTGCTTTGAGGCTGCATGGTAATTCTTTAAGAAATTTATTTCGAGGAGGATTGCTATTAAGCTTTTAGCGTACACGAAACAAGAAATAAATATTAAATTAACTTTCTTGATCATAATTTCCCGAAAAAAGCTAAAAATATAGCTGGTTGCATGTTTCGATAAAATGATAAAGATCGTAACTATTTTTATAAAGTATAAATATTTTTAGGATAGATTAGGGGCGTACACAAAGGCTTGAACCATGAAGGCACCTTCCCTCGATCCGCAGAAAGTCAAAGAAGCCGCTTCCCGGGCACTTAAAGAAATGGAATCGCGCAGGATCGACCCATTGCCAAAGCATTATGCGGTGTGGTTCGAGTATGCATTGGGCAAGAATAAAAAGCTTATCGAAGAAATTAAAAAAGCAGAAGAAGGTTCTGTTACCTTCGATGCCGGCATGCATGAATACATGTATGATAAACATGTTATCGGTAGGAACGATCCAAATGCTTCTGCGGAAGCGGACGCGAAGGCACTTCTTGCAAATGTGCTGCAGGCGATGACGCAGTTTTCGAGCGACACGCAAAATTATCATCAGGAAATCAGTGACCAGGTAGGCGTTCTCGAGAAAGCGCCGACTTCCGGAGATCTGCAGAGCATGGTGAAGCAGATTATTTCCACGGCACATACGCTTAAGGAATCGGCAAGCTCCATGCAGCAGCGTTTAGAAGAATCCAAGCAGGAAATTACCGGTCTGCGTGAGAACCTTGCGAAAGCGACGTCCGAAGCCGAACACGACTTTTTAACAGGTGTTTTCAATCGTAAAGCATTTGACCGCGCCGTGGATGAGCTGATCGTTCAGACCGAAGAAGCGCAGTCACCGTTATGTATGTTGATGGTGGATATCGACTACTTTAAAAAATTCAATGATGAGTACGGCCATTTGATTGGTGATGAAGTATTGAAGATGGTCGCAAAATTCATGAAAGAATGCGTAAAAGGTAAAGATATTGTGGCGCGCTTCGGTGGCGAGGAATTTGCAGTTATTCTCCCGGCAACGCCGATACAGGGCGCCATGATCGTTGCGGAAAATATCCGCCGCGCCATTTCTTCTAAAGAATTGAAACATAAATCTACCGGCGAAAGTTTCGGCACCGTGACGGTCTCAATTGGCGTTGCCGCCTACCGTCATGGCCAGGACTCGGTTCCTTTAATGATTAAACGCGCTGACGATGCCCTTTATCGCTCGAAGCGTGGTGGACGCAACAAAGTAACCCAGGAAGCGGTTGCAACGGCAGCATAATAATAGTTAATTGATCAAGCGGCTGTAATAAAAGAAATATATAATAAGCTTAAAATATACAAAAGTTAAAATATTAACTTGTTATTTACTTTTATATGTCAAAATCATTTTAATATTAAATAAAATTATTGGGAAATTCGATGCAATCACACGCTATTACCCGCAACGACCTGCATTTGCTCATTCGCGAGCCATCCCCGAATGTCCGCGAAATGATCGCCAAGAAGGTTTCGGAAGGATATAAGCGGTCTCGCTTCACGTCGAGGGAAAACACGATTGCTATTGAAATTCTCCGTCTTCTGGTTCGCGATACTGCCACCAGCGTTCGCAAGTCTGTTGCGGATCAGCTGAAAGACTGCAAATATGTCCCGAAAGATGTCATGCTGACGCTGTCTGCCGATATTGCGGACGTCGCATCGCAGGTTCTGGAACACTCGCTTGTTTTCACCGATGAAGACCTTGCTTATGTTATTGAATCCAGCAAGGATGTAAAAAAATGGCTGGCCATTTCGCGTCGTCAGAAAATTTCTGCGTTTATCAGCGGTCTGCTCATAGGAACCCATCATCAGGATGTGATTCGCAGTTTACTGGGCAACGCCGGCGCTGAAATCAAGCAGTCCGATCTAACCTCGATTGCAGAGGAATTCCGCCAAGACCAAAATATTCTCGAAGCGTTGGTTAGCCGCGGCGGGTTGACTCCAGAATTTGCTGAGCGCCTGTACAGCATGGTGTCCGATAAATTCATGCGCCAGTTGACTAAACGGAATATCATTCCACGCCGGATCGTGAATGAAGCCGTGAAAGTCACGCGCGAGAGCGCCATCATCCGCTTCATCGCGCCGTGGATGACGCTTGAGGATATTATCAAGCTGGTCGATCAGATGGAACGCAACAAGCGTCTCAGCTATTCGATGATGCTGCGCGCGCTCTGCATGGGAGAGGTCATGTTCTTTGAAGTGGCGCTCGCTAAAAAAATCGGTATTCCTGTGGCAAACGCGCACAAACTCCTGACGCATCCGAGTGACAAAGCATTTCACACGCTTTATCAGGCAAGCTCGATGCCGGCGACGCTCGCCGAAGCAATCCGTGTCTTTATGAACATAGCCCGCGAGGAAACGAACGGCGGAAAGATGCGAATTGACAACTTTCAGCAACGTATGATTGAACGTATCGAAGCGGAAGGCTATGATAAGAAAATAGAAAACATGCAATACCTCGTTACCTTGCTCCGGAGTGTCGAGAATGAGTCGCAGCCTAAGCGTTGAGTCGATTGAGATCGTAGGGGAAGTCCCCTATCCAAGGCTCACGCAAAAAGATGTGTGGCGTCTCCTCAATGATCCGACCATAGAAACCAAGATCGATATTCTCGAAAAAGTTGCCCATCAGTTCGACCCTGAGAAGCTGGGCGACACCGAGATGAAGCTCGCTGAGCAGATTTTCCGCTTGCTCATGCGTGATTCTGCAATCCGCATCCGCCGTTCCCTTTCGGAAAGCCTTGCCGGTAATCCCAGCCTGCCGCGTGACGTCGCGCGTGCGCTGGCATTTGATCTCGAATCCGTTGCAACGCCGGTCCTAAGACTTTCGCATGTGCTGACGCAGGATGACCTGATGGAGATCATCGAAAACAGTGAGGAAATCTGGCGCTATCTGGCTATTGCGCAGCGTGAGAATCTACCTTCTCCAATCAGCGATGCGCTGATTGAAACGAAGCAGATACCTGTCTATCAGGCATTGCTTGAAAATCAGACAGCCGAAATCAAAGACCAGGCGCTGGGCAAAATCGCGGATCATGCCGGTAACCGGAAGGAAATTGCCGAAGGGCTGGCAAAACGTCCGAAACTGCCGTTGAAAGTGGTTGAGAAAATTCTGCATGCCGTGTCTGAAGATGTGCGCATTCATCTGCAGAACACTTACATTATTGATCATGAAATCCTTGAATCCGAAACACGCCACGCGCGTGAGGAACATACGGTCGATCTTATTTTTCCGCTGCAGCCGCGCGACGAAACGGAAAGACTGGTGGCATCCCTCCATACAGAAGGCCGCCTGACCGCATCGCTCGTCATTAATGCCCTGTGCTATGGTAACGTGGATTTCTTCATTGCGAGCATGGCGGCAATGGCCAATATCCCGCTCGATAATGCACGTATGCTGATTAACGACCGCGGTAAGCTGGGCTTCCGTGCTTTGTATAATAAAACGCATCTTCCCGGCAGCATGTACAAGGCAACGCGTCTGCTGCTTGATTCTGTCCGTACGGTGCTTGATTCCGGCATCGCGCCCGGCGGCTTAAGTTTCGGCAATCATGTGGTACGTGAAATGCTGCAGCATGCCGAGAAAGAAAAAATTGAGAACCTACCGTATATGCTGGCCATCATCCGCCAACGGCCTAACCGTTAATCACACTAGTTCAATTTTTCCGCTATCTGTAATTTTAAGACTATATTTGCCATCGAGCAAACCGGCGATTTTTTCACCTGCAATGGCATAGCGCCAACCGGAAAGCACGCTGTTCACGGATTTACCCATCGCGATTTCGATGAGATCCTCAGAGGCGGCGAGTAGCCGCGGCGAGATGTTTTCTTTTTCGGCGATCACTTTAACAGCGAGCTTTAAAAGATCGAGCAGGGTTTCGTTGTTTTTAGTCACGGCTAGCGGCACATCGAATAAATCGCTGCCGTCGAAACGAGAAGGATCGGCTGCTTCAATGGCACCCATCAGCCCATCGTAGGTCATTGAGCCGGCGCTTTTACCTAGCCGTACTTTTTGTAATAGCTCAGCCGATTTCGGTGGATGCAATGCCAGCTCTTGCAGCGTGTCGTCCGTGAAAATCCACTGGCGCGGCAGGTTGCGTTGCTCGGCTTCGATCTCGCGGAACTCCGAGAGGGTACGCAAGCGCGCGAGATAGGACGTGTGACGCGAACGGCGCGACAGTCGGCGCCACGCATCTTCCGGCGCGCTGCGGTAGTAGTCTACATCGGTTAGCGGCTGCATCAGCTCATCCATCCAGCTCAGGCGGTTTTTTGCCTTTAGGCGTTCGAGCAGCACCGGATAAATTTCGCGCAGGAACAGTACGTCGTTAAGTGCGTACGTGACCTGTTTTTCGCTCAGTGGGCGGCGAGACCAGTTCGTATATTGCTGCGATTTGTCGAGCGATTTGCCAAGCACATCGCGCACCAATGCTTCATAGCCGATCTGATCACCGAATCCCAGAAGCTGGGCGGCGACTTGCGTATCGAACATGGGGGTGGGCACGAATCCGAGCAGACGGGAGAGAATTTCCAGATCCTGCTTACCGGCGTGAAATAACTTCAATCCTTTGTTTTCTGTAAGCAGTTTCTTGAGCGGTTCAAGATCAATCGTGTCTGAAAGTGTATCGACTGCAATGGCTTCATTGTCCGCGGAAGCAATCTGAATCAGGCAAAGTTTGGGGTAATACGTATTTTCACGCACGAATTCCGTATCGATGGCGAGCAAGGGAGATGCCATTTCTTTCTCGCAAAAGGCAAGTAGTTCTTCAGTATGCGTGATGACGGCCTGATTCATAATCTGCTGCCCTATAAGACCAAGGCATGCTTCGGGCAATTATTCTCTTATGCGGATTCTCTTGAAACGCGATGTTTCGCCACTCACGATTTCCAGCGAATGTCTAGGCACATTCCAGCTTTTCGCAAGAAATTTCAGTAGCTCCAGATTGGCTTTTCCCTGTTCCGGCGTTGCCGCGACCCGGACTTTTTGCCAGCGTTGACCTTTTTCATCCTCAACATGCTCACCAAAAACGTTTTTTTTAGCATTCGGCGTAATACGCAAGAAGACTATGCGTTCAGTCATATAATCCTTGGCTTTTTTCTTGCTTTCCTTTATATCACGGCAGCTTAAAGAAGGATACTCCGATGCATGCATTTAGGACGCACACATGTAACGACTTACGCGATAACCATGTTGGCCAAACGGTCAAGATTTCCGGCTGGGTTCACCGCAAGCGCGACCACGGGCAGTTGCTGTTCATTGACCTGCGCGACCATTACGGGCTGACCCAGGTGGTGATCAATCAAGGTACGTCCTTTTTCGATACGCTGACGCATATCAAGCTTGAGAGCGTTATCACTATCACTGGTGACGTCGTGAAACGTACCGAGGACACGATCAATAAAGAGATGTCGACCGGCAGCGTTGAAGTGGTTGCAAAAGAAGTTGTGATCGAATCGGAAGCAGATCAGGTGCCGATTCAGGTTAATGCCGACCGTGAATTCCCCGAGGACTTGCGTCTGACCTACCGTTTCCTTGATCTCCGCCGTGAGAAACTGCACAAGAATATCGTCCTTCGCACCAAGATCATCTCGGCGCTGCGCGCTAAGATGACGGGTAAAGGCTTCATGGAATTTCAGACACCGATTCTCACTGCTTCTTCGCCGGAGGGTGCGCGGGATTACCTGGTTCCGTCGCGCGTGCACCCGGGCAAATTCTATGCGCTGCCGCAAGCGCCGCAGCAATTCAAACAGCTGCTAATGGTCGCAGGCTTTGACCGCTATTTCCAGATCGCGCCCTGCTTCCGCGATGAAGATGCCAGGGCGGATCGTTCGCCTGGTGAGTTCTACCAGCTCGATGTCGAGATGAGCTTTGTGACGCAGGAAGATGTATTCTCTGCGATTGAACCGGTGCTTTACGAAGTATTCCAGGAATTTGCAGACGGCAAGGAAGTGACGAAATATCCGTTCCCGCGCATTACTTACAAAGACGCGATGCTGAAATACGGTGTGGATAAACCGGATCTGCGTAACCCGATCGAAATCATCGATGCCGGGCATATCTGGCAGGGTTCAGGTTTTGGTATTTTTAACAAAGTGATTGAAGGCGGCGGAATCGTGCGTGCGATTCCGGCTCCAGGAACCTCTGAACAGCCGCGTAGCTTCTTCGATAAAATGGTGGCCTTCGCGCAGGAAAAAGGCGCCAAAGGCCTTGCTTATATCGTCTTCGATAAAGACGGTTCCGCCAAGGGCCCGATTGCAAAATTCTTAGCTCCGGAGAAACTTGATCAGCTAAAGAAAGAAGCAAAGCTGAACAATGGCGATGCCGTATTCTTTTCCTCCGGTACGGAAGCGGAGGCTGCGACCATTGCCGGTCAGGTGCGCATTGAGCTTGGCAATCAGCTCAATTTGCTTGAAAAAAATATTTTTAAATTCTGCTGGGTTGTCGATTTCCCGTATTTCGAGTGGAACGAGGACGAGAAGAAAATCGACTTTTCGCATAATCCATTCTCGATGCCGCAAGGCGGGATGGAAATCCTCGAAGCGGCGGGCACCGACAAAGAGAAGTTACTCAAGATTCTCGCTTACCAATACGACATCGTTTGCAATGGCGTGGAGCTTTCTTCCGGCGCGATCCGGAACCATCGCCCGGAAATCATGTACAAAGCATTTGGCATTTGCGGCTACTCCGAGCAGGTGGTGGATGAGCGTTTCGGCGGCATGATCCGTGCCTTCAAATTCGGCGCTCCTCCGCACGGTGGTTTGGCGCCAGGTGTCGACCGTATGGTGATGCTGCTCGCTGATGAGCCGAATATTCGAGAGGTAATCGCGTTTCCGATGAATCAGAAAGCGGAAGATTTATTGATGGGCGCACCGGCTACTGCAACAGAAAAGCAGCTGAAAGAACTCAATATTCAGTTGTCACCCAAAGCGTTGAAAACACTGCAGGAAGAAAAAGAAGCGCCAAAAATTAAGCCCGAAGCGGATGAAGCGGCATAATTACTTATAATAAACAAGCGCTAAATCTATAGATTGCCAACACTTTAAAGGTTAAATATTATTTACCTTTGGAGTGATTTATGTTCGGTGTCGATTGGAACGGCGATCTGGTTTTTGGTTATGAACAAACTGCTGAAAAGTTGGCAATTGCAGTTGTTAATGAAGAGGTAGAATTAAACGGCGAACAAAAAGCCAAGGCAGAGGTAATACTCAAAGCCGCTTGTGGTGCGTATATTGTAGCCTACCGGCATAATTCCCAAAAATCCTGCGGAGACCAAGTTTATAGTGCATTGCTAGAGGAGGGCTATACACCACACCAGTCAGCCCGTATGACGTATCAGATTGCTAAAGCGGCGCTAGGTGAATACGTGACTAACATAAATAGTAATTCAGGTATTAAAAAAACGGAATTTTCATCCATGCTGCTCCAAACTATTTTTGAAGCCAATATTATGACGCATCAAGAAATAGAAAAATCATTGGCAAATGATTTTAGGATGATTGCCAGCAGTTTAAGAGAAAAATACGAAGTTTATGTTCATCGTCATGAAATGGTACACAAAGAAGGTGGCGATATTGATCATTGGGCAGAGGAATTTGAAAATGATATCTTTGAAGCCTGTGTACGATGCGCTAAAACCTTTAATATTCAGGCGGTCTTGCCAAACTATCTAAATATAAAAGTGGCCGATGCTGAAAAAGACAATTCTTTTCTGCGTAGACATAAAGTAAAACGGGCTGGCCGAGAAGTAGTGAAAGCTGAATCACAAAAATTGATTAATGAATGCCACGATATGCTACTGAATCATTTTAAAATAGGCATGCCGGAAGAGCAAGCCAGGGCGCTCTCTACCGACATTATAGATTCTGTTTATAACATTGCCTCTGAAAAAACTTTCGGGCATAAAAATTTGATCCGCCCAAGCGTTCATGCCCGTTAGCCAGAATTACCGCCAACTGTTATCGTAGAGTTTTTCAACGGTATTCTCATGCAAACGCATGGTTTGTGTCAGCACCGCGATAGAAGCTTGCATTTGCACTTGCTCAAGTGCAAAGCTGGTCGACTCAGTAGTGATATTCGTATCCTCATGCAGCGCACGGATTTCGTCAAAGCTTGCTATTTTTACCTGCAGGAAAGTTGCCTCGAATTCCAGAATTTCCCTGGCGCTACCAGCGTGCACGCGCTCAGAGGTCAAATTATCGAGGGCTTTTTTCGTCAGTTCAAAGGCGCTCTTTGCAAGATCGGACGTCATCAACGAGCCAACATTGCCGCCGAATAATCGCCCGGTTGTCACATCCGAAGTTGAGAATAAAATATCGCCTAGACCGTCGAGACCGGAATGCAGTTTGAGCAAAGCGCGGTCTGATTTCACCAGCGACATAGTACGTAGTTGTTCCTGAACGGCATCCATTGCCAGCTTCTGCATGAACTTCATGTCGCCTTTGGTGATACGGTCCAGGCCATTGACGGAATAGGCAACGCTTGAGGTAATATCGATAGTCAGCGTCGTGCTATTGATGCTCATACTGTTGCCGGTCATACGGATATTTTTTACTTCCATCATGATTCGGACATTCTGCGAAAACATCATGGTGCTCTGCAGATTATTCACGTCATTCGCATTAAGCGTGTCGTTCAATAAATCGACTGTTGGATGATCGTTCCCCAAGACACCTTGCGTCCCCGTCATTGTGACGCCGCCAATTTCAAGATCACTTAAAGATGCCTGCGACAGGTCATTGGTGAGTTCCAGCGTGTTGGAACGTTGCAGGCTATTATTGTTCAGCAAATAGACATTATGGCTAATATCGCCGCCATTCAGGATATTCAGTTTGCCAAACGTCGTCGTGTTAGCGATGCGGTCGATCTCGTGACCAAGCTGTTTGTACTCGACATCCAGGTAAGAACGTTCCTTGTTTGTGATTGCGCCGCTTTGCGCCATAGATGCCAGGGCGCGCATCCGGTCTACCACATCATTGATCTGCTGCATGCCGCCGTCAGCGGTATCGAGCATACTGATGCTTTTCTGAAGGTTTATAAAGGAGTCGCGTACCTCGGCGAGCTTGCCGCGATAGGTGGTGGCGATGGCCATGGCAGCGACGTCTTCCCCCGCCGTCTGGTGTGCCTTTCCGGAAGCGAGCGCACCGGTTGAATGCTGGATAGCGGCCGCGACATTGCCCATTCTGGCAGTCGCATACGCGCTTCCGATCTGTGTGTTCAGCGACAGTGACGTCATCATTACCTATGGTCGTTTATCCTACATGGATAGGCATACACTATCATATTTGCTGCAGGAAAACGAGCGGAACGTCATCTAAAAGCTGATTCGAAAGTATTATTGAAAAAAATGAAGCCTTTATGGTGTTTGAATGGAATTATCTCTATCTTTTAATATCTTATCTATGTTTATTTCTCGTGATAATACGGAGACTTCAGTTAATAAGGATACTCCTTGCGGCAATCTAGGATAGCGCCCCAATATGATGGGCTCTTTTCCGGCGCAGCGTACTGCCTGGTACTTTAAAGCTTCAGGAAATATCTTTTTTTCCTCCGGCGTTAAAGGCCTTACCCTGTCATAGTTTACGATAAAAGTATTGATGTCAGATCTTGGGACACTTCGTCCGGTGACTAAATTAGGAAGAATGATAAACTCCATGATGGCTTTGGTGACTTCCATTAAATAACAGTCTTTACGTGCCCTTTCCCAATCCAGCAATATTGGCTTTTCATCCTGAAAGAGCACATTTGAAAGATTCATATCGCCGTGGACAAAACCCTCTGGAAGCGCATGCTTTTTAAGTGCTGTTTTTACCGAACTAACAGCATGTTCGAACAATGTCCTTAATGACGTATTGCTTACGTAGCTGAAAGAAGGAGCGGCATTCGCTGATGTTAAGATTCTATGGCCAAGCTTTGCTGCCTGGACCAAATCTCTCCCCGTGTTGAAATTTGGTGGTAATTCTATGTCGTCCCCAATTTTATGCAGTCTGCCTAATTCAAAAGCCAGATGTCTTAGCTGTTGTGTAGACGGACGGGTTGAGGGTGTTTGAGGTATGTACCTCGTAACCTCGAAAGGAGTAGTCCCCAATATTCCGGGCTCACCAATCATTTGAGGAACGGAAATATTATGTTGGAAAAGTTGTTTTTGCAGGTCGTGCAGGGCCGCAGGGTCCGCTGATTGCCAGTTAAAAGTGAAAAACGTAACGACTAAATCCCCTTTCTCAGTTTTTAATCGATAACAATCCCGGCATTTGCCGCCGCCGATTTTATGAATAGGATTCTTTCCTAACAGACTTACTTCTTCATTAGGGAAAACATGCTTTAGTACTTTTAAAGCATCTTGTATTTCTAACGTTTCGCCAACACGTCTGTGACTATATGCCATTCTTTAATATAGCATATTTCTCAGTTAAATAGTTAATAAGTTAAGACTTTAATGTAATTGTCTTAAACTGTAACCCCGTGACAATGCTTGTATTTTTTGCCTGAACCACAGGGACAGAGCTCGTTGCGCCCAACACGTCCCCAGGTTTCCGGATCATTCGGATCACGTGCTTCCGGTGCCACGCGGGATTGCATCGGGATAATATCAGCTGATTGCTCCGCGCCTTGCAGTGCCGGATCATAACGCGATTCATGCAGGCGCCGTGTGGGGGGGCGCATTTCTTCAAGCGCTTCGGGCGGCGCTTCCATACGAATTTGAAGATGCGCCAGACGTGAGATCGTGGTTTCGCGGAGGTGAGAGAGCATACCTTCGAACAAAGTGAACGCTTCCTGCTTATATTCGTTCAACGGGTCGCGCTGCCCGTATGCACGCAGGCCGATGCCGGCACGCAAATGGTCGAGCGACAGCAGATGGTCTTTCCAAAGTTGATCGAGCGTCTGCAGCAATACACGCTTGCTGACCGAGCGCATCATCTCTTCGCCGTAAAGATTGAGTTTATCAGCCCATTGCTCCCCGGTGAGATTGGTAATCCGCTCAAGGATTTCTTCATCGGCAATGCCTTCTTCCTTTGCCCAGTCAACAATTGGCAGGTGCAGTCCGTAAACACGGAACATCTCCTTGGCGAGTCCTTCCGTATCCCAGTGCTCGGGATAGGATTTTGCTGGGATATGCTGGGAAACCAATGCTTCGTTTACGTCGTGGCGCATAGCCTCGATCGTCTCGGAAGCGTCTTCCGTTTCCATAAGCTCAATGCGCTGTTCATAAATGACTTTCCGCTGATCATTCATCACATCGTCGAACTTCAGCAGGTTTTTGCGGATATCATAGTTGCGCGCTTCTACTTTCGATTGCGCGCGCTCGATGGCTTTATTCATCCACGGATGGAAAATCGCCTCGCCTTCTTTCAGGCCAAGCTTCTGCAGCATGCCATCGATGCGTTCCGAGCCGAAAATGCGCATCAAATCATCCTCAAGCGAAAGGAAGAATTTCGAGGCGCCGGGATCGCCCTGACGTCCCGAGCGGCCACGCAGCTGATTGTCGATACGGCGGGATTCGTGACGCTCCGTACCGACGACATAAAGTCCGCCTGCCTGACGCACATCGGCTTTCGCAGCTTCGATATCGGCTTCGATCTTATTGATGATGCCTTGGCGTTTTACATTGTCTTCAACGTTCTTGATTTCTTCTTCAATGCGCATTTCGGCATTACCGCCGAGTTTAATGTCGGTACCACGGCCGGCCATGTTAGTAGCAATGGTGACCGCGCCGGGTTTGCCGGCCTGGGCGATAATATGCGCTTCCTGTTCGTGATAGCGGGCGTTAAGGACATTGTGGGGGATTTTCTTTTTCTTCAGCATGGCGGAGAGCAACTCCGATTTCTCGATGCTCACCGTACCAACCAGCACCGGTTGGCGGCGTTCGTGGCATTCCTCAATCAACTTGATAACCGCTTCATATTTTTCACGCGCGGTGCGGTAAATTTCATCATGTTCGTCTTTACGGGCAACGGCGACATTGGTCGGAATCTCGATCACTTCGAGTCCATAAATATCCGCAAATTCGGTCGCCTCCGTCATCGCCGTTCCGGTCATGCCTGCGAGTTTCGGATAGAGGCGGAAATAATTCTGGAACGTAATGGAGGCGAGCGTCTGGTTCTCGTTCTGGATGCGCACGTTTTCTTTTGCTTCCAGGGCTTGATGCAGGCCTTCTGAATAGCGGCGTCCTTCCATCATGCGTCCTGTGAACTCATCGATAATGACGACCTTGTTGTCTTTGACAATGTAATCAACATCTTTTTTAAATAATACATGCGCTCGCAGAGCCTGATTCATATGGTGAACCACGGACACATTAGCGATATCATAGAGGCTGGCGCCTTCGGCGATAAGGCCTGCTTCTACGAGGATGCGCTCCATTTTTTCCGTGCCTTCTTCGTTGAAGGCAGCAGAGCGCGCTTTTTCATCCAGTTCGTAATCTTCCGGCTTGAGATGCACCATCAGTGCATTGATGCTGGTATAGAGGGCGGAGTTGTCCTCGGTCGGGCCGGAAATAATCAGCGGTGTACGCGCCTCATCGATAAGAATCGAATCCACCTCGTCGACGATGGCATAGCTGAACGGACGCTGCACCATCATCTCGCGCGCGTACTTCATATTGTCACGCAGGTAATCGAATCCAAGTTCATTATTCGTGGCGTAAGTAATGTCGCACTGATAGGCTTGCTGCCGCTCCAGATCATCCATATCGTGCACGATGACGCCGACCGTGAGTCCGAGGAAACGGTAAATCTTGCCCATCCATTCAGAGTCACGCTTGGCAAGGTAATCATTCACGGTCACGATATGCACGCCGTTGCCTGGCAAGGCGTTCAGGTAAGCGGCGAGGGTGGCTACCAGCGTTTTGCCTTCACCGGTCTTCATCTCGGCGATGTTGCCTTCATGCAGCACCATCCCGCCGACCAGTTGTACATCGAAGTGGCGCATGCCGAGCGTACGTTTGGCTGCTTCACGCACGGCGGCGAATGCATCCGGCATGAGTGAATCCAGCTTCGCGCCGGATTCGAGGCGGGCACGGAACTCAGCAGTTTTGCCGCGCAATTCGTCGTCGCTCAACGACTCATAGGTTTCTTCCAAAGCATTGATACGTGCAACCCGGTCGCGATAAGTTCTGACCAGACGGTCATTGGCGCTGCCGAAGAGTTTGCGGGCGATAGACCCAAACATGTAATTTCCTTAAGTAAAAAAGCCCCGTAGAGATAAGCGCCGCACAACGCTATGTCAATGGAATCCCTTGCCAAGTAATCGCTTCTGTGCGATAAGCGTGTCTCTCACTCACCTGAAGGTTATCCCCATGATTCAACGCCTTTTTCTCGCCCTTCTTGCCACGGCTTCCATACAGATATCCGCTTTTGCCGAAGAAGCGAAAGATTACAAAATTCTGGAAGTAAACGGCCAGCCGATTATGAAGTCGCACGTGATTCAGGTGTGGGAAAGCCTGTTTCCTGAGGGAAAAGCCCAGCCGTTCGACACGTTTGACGATAAGGTGAAAATGAACGTGCTGCGCGGCATTGTCAGTGAGGAAGTGATTTACGATCAGGCGAATAAATCTGGCATTGCAGAGACCCCCGAAGTGAAGGAAAAGCTAGAGGGCATCAAAAAGAAAATTATTACCCAGGCGTTTCTGGATCGGGAGGTTTCGAGCCGCATCAGTGAAGATGAGTTAAAGAAAACCTATGATGAGAAAGTAAAGCAATATTCAGGAAAGCGCGAAATCCGCGCCAGTCATATTCTGGTCGGCAGCGAAGATAAAGCACGCGATCTGGTGAAACAATTAAAAGCAGGCAAGGATTTTGATGCGCTCGCCAAAGAAGCATCGGAAGATAAAGCCACTGCTGCTGCAGGCGGCGACCTTGGTTTCTTTAGCGAAGACCGTATGGTTCCGGAATTTTCAAAAGCAGCGTTTGCATTGAAAAGAGGTCAGATTTCCGATCCCGTGAAAACCGATTTCGGCTGGCACGTCATCAAGATCACGGATGAGAGCCCGGTAAAAGTACCGTCCTTCGATGAAGTGAAAGATTCCCTGCGCGATGAATTGAAAGAGAAAACCTTCAAGCAATATATCGATCAGCTGGTTGATAGCTCGAATGTGAAATATTTCGATGCGGAAGGAAAACCACTCGAATTCACGCGTATGCCGGACAATGCGCCAGAAGCACCAAAATCAGAAGCGCCTAAAGCGGCGGAGTAGTTCCAATATCTCTTAATCGGCCATCGGCACGATGCGGATCAATTGTAGGCAATGGTGTTTCGCGCTTGAGCGCAATGCATGGCTGGCAAAAAATAGCATAAATAGGATTAATGCCGTCTTTTCCGATTTCTACAGGTGCATCTCTCTCTAAAATTCCAAGCAGGTTTTGACCGGAACGCTGTAATGTTTCCTTAGATAAAACATGATCCGTGTAGTTTGCATTGCGTCCTACGACATGTGCAATAAGTCCTTTTGGTCTTGCCAGCAGCGCAGAAGCGGCGAATAAATCTTCTGGAAAATCTTGGCGTGGATCATTCAAAACATTTGCCGTGACGACAATGTCAAATCGTCCTTTTTGGGTATAACGTTCAATATTATTAGTGCTAAGAAGTCTTCCTCGCGACAATTGTATGTCCGCAAAATTTCTAAATCTTCCTCGCAATGGTGCGATCGTATCGGGAAAAGAATCTCCTCCACCAATATATGCTAATGAAATATCTTTTAGAGGATTAACACCGTCACTACGGCATATTTTAAAATATTCCGAAAGAACTTCTCTTCCACTCGCTTTCGGATGAGTTTTCTCAAAGCCTGTGAGTGCTGCTTCAATATTCCTCTCATGACCTTCATACATGTTTGGGTGAAGATCTGCATATTTATCCAGTGCTACAAGCAGACCTTTGACGTCGGGATGTAGGGGGTGCCAATTAATGTCGCTTGTAAAGGCTGAAAAAACCATGTTGCTATCGTAGCGTTTTTATATGACAAACAGGTTAAGAGTCCGTGGCTCATTTCCCTTGTAGAAAACAAAATATATCTTTATAAATCATTGAAATAATAGAAGGAATCATATGTCGAGTTCTCCTTTTGCACCGAAAAATTACCCGGCTTTGCCGCCGATCAAAGGCGTGACGCTGGCATCTGGAGAGGCTAATATTCGCTATAAGGGCCGT
>JAXMDT010000013.1:0-62170 GCA_046348685.1 Rickettsiales bacterium
TAACTCGCCTTGACGATGGTGTCGATCGACGGGAGTTATAGCATAGCCGTGTCGGGTGGGAAGCTATAACGTTTTGCTCAATCATCCGGATGGATTTATGGTTATAGCATAGCCGTGTCGGGTGGGAAGCTATAGCTTCAGGATGCGGCGCGGGAAAAGCGTGAAAGTTATAGTAAATCTTGGTGCTCTCTAACATTTATTCCTGCTTAAGCAACCTTACTACCTCTTTAGCTACTTCTGATGCTTCAAGAGAGCTCGATTGCTTCTCTTCATCCCTCTCCATCCGTTCAATCACCTCAAATTGCTGAGCAACAGAAAAGCCGCCATATACGATGAAGGTAGTAGCAGGGGTTTCGTGTCCCATGTTTCGCGCCCATGCCATTTGGTCTTCCACCGTCTTGCACATCGTGCGGCCAATGGCGGAGATTGTATCCCGAATGCGGTGTGGGGAGAAATAGGGCAGACCCGCCATCTCAAACGAGGCTTTCAAGATACGTCGCACCGCCGAAGCGGATTTCCAATGCTCACGGGAGAGAGTTCCACCCGTAAAGCTCATATCTTCGCCTTGCACTAACACTTCTTTAGGAAACAGGGGATCGTTATCTCCGAAGAGCAGCACTTCACGCAAGTGCTTCACCCAATCCAGTATGACTTGGTGGATATCATCGCCCACAGGATAAAATCTGGTATTAATGTGTTTGCCGAACTTCGTGGCTACCTCTTTCGGGTTCTGCTTCACATATTTCTTTTCCGTATTTATGTGTTTTAATTTCAATGTAATGAGTGCGCCATCTCGCGCACCTGTAGTAAACAAAAAGGCTAATACTGCTCTGTCACGCAGTTGCACATCTGTATTGGCAGGGAGCACCGACAGCGTTTTCCTAATCTGTTCTGGGCTAGGATACGCATCATCAATTCTTGGCAGACCTTCTTCAATCCATCGGTGTACGGTGTTGGGATGAACGTGTGTCACAGACGCCAATTCCTGTACCGTATAAGAAAGTTTGCTCTTTATATGGCGCGTGTTAATGCGCTTCATAACTAAAGCTTCTCAATCAATGCGCGGATATCCTCTACCCGCCACGCCGTTATTCGCTCACCTAGTTTTACAGCCTTTGGATAGCGGCCTGATTTTACACCAGCCCACCATGTGGATTTGCCGACTGGAATGTATCTAAGGACTTCGGAAAGACGTAGAAAGCCGGTTTCGGGTAGTTTGTTGTCTGCCATGATTTACCTCCATCTGTGATGTGACGGAGTAATCCTGCTATGTCCGGTTGCTAATATGGCCGAATTCGGTTTAGTCGTTCCCGAATTCGGTTTTCAGTCGGGGTCTTTAAGATTTTCTATCGAGATAAGCGCTTTCGCTTCATTCAGGTATTTACGGATTGTATCATCGGTCACAGAAATGCCGAGTTTTATTAAATCACCAGAAATCTCTACTGCTGTAGGAGTTCTGGCAGCGACTGGATCATAAGCGTAGCCCTTTACAGCCATACCAATTAAAATTTTGAGCAGCGTTTCCCTTTTTTGCCCTGAGTTCAGTGCGATATTCATCGGCCTGAATTTCCAGCTCTTTGATCCGTTCTTCGGTATCAGGATTAATCGGCTTATTCAAAACTTTATTTAGCCGAAGAAGCTTAAGTTCAGAAAATTTTCTGTAGACCAAGAATGCAATCGGATCAAAAGCTGGGAGAGTTGGCATATACCCTTGAAATAAGTTGATATGCGAGACATTAAATTATTTCCGCTTATTATCAACGAAATCCAGCATCGTCCAACACAGCTATCTGTTTTTAGTAAATTTTCTTTCGACAACTCGACTGTTTTTTACTGCAGTATCTATGTAGTCAGCCCACCACTGCATCATTGTAGCGCGTTCGGGCAGGTATTCAGCGTGGTTATAAGCGGCTCGCACAGTGTCACGTTCGGCGTGTGCAAGCTGGCGCTCGATAACTTCACGGCGGAAGCCGTTTTCGTTGAGGATGGTTGAGGCTGTAGAACGGAAGCCGTGACCAGTCGTCCGGCCCTTGTACCCCATGACTTCGATTGCTCTAAGAAAGGTATTCTCGCTTATAGTGCTACGCGGGTTCTGGTGGCTTGGAAAGATATAGCCAGCCACGTTACGGCCTGTGATATCGCGCAGCAGTTTCAGAATTTTCAGGCTTTGCTTCGAAAGAGGGATAATATGCGCCTCATTCATCTTCATGCGCTCTGCCGGGATTTTCCACTGGGCTTTTTCCCAATTGATTTCTTCCCACCGCGCGCCACGAATCTCGCCAGAGCGGACAAAGGTCAGAATCATAAGCTGGAAAGCCAGCTTCGTCAGGATACTGCCTCTGTAATCGGTATCGTACCGCCCCAGTTTGGCAAGGAATTCTGGAAGCTCATGCTCTTGTAAATATGCAAGGCCTTTGCTTTTCGTGGGTTGCAGGGCGCCTTTCAAATGCGGCGTTACGTCATTCTTGGCGCGGCCAGTGGCAATGGCATAACGGAAAATTTGGCTGCAGTGCTGTAATTGACGATGAGCCAAGTCCCGTTTGCCCTCAGATTCTAGCGTGCGAAGAGCGCTTAGGAGTTCAGGCGGGGTTACCTCCTTGATTGGGCGTGTGCCGATATGCGGGAATATATTGGTTTCGAGACGCCGCAAAGTCGCCGCTGCGTGGGCCGGTTTCCAAGTATGCTTCTTCTGCGCATGCCACTCACGGGCAATATTCTCAAAACTGTTATTGTGAGTGACGCGCAATTCCAGTTTTGCCAATTTCTTGTGAGTCGCCGGGTCTACACCCTCGGCAATCAACTTCTTTGCTTCATCACGCTTCTCACGCGCTTCAGCAAGACTAAATAAAGGGTAGGTGCCAATTGCCAGCGTCTTTTGCTTGCCCAAAAAGCGGTAGTTCATACGCCAGTATTTGCCAGTCTCACTTAGCTGCAGATAGAGACCGCCTCCGTCTGAGAGCTTATTTCCCTCTCCAGAGGAATTATATTTGGCATTCTTGCATTGAGTATTGGTCAACTTCATTTGTTGGTATCTCAGTTGGTGAATCTCCAGATACCAACAAAAAATACCAACAATTGGTTGGATGTGGTTGGACTTTATTGTGGTCTCAAAGACCGCAATTTAGCCTGTATATATTGAAATGTCTAGCTTTTTTGGACTGCTTTGGATACACTTGTCCTGTGGTTTTGGCGACCCCTACGGGACTCGAACCCGTGTTACCTCCGTGAAAGGGAGGTGTCCTAACCGCTAGACGAAGGGGTCTGGGTATTACGTCATGGACGTAAAATAGGGCGCTACTATCTGCATATTGCTTATCGAAGTCAATAGGGATGTTTGGGGAAGATTATTTCAGTATAAAAGGCTTTTCCTAATGCCGGCAACGTTCCGGTAAATTTATGAAATTGCCCTCATTCTCGGCTTTGCAAGATTTAAGGGGAATCGGGTTTGAACCCCGATTCCCCTTAAATGGCTGGGGCGCCAGGATTCGAACCTGGGAATGGCGGTACCAAAAACCGCTGCCTTACCACTTGGCTACGCCCCAACGAGACTGGCATTGATAGCGGACTCTATATAAGAGTCAACTGTTAAAGAAAGGCTTAAGATTCAACCGGTTTTTGAGACAGACTGCGCGATCCAGGAGAGAAACGGGGCATAACCGTCCTCGATGGATAAAACAAGGATAGCCGGACATTCATAAGAATGCAGCGTTTTAACGTGCAGTTGAAGCGTATCGACGCATTCCACTGTCGTCTTTAAAATCAGCACGCATTCATCACCTTCGGCAATTTTACCTTCCCACCAGTAAAGCGACCGCATCCCGGGAATAATATTCGCGCAGGCCGCCAGTTTGCGCTCGATCAAATCGCGTGCGATCTTTTCCGCTTCTTCCGTGGAACTGGTGGTGATATAGACGAGACGCGGCTTTATCTCTGCTGCAATTGTCATATGCGACCCTTCCTGAAAGGAGAAATCTATGCAACGTTTTCATAAAATGTCACGGTGTTTTTTAGCGCTGCTTACCGGCGCTGCCCTCGTATTCAGTATGCCCGTTCTTGCCTGTGAAGAAGGTGGCCCGGAAGGTCCTGGGGGATCCGGCGGCAAAGCGATGCATATGAAACCGCCTAAAACTCTGGAAGAAGCGCGTGCACGCGCCAAGCAGCATCTTGATGAACTGAACAGCATGAGTGAGGCGGATTTCCAGAAGCGCCAGCAGATGCATCAGCAGATGCGCGATAAATGGCAGAGCATGTCGCCGGAAGAAAAAGAGGCTGCAAAGGGTAAAATGCAGCAATGGAAGCAAAATCATCAAGGCGGCATGATGGCGCCGCATGACGGCGGGACGCCCCCTGCTCCCGGCGGCGATCGCTAAAAAAAGCGGTTAAAAAAGCCCCGGTGATTAGCCGGGGCTTTTTCTTTGTCTAGAGATGATAATTAGAACGTGCTGCGGATACGCAGGTTACAACCTGGCTGATTGGCGATCGCCTCGTTTGCAGCGGAGCTGACGGACGTCGCGTAGTCATCCTTACCGGTCGTATTGTAGCAGTCACCTGCAGCGGGAGCAGCAGCACCGCCTGTCGGAGTTTGAGCGGCTGCAATTGCGTCTGCAGACGTGTTAAACGAACGTATGATACCCGTATCCGGGAATCCGTCATCCATTTTTTCGTCGAGGTTGTCCGCTTCGGTCGGGGTCAGGCCGTCCTGCCAGCCCACAACGCCGGCCGTTGCCGTTGCACCGGTGGGTGTTCCAAGATAGAAATAGTTATTACCGACAGCCGGGAAAACGATCACGTTCGTACCACGGCCTAATTTACCGGTTGGCAGGAAGGTATTCATGCCTGCCTGCGTAATCGCGGTACCACCAACGTTTGTCGTCGTGCGGGTGGAATCATAGAAACCACCTGCAATCATGCCGACCTGGTTCAAATCAGACCAGAACAACAATACTTCGTTAGCAAGATCGGCAACGTTAGCGGCGGTTGCGCTGCCCTCGATCAAACCATCACCATCACCAAGCGAGTTGGCGCCGGTACGTGCCGCAGCTGCAATCAGGCCATACTGAGTTGCTACGGTCGAGGCAACGTCACCCGGATAATACCGGTATTTATCGCGGAATGTATTTGCGGCGGAATTGAAGGAATCAATTTGGGTCATCTGGGAGCGGACAGTCGCCGCCTTGATCATATCCTGGCCAACGAGAATACCGCCGACGATTAGACCGATGATGACAAGTACAATGGATAATTCCACCAGCGTGAAACCGTCTTGGTGTGCTTTGTACGGGTTAGTATTGTAAGTCATGGTTGAATCCTCTTATATGTGTATGGATAATTATTAAATCTGATATCTCTTAAATTTGAATTAATCGCTACAAGAAACCCCGGCGAACCGGGGTTTCTCATTTTCATTAGAAAGTGCTGCGAATACGCAGGTTACAGGCCTGCGTGTTGGATATCGCTTCGTTTGCAGCAGTGCTGACGCTCGTGAAGTAGTCATCTTTGTTATCGGTGACGTAGCATGTACCAGCGGTTACTGCAGCGATCGTCGAAGAGTCGCCGGGAGTTTGCGCAGCAGCGATTGCCGTGGTTGATGTACCGAATGCACGGATAATGCCCGTATCCGGGTAACCGTCGTCCATTTTTTCATCCAGATTGTCTGCTTCGGTTGGTGTGAATGCATCCGCCCAGGTGTTTACACCTGCAGCCGAGGACGCGGTGATGACACCGATATAGAAATAGTTGTTACCTACAGCAGGGAAAACGGACACCGAACCACCTCGGCCAAGCTTGGAAGGCGGGATTAAAGTAAAGACACCTGCCTGCGTTGCACCGGTACCGCCAATGGTAACAGTCGTACGTGCGGAATCATAATAACCGCCCGCAATCATGCCAACCTGGTTTAAGTCTGACCAGAAAAGCAGTGTTTCGTTATTAAGATCGGCTACGTTGGCGGCAGTGGCACTACCTTCGATCAGTCCGTCGCCATCACCGAGTGAGTTAGCGCCGGTACGTGCGGCAGCGGCAACGAGGCCGTATTGAGTAGCAGTGGCGGCAGCGATGTCACCAGGATAGTAACGGTATTTATCGCGGAATGTATTCGCCGCTGCATTAAATGAATCCAGCTGGGTCATCTGCGAACGGACGGTCGCCGCCTTGATCATATCCTGACCAACGAGAATACCGCCGACGATTAGACCGATGATAACGAGTACGATGGACAATTCCACAAGGGTAAAACCCTCCTGCCCATTTTGCGAAGTTTTGTATTTCATAGTCCCTCCCCTGAAATCTGCTTCATATTATAAGTGTAAGTCGTGAGGAAAACCTTAACGCAAATGGTAGGTAAATACTGCTTAGAGGTAACAAATATATACGTTAAGCATCGATTTTTTTGACGACTGAAATTAAGCAGACACACGCGTCGAAAAATAAGAAATATCAGTGATTTTAAATCGCTAAAGTTGTAGTGTTAGCCAATTAATTAAAATTTGTTATTAATTTTACTGCTCAATATCGCTACAAAACGCCAAATATTTTTAATAACTCATATTTTTGAGAATGGCTGGAATGGCTTTTTTCCAAGGGTTTCTCTGGCTGCCTGTGTCATTGCATAAAAAAGCGTAATGTATTTTCCATTTAATGCCTGCTGCTCGCGAGCTGCATTAAAGGATTCAACGGTAAACCAGCCTACGCGTTTAGAATCAACTGCAAGTGCAGTTAACGCATCCTCTGAAATCCTGTTTTTAACCTGCCCCATCAGGAAATGAATACCATATTTTGGATGTGCCAAGATGCCACAATCGTACAGCGGAAGCATAAAATCCGTTTCTTTCAGTCCCAATTCTTCCTCGGCCTCGCGAAAAACCGTACGCTCCGCAGGCTCAGGTAGCGCGCCAAACATCTCAGCTGCCATAATATCTTTTTCCGTACGCAGTTCGTATTTTGCTCCTTTTTTATCGTAGCATTCGATTGTGCCCCGCGCGATACCCCAGCGTGTTTCATCCAGCGCGATTTTTGGTTTTGGAATATGCAGGAGAAACGAAAACTGCCCGAATGCATCGATGTGAAAAGGAAGAATGCCGCATTTTGTCAGCGGTTCATTCCCCTTGTAACGCACGCTATCCAGCGCCGGATGTTCCCAGCGAATCAATGTCTCTTGTGCCATAGGATGATTATGGAAGAATTAAAGCTGGAGGAAAGGGAATTATGCCATATCCATGCCGGCGCCTGCCGACTTTGCTGCTGCTGCGGCAGTCGTGGGAGCAGAGACAGATGAAACCTCCGTAACGCTTACGTTGTTATGCTGCATCGCTTTTTTAATCTGTGCGAGTGTATCGGCCCCAATAATTCCATCGAACTCGCCTCTGCTATTTCTTTTCGCGCCGACTTTTTCCTGCAACGCCTGTATCTCTTCTTTAGTCAGATCACCATCTTTTGTAATCTCTACTCCCAGTTTCTCAGCAATCGCCTCAACTGCAACATTTGTTTTTTTCGTTTTTGTATTTTCGGTAACGACATATCCCTTATCCAGATGCTGTTCGACCGTCTTTACCGATAAGTTATCTGCTTTAGTCTGCAGCTCTGCCACTTCGACTGCCAGCGCACCTTGAGGCACAATTTCTGCCGATGCCAGTTGAGCCACTACGGGAGCCGATGCCAGAGCTGTGCTTCCTGCAAGACGTGCTTGATCTTCGGGCTTTACAGCTTTGCCATCCGAATCCACTTCAACGGGTTTACCATCATCACCAATAACAAATGTTTTTCCTGTTTCATCACTGGCAGCTTGTACCGCGCCAGCACCGCCGCGCGTTATCTTACGGTCATACTGCATCGCGTTTCCAGCAATAATCGGGGCAATTGCCTGTCCTGCGCCTTGTTCCACTAAGGCGGCATTCAACTTTTCAACATCCGTAGCCGTGCCGGTAATAAGAATCTGACCGTTGGCACCATCATTAATGATTGCTACTTCAGAGAGTCCAGCATCGTTACGGTTTTTTTCAATTATGTCCGCGATACGCTGCCTGGCTTCCGGCGTGGCATTGATGCTTAGAGCATATTGTCCGCCGAGACCGGCTTGCACCGGAACGCCGAGCGTCGCTTCCAGATTGCCCGCGACATTTCTAGGAAGGATGGTAGGATTCTGCTTATCTAACGTATCGTAAACAACCTGCCCGCCTTGGCGGATTGCTTCCTCGAAATCACTATATCCATTATAGGAAACTGTCTGGATTGTTTTGTAGCTGCCGTCTGGCATTTGCTGTTGCACATCTTTATAAACCGCCGCCAAATCCCGCATTTGCTCCATATCGATTGTCAGCTTGCCTGCTTCGTCCAGCCTGGCTATCTGATCAGGTATCTCATTATTTTTTAAACCCGCTTTTTCGTCATAGCTATTGATTGCCTCAATCACTTTTTTTGAATCCACACCTTCGGGTAACGTAATATGCATGTCCCCGTTAGTATCCACGTCAATCGCGCTTGCATCAACACGCAGCTTATTGGCTAAGGAGTCCATTATCTGCTGCTGCTCAGTTGTCGGGATATAGAGGTAATCTTTATTGGCAGGCATGTGCTGTACCTTCTCAGGCTAATAGTATAGCACAAAAAT
This sequence comes from Rickettsiales bacterium, assembly GCA_046348685.1. GTDB lineage: Bacteria > Pseudomonadota > Alphaproteobacteria > Rickettsiales > UBA998 > JAXMDT01. The sequence continues at coordinate 8,606 of JAXMDT010000013.1, forward strand.
AGTTAATATTTTAACTAATATTTAACATCACTTTTTATATCAGATGCTTAGGAGGCTTTAAGTTCAGCATCCATGATCGTTTTCGAGCCTTGAGTCAGCGAGGCAAGCAATCCGACAGAGCCTGGTAAAATACGTGCATAATAGAAGCGCGCCAAATCAACCTTCTGTTTATAAAACTCTTGATCGCCTTCTTTGGCTGAAAGTTTAGCCAAAGCAATCGAAGCCTGCTCGGCCCAGATCCACGCGAAAACCACTTGTGCGAACAGGCGGAGATACTCCACGGAACCTGCCGCGGCATCGTTGGGATTGGAGAGCCCTTTCTGCGCGAGCCAAAGGGAGGCTTGCTGCAGATAGCCGACATGCTTTTCCAGCGGCTTTAAAAATTCCGCCATCTCAGGACGCGATTTATTTTCGGTGATGAAGTGGAATGCTGGATGAAAGAAAGCACGGAGGTAACGGCCAAAACGATGCGGCAGTTTGCGGCCAACCAGATCCATCGCCTGCACGCCATTCGTGCCCTCGTAAATCATGGCAATGCGTGCATCGCGCACATATTGCTCGGCGCCATATTCCTTGATGTAGCCGTAGCCGCCGAAACATTGCATGCCGAGCGAGGACATTTCAAAACCGAGATCGGTCAGATGCGCTTTAACAATCGGCGTGATCAGCTGCACGAAGTCGTCAGCTGCTTCACGCACGGCAGCATCCGGATGGCGATGCGCGATATCGTGCTTGAGCGCGGTGAGCATCACGAGCGCCCTGCCCGCCTCCGCATTGGCGCGCTGCGTCAGCAGCATCTTGCGCACATCAGGATGGACGAGAATTGGATCGGCTGGTTTTTCGGGCTGCTTCGCACCGGTAAGCGCTCGCCCTTGCAGGCGCTCATTCGCGTAAGCAAGCGCATTCTGATAAGCGACCTCTACTAAGCCAAGGCCTTGTACGCCGACATAGATTCGCGCCGCATTCATCATGGCAAACATCGCTGGCAGGCCGCGATGCGGCTCGCCGATAAGATAACCGAGCGCGCCGTCATAATTGATGACGCAGGTAGAGGAGCCATGGATGCCCATCTTATGCTCGATACCTGCGCAGTGCACCGCATTACGCTCACCAAGCGAGCCGTCTTCCTTGACGTTGAGTTTAGAAACGAGAAAGAGCGAAATCCCACGCGATCCTTTCGGTGCATCGGGTAATTTCGCCAGCACAAGATGAACGATGTTCTCGGTCAGATCCTGCTCACCCGATGAGATGAAAATCTTATTTCCCGTGATTTTATAGGTGCCATCGCCGACTGGCTCTGCCTTCGTGCGGATGAGACCGAGGTCGGTGCCCGCTTGCGGTTCGGTGAGGCACATAACGCCTGCCCATTCGCCCGAAACAAGCTTTGGCATGAAGCGGGGTTTCAACTCCGCTGGGCAGTATTTTTCCATGAGGTTGTAGGCACTGTGCGAAAGGCCTGGCGTCAGGCCAAAGGAAAGATTCGCCGAGCAGATCATTTCCGTGATCGGCATATTCAGCACTTCCGGCAGTCCCTGCCCACCCCATTCGGTATTGCAGGTGAAAGACGGCCAGCCGCCGCCGACATACTGCGCGTAAGCTTCCTTGAAACCCTTCGGCATGCGCACGGTACCGTTTTCATAAGTGCAGCCTTCGGCATCGCCGGATTGGTTGATGGGAAAAAGGATATTCTCGCAAAACTTCGCGCCTTCTTCGAGCAGCGGCATGGCGAGTGCTTCGCTATCGGCAAAGCCAGGCAAGTCGTTATACTGGGAAAGCTTCAGATAATCCTTGATGATGAATTCGAAATCTTTCAGCGGTGCTTTATACGTCGGCATGCAGATACTCCCTCTCTGACAAGTATAGCACGAAAAGGTAACTTATTCATGAAATTCTTCGAGGTCAGGGATACGGGTGAAGGCGATTTTAGTGCCTGAAAACGCGTGGACTTTCTGCGGGGTAAAGCCCATGACGATGGTGTCGCGGCCATACTTGCCGTTGAGCCTGTCCATCGCGGCGGAAAGGCGATTGGCAGCCTGAGCGCGATAGAGTGCCCGTGGCGTCGGAGATTTGTCAAAGAGCGTCGGCTGCTGGGCCACTTTAGGTTCAACCAGACTAAGAAACGTCACGGACACTTTTTTAATCCGGGTAAATTTATGCTGCGTTACCAGCGCTTGCCATAATACAATCAGATGCCGCATCAGCGCCGGGTTATCGGAGACCGGCGAGAAACGCATCTCAACGGAAAGCCGCGGCCCGTTCTCAACGCGCACGCTCAGCACCATATAATTCGTCAGCATGTTCATGCGGCGCAAGCGGCTTGCCGCTTTCAGCAAAAGCCGCTGCGCGACATGCCAGGCTTCCGGCGCCGGGCGGAGTTCAGGAGCCAGCACATGCGAATGACCGATGCTGCGTTTTTCAGTAGCGAACGGCGCCAACTCGACGCCGCGCATCTTGTACCAGAACCGCTCGCCTTCGACGCTGCCCCATATGGCGCGCATCTGTTTCGGCGCGAGCCGCATGAAGGTGTCGATATCGCCAATGCCGGCGCGCAGCAGACGGCGATGCATATTGTAGCCGATCCCGGGCAAGTCGATCAGCGAGATATGCGCCAGACGCTCGCGCACCGCTTCCGGCGGCAATATAACGAGGCCATCCGGCTTTTGCAGGTTGGTCGCAACTTTGGCGAGGTAGCGATTGGTGGAAAGGCCGATAGAGCAGCGGACATATCTACCGATTTCCGGATTTTCGGCAAGCCCGCGTTTGATCTGCTTGGCCAGCGCAATGCCGCCCTCTTCTGTGCACTCCTTTCCTTGAAGCTCACACGACATTTCATCGATCGAATGGATGGCGGAGACCGGAATATGCTTGTCGATCTCGTCAAGAATCTTGTTGTGATACTCGACATAATGCTTGTGATCCGCTTCGACGCAGATAAGGCCCGGGCATTTTTTCTTCGCCTCCCACACCGGTGTTCCCGTCTTGATGCCGTACGCTTTGGCTTCGTAGCTGGCTGCAATGGCGCATGTGGCGTCCGACATCACCGGCACGATGGCCACCGGTTTGCCGCGTAACTCCGGCATACGCTGCTGCTCCACGCTCGCAAAGTACGAGTTGAAATCGAGGAACAGGTATTTCAGTGGGGACATGCATAATGCATACTACATTTGCATCACGTGCAAAAGATGGTTGATGAGCGTAAACCATGAAAAAAGGCGCGGTTTTAATTCCGCGCCTTATTCCATTTTGTTATGTGCAAAAATATATGTTTGGTGCTTGTTTGCCGAGAGAGTTTGTTATTATTTAGGCGTATTGCACAGAGCGATATGGCCTAACCGTCTTTGACTCAGGCACTTGACCCAAGAAACCATAAACCGGTCTTCCTGACGGATTTAATCTGTAGCGTTTCATGATCGTCATAACTCTCTCCTTCCTGGTAACTTCACGTTAGATCAAGATTGAATAAAAATACTATTAGGAAAAATCATAAGTGCATAAAAATGCATGTGCATAATTATTTTAAATCACGGCAGCAATAGTCTTTTTATACGTCGCCGGTATTCGCCACCCAGACTTTTTACGGTCAGTTTGATTGTTATCGTTGGATGCATGCGGCCATCCCTACATCGTTAAATTTAGCCCTGACGCGATTGGTATTGACCTCGATCGGCTTTCTGCTTTTCGCGCTTCCGATATTACTGTCTTTTTCGCCTTGGTGGAGCCTGATTCTCGTACCGGCGGTATGGTTGTTTCTTATCAACTGGTCATTGATCCATGAGGCCATCCACCGCAACCTGCATCCGGATCGCGAGAAAAATGAAAGCCTGGGCCGCTGGCTCTCTATCGCCATGGGCGCTTCTTACGATGTGCTTCGTTTCGGTCACCTGACGCACCATCAGTTGAACCGCGATTGGCAAGGTGAGATCGTTGGGAAAAGCAGCTTAAAGTCTTTGTTTCATTATTACTGGACATTGCTGGGAGGCCTGTATTGGACAGAAGTTTTCACCACCTTCCTTATGGCCGTAATGCCAGCCAAATATTGCCCTGCGCTGGCCGGCGCGATGATGCCGAATCATCCGCACGTCGTGGAAAATGGCGTCCGCACCTTCATTACCAAAGGCCGCCTGGCAAAAGTGCGCACCGATGCGCTGGTTATTGCATTAGTTTATTTTGGCACGGTCGCCGTTTACAGTCAGCACCTTATCGTACTGATTGCATTACTTACACTGCGCGCTCTTATCATATCGTTCTTTGATAATCTGTACCATTACGATACGCCTGCCGATAACAGCAATGCAGGGAAAGTGCTGGGACTGCCCGTGTGGATGGAACCAGCACTGCTCTATGGAAACTACCATGGCACACACCACCGTAATCCTAAATTACCATGGAACCAGCTAAAGGCAGAGCATCATCAAAAAAGACAGATTGCAGACGGTGAATTTATCGAGCATGCACTTATGCAATTTAAAGGGCCTATCTGTTTTCAAAACCGTTAATTGATTAGTTTCTAAGCGGCTTGCTGGTTTCCAACATATGTTCAATGCGGTCCATGGTCGGCTTGGTTTTGACCAGATCCATGAAGGCATCGTGCTCGAGATCGAGGATATTCTGCTCGGTCATTTCCTGCGTGATGTCCGTGTAACCGCCGGTAAGAACAGTTGCCAGGTGCTCGCCGATTACCGCATCATGCGGCGTGGCTTTGCCCTGTGCCTTGAAATTATCAAGCGCCATCATCAGCGCCGCCTTGCCGCTTGCGCCCGGCAAGCGAATGGTGAACGCCTCCGGCGGCGCGTAATTTTCTGCAAGCTTCAGGCAAAGCGCCTTGGCATCCGCCAGCACGCGGCGCCGGTTCATGGTGATGCGCGACTTACTGTTCAGGATCAGCATGTCCTGCGCTTCCTGCGCCGAGCCAGCCACTTTTGCCATGGCGATATATTCAAACGCTTTGGAAACGGTCGGCATCGGCCCTTGCGCCATCAACGCATCGGGTTTTTTGCCTGCCATTACCTGCTGCTTCACATGGCTGGCAAGTGCGGCATGGCGGAAGAGCATTTCCTTGCAGCCGCCCCAACCCGGAATTACGCCTACACCTGCTTCAACGAGACCGGGATAGGATTCCATGTGTGCGTTGATCGCATCGGCATGGAGATTTAGCTCACAGCCGCCGCCAAATGCCATGCCAGCAAGTCCAGTCACCACTGGAAAGGGTGCATATTTAAGACCCATAAAAGCATTTTGACCCTGTCTGATGACATCGGAAAGCATTGGATATGCACCGAGATTCAGGAGATACATGAAAAAGCCTAAATTAGCGCCGAAGGAGAAATGCTCAGCGTCGGTGCCGATGATCATGCCTTTGAAATCTTTTTTCACGATCTCGGTTGCCTTAGCGATCATGGCAAGCGATTCATTGTCGAACGTATTCATCTTAGAGGTCATTTCGAGGCAGACAATGCCATCGCCGATATCCCACAAACGGGCGGATGCGTTTTTGTCGATCGGTTTTGCGCCGCGTGTTTTTTCTTTCAGCAGCCACGCACCTTCCGGAACCGGCACTGGTTTATACTCACCGCTTAAAGTCAAATAGGAAAGCGATGTGCCGTCTTCTTTGTAGAATGTTTTCCCCGCCGCCACTTTTAAAAGTTCCGGCACCGGCAAACCTTCCATCGCGCATGCTTCCGCCAGGACATCTGCACCGGTTTTACCAGGTCCGGCCAAGCGGTCGATTAATTCAAACGGTCCGTATTTCCAGGCATAGCCAAGGCGCATTGCCGCATCGATATTCAAAATATCATCAGAGATTTCCGGCACGAGCGAGGCTGCGTAATGCAGCGTGTGTGTTAGGACTTTGCGTGCATACGTGCCGCCAATATCTTTCGCCATTACAAGGCCGATGAGACCGCCTTTTGCCGCATCAACGGACGTGAGCGTCGATTTTTTTTCTTTGGCATATTCGCCGGTTTTAAGGTTGATGGCTTCTTTGGTTTTCTTGCCGCCGTCTTTGTTCATGCGGTAGAAACCGCCTTTACCTTTACGTCCCGTATACCCTTCCGAAATCATCTTCTTGATGAGTTCCGGCTCCTGGTAGAGCGTGCGAAAACGGTCGTTCTCGGGTAGTGTTGCCAGCATGGATTTGGCGATATGCGGCATCAGATCGATGCCAATAAGATCAAACAATCCGAATACGCCGGTCTTTGGAATGCCGACCGGTTTGCTCATCACCGCATCCGCATCCTCGACGGAAATACCTAATTCGATAGCCTGCAGCAAACCCTGCATCAACCAGAACACACCAATGCGATTACCGAGGAAGCCCGGCGTATCCTTGCAGAGAACCACGCCTTTGCCGAGCGCGATATCCGCAAAATGCGACATGGCTTTGACGATCGCCGGATCGCAATCCTTGCCGCCCGTCACTTCTAGCAGCTGCAGGAAACGTGGCGGATTGAAAAAATGCGTAATCAGAAAACGCTTTTTCAATTCATCCGGCACGCCTTTTTCCAGTTCATGCAAAGGAATGGTGGAAGTATTTGACGAAAGCACCGCTTCTTTTTTCAGGTATGGCGCAATCTTTTTATAGAGATCGTGTTTGACCCTGAGATCTTCGAGAACGACTTCGACAACCCAATCACAATCTTTCAGTTTGTCCAGGTCATCTTCGAGATTGCCGGGTGTGATGCGCTTCGCGTTATTCTTGTGCGTGAACCCGGAAGGATTGGCTTTCAATTGTTTTTCAATCGCGCCCCTGGTGAGCATGGAGCGGTCCTTGGCGTCTTTTGGAACGATATCGAGCAGCACGACATCAAGTCCGCTGTTTGCCAGAAGCGCCGCGATGCCAGACCCCATGACGCCGGAGCCAATCACCGCTGCTTTTTTAATCTCGTTCATGCCACATCCTTTGCTGCACTATACTAACCGATCTTGAATATAGTATTAATAAATAATCCGATAAGGGGGCAATCCTTTTGGCGGATGACCATCATTGAACGTGGTATAGCCCTCTGGAACCGTGTCCGTAAAGACGCCAGGATGGTCTGTATATCCTTCCGGACAACGGCTTTTGCTTTTGACATCGAGAGACACTAAATTGCCTTTTGGCGCAGCGTGGTCAGAATAATCAGGAATAGAGACCGGTGTTGGTTCTTCATAACCTTGGCTGTCATCATTTTGAGTTTCTGCCGAGATGCAGGTATAGGCATCTGTGTTTTTTAGCTCTGCCGCAATGTCCTGCATTAATGATTCTTCCGGGAATTCTATGGGTGGATTGGTTGCGTGCGTAATTGGAAAACTTTCAACTCCCTGTTCTTCGTATCCATCCAGGCAGCGCCTGAATTCTCTCTCTGCAAGTAGATTGGCTTCAAATGCCGCGAGGTTATTTTGTTCGATGTTGAATTGACGTGAATCCTGCAGCCATTTCTTTGAGCACACACGCACATCGACCCGTACCAGATCATCCGGTGATGGAATCGCAGGAGGATAACCTGCCGGACTTTCCGCCTCCACAAGAGCTGCGTTAATCTGCCTGGCAACCTCCGCATTTTTGCGCTGCGCTTTTTCGACGGCAGAGTCTGCAAACCTTGTCCCCAAAACATCGGCTATATATGTCAAAGTGGCTGTGATCGCTGCAGCAAGGAGGAGCATGGTTATTGTGTACGGTTTTTTGCTTTGCATGACCTTGCGCTTAACTCTGAGCGATTAGCATAGCAGATTCAGTAGGTAAAGATAACCTTTAAATCCTGAAGGTTTATGCGGTTCTTACAAAATGTCGCGGCCTTCCGGCTGGGATTTTGAGGAGCATCCAACTACATATTTAAAGATATGATGTTGCAATTAAATCCACCGATTCCTTTAAAAACCCCAAAAGGCGATGCCTGGGCGACTGCACTGATCGATTACGGCCCGCAGTGGGATTTACTTTGGGTCACTTTTATCGAAAAAACAGGTGAATGCTGGACATTTCGTAACCCTGAAGTTCGCCAAGGTAAAAATTATACATTCGCTCATCCCGAACCCACGCCAATTAAATCACGCGATAAAGTAGCAAAAGCGCCGCTGGCGCTTGAGCATGCTAATAAAAAAGAAGATCCATCCATCAACGTCGATTTTTCAGCCATACCAAATTTTACAAAGAACGGTCACGCTGCAAACGGCCACGCAAACGGCGTATCCAATAGTCGTAATAACGGCAGTAACGGCAGTATTTATTAAACTAGAATTTATCTACCGCGCTCTCTTTGAGTAGTTTCCTTAATCTGCCCTGCTAATGGCGCTCTGGGTTCACTTAGAGACATATAATTATCGGTTGCTGTAACAATATTTGGTTGTCCTAGCGCAGTATCATATACTTCCTTGGATTTAAGATGGTGACCTTTGCCATATACGACGGTAACATCACCATAATCACTCAACGCCTTTTCGATAAGCCGATCTAAATGCTCCTCACGCGCGGTGCTTACATGATGGCTGATTATATTGAAATAGCTTGCATCACCGGAAAGAGTGGGCGCAGTGTCTTCATTTGTCATCTGGAGGATAGATTTTCCTGAATCGTCGTGCTCTGCAAACCAGCGAGTAAAAGCTGTCTCGGACGGTCTTTCTTCCGGCGGAAAGGTATGTGCCGTTTTTTGAAATAGGGCATGCACATCAGTCGTGGGAGTGCGTTGATTTTCATCAACCATGGCGCGTAACATGTAAAAATGCGCGGCATCCTGCTCGGTGTAACCCTGACTTTTTAATGTCAGCAAAATTTCCGCATTTAAAGCTTCACCCGGTATCCAGGGAATATTCTTTATCTCCGCTAGTGCCGCCGTGTATTTTGCTTCGTTATTGCCAAGAATATCTCCAGGCTGAACATGGTAGGGTGTCGTTTCAATAATAATGACGTTAGGATTTGTACTGATAGCTTCATTGATGAGCGGCAGTGTTGGATTAGGTTTGCCGTTTTTTTCGTGGTCAGCAGCAATATACTGTAGCCTGCGTCCCTGTTTTTCATAGGTGGCGATGTAAGGGCCTGAAGGCATTTCATCCTGACGCTCCCTTGTCCATTCCTGAATGCGCGTAAGATCAAAGGTGATGGGATCAACCATTCCTCATTTTAACCGATTTTTGTGACAATCCAGTGAAAGTTATATTTTTTCAAGTACCGTTGCGATGCCCATGCCGCCGCCGATGCACATACTGGCGAGTGCGTATTTGCCGCGTTTTTTGTGGAGAAGCAATGCTGCTTTTCCGGTAATACGTGCCCCGGACGCGCCAAGCGGGTGGCCAAGCGCGATCGCGCCGCCCTCCATATTGACTTTGTCGGGATCGATTCCGATCTGGTTCATGCACGGAATCGCTTGCGCCGAGAACGCTTCGTTCAATTCCGCGACATCGAGGTCCTTTGCGGTGATGCCTGCACGTTGCAGTGCCTTCTTCGATGCATCGACCGGTCCCAGTCCCATGACTTCAGGCTTCAAACCTGCCACCGCCATCGACTTGATGCGCGCAAGAATTGTCAGTTTGTTTTTCTTTGCATAGTCTTCCGAGCAGACCAGTACCGCCGACGCGCCATCGGTCAGCGGCGATGAAGTTGCAGCCGTTACGGTGCCGCCTTTTTTGAAAGCCGGTTCTAATGTTGCCATCGCCTCCAGCGTGGAATCCGCACGGATGGTGCCGTCTTTGCTGACAACGCCATCTCTAGTTTCGATCGGAATAATTTCATCGCTGAAATCCGCTTTCGCGGCCTTCTGGTGCGAGGAAAGCGCAAACTTTTCCATGTCCGCACGCGAGATGCTGCACTGAGTCGCCACTTCTTCCGCAGTGAGTCCCATGCTCATGTAGGCCTGCGGATAATTTTTATAGAGTCCCGGATTCGGCAACGGGTTATAACCGCCCATCGGGATACGTGTCATGGATTCGACGCCGCCGCAGATGAATACCTCACCTGCGCCATTGGCAATCTTGCCTGCAGCGATATGAATCGCTTCCATGGAAGAACCGCACCAGCGGTTCACCGTTGCGCCGGCAACGGTTTCCGGCAGCCCTGCCAGCAACGCGACCATGCGCCCGATATTGAATCCCTGCTCACCTTCGGGGAACGCGGTGCCTATAATTACATCTTCGATATCCGCTGGTTTGACGCCCGTCTTGGCAATCAGCCCCTTTATGACCGCAGCCAAGATATCGTCCGGACGGGTCTTGGCGAGCGCGCCTTTGTTGGCCGGAGTAAACGGGGAGCGGGCAAACCCGCAGATGACAGCAGATGACATAAGACCCTCTTTTGTATGAACTCTCAGCCTAAGCAAAAGGCGCTAAGATTCTATTAATAGATATCGTTATTTCAGTTCCTTTTTCAATATCTTCCCGATCATGGATTTCGGCAGTGCGTCACAGAATTCGTAAGTGTGCGGCACGCAGTATGCCGAAAGTCGCTCCTTGAGATAGGTTTCCACCTCATCGGCAGTGAGCAGGCTACCCTCTTTCTTAACAATGAACGCTTTGGGCACTTGGCCGCGCGTCGGATGCGCGATGCCGATAACGGCTGCTTCCACAATGTCCGGATGCGAGTAGAGCACTTCTTCGATATTGCGCGGATAAATATTATAGCCGCCAGAGATGATCATCTCTTTCAGGCGATCGACAATGAAGAAATATCCATCCTTGTCCATGTAACCAAGATCGCCGGTGTAAAGGCGCATTTCTTTTTCATCCGCCTTGGACGCGGAGAATTTTGCTTTTACCCAGTCCGCAACCGATGCTTTTTTCGGCAGCGGCTTTAGCACATTCGCCGTTTCTTCCGGCTTTTCCCAATACCCCGACATCACCTGCGGCCCGCGGATGCAAATCTCCCCAACTTCACCCACTGCTTTCGGCGTTATCTTGTCATCCGGATCGATGACTTCGAGAATCGTGCCGGGAAACGGCTGGCCGATGGAGCCTTCCTTATTGATCGCAAAAAGCGGGTTGCAGGAAACGACCGGCGAGGATTCGGAAAGCCCGTAACCTTCCACGAGTTTGCAGCCGGTCAGCTTTTCGAACTGCTGCTTCACATCCACCGGCAGCGGCCCGCCGCCGCTGATGCACATTTTCAGCGAGGTGAGATCGTATTTATGCAGCATTTTGTGCTGGATAATGGCAGAGAACATCGTCGGCACGCCGGGCATCAGCGCCGGCTTCTTTTTCGCGATGTCATCGAGCAGCGATTTCAATTCGAAGCGCGGATGCATGATGATGCGAAATCCCGATGCGATACCGAAATTCATGATTACCGTCATCGCGAAAACATGGAAAAACGGCAGCACGCCCATAATAGTTTCGTCACCCTCGCGTGCTTTGTAAAACCATTTCTGGCACTGCGCGACATTGGCGGAAAGATTCGCATGCGTCAGCACCACGCCTTTCGGCACGCCCGTCGTGCCGCCGGTATATTGCAGTACGGCGATATCGTTATAAGGGTCAATTTTCGGCGGCGCGACATCCGGCGGGAACGCGAGCAGTTCCATGAAACTATGATGGCGGTGGTCTTTTGGAATGCGTGCGATGTCTTTCGCCTTGGCCAGCGTATAAAGCGCCGCTTTTGCCGGCGGCAGTACACTCGGAAAATTCCCCACGATCACTTTTTCCACCGTTGTCGTGCCGATGAATTCCTGCAGCTTCGGATATAGCAGCGTCAGGTTCAGCGTGATCATCAATTCCGTACCGGAGTCCTTGATCTGATGCTCCAGTTCGCGCTGCGAATAAAGCGGATTATAATTGACAACGGTCGCTCCGGCTTTGAGCGCGGCAAAGAACGCGATAACGAATTGCGGACAGTTCGGCATGAACAGGCCGACCTTGCTGCCTTTTCCAATGCCCAGCTCATGCAGCCCGCGCGCAAAGCAGTTCACCTTCAACTGCAGTTCCTTATAGGTGTAAAGCTTGCCTTTGAAATCGAGGGCGATATTGTCCGGAAACCGGCGGGCGGATTCATCCAGCAGCTCATGCAGCGGGCAAATGCGCAGCTTCGCATTCCAGTCGATATGTTCGGGATAATGGGAAAGCCAGGCGAAGGAATTCGTATCTTGGGTCATGAACCTCCAGTATAGCACAAATCGGCGTCCTGATAAGGCAAAAGAACCTGTTGTTAATTATAACTTATAGAGTATAGGACATACCTGCTGCACAGAGGCAACTATCTAAAATCGTAAATACCGAATTCGCCGTTGATGCAGGAATGCGCGCGGTCGTAACTCTTGGCAAGACGCTGCTGCGAGCGAATCTCTTCGAGACGCAAGCGGCAATTACCATAGGGTTCGGTGGCCGGTTTAAAGCCAAGCTGCATGCAGCGCTGGCTGTCTTCCGTATCCTGCAGCGCCTTGGCAGCCGCGATCTCCTGCTCGCTCATGCAGGCGGCTAGCGTAAATAATAATAGAAGAGATGGAATTAAACGCATGCCCTGTTTATAGCGCAGCGCTTATCAAGCGGCAATGCGCTTGTGAATTAGTGAACGGTTTGGCCCTCTGCCGCGACTTGAGGAGAAAGGGATTGCCTTGCCTGCTCAAGATCAGTGACCAGCTCAACCTGAAATCCTGCTGCTCGCATTTTTTCTTGTGCAGTGTTCGTAAGGCGTAAAAATACCGTACCGTCAGGTAGTATTCCGTCGGTTATTTCCGGATGCAAAATCATTGTCCCATCGTTCATGTGAGGCTGCGTCAAGTTGGCCAATTCAGCTAATCTTAATTTTAATTTTCTCGAACCGTGCAAAATGAACCAATCATCGTCCTGAATCCACGGTTGCTGCAGCACGTTATTATCTGGAAATAATTTACGCATAATACTAGCTGGAATGGCTGTAAGCTGGCTCATTCCCGTAACAAGTACTTTAGTGGTTACTTTGGGAGTTGGTCCGTGCGGCATTATGTTATTCCTGCTCTCGACGCTGGCGGCATAGCCAAATCTTTCGCCTGCTCGTAATTTTCTACGACCGTCACTTCAATTCCTGCCTCGCGAATTCTTTGCTGTGCGTCATCTGCAATCCGCAAGTAACTTATCGATCCCGGAAACAATCCGCTTACGATATCGGGATGCAACGGCGGCGATTTTAGACCCGTATCCGTAAGCCTCGCGTTCTCATCGTTAAGATTAGCGGCATCCATCAACTTTTTTTTCACTCCTGCTTCTGGCCGGAGAAGTATCCAGTCCTCATCTCTTACATAAGGCTGCTGCATGACGATATCATCGGGAAATACCGTCCGCATAACAGATACAGGGACCACAGTAATGTTTTTTATATTTGAGTTATTAGGCATAAGCTCTCTCCTTTTTAATCATTTCACGCATCGGCTCATGATAGACAATTTCTGGTTCTTTTGAAGTCCCGTCCGCATTAAATTGCAGCCCGATAATCGTACATTCCCCGCCGACGAGCGACGCGCCGGTAACATAATATTTCCGGCCATTGCAGGGAATATCCATCATGGGTTCTTCAGGATGAATATGCCCGATGAACACACGTTTGGTTTTGCCCGGATGTCCTTGCACCGGTTCTGCGCCGAGATCATAATGCGGCTCCGTATAAAGGGTGAACATGCGATCGATTTCCGGAATTTTTCCGAGACATTTATCAACCGGCACGCACCATGGTTTTGGCGGCTTGCCCGCGTTGGAAAGAGTTTTTGCGTCACGGGCGGCTTGGTTGCGGAAATATATAGGCGGGAAAATGTGGCGTTCATGCTCGAGCATTTTTCTGTCGCCGTGGATAAACGCCACGTCTTCTCCAAAAAAGAGAATATCACTGATCGTAAAACGCGCCGGATTGCTGCGAGCCAAATCTTGAAGCACATTATGAAATGGGCGCGCCATATCGTGATTGCCGCGTACCATGTATATTTTCAGCTCCGGATTTGCATCCAGCGCTTCCTGAAGATGCTGCCGGAGACGTGCAGTCAATTCGCGCGAAGGCATCTCCTGATAGCAGGCAAAGTCCCCATTGATGACCAGACGGTTGAATTGTCCTTGTTTGATTCCCTGCATCAGCCATTTCCACGCCTGTGCATAGCGCGATGACGATGAGCCGATATGAAGGTCGGAGACGACAGCAACCTTCAGATCATCGAATGCGGTTTCTTCGGCAAAGCGGGCAATAGGGTGGAATCTGTGCAAAGCATTCTCTTTTATTATTAACTTACTGATTTAGAAAAATTTCATGTCATTTTGATGACACTACATGCACTTTCTTATTGTCCTTGAAAAATAAGCACATATAGTGCCCCGTTCATGACAAATACCCATACCACAGATGTTGTGATCATTGGCGCAGGTCCGGTCGGCCTGTTTGCTATCTTCGAGCTTGGCATGCTGAAGATCAAAGCGCATGTCGTCGATACGCTGGACGATGCGGGCGGCCAGTGCGCGGCCCTCTATCCCGAAAAGCCGATTTTCGATATTCCCGGTTATCCGGAAATTCAGGCAGCCGACCTTATCGAAAATCTGAAAGCGCAGGCAGCCCCCTTTTCGCCAACCTATCATCTCGGGCAGCGCGTCGAGAAAGTGGAAAAGACGGCAAGCGGTTTCACGCTGACGACCTCCAAAAGAACGATCCTTCAGTGTAAAGCGATTATCATTGCCGCAGGCTGCGGCGCGTTCGGACCGAATCGGCCGCCGCTCGAAGGAATCGAAGCCTACGAAAACAAAAGCGTGTTTTATTATGTGAAGCGCAAGGAAGATTTCCGGAATAAAAAAATCGTGATCGCCGGCGGCGGAGACTCCGCCGTTGACTGGACAAATGCGCTCGCCGATGTCGCCGAAAAAATTTATGTCATTCATCGCCGTCCGAAATTCCGAGCAGCACCCGAGAATGTCAGCCAGATGGAAAAGCATGTGGCGAGCGGTAAGGTGGAAATGGTGATTCCCTATCAATTGCACGCCTTGAAAGGCGAAAACGGCATGCTGGAAGCGATCGAGGTCGCGACGCTGGAAGGCGATGTCAAAACGCTCGATGCCAATGTGCTACTTCCATTTTTCGGCCTCGCGATGGAACTGGGGCCTATTGCTGAATGGGGCCTCAACCTGCATATGAATCATATCGAGGTCGATAGCGCGACGATGCAGACGAATATTCCCGGCATCTTTGCGATTGGCGATATCGCGAATTACAAAAACAAACTCAAACTCATTCTCTGCGGCTTTTCCGAAGCGGCAATGGCATCACATGCCATTCACCCGCTCGTCCATCCCGACACGGCTCTGCACTTCGAATATTCGACGAGTAAGGGCGTGCCGGTTTAATTACCTTACTGCGCCATCACGTATATAACTACGAGCTTGTTCTAATCTTTCGAGAGGCATGATAGCTTGTACGTGTCTATCCGGCGTTTGTTTACCCGCCTGCCTTGAAATCAGATCGACATAAGATTCTTCTACGTTTTTTGTTTTAGATGCGCATTCCAAAAAATCTTTTACCGGCATCGGCTCATCTAATTTCATTTTAATGACGATGTCATAATTCGGGCTGATACCTAGCAAACCTGTGTAAACACGGCGCCCATATTCATGCTCGAGGCAATTTACCAAGTCCCAAACGCATTTGTTACCAGGGTATCCGTTATCGCGGTTCGGGCTGATAATGGTGCGATATTTTTTCACATTTCCATTTAGGATTTTGATATTTTCTATTCCGGTTTCAGCTTTTTTATTAGGATTTTCTATCCAATGATTGTCAGTTGGCTCCTCGTATTTTATCCGTGCCGAACACTGTTTGATAATTGTTTCCAGATTAAATTCATGTCTGATTTTTTCCGCTTCTTCCGGATGGTAAGCTCGCCTTTCGTTAAGGTCATAGAGTTCGCGAATAATCTCAGCTAGGAGAGGATTTGCGTCCCAGCATTTTTTAGTTACATCCCATGCCCGATTGACGAATTTCATATGCTCCTCAGCATCTTTTGCAGGAGGAATCAACAAATCATCGATAAGACTTGCAGCAAAATCGAGCATTTTTACTTCTTTTGCCCGGTGCGAGAGATGCCCTGTTTTTTGAATCTGTTCGAGACGCTTGTTTCTTATCCAGTTATCTGCCTGCGAGGAATTAGAAACCTCTGCTACGGTACTTGCTACAAGCGATGAAAATAATCTGATGACCTTATCTCTTTTATGCTCGTCATCAATTTCTTTTCAAGTGAGTGTTTTGCGACATTCGCTTGCCAGTATGTCTTCAGCACGTTCATTCGGCCTTAAAACATCAATGGCACCATCTGCAAATGATTTACAATGCTCCCATACCAGGTAAATGACTTAATTACGTTCGGCCATTTAAAATTTTGGAAATATTCTATGATATTTTTTCGTATTGAGTCCTCGTTAAATTTTTGAATATTGGATTTCAGGTCGAGGCGTTTTCCGTTAATTACCCCCTGCTCCAAACAATCATGCGTTAATACCGCTCCAAGAGTTATCACATCTTTAATGCCAATTTGTTTGCCAATTTGATACGCCATAACAGGATGTGTTATGTAAGGCGGCCTAGGATTTATTGGTTTATTTCGGGTTTGACCTTCATGCGCTGTATTTGCCAATTCAAAAGCGGCACGCTCAAGGGGTGCCATACGTGTTAGTACAGGCATCTCATATAGCGGATGTGGCGCTTCCCATGCGAGTGCAGTCATCCTTATTTACTATATCTTAACAAATATAAAGGCTAGGAATTTCGTGGATTTTTGTATGAAGATTCTGTTACAAGATCGGAAAAATAAGGATAATTTACCATGACAGCAGCTCTTATCGACGGAAAAGCATTTGCCCAGACGGTGCGCGCGCAGGTCGCGGAAGGCGTTAAAAAACTGAAACAAAGCCATCAATTGACGCCCGGTCTGGCCGTTGTTCTCGTGGGCGATAATCCGGCAAGCCAGGTTTACGTGCGCAACAAAAAGAAAGCCTGCGAGGAAGTCGGCATCGCCTCGTTTGATCATGATATGCCCGCCTCGGCATCGCGCGATGAACTGATCGCCAAGGTGAAAGAACTCAATGCCGATCCTAGAGTGCACGGCATCCTTGTTCAGCTGCCCCTGCCCCGTCCTGAGGACGAAGCAATCATTATTCAAAGCATCGCGCCGGAAAAAGACGCGGATGGATTTCACGTTATCAACGCCGGTAAATTAGCGACAGGCGATATGACAGGTACGGTCGCCTGCACGCCGCTCGGCGCGATAATGCTGCTCAAGCATTTCTCCGGTGAGCTGAAAGGCAAACACGCGGTAGTGCTTGGCCGGTCGAATATTGTCGGCAAGCCGATGGCGCAATTGCTGCTGCGTGAGGATTGCACTGTCACCATCGCGCATTCCAAAACCAAAAACATTGAAAACGTTTGCAGGGAGGCGGACATCCTCGTCGCGGCGGTTGGTCGCCCGCAGATGGTAAAGAAAGAATGGGTGAAACCCGGCGCGATCATCATCGATGTCGGCATTAACCGCATTAGCGTCGATGGCAAAGACAAGCTCGTCGGCGATGTGGATTTCGATCAGGTGAAAGAGGTTGCGGGTGCAATCACGCCGGTACCGGGCGGTGTCGGCCCGATGACCATTGCGTGCCTGCTGCATAACACCCTGCGTGCCGCCGCTCAAAGCGTTAATGCGGACCTTTGAAACCATAGCTGCAACACCGGCTCTAGCGCCGCCACACCAGTCAGCGCAATATTATATTATTTATCAACGATTTAAGCATCGCCCTCCTGCAATCGATTCGCACTTGCCGCACTTGCTATTTGCGTAAAAATATCAATAATGCACTGATTATCTAGGGGTCTCATATGAAGAAAAAAGATAAGGTCTTTGATCAGGCCGACGTAAAAATCCATGACTTCGTATTCAATAAAAAAGTAGCCACCGTATTCGATGATATGGTCACGCGTTCCGTGCCTTATTATCTCGAGATGCAGCGCATGACCGCTGAACTGGCGCGTGATTTCGTCACGGAGGCAAGCCATGTTTACGATATCGGCTGCTCCACCGGCACGACGCTGCTGCATATGGATAGCTATATTGCCCCGAAAGATGTGACTTTTATCGGTATCGATAATTCTTATGAGATGCTGCAAAAAGCAAAAAAGAAGCTGGGTAAAAAACTGAAGCACCCTTTCCGCCTCGATTATTGTGACCTGCATCAAGGGTTGACGATTGAAAATGCATCGCTCGTCACGTTGATCCTTACCTTGCAGTTTGTTCGCCCTTTGCAGCGTGAAAATATTATCCGGCAGATTTATGAAGGGCTGAATGCGAACGGCGCGTTGATCATGGTGGAAAAAGTCACCAGTGAAGATACGATTTTCAATCGCCTCTTTATCGAGCACTATTATGATTTCAAACGCCGCAACGGTTATTCTGAGATTGAAATTGCCAAGAAGCGCGAAGCACTGGAAAACGTCCTGATTCCCTACCGCATGGACGAAAATTTCGACCTGCTCAAGCGGGCTGGGTTCAAACATGTTGAAGTATTTTTCCGCTGGTATAATTTCTGCGGCATCATCGCAGTAAAATAGAGGCACTATGGCAGAAGCAAAAACTCCTTTCATTCGCATCGGCGATTTTTTCTTCAAATATAGAAATTATCTCTTTCCTGCTGTTATTCTGATTATGTTCATCACATTCGCGCCGGAATATGAGTACAGGGGCAGCGAGTTGATTGAAGACTGGAAGGATGTCGTTGCGCTCATTATCGGCTTATCTGGTCTGGCGGTGCGCGGCGCTGTCATTGGTTATGCATACATCAAACGCGGCGGCCTCAATAAGCAGGTTTATGCGGACACTTTGGTCACTGAAGGGCTGTTCACCATCTGCCGCAATCCGCTTTATTTCGGAAACATGCTGATTTATTTCGCCGTGTTTCTCATGCACGGCAATCCCTGGGTAATTTTTTTGGGAACCGGTCTGTTCTATTTCATTTACAGTTCCATTATTGCGGCCGAGGAATATTTTCTGCGCAATAAATTCGGCGAAGCATTTGTAGCATATTGCCAAAACACGCCGCGCTGGATTCCACGACTTTCCAAATTCAAGCAAGCGACGGAAGGCATGGAATTCAAATTGAAAAAAGCGCTCGTCAAAGATTATTCAACCATCGGCATGACTTTAATTTCTCTTGCTCTTCCAGAACTTATGGAACTGGTGAAATTTTATCCCATACATACGGTTGAGGACGATATCAGGATTCTTGTTGCCATCATTTGCACCTGCGTCGTTTTCATGCTTGTTGTTCGTTTCCTCAAGAAAACGTCGCGCCTGAAAGTCAGCTAGGTGCTGCCTTCCCTGCTCGACGGCATATTGATTTTCTGCGCCGGTATCGGTGCTGGCGCTATTAACGCGGTGGCAGGCGGGGGCACGTTCATCGCCTTTCCTACGCTTGTTTTTATCGGGCTGACACCATTGGTCGCCAATGCCACCTGCTCGGTCGCAGTGTTTCCGGCGGCGATTTCCAGCGCCTATGCCTACCGCCAGCAACTGAAAGAAAGCCGGAAGATTCTGCCTATTATGCTGTCGATCGGATTCATTGGCGGCGCGATCGGCGCCATGCTGCTCCTGCGCACGTCCGAACAGCATTTTGCAGCACTCATTCCATGGCTGATGCTGCTTGCGACAGTGGTGTTTATTTTCGGTAAACATTTAAATCGCGCATTGGGGCATTTTCTCGGTGAGCATCCGGCCAGCCAGCGCGTCCGCACGATCCTATCCTGCACCTTGCAGATGGCGGTGGCTATTTATGGCGGATATTTCGGCGCTGGGATGGGTATCCTGACACTTGCCGTATTGCAGGTGCTGGGTATGACGCATATTCACCTGATGAATGCCTTGAAAATATCCATTGGCACGGCAATCAACACCATTGCCGTTGTCATATTCATCATGGCAGGTATTGTCGCCTGGCCGCAAGCCTGCATCATGCTTGTCGGCGGGATTATCGGCGGCTATTGGGGGGCGCATCTTTCCTTAAAAGTTTCACCTGCTCGCGTGCGGCAGATCGTCATGATAATCGCCGTAAGCACGACATTATGGTTCTTTCTAAAACAGTATGCATAAAGATACCTAGTGCATCCTTGCCACATTGGTTTTTCCATAGAAGCGCATATATTTTGAGCGAATCAACGGAGGTTTACATGAAATTTTTGTCTGCACTGCTCGTTTCAACCGCTCTCCTGACTGCCAGCGCACAGGCTGAGCCAAAAGAATTCTCATTCGACGCGGCACATACCAATATCATCTGGGGCGTAAGCCACGCCGGATTTTCCAACTTCGTTGGTGAATTTCGGGATTTTGACGGAAAAGTCATGCTCGATGAGCAGAACCCAACCAAAAGCTCTGTAAAGGTTACCATTAAGACCGGCAGCGCCCGCTCCGATTCGGATCATCTGGATGAAAAACTGAAAACGGATTTTTTCAATACGGCAAAGTTTCCGGATGCCACATTTGAAAGCACAAAGGTTACCAAAACCGGCGAAAAGACGGCTAAGATGGAGGGCAATCTGACATTGCTCGGCGTTACCAAGCCGGTGACGCTTGACGTCACACTGAATAAAATCGGTCTCGATAAATGGCAGAACAAGCATAAAGCGGGTTTTCATGCGACCACTACTATCAAACGTAGCGATTTTGGCATGAATTATCTGGTGCCTGATGTCGGCGATGATGTCACCATCACCATCGATACGGAAATCATGCGTGAGCGGGAAAAAACGGATGTAGAAGAATAACATTCGCCGCACGTAGCACAGTCGGCACATCTTTATGCAGTGGAAAAATACGCTAGATACGTACGGTGCGGTTGCCAAAACCTTTCACTGGGTGGTCGCTCTCTTGGTTATCGGCCTGCTTTGCGTCGGTTTTTACATGACAGGAGCTGAGCGTACGCTCGGCATCCTGAAGCTTTACGGCTTGCACAAATCGGTTGGTCTTGTGGTGCTTTCCGCAGTAATACTTCGTATTCTCTGGCGGTTAATTAATAAAGTACCGCCGTTGCCTGCCGGTACGCCTGCCTGGCAACGCTGGGGCGCACATTTTTCGCATTACGGACTTTATGCCTTGATATTCGCGCAGCCTGTTATCGGCTGGATGATGTCTTCAGCGGCCGGATTCACTGTTTCCGTTTTCGGCTTGTTCGCTATGCCTGATTTGATAGGTCCGGATAAGGATGCATTTGAAACCCTGCGTTTTCTGCATTGGCTTTGCGCCTGGGCGCTCATCGTTTTGATCAGCCTGCATGTCCTGGCGGCGCTCCAACATCATTTCCTTCACAAGGATAATGTGCTATTACGCATGATTCCATACGGTAAACTGAGAGATTGATATGAAAAAGACCCTGCTAGCACTTGCCGCACTCTTCTTTGCGTTTCGTGCCGAGGCCGCACCGCAGCATCTGGTGATTGATCACACGAACAGCACACTGACTTTTACAGCAAATGTGAATGGCTCACCCTCTAAAGGCAGCTTCAAAACCTTTGATGCCGATATCGCGTTCGATCCAAAAGCGCTCAATGAGAGTTATGCAAACGTGACGGTGGAATTGAAAAGCGTCGAAAGCGCTTACGAGGAAGTTGCCAAGCAGCTGAAAACCATTCCATGGTTTAATATTGACCAGTTTCCGCAGGCGACCTTTAAGAGCACGAAGTTCCTCGCCAAGGGCGGCAATGATTACATCGCCGAAGGAACGTTGACCTTGAAAGGTGTCGCCCTGCCGGTTTCCGCCGCTTTCACCCTGGTGCGCTTTGATGACCAAGGAGCGGAGATCAAAGGCTCTAGCATGGTCAAACGCCTGATGTTCGGTATCGGTCAGGGCGAGTGGCAGGATACCTCAGCCGTCAAGAACGAAGTGCTGGTCGAATTTCATGTCACAGCGAAAAAGAAATAAAAGCGCCCCGCGCCTCGCTTTTTACGCTTAAGCTACCAAAATTTAAGTTTTTTTATTACAGTCGCAGCGCATGAACGATACGCTGTTTACTGTCATCCAAGCTTTGCAACTGGTAGCCCTCGGTCCATGCTTGTTCATTATCTTTTTCTTGGTCTTAACAGCTAAGGATTTCAGAAAGTCGATCATTCCTGCCCTCTTTTTCCTATCACTCTCCTGCAGCTTTCTGTTGCCGCTGACACCGCTTTTCAAAATCAACGTAAAGGGCAGCTTTTATGTATCCCTGCTATTTATTGAAAGCCTTACTCCGGCGCTTAGCTTTCTACTCATTATCCAGTTCCTTTCCAGCTCCATGCCACGCTGGAGTTACTGGCTGATTCTCGCCCTGCCTGTTCTCGGCGGATCCTCTTTCATTTACGGCGCGGTTTATCTTGATGAAGTCTGCATACGCGGCGCGCACTGCGTCAGTCCCGAATCACTGAAAGTGCTTTATTTCGTCATCAGCTCAGCCGTATTGTTCCTGCTGCTTGTCATGCATTTTTCATTGAAGGGCATCGAGATTTCCAAAGAGGATATAACCCGTCACCATCGCTATTGGCTGGTTGTCGCCCTGATCGGGCTCAGCCTCGCCCTGCTTGCCAATGATCTCGTCTGGACTTCAGAATATACCAGTTCCGACCGGCATGATATGATTGCCACCGTCATCCGTATCGGCTTCATTTATCTGGTGCTCACCTCGATGTTCCGCATTTTCGATCATACGGTTGATATTGACGTGGAGCGCATCCCGACATTTAGCAGCCGCGGGCGTAAGCCGGTGAATGATGAAGAGATCGTCGATAAGCTGATGAAAGCCGTGACCGAAGATAAGATTTACCGCGAACTCGCGATC
This sequence comes from Rickettsiales bacterium, assembly GCA_046348685.1. Taxonomy (GTDB): domain Bacteria; phylum Pseudomonadota; class Alphaproteobacteria; order Rickettsiales; family UBA998; genus JAXMDT01. The sequence continues at coordinate 31,341 of JAXMDT010000013.1, forward strand.
ACTCGCGATACCGTCGCCTCGCGGTTGAAAATCTCCGAGCAGCTTTTATCGCGCGTTATCAACCAGCGCTTCCAGAAAAATTTCAATGAGTTTTTGAATTACTACCGCGTCGAGGAAGCCAAGCAGAAGCTGACGTTCGAGAAAGAGCTGCCGATTACCAATATCGCGTTCGATGTCGGCTTTAACTCGATCGCATCGTTCAATCGTGTCTTCAAAGACATGACCGGCCAGTCACCTACGGAATACCGCGAAACAAGCACGCGCTAATTGCCGTAGCTCTCGTCCTTCCCAGGAAATTTTTTGCCGCGAACAGCCTTTGCGTAATCTTTGGCGGCGCGTTCCAGCTCGCCGCGGAGATTGCCGAAGGTGCGCACAAATTTCGGTGTCGAGGTAAACAGGCCAGACATATCTTCCGTCACCAGCACCTGCCCGTCGCAATCAAGCCCGGCGCCAATGCCGATCGTCGGCACTTTGCTTTTCTTTGTGACATCCGCCGCAGTCTTTGCATCAACGCCCTCAATGAGCAAGGCGAATGCTCCAGCCTTTTCGACCGCCTTCGCATCACGAAGACTTTTATCGCGCTCATCGTCGGTGCGCCCCTGATAACGATAGCCGCCCATAATGTTCACATGCTGCGGTTTAAGCCCGATATGCGCCATGACGGGAATGGCACATTCTACCAGATAAGTAATCGTGTCCGCCATTTCCGTGCCACCATAGCCAGTTTTAACGGCGGCGGCACCCGTTTCCTGCAACACCCCGAGCACAGGCACGAAATGCATCTTCCTTCGATGCCTGGTAGGAACCGAGCATATCGATCACCACCATCACCTTGGCTGGAAGCACTAACACGACGGCGCGGCCATGGCGGATCATCATTCAGCGACACAGGCAGCGTACTCTCCATTCCGTAGAGCACCATGGTGATCACCGACCAGCAGGATATCAACATGCGGGTCGAGATTTCTGAACAGAAGCAGTATATAGGCGGTCAGTACGACAATTTTCTCCTCGCCTTTTTGCGGACGATGGCGGGCGCCGTAAAGACGTTGACGGAACGTGTAGTTGACATAGCAATTATACGGTTTCGATGTTTTACGTGCGGATAACGGTAATGCAGTTTTTTGAAGATGCGCGGGAAAGTGATAATCACCCGTCGTACCCACGCCGACTTCGCTTTCAATGCTAAAGCTTCCGCCCATGATTTCCACAAATTTCTTTGAGCGGCAGACCGAGGCCGGTTCCTTCATATTTACGCGCGAGCGAGCTATCGACCTGGCCAAACGGCGACATGACGCGTGAGATATCCTTGGCAGCAATACCGATACCGCTGTCTTTGACTTCGAACGACACTGTATCGTTGGTGGAATCGTGCCAGACGGAAATTTTAACCTGGCCGCCGGCAGGCGTGAATTTGACCGCATTTGACAACAGGTTAAGCAGAACCTGCTTCAGCTTTTTGGCATCCGTTTGCAGAATAACCGCTTTGCTGGGCAGATCTTCTGCCAATGTGACTTGCGCTGATTCGGCGCGCGGAATAACGAGACGCAGGCTGTTTTTCGCCATTTTAAGCGCGTCGATCTCGGAAATATCCATCTCCAGCTTGCCGGCTTCCGCCTTGGAGTAATCCAGAATATCATTGATGAGGCTGAGCAGGTGTTTGCCGGAAGCGAGAATATCATCGAGATATTCCTGATGCTGCTTGCTCAGATTATTGGCGTTATCGACTCTGATAATCTCCGAAAACCCGATGATGGCATTGAGCGGTGTGCGTAATTCATGCGAAATACTGGCGAGAAACTGCGACTTATCGCGGTTTTCCGCTTCGGCGGCCGCCGCCGCCGCAGTTAGTTCAAGGTTGAGCTCGTGCTGCTTGGCGATGATACCTTCGGCGCGGCGCGACGAGAGATAAAGCACAATAATCAGTACGACGAAAATAATAACGATCCCGCCGCTGGAGATCACCTGAAAACTCGATAGTTTCTGCCATTGCGGTGTGACGTCATAATAAAGCTCGATAACTGCTTCAACCTTCTGTACGCGTGTGTCGGAAATAATCGGCGAATAATAGTCCGGAATAATCGGCACGTAGGTGAGGATGAGCGTGCCTTCCGTCGGCGTGCCGTCAGGTTTCAGGAAGTCCTGCCCTTTCATGATTTTTGAAACGGGCTTTCCTTGCAACGCACGTTGAAACATTTCCCTGTCCAGCGTCGGGTTCTGCTGGCCGGTAACGCGGTTGCTCATGGTGGATAGGATAAAATTTGATTCCGGCGTATACAGCGTAATATTCGCGATCGGCATTTCTTCGAAATAAAGAAGCGAGTCGTCGGAAAATTCCCTGAATTCCCGATAATTCCGCCAGCTGGTGATCGGAATGCGGAAAAAGCGCAGCATAATATCATGATGCTTTTTCCAGGCGGAATTGATGTAGCCCTGCGCCAGTGCGCTGCTGTCCCGTTCGACGAGATCCTGCAAATCCCCTGAAGCAACGGATTTAAAGTAAATCCCCACGCCCAGCGCGGCGACAACGACAATCACGAAGCTGATCGCGGAAAAATATCGTAAATAGCCAAACATAATACGCGGGTTGCGGTGTCCTTTTCAGGGTTAGACTCAACCCTAGCACGAGCTGGGAAATAAAGCGTTAAGATGCAATACCTTGAATCACCTATGGCGAAATTTAGCAAAAAGTGAGACAAAATAGGCATTTGCATGATTTTAATGATTTCTCAAGTCTTTGCCGGAAAGCCTGTTGACTTTTCCTTAGAATCTTCGTAACTATGGCGCCCTGCTTATTTTTGAAGGAGCAAATACCGTGAAACGTACCTATCAGCCCAGCAAGCTTATCAGAAAGCGCCGCCACGGTTTCCGCTCGCGTATGGCTACGGTCGGCGGTCGTAAAGTGATTGCTACGCGCCGCTCTAAAGGCCGCAAGCGCCTTAGCGCCTAATATTCTTTATTATCAGTACGATTTAATATCCGCATCCGTGGATTAGAGTTGGATTTTGATGGAAGCTTCGCCCAAAACCTCCCTATCACGTGCTGATTTTCTGGCAGCAGCCGGATCAGGGCAGAAAGCGATTAATCCGGCATTCCTTGTGCAGTTCAGGTCAACAGGACTCGGTATGGTACGGTTTGGTCTCACGGTGACCAAGAAACACGGCAACGCCGTTATCCGTAATAAAATCAAACGGCGCCTGCGTGAGGCGGTGCGCGTGACACTAAGGGAAACCGCTTTACCGAACGGAGATTATGTCGTCATTGCCCGAAATGAGGCATTAACCGCTGAATTTAATACCCTTCTCACATTCACCCGGCAGGCATTTTCACGTATTCACAAACCGAAGCCACTCGTGTAAGAGTGCCGCGACATGAAACGTCTTCTACTCAGCCTGCTTTATTGCTACCGGCGACTGATTTCCCCGATGAAACCATCCTGCTGCCGGTTTTATCCTACCTGCTCGACTTATGCTGTCGAGGCGGTGGAAAAGCATGGCGCAGTAAAAGGCGGCTATCTGATGATCAGGCGTATTCTGCGCTGTCATCCGCTGGGTGGGCACGGGATTGATCTCGTCCCGCCTTCCACTTCTTCGCATCTTTAAGGATATCTATGCATCACCCTCACCTGCCTGACGAAAAAGAATTACGAAACCAGATGCTGGCGGTTGGGCTTGCCATTATAGTGCTGTTCTTCTGGCAGTTTTTATCAAAGCCACTGGTGCCGCCGACCACGCCGCAAGAGCAAAAGAAAGAATCGCTCGCGCCGGTAACGGCAAATGCGCCGATGGAGCGCGAAGACGCGAAGAGCGAATCTCCCCGCGTGACTATCAATTCCAACGAGCTGGCGGGAACGATTGCGCTCAAGGGCGCGCGCTTCGATGATCTGCTCTTGAAAAAATACCGCGAGACGGTTGAGAAGGATAGCAAGAATGTCACGCTGCTTTCACCTGGCACGACAGAGCAGGCCTATTTCGCGCAGTTTGGCTGGCTCGGCAAAGGCACCACGTTGCCTGATGCTGAAACGATCTGGGAAGCCGATCACGACACATTGACGCCCGGGCAGCCGGTAACGCTAACCTGGACGAACGAAGAAGGCGTCACGTTCGAGCAGGTCATCGCGCTCGATAAGGATTTCCTGTTCACGGTAACCCAGCGCGTTAAAAACACAAGCGGCAGTGAACTTTCGCTGTCACCCTACGGTTTAATCAATCGCGCTTTCAATGATACAAGCCGTCACTTTGCGATTCTGCACGAAGGGCCGCTTGGCGTCGATGAAGGCGCACTTTCCGAAATCAAATATTCCGATTTGAAAAAAGATAAGACGATTGTCGAGGATAAAGCCGAAAGTTGGCTTGGTATTACCGATAAATACTGGCTTGCTGCCATTGTTCCTCCGCAAGGCGGCAAGTTCAAGGCCACGTACAGCTATTATCAATCCGGCGGTCATGATCGCTACCAGGTGGATTTCTTGAGTCCGGCGAATAGCATCGCCGCCGGTAAAGAGGCGGAGGATACGCTCCATTTCTTCGCAGGCGCCAAGGAAGTGATGGTGCTCGATCGCTATGCGAAAGATTACAATATTCCGCTTTTCGATCGCGCGGTCGATTTCGGCAGGCTTTATTTCCTGACGAAGCCGATGTTCTATGCGCTCAACTATTTCTTCCATCTGCTCGGTAATTTCGGCCTCGCCATTCTGCTGCTCACCATTTGCGTGAAGGCGTTGATGTTCCCACTCGCCAACAAAGCGTATCATGGCATGTCGCAGATGAAGTTATTGATGCCGAAAATGGAGGAGCTGAAGAAAAAATATCAGGATGATCCGCTGAAACTGAACCAGGAAATGATGGGGCTTTACAAGAAGGAAAAAATCAATCCGGCGTCAGGCTGCTTGCCGCTTTTACTACAGATTCCCGTTTTCTTTGCTCTCTATAAAGTCCTCTTCGTCACTATTGAGATGCGCCATGCGCCGTTCTTCGGCTGGATTCACGACCTCTCTGCGGGCGATCCGACAAACGTATTTACGCTATTCGGACTCATTCATTGGACGCCGCCGTCTTTTCTGCATCTCGGCGCGTGGCCGCTGATCATGGGTATCACGATGGTGCTGCAATACCGCCTCAATCCAAAGCCCACCGATCCTGTGCAGGCGAAAATGATGGCGTGGCTACCCTATATTTTCACGTTTATGCTGGCATCTTTCCCAGCCGGCCTGGTGATTTACTGGGCGTGGAACAACACGCTTTCCATTCTGCAGCAGACCTTCATCACCCGCAGCTATAATAAAAAGCAGGCAAAGAAGAAGGCGGCTTAGATGCTCCCGCCTGACGCCATCCGAAACCTGCCTTGCACGTTTGTCGCCGGTGTTGTCGATGCCAACGGCTTGCCGAAACCTATCCTGCCGGAAGTCGCATTTGCAGGCAGATCGAATGTCGGCAAGTCCTCGCTGATCAATGCGCTGCTCGGGCGCAAGGATATGGCGCGGGCTTCAAAGACACCGGGGCGAACACGTCAGCTTAATTTTTTCAATATCGGCGATAAGCTTATGATGGTCGATCTGCCAGGCTACGGTTACGCCGAGGCCTCGAAAACGGACATCAAAGGATGGACAGGTTTAACCAAGGACTATCTGTGCGGCAGGCCGAATCTGCGCCGTGTCTTTCTGCTGCTCGATAGTAGGCATAAAGCTAAGGACTCCGATATAGAGTTCATGAAAATGCTCAATGTTTCCGCCGTGGCATTTCAGACCGTGCTGACTAAGGCCGACAAAGTAAAGAAAAGCGAATTGGAGGCACGCATCGAAAGAGACGATGGCGCTGATTAAAAAAACGCAGCCGCCATGCCTGGGCCGGTTTTCACCAGCGCGCACGAAAATACTGGCATCCAGACGCTGCGTGAGATATTGGTGAGCTTTATAAGCAATTGAACCTATGAAGAAAAAACCCCTTAAAAATCCCGCGCAATTCCTGAGAGTCGCAAAAACTATTTCCGAAGCCCTGCCTTATCTGCAGGAATTTGCCGGAAGCACGTTCGTCATCAAATACGGTGGCCATGCCATGGGCAGCACTGAGCTGGCCGAACGTTTTGCCGAAGACATCGTGCTGCTCAAACATGTCGGTATCAATCCTATCGTGGTACATGGCGGCGGCCCGCAAATCGGAGCCATGCTTGAGCGGTTGAAGATCAAAAGCAAATTCATCGACGGCCTACGCGTGACGGATAAAGCCACCGTCGAGATCGTCGAGATGGTGCTAGCCGGTTCCATCAACAAGGAGATTGTCACTGCAATTAATCAGGAAGGCGGCACCGCCATCGGTATTTCCGGTAAAGATGGCAATTTGATTCAGGCGGAAAAACTGAAACGCAAAAAGAAAGACCCCGATTCAAATATCGAGAAGGTGCTCGATTTGGGATTTGTCGGCGAGCCGGTCAAAATTAATCCAAAAATTCTGCATGAGATTGCTGACGCCGGTATGATTCCTGTTGTCGCGCCGATTGGCATCGGCAAGAACGGCGAGACCTACAATATCAATGCGGACACCGCAGCGGGCGCGATTGCCGGCGCGATGAACGCGAAAAAATTCATCCTGCTCACCGATGTGCCGGGCGTTCTCGACAAGGAGAAAAACCTGATCAGCGAAGTCACGCCGAAAGATGCAAAGAAACTGATCAAGAACGGCACCGTTACCGGCGGCATGATTCCGAAAATCGAAACCGTGCTTTACGCGCTCGATAAAGGCACGGAAGCGGTCCACATTCTGGATGGACGCATTCCGCACGTCTTGCTCATCGAGATTTTCACCGAGCACGGCGCGGGAACGATGTTCTACGACGAATAAAGTTTAGTGTGGCCGGTACGCGTTGAGATATGCGTCGCTCGGGAGCGGATTATAACTTGTTTTAGGCCATATTTGATGCCTGCCGCCGCCAGCGCGATTATAGTATGATTCGTATTCGATATCCTGATAATTTGCGGCGAAGAAGTTAAACATACCGGTGACAAACCAGCTGTTATTAGCACCATTTCCAGCAGCCAGATCATCATTGGTGGCGCCCCATTCATCGAAAGCGACTTTTTTGCCGTGCGATTTAGCGAATTGCAGCCAGCCATTCGCCCCCTTGGAGGTTCCAGCTGCGGCGTTGAATGCACCGTAGCACATCTTCGTCCATGCCGCGCCGGTGGGTGAATCACAATAACCGCCGCTACCGTTATCATAAATATCGATACTCAGCACATCGACAACGCCATCACCCGGATAATAATCCACCGGACGCAGGCGCGTATTTTTGAGTACGTTCCATACCATGATCGCGCCGGGAACATTGTTATGATAGATTGTCGCAATACGCCCCCACGCTGCGCGGTACGTAGCTGGGTCAGCGGGGTCTTCCGCGCCATCGTTGCCCGTATACGACCAGGGGTATCCCTCATCCGCTTCATGACCGAGGCGAAGGTAGATAGGTCTTCCCTGCGTCACGGATGCAATCTTTTTGGCTATTGCCGTATGCTGTGCATCAATGCCGCCTGTTGCCACCATCGAGAATTTTCCGGCATCGGCTTTGGTCACTAAGGGTACAGTCATGACGGGATAAATACCATTGTTCAGCATCGCGGCCACGGCACCATTCGGTTGAAGCACTTCATTGGTCAGGTATGCTTCATAGCTCACAGACCAGGAATTATTGCCGATAAATATAACACCTACATCGACAGGGCGGCCCCGCCATGCGCCAAAGCCAGCCATATTGCTCAAAGCTACGGAGCCTTTCCCAGTCCCAGGAGACACACCGGACTTCCACGGTAATTCACTCCGGTTAGGGCCGGTGGGGAAAGGCACGGTCGGCCATCCTGGAAGCGTCACCATAGCGGGAGGCTTTTTCGGCGGCATATGCACGCTTCCCATGCAGCGCGTTTCTTTGAAAATACTGGGCACACCTTCAGAGCTGATTTCTTTATTACATGCGTCGTTGATATAAAAAGAGAGAGGTTCTCTCGATGCTGGAGACCCGGTCGCGACAAATGCAGAAGCAATTAAAATGCTAAATAACATAATTATATATACACAATTTTAGCCAAATTTTCAACTTATGCTGGGTGATTATTAAATCAAATCCAAGCGAAAATATTAAAAATACCTTGAAAATTCAGCTACTAATTGCTCGTAAAGCGTTCTTTTAAAAGGTACGATAACGGCAGGCAATTCCGCCGGTTCTATCCATTTATATTCAAGAAATTCAGGATGCTCCGTTTCAATATTAATATCGTCATCGGTGCCATCAAAGCGCATGAGATACCATTTCTGACGCTGGCCACGGAATTTGCCACCCCAGACTTTCGGGACAAGGTCGGGCGGCAAGTCATAGGTATACCAGTCTTTCGACTCTGCAATAATCGTCGCTTTCTTCGTGCCGATTTCTTCTTCGAGTTCACGTATGGCTGCAGCGCGGGGTTCTTCATCCTTATCGATGCCGCCCTGCGGCATCTGCCATGCTTCGGCGCGCATATCAAGGCGTTTTGCGACAAAGATTTTTTTTTGCGGATTATAAAGCATCATCCCGACGCCGGGACGGTACGGAAGCGAAGATGATTTATTCATTGCTAGCGGTACGCGGCTGCTCTTTTGCGTACAGCGCGGAAAGCGGTGCAAGCGCCACGCCTTTCGCATCGGCTGTCTTCGACCAGGTTTTCACCAGATCGAGCACGGCGGGCGTTGCAGGCAATGTCACCACGGCGCTGCCGGTTTTCTTAGCTAGCGTTTCCGCTTCTTCCAGCATGTGCTTTGCCGCTTCCGCCGTGATATCGGAATTGGCGGCGCGTTCTGCCTGGCGCAGATAGGAAGCGCCTTTGGGGTCCTTGAAACCGGCTTGTTGCGTCAGAAGCGCAATGCCACGGCGGTCAATTTCAGCGGCGACAGGTTTCATTTCGCTGCTACCAGAAAAATTCTCATCGCTGCCAGCGACGACACCGACATAGTTTGTTGCCGAACCCATCACCTTATGGAGGCGGCTGATATTTTCCGACTCGGAATCCGAATTCATCAGTGACAAAGGTCCCGCATCATCCGCAGGATAATTCTTTGGCTGCATCGGTAGATCGAGCCAGATTTCATGGCCAGCCGTTTGTGCTTTTTCCCGCAATCCGTCCAGCGAGGCGGCATATGGCGAAAGGGAAAGCGTTATGTTTTCAGGCAGTGACAACGCCTGCATACTTTGATCAGCTACCATGCCAACACCGGTAATGACAATGGCCACTTTGGGCGCGCCAGACCCTGAGTACGGCTTTTTATAGACATCTGCCGGACGTTGATCGCCGGTGCGTTTTGGCAGCTCCATACCAGAAACTTTCTCCAGCAAATCTTTCTGCGCACCGGTTGCCGGCTGATTAGCGGATACAGGAAGTGATTGTTTTACCGGCTTATCCTCTGTTACAGGCGCTATCGGTGCGACGGGCTTTTCTGGCTCGGGCACGTTCGCAACTTCTATTTCTTCCTTTTGCTGAGGCTTTGAAGCTTCTTCAGACGGCTTTACGGCAGCATCTTTTTTTTTATCGGCCGGTTCATCCGAAGCATCATTGGACGGTGCATCGCCCGTCACGTTGCCGTCTACCGTCGTTGGCTCATCCTGCCGCTGGGCAAGAACGGATTTGCCTCGGCGCTTTGGCATCTGAGAGACTTCTTTCGGCTCATTAACCGTGACATTACCCTCTACCCTGCCGGTAGAAATTTCGATGCGCGCAAACCGGCCATCCTCTTTTGCCGCCGCTCGCAATTCGCCAGCCGACGCAAAGAAAATAATACTTACCCAGGCCAGCAGGCCTATCAGGACTGCGAACACGGCCAGCGGCATGATTAATCGAATGGGCATTCCCTTCAGCAATGACATTCCCTCCTTGTTTTAACACCAGGCGTGTACGCGATGTGCAGCGCCAGCTGTTATTACGGTGCGGATATTTCCCTGTACTTCGCCAGGCCGCGCAGCAAATCGAGCGCGCGGGCCAGTTGGAAATCCTGTGCCGTTTCGAGGTCCTTGCCGACAGGATCCTCGGTTCCTTTCTTATCATCCTTTTTCATCTGCGCCGGCGGATAGCGGATATCCTTGTTGCGGCGCGTGAAGCCATTCTTCTGCTCATCTTCACTGGCAAGCCTTCCGGGAAGATCAGCCTCGGAGCGCATACTGTTATTGTTAGCGTCAACTTTTTCAATCTTAGCCTGTTCGACTTCAATATCCGGTGTGATGCCTTTTGCCTGAATCGAATGGCCGGACGGCGTGTAATAACGCGATGTAGTCAGACGCATCGCTCCATGATTCTTCAACGGAATAACGGTTTGCACCGAGCCTTTGCCGAACGACTTGATACCCATGATCACGGCGCGTTTCTGATCCTGCAACGCCCCTGCAACGATCTCGGACGCGGAAGCCGAACCCTGGTTGATGAGTACTACCATCGGCAGGTGATTGGTTAGATCGCCTGGCGTCGCCGAGTAGCGTTTGGTATTTTGCGGATCGCGCTCGCGGGTGGAAACGATTTCCCCCTGATCCAGGAAGCCATCGGCAACCGCAACCGCCTGATCGAGCAGGCCGCCCGGGTTATTGCGCAGGTCAAGTACGATACCTTTCATGCCGCCGTCCTTGATTTCACCGTTCAGCTCTTTTACCGCCTTTTCGAGGCCTTCATAGGTAGTCTCGGAGAATGAGGTGATACGGATGTAGCCGATATTGCCTTCCGCATGCTGCCGCACGGATTTGATGCGGATGAGATCACGCGTGATTTTTACATCCAGTGGTTCTTTCAGCCCTTCGCGCATCAGCGTGATTTTGATATCGGTGCCGATCGGCCCACGCATCTTTTCGACCGCCTCCGAAAGCGTCATGCCGAGCACAGCCTCACCGTCGATCTGGCTGATATAATCCCCTGCTTGCACACCTGCTTTAAAGGCAGGCGTATCATCAATCGGCGAGACGACCTTGACGAGTCCGTTTTCCATCGTCACTTCGATACCGAGGCCGCCAAATTCACCCTTGGTCTGGACCTGCATTTCTTCAAAGCTTTTTTCATTGAGGTAACCCGAATGCGGATCGAGCGAAGTCAGCATGCCGTTGATAGCGGACTCAATGAGATCTTTATCGGAAACCGGCTCGACATAATCGCGGCGGACACGCTCAAATACATCGCCGAACAGGTTCAGCAGTTCATACGTGTCTTCGGATTCGGCCGGCTTTTCTACTGGCGCGGAATCTTCCGTTGCATCCGTATCGTCATCCTCGGCATATACGAGCGGAATGTGCGCATGCGAGATAATAAAGGCAAAAGTAATAATACCAATCAAACGGCGGCTAAACATGGGACGTCCTATACAACGAAAGAAATAACAAAATATCTCTACCACTTTATTCCCGTTTGGCAAGCCGACTCATGCCTTGATACCAGGCAACAGGGTCGATTGGTTTACCACTCTGGCGGAACTCGACGTAAAGACGCGATCCTTTTTGCTGACCCATCATGCCGAGCGGCGCTCCACGTGGGATTACCTGCCCCCTGATAGCCTGAATGCGATCCAGACCGGCCAACAAAGTGTGATATTTTTGACTATGCCGCAGGATGACAATATTTCCATAATCCAGAAACTTGCCCGTAAAGAGCACTTCGCCGTCAAACGGGGCTGTAACGACTGCGCCCGGAATCGTGGCAATTTCCATGCCTTTAAGTGTGTTGTTCACGCCACGCCTGTCTCCATACTGACCAACAATACTACCCGTGGCCGGAAGTTTTAATCCTCCTTTGGCGGATGTGATGGAAGGCAGGGATTGCGACCCTGTCAGCCTGCCAGGAGGCGAAGGTTTCTGTTTCGGCACCATTCGCAGCGCGGCATCGCGTTCTTTTTCCAGCGATGTGACAAGTGAACTCAAATCTTTTGACTGGCGTTGAAAAGCGGCGATACGCTGCTGTTCGCGCTCATTTTCGCGCGATAGATTCTTCAGCATTCCCTGCCGTTCGCCGATAGCTGCCTCTAAGCGTTCCTTTTTCCCGGATAGCGCACTACGCGTTTCATCCAGCTTTTCCCTGCGCTTGGTAATGCTGCGTTCTACGGCCTCGAACGTCGAGAGCTCATCCGCCAGTTCCTGCATGTCATCTTTAAGTGAAACCGCTGTTAAACCTAGCGCGCGGGCTGCGGTGACACGTTCCGCCGCATCATCGGGAATAACCAAAACAGCGAGTTCAGGCGTCTGGCTCAGGCGGATGGAAGCGGAAAGCATCCCTGCCACATCGCGTCGCTTGGCCCGCAATTCAACCACTTGCGCCTGACGGGTCTTTTCCAGTTCTTTTAACTCGGCGTCAATCTTACGGTACTGTAACTCTGATTTTTTCAAATCGCGCGTGATATCACTAATGCTGTTTTCCAGCACCTCCATATCTTTTTTTGCCTGAGTAGAGTTTTGCTTGATGGAGTCTATTTTCTGCTTGGATTCCTCAATGCGCACCTGCAATGAATCGAGTTCTTTTTTCTTTTGCTCCAGCGTAGGCTCGGCATGCGCAGGCATGCACAAAAGCATGGAAATGTAGAAACTCAGTGATAATCGCACTGTTACATATTCTCGAGGATTGACTTCTTCGGACGCACGCCGGTGGCAACGTAATGTACGGTTTTTGCAATACCGGTTGCATAATCCGCCACGCGTTCGAAGTTCTTTGCCGCGAACAGATAATCAATCATATGATGCGCTTCAAGCGGTGATTTCTGCATCTCGGCGATAACAAGCGCGAATACGCGTCGGCAAAGATTATCTGCCTCTTCATCACGTCGCCAGACTTCCGTCGCCGTATCCGGCGTTTGCTCGATAAAGGATTTTATTGCGGAATTGATCATCTGTTTGTCGACTTCGACAAGGGAGCTAAGCTCAACGCGTACGTTATCACGGAGCGGGTTTTCCTTACGCACCATCCGTTTGGTAACGCCTTTGGCGATATCGCCGATGCGCTCGAGCGACACAGCCGCTTTATACGCCGAAAGAATGTACCGCAGATCGGATGCCATGGGATTTTGCATCATGAACATCTTGGCGATCAGTTTTTCCGTTTCGTCATTCAGCGCGTTTACTTTCTTGTCGCTGGCACGTACTTGTTCATGCAGCGTCTTGTCGGCTTCCCCAAGCGATTTCTGGGCGAGGGTCAGCTCCTCATCGACAAGCTCTGCCATGCGCGTAAGGTGATCTGTGATTTCCTTGAACCTTGTATTGTAATTCATAGGTGCTGACTGATTGGAAAATCTTATTTTTCACCAACCAGGGACGCGCTGCAATAAAAATCAACCGCGATGATAGGGATGATTGGTTAATATCGTATGGGCGCGGTAAAGTTGTTCGGCCAGCATAGGGCGCATCAGCAAATGCGGCCAGGTGACATTTCCAAAAGAAAGGCTGAAATCGCAGCGCGAGAGTTGGGCGCTATCCAATCCTACGTCGCTGCCAATGAGGAACGCAAGTTTGGCATCGCCCGAATCGCGCCATTTGCCGATCTGTGCCGCGAATTCCTCGCTGCTAAGCTGCTTTCCTTTAGGATCAAGGGCAATCGTATGATGCGCGTGAAAGGACTGGGCCGCAGCGAAAAGCTGCTGTGTCTCGTTGGATTTGCGCTGCGGGTCGGTGGCATGACCGCGGTAATCGATCTCTTTAAGCTCTACTTTCCAGGGCGTGCGCGCCACGTACTGCTCGAACAATTCCTGCTCTGGCGATTTTTTCCAGGTTCCTATCGTGGCGATGAGCGTATGCATATAAGGGGTGTAGGGTATAGGTTTCAGGATTCAAAGTGAAAATCGCAAAAAAAATCTTTAGGGCGCGCCGTCCAGCGCCCTGATCCGATACCCCCAGCCCAGATACTAAGCGAAAGCAGTCGGCTGAACCGGTTTCGGCGTCGGCAGCGACCACATCTTTTCCAGATTGTAGATCTCCCGCACTTCCGGACGGAACACATGCACGATAATGTCGCCGGCATCAATCAGCACCCAGTCGCAAAGCTCCTTGCCTTCGATGCGAACATGCTCGAAGCCTGCTTCCCTGACTTTTTGTGCTACGTGATCAGCGATCGCGCCCACGTGTCTCTGCGATCGTCCGGAGGCGATGACCATCGCGTCCGCAAAACTACTTTTTCCACCTAAATCGACAACGACAATGTCTTCGGCCTTATCGTCGTCCAGCGAGGTAACAATAATCTTCCTGAGAAGTGCCTCGCGACTTTTCTTACTGGCGATTGTACTCTCCTTCGGCAGTTGACCAGAAGGCTCCCTAACTGGAAACCTGCTTTAATTATGCTACAGAAAGGCTCTTTTTCCAAGTGTTTTTCGTAACACAGTGGCAGAAAGGGGCGACTTTGCGGAGAAGATATATGTCCATTTCGGGAGTTTTCCACTGCCTATAGTATATCGTTCAAAATTAAGGCGATTTTGAGCGAATCGCAGCGCAGCTTTACTATGTAGCGCCGCCATGTCGTGCGGGGCACGGGTGAAGATCACTATTGGGATTTTATAGGCAATTTCCAGCCATCGTTTCCAGCGGTGAAACTGCGCCAGGTTATCCGCGCCCATCAGCCAGATGAACTGCCGGTCTGGATAACGCTGCTGCAGCGCGCGGATGGTATCGACGGTGTAAAACGTGTCATGCCGGCGAAGGCCGGTATCCACGTTTTTTTTAGAAGACGTAGACCCCGGCCTGCGCCGGGGTGACAGATGAAGCTCGAAATCGCTTACTTTGATTCGACGATCGGCTCGCGCCACTTGCCTCGCTTTTTCATAGCGCGCTTGAAAATCCGCCATGTCCTTTTTTTCTTTGAGCGGATTGCCGGGGGAGACCAGCCACCAGGTTTCATGCACGCCAAGCCGCTTCATCGCCTCACGGGAAATATAAAGATGCCCCGCATGCGCTGGATTAAAAGAACCGCCGAGGAGGAGAACAGGTTTCAGGTTATAAGTTTTAGGTTCTAGGTATTTATGCGTATTTCGCTGACACCTGACACCTGATACCTGACACCTATACGGGGCGTATCTGCCCATTGCCATGTACGACATATTTATAAGTGACGAGTTGGTCGGCACCGACGGGGCCGCGCGCGTGCAGGCGTCCGGTAGAGATGCCGATCTCCGCGCCGAGGCCGAATTCACCACCATCGGCAAATTGCGTCGAGGCGTTGTGCAGCACGATGGCGCTATCGACGCCTTTTAAAAACTGTTCGGCAGCGGCGCTATCTTCCGTAATGATCGCATCGGTATGATGCGAGCTGTAGTGATTGATGTGCTGGATGGCTTCCGTCACATCCTGCACGGTTTTTACCGACACGATCTTATCGAGATACTCCGTGCCCCAATCCTGCTGGCTTGCATCCTTGATGCGGCTATCTGCTTTCTTCGCACGGATATCCGCGCGCACTTCACAGCCTTCATCGAGCAGTTTTTTCGCGACCGCAGGCCAGATCGTATCCACCACCGATTTATCGACGAGGATCGATTCCGTCGCCCCGCAAATACCCGTACGCCGCATCTTTGCGTTGAAGGTGATCGCCACCGCTTTTTCGAGGTCTGCTTTTTCATGCAGGTAGGTATGGCAATTGCCATCCAAATGCAGAATGGTGGGAATGCGGCTTTCCTCAGCGACGCGCTGGGTCAGCGACAACCCACCGCGGGGCACGATTACATCGATCAGGCCGACCATCTTCAGCATGATACCAACCGCCTCGCGGTCTTGCGTCGGCACGAGCTGCACCGCCGCTTTGGAAAGACCCGCTTCTTTCAACCCATCATGCAGGCAGGTGACAATCGCTTTCGAGGAATGGAAACTTTCCGAGCCACCGCGCAGGATTGCCGCGTTACCGGATTTGATGCAGAGCGCACCGGCATCCGCCGTCACGTTGGGACGCGATTCGTAGATGATGCCGATTACGCCGAGCGGCACCGACACGCGCGAGATATGCAGGCCATTCGGGCGATCCCACTCTGTCATCATTTTACCAACAGGGTCAGGCAGTTTCGCCACAGCGCGCACGCCGGCCGCCATTGCCTTGATGCGTTTTTCATCGAGCAGCAGGCGGTCAAGCAATGGGCCAGTAAGCCCCTTTTCTTTCGCTGCCGCCATATCCTTGGCATTCGCATCGAGAATCAGCTGCACATTCTTCTCAATTGAATCAGCAGCGGCGAGTAGCGCTTTATTTTTCAGTTCAGACGTTGCGTTCGCCAACTCGCGATATGCCTCACGCGCTGCCTCGCCGATGGCATGCATGGCGTGCTCGAGTGTCTGTTCTTCTTTTTTCATCGCGCTCGTGTTCATAGGAATAATTATAACATCACCAGATCGTCCCGGTGGATCAATTCATCTCGCCCTTTATAGCCCAAAATCGTCTCAATATCACGGGAATTATGCCCAATAATCAAGGCAGCATCGTGGCTACTATAGGCAGATAAGCCTTTAGCGAGCGTTTTTCCAGAGGCGGTCTTGATAAGCACCGCATCGCCGCGTTCGAACGTGCCGGAGAGTTTTTTCACCCCGGCAGGCAGCAAAGAATTGCCTTTTTTCAAGGCGTTCTCTGCCCCGTCATCGACAAGGATTTCCCCCAAAGGCGCCAGCGAGCCGGCGATCCAGTGCTTGCGGGCGTTGCGCGGCGTGGTGGAAGCGAGAAACCAGGTCGCTTTCGCTCCTGCCTGCAGACCTTTCAGAGGGTGGAGTGATTCGCCCTTAGTGATCGCCGTGCTGCAGCCTGCAGCCACCGCGATTTCCGCCGCATCGATCTTGGTGATCATGCCGCCCGTGCCGTCCACTTTGCCGCTACCACCCGCCATGGCGCGGATATCAGCCGTGATCATTTGCACTTCCGCAATGTGCTGTGCATTTTTATCCTTGTTCGGATCGGCGGTATAAAGCCCATCGATATCGGAAAAAAGCACCAGCGCATCGGCGCCGACCATCTGCGCGACGCGCGCTGCCAGCCGGTCATTATCGCCGACGCGGATTTCTGTCGTCGCCACCGTATCGTTCTCATTGATGACGGGAATCACCTGCTTGGCCAGCAGCGTGTCGAGGGTGTTTTTCGCGTTAAGATACCGGCGGCGGTCTTCGCTGTCTTCGATCGTGAGCAGAATCTGCGCGACGGAAATTCCGTGATCGGCAAAACATTCCTGCCAGGCGCGAGACAATGCGATCTGGCCAACGGCAGCCGCTGCTTGCTTTTCTTCGAGCTTAGCATTCTTGCGGTTGATCTTGAGTTGTCCGCAGCCGAGGGCCACCGCGCCGGACGACACCAGCACCACTTCCGTGCCATTCTTTTTCAGCAGGGCGATATCTTCGGCGAGCGAGCGCATCCATTCGGTTTTCGGCGCGGCTTTCTGGCCATCGACCACCAGCACGGAGCCAACCTTGAGCACCAGGCGTTTAATCTTGGAAAAATCTTTCATAAATTGTCATTCCGGACATTAGATGAGTCCGCCGCATGGCGGAAACGAACCTTATGATCCGGAATCCAGAATGAAGGTTGAACTGGATTCCGGATAGCTCATTTTTCCTTAAGAATCAAAGATTCTTGAAAAAATGGCTTCCGGAATGACAGTTATTCTTTTTGGTCTTCCTCTTTCGCCTCTTCGATAATCGCATCGAGGGCTTCGAGCACGTCCCCGATATGCTGCTTAGCGACGGAGGAAATCAAAAAGATTTTTGCTTTTTTGCCTGCTGCTTTCTGCAGTGCTTTTTTCTTTTCTTTTTGCTCTTCTTCCGTCAGTGCATCGCATTTGGTGAGCGCGATGATTTCCGGCTTTTCCACCAGCAACTCACTATATTCCTCGAGTTCATGACGAATCAATTTATAGGCACCTGCCACATCTTCCTGCGTGCCGTCGACCAGATGCAGAAGCACTCGGCACCGCTCGATATGCTTGAGAAAGCGTGTCCCAAGCCCCGCCCCTTCATGTGCGCCTTCGATGAGGCCGGGAAGGTCGGCGATAACGAATTCATGATCCCCATGCGATGCCACACCTAGCTGCGGCTTCAGTGTCGTAAACGGATAGTCGGCGATCTTAGGCTTGGCGCGCGAAACGACCGAAAGGAACGTCGATTTGCCTGCATTGGGAAAACCAACAAGCCCGACATCGGAAAGCAGTTTCAGCTTCAGCCATATCCACTTTTCCTCACCCGGATCGCCGGGTGTGAACTGGCGCGGCGCACGGTTAGTGGATGATTTGAAATGCATGTTGCCGATGCCGCCCTTACCGCCCCGGCAGAAAATAATTTCCTGCCCGGCTTCGGTAAAATCATAAAGCAGCTGATCGCCGTGCTCGTCAAACACCTGCGTGCCGACGGGGACGGTGATGGTAATGTCTTCGCCCTGCGCGCCGTACCGTTGCTTACCCATGCCATGGTAGCCGCGGCGCGCTTTGAAATGCTGTGCATAACGAAAATCGATCAGCGTATTGAGGCTACCGTCCGAACGCATGATGATATGGCCGCCCCTGCCGCCATTGCCGCCGTCGGGACCGCCTTCAGGGATGAATTTTTCGCGGCGGAAACTGACGCAGCCTGAACCGCCGTCTCCCGACTTCACGAAAATCTTTGCCTCATCGATAAAATGCATAAAGCTATGCTTCCTAAAAAATAACCCCGGCCTTAAGCCAGGGTTATCTTAATTTCTAATCGTTGGAAACGGCGCGCTTACGCAGCAGCGGCAGCCATTTCTTCGGTGACGATCGAGACATACATGCGCCCCGCTTTTTCCTGGAATTTCACGCGGCCGGAAGACAAGGCAAACAGCGTATGGTCTTTGCCGATACCGACATTCACACCTGCACGGTATTTAGTGCCGCGCTGGCGCACGAGCACGTTACCGGCAAGCACTTCCTGACCGCCAAAACGTTTTACACCGAGTCTGCGACCGTCTGAGTCGCGACCGTTTCTGGAACTACCACCGGCTTTCTTGTGTGCCATTGTTTACTCCTTCGTTTTCTTAGCTGCGGGTTTCGCGGCGGCTTTTTTAGCTGCCGGTTTTTTCTCCGCGGTTTTCTTTTCTGCAACCGGCTTTTCGGCTTTCGCTTTCGCTGCCGGCTTTGCCTTCGCGCCACCTTTTACAGCCGGAGTTACGCGGCCTGCTTTTTTCGCGGGCTTGAAGTTTTCGGCTTCAATCGTCTTACCGTCAACCGTGATCGAGGTGATCTGCAGCGCGGTCAGAATCTGGCGATGACCTTTTTTGCGGCGATAATTATGGCGGCGCTTTTTCTTGAAGATAATGACCTTGTCAGCCTTCTCTTCACCGAGGTATTGCGCGGTCACATACGCACCGCTCAGCGTGGGAGCACCGATTTTGGTGGTTTTGCCGTCCGAAGTGCTCAGCACTTCTTCAAACTTGATTTTTTCACCGGCTTTGCCGCTGAGACGCTCGACATGAATGATGTCGCCGCCCTTGACGCGATACTGTTTACCGCCGGTTTTGATGATCGCAAACATAGGAATTCCCACTTAATTTCAAAGAGGCGTGACTATAGCGTGGAAATATTCAATGTCAATCACGAAAAAGACTTATAAATTGTCCGTAGATTCAGGCTTTTGCGAGGTCAGATGCGCCTCGATTCGCACCGCGGATGCCTGATAAGCGGAAACGCCTGCCTGTTTTACCAGTGAAGCAAAGCGGCGTTTGGGAGAAGCATCATTGGCCGGTGCAGACGTTTCGCGATTATCATTCGCTGAAATAGCTTTAGGTGCAACGCCCACGGCTGCATAGTTAGCCGTTTGTACCGCTTCGGCCCGGCTTTGCGTCGCACGCTGGAAGACGCTGATAACCGGGTTGGAATAAACCTCTGGCGCCGGTGCCGGATTCCTTTCAGGCACATCGGCCATATTAGGCATTAATGCCGCCGTGCCGCTTGCTGCAGGCATTGGCTGCGAAGCAAAGCTGGGCTTATATTTCACCATGGAGTAGATTTCCATAAGCCTGCTATCGAGCGTACTCGCGCCACTATTATCATTGGCATAAAATTGCGCGATCGAAGCAGCGCTGGCAGGCGATGCCTGCGCCATCAACTGCGCCAGGAACGGACTGGAAAAACGCAATGATGGCGCAGCTTCGGAGACACTTAACAGGGAGGAAAATCCGGAAGATACAGAAGGCGCTGACATTGCCTCCATTGCTGTGTCGCGGACTACGCTGGCGCCCTTATTATTGTTATAGGTCGGTTGCGAAGCGATGGCGGTGGTAACGGAGGCGAGCGGCAAATCGACAGGCGAGGCTCCTGAAAGCATGGCAACCGCGGGTGAGGATACCATTGGCATCACGGGAGCGGAATATGCGGCGACGACGGGAAGCATTTACTTATGCCTTAATAAAATTCTTTTCTATTAAGGGTGATATTAACATAATGTTAATTATTGTCAAGGGTTTATTTACGAAGAAAAAGATTTTGACACACTGCAACATAATTATTATAGACATAGGTCCATGGACAATCGCTGCGTTAAACGTGCATTCTTTACATCGGTAGCCTTATTTGCGCTTATCGGTGCCTTAACCGCCGCTATCGTGCTGAAAAAACATGATAAGCCAATAAACGATCTGGCGCAGATCAGCACTTCCGCGCCAAGTATTGGCGGTGACTATACACTGACCAACCAATATAATGAGCCGGTCACCCAGGCAACTTACAAAGGCAAGTATGAGCTGGTTTTTTTTGGCTTCACACATTGCCCCGATATATGCCCGACGACGCTTTCCGCTATCACCCAGGCATTAAACAGCATGGGCGATAAAGCGGCAGAATTCGTACCGGTTCTCATTACTGTAGATCCGGATCGCGATACGCCTGCTGTGATGGCCGACTATGCAAAAGCGTTCCATCCTTCCCTGCAAGCGTTGACCGGCCCGAAGGAAGAAATTGCACGCGTTTCTAAAGAATACGGCGTCTATGCCGCAAAGGAGGAAGCGCCGGAACCAGAAGAGCATCAGGAGGCCAGCAACGATCATAGCATGCATTCCGATGCCGGTCACGACAGCAGCTACATGGTCAACCATACGGGCCTCGTTTACCTGATGGATCGCAACGGTAAATACCTCGATCATTTTTCGCAGGACACGACGCCTCAGCAATTTGCCGAAAAGCTGAACAGCGTACTCGCGGCCGAGTAATTTCCGGAAAACAGTTGCCGCAATAGCAATTTTCGATGTAGTTACGTCACCTTAATCATTTTACAAGATAATAGCTTGTAGACGTCTTATGCAGCATCGCCGCGGTTTCATGTTTGTTCTTTCATCCCCCTCCGGAGCAGGGAAGACGACGCTGTCGCGCAGTCTGCTCGCCGCTGAACAGGATATACGCATGTCCGTCTCGGTCACAACGCGTCCGATGCGGCCGGGCGAAACAGATGGAAAAGATTATTTCTTCGCTACTCCGGACAATTTCAAACAGATGATAGAACGCAACGAGCTGTTGGAGTATGCGACGGTTTTCGGAAATTCTTACGGAACTCCCGCTGCATTTGTCGAAGAGCATCTGGAAGCGGGAACCGACGTGCTGTTCGATATCGACTGGCAAGGCACCCGTCAGCTCGGCGAGAAGCGCCGCGACGATCTGGTCAGCGTCTTTATCCTGCCGCCATCGATGATGGAGCTGGAACGCCGCCTCAGAAGCCGCGCGCAGGATAGCGAAGACGTCGTGCAGCATCGTATGTCAAAGGCCTGGGATGAAATCTCTCATTGGGAAGAATATGATTACGTCGTTGTCAACCGCGACCTTGATGAATCCCTTACCGCTATTCGCCACATCCTGCATGCTGAGCGCGCCAAGCGCATCCGCCAGCGTACACTGCATAGTTTCGTAAACGACTTGGTTGCGAAAAAGTAAGCGAATCAATTCCCGCTGCAGGAAGCGTCACCTACGGAGAAACCGACATCGGCAGGTGTCAACTTACGTGCCTGCGGCGTAGGATTTCCGGTTGTGACATTAGTTCCGGTCTGGCCTGCCAGCAATCTAATAGGCCCGCTGTTATTCGAACCCGTCGTATTTTCTGCCTTGTACGTATTACCGGCATATAAATCACCAATCGAGATAGGGCCGATATTATCCGAAACAACCGTGTTACGTGCCGCGGAGTGTATGCCTTTGCAATTCGGCAGCACGGGCACAAGGCCGGATTTCGGGCAGCCCGGACGCGTGATATCCATGGTGCCGTCGCCGCCACGTATTCGGATACTGCCACCTCCCGTTGCCGTATTTCCTTTGATGACGTTATCGTCTCCCATAACCTCCATTTTCGCGCCGCCATCCATGTAATTATTTTGCGCGAGTGAACGGTTGGTTTCCCGAAAGACAAAGCTGGCGTTCCCTGAATTGGTAATGGTATTGCCAAGCAGGATGGTTCGCGCCGTTTTTATCGAAATCGCTTCAGATTGATGCCGTACGCCCTGCAGGACGCGGTCGAAAAGATTATAATCATATGTCAGATAAGAGTCGCGATAGGCATCTGTCAGCATTCTTACCACTTCCTCTGAACTGCCGACATGATGATCATAGAAATAATTATGATCGATGCGGTGGCCCTGGTGCTTCGACGCATCGCGCGTCGCATTAATTTCGATGGCCCAGCCTGTGAAGGATTTAAATTCATTGTGATCGATTCTGTTACACATGTGTGGGCCGCCTTCCATGGCAATGGTGGTGCCGCGCGAACCGGTAAAGCTTACGCGTGATACCCGGTTATGGTGACCGTTCATCGTCATCGTACCGCCCTGGAACCGCACCCGTGTCAGCACGCCGTAGCTGCCGCGCATATTGAACTGACCCGTGAAGACAGCCGTTCCGTTCCCCTGAATCACGATGGGATTGGATGGCTGTCCATCTTTGCTGTACTGGAAAGTGCCCGCATACGTTCCGCCAGCGAGAATAATATGGTCACCTGCCCTTGCGCTGTTCAATGCTGCCTGCAATTGCGAAGCGCCCGATACCGGAACGCTCCGTCCCGTGGACGGATAGCAGAGATTCGCCTGCGTCCCGCATCCTGCAAATGGGGTTGGCGGGATGCCTGGCCCGCCCGGGCCCGGCACAGGAATAGGTTCTCCTGGACCTCCTGGATTCGGATTTGGCCGCACCGGTGGATTGGGCGTGAAAAAGCAAAGGCTGCTGGCTGGATGATACGCGCAGAATGCTTCCAGATAGGACCGGTTAATTGGGTCGAGCGAATCCACCTTGGGCTGCGTTTTACTGGTTGCCTGGGCGGAGCCATGCACCATCATCAAACCAAAAACAACACTATAAATTATTTTTTTTAACGTTCGTCTCATATATTTTTTTATCACTAATTTTATGGACATCCTGTGACGGTCGGCGGATTACGATCGATCGTCGACCATACATAGATTTTATCGGATGCTTCCTGGAATGGTTTTACCGTGCATCGAAAAGAGCCGGTATTACCGCGCACTGTGATTTGATCCGCACGTCCCACACCACGGCCTGAAAAATCAAGTAATGCGTTTGCAAATTTATTCGCTTCAATCAGAATCGTATTCTGGCGGTTACCCCAAACCCCTAGCGCACGGCTGAGCAATCGGATCAAACCGCCGCGATTGATAAAGTCAGTCGTAATGGTTTCCACCCATTTACCTTGGAATGTATTGCCACGTACGACAATGTTCTGCTGATTGCGAAGGACAAGCGCTTTGCGATATTTGCTTTGCGGATGGGTCGTGTAGGCTTCAATAAAGGTATTATTTGAAATAGTTGCGTTAGTACCCGTCAAATCACCTTCTGCTTGTTCATCCTGCCCTTGGCCGATGTGCATGCAGACCTGGCCGCACCCTTTAAAGACATTGCCATCGATTAACACATTATGATCTTTCTGCTTCAGCGAAATCTGGTGATTAAATACACCGTCGAATACGTTTCCTCTTACATAGACGCCATTATATTTATAAATCGCCATGGCATAATCTTGTGAAAAATTACTGTTTCGCGTCGCGTTGAAATAGTTGCTCTGTGCGACAAGATTAGTGCCGCCCTCCCACGTATCAATGGAAATCTCGACTGCCATGGAATTATGGACACCGGTAGCGAAATAATTCTGCAGATAGGTAACGTTATCCGCGCGTTTTGTATGATCGACAGACTTGTATGCACTATCGTCAAAATAAAACCCGCAGATGGTTACATTACCAGCTGCTATGCTCATTGCTGAAATCGTGCTGCGCGCTACGGATTGAGGTTGCGCGCTGGTATTTACAGCAGCATTTTCAGCGGCAATGTAAATCGGACGGCCGGAACTACCCCCCTTGTTGATCGTCAACCGGCCATAATTCCCAGGCTTCAGGATAATCGTATCACCTGCGGATGCCGCATTTAAAGCAGCCTGAAACGCACCCGCGCTTGTAACAGGGGTTTGCTTGCCGGTACCTTTGCACACTGCTGGCGGCGGCGGGGGTGGTGTTGGTACGGGACCTGTCGGCAAAGGTTCGCTGGGGCCTTCCCCAGGCGGCCTGGGCGTCGGGCGCACCGGCGGATTAGGCGTAAAAAAGCATAACCCGCTAGCCGGATGGTACTTACAGAAATTTTCTAAATATTCGCGATTGGTCGGATCAAGGGAATCTACTTTAACATTACCCGATGAGCCGGCATACGCCGTGAAGCATATCATTACACTAAAGAACGCAAAGAGTAATTTTCCCACTACAGTACCCGTACGTACTCTTAAAAATTATTAAAGCATTATAACGATTTTTCGATAAATTGATTATGACAGTTCTGTTACAATACGGAAATTACATTCGTTTTATTTAAATAGGCGACTGAATTGTCGCTTATTTCTTTTGATGCAGAATTTTGCCGACCTCGGTCAGCGTAAGCGTTTCCGCGCGGCGAGTAGGGTCTATGCCAAGATGCTCCAAGGCAGAGATCGTATTCGGCAGGTAACCAGATAGCGTCTTTCGCAGCATTTTACGGCGTTGGGCGAAGGCAACGGCAAGGAACGCTTCCACTTCTTCAAAACTTGCTGAAAACATTCTTTCATGGCGAGGAACAAACCGTACAACGGTTGAAACGATTTTCGGCGGCGGTGAAAATGCGCCGGGCGGGATATCGAACAACAACTCAACATCGCACAACCACTGCGCCAGGATCGACACTTTGCCATACGCTGCCGTCGATGGGCTGGCGGCGAAACGTTCCGCCACTTCTTTTTGAAACATAAGCGTCATCGATTGAATGGAATCCGGAGCACGATGAATTAATTTCAGCCAGCCGATCAGAAGCTGCGTACCGACGTTATATGGCAAGTTCGCAATAATGGCGCGCGGCGAAGGCACTGCTACTGAAACATCCATTTTCATGGCATCCTGATGCAGTACGCTGAGCCTGCCATCGGCGGCGGATTCAATTTCACGCAGGGCGGGCATCATACGGTCGTCGATCTCGATAGCGGTGACATGGGCAGCCGGGGAGCGCACTAATTCCATGGTCAGTGCGCCGGGGCCGGGACCGATTTCTATTGCTTGCACGCCATTCAGAGCACCGGCAGCATGTACAATTTTTGCCAATATATTGCGATCCAGCAGGAAATGCTGGCCGAACCGTTTCTTGGCGCTGAGGCCATGGATTTCGATCAGGTCACGCGGATTGGGAAGATTCACTACAGGCGGATTTCCACAAACGCTTCGCGCTTCAGGTTGCGAATATATTTAAGCGTTTCCAGGCCCAGACGCTCGTTCATCAGCTCGCTGCGAATTTTATCGCGGTCGGCTTTAGTCGCCGGATGATCGATGCGCTCACACAGCATCAGGATTCGGATACCTTCCTTGGATGCAAAGGGCCGCGATACCTCGCCGACATGCAGCGGCGCGACGAAAGGCAGCAGCTCAGGCGACATGTCTGAAAGTTTCGTGCGGACCTGCGTCACATCGAAGCTCAGATCCTTTAGATTTTCCACGCCCGCCACCGTTTTATCGGAGCAGCTTCCCGGATGCTTGGCAACGTCCCCGGCAATATCCAGCAGCGCATCGACTTCCTGGGACTCGGCATCGTCTTTCAGGCGCATCAGAATCTGTTTCAGTAGAATTTCCGCATCCACCGAAGGTGCGCCCGCTGATGTGCGGCGGTTCATCAGGCGCACGATCTGGTAACCGGCTGCCGTGCGAATCACCGGCGAAATTGTGCCAGGCTGCATATCTTTTATCTGCGCGGCAACAGCGGGATCGAGATCCGTCGTATTCACCCAGATAGCATTGGCGTTCTGAGCCTGCCCGCCGAGTTGCGAGGCAACGGCTTCGAAGCTGGCGCCTTTATTCAATTCTCCGCGCAGTTTTTCCGCCAGTGCCTTGGTCGATGGCTCATTTTCCGGTGTGTCCACCGGCAGCAGCACGGAAGAAAGCTGAATTTCATCAACCGTCTGCTTTTGGAACTGGCGGCGCTGAATTTCACGCGTAACGTCCGCATCCGTTACCTTTACGCGAGGACGGATGCGCTTGGACATCAGCTTGCTCCATGCGATCTGCACGCGCAGCTGCTCTCTGAATGCTTCGATTGGCACATTATTCTCTTCAAGAAAAGTAGCAAGGCTGCCCGGCGCCTTCCCGCGCTGGCGCTCAATCGTCGCTACTGCTGCGTCCACTTCTTTTTCGGACACCGTGATGTTATTTGAGGCCGCTTCCTGCATCTGCAGGCGTTCTTCGATCAACGAGCGCACGACGCGCGGGATCAGCTGCTTACGTGTTTCTTCCGTATCACTAAGCCCGGTAGTACCGATGATGAGCTTCAGGCGTTCCTTTACATCCATCATCGTAACGACTTCATCGTTGACAACGGCCGCAATACGGTAAGAGCTTTCCTCGGCGCGAGCTGAGGAAAAGGTTACACCAAGCATAAGAATCATGAAAAGGAAACGCACGGGATACCTACAGGATAGGTTATGGAATAGATTTGCTATAGCCGAAAATACGGTCAGTTCAAGTTTTTCAAGCCGACACGTACCGTCACCGAGGTATCAGGCTGAATATCCCGGTCGCGGAAGAATTCGCGGTTGAGTCCGGTGAAGATCGTCACGCATTCATTGTGCCAGACCACGCCGCCGCCTGCCGCGCGGGTTTGGGCGTCGCCAAGAAGATCGCGCCGCACGTAACCGTTAACCGCCCAGTTTTCCGTCAGGCGCACAGTGCCGGCGCCGAATATTTCGTTAATATCGTCAAGCACCGGATCGTCATTGAGGTAGATATAGTCCGTATAAAGATCGACATATTTGGTAGTGAGCGATCCATTCAACTCATTACGCCGGAGCGCCAGATCGTCTTCCCGCAGCCAGAAACGGTAATCAACGTTGAGAATCCCGCTTTCATAACCCAACTGCCCGACATAATCGGAAAAATCGTCGCTTTCCATCTGGCCTAGGACATTCAGTGAATCGCCGCTCAACGCGTAATCCTGGCCGAAAAGGAAATTGATATAATGCTCTGCCGCGAATTCCGCTTCCCCACGCAGGCCGTAAACAATGCGTGAGCCGTTATCGATGCGGTCCCAGCCTACCTGACGGTTCAGCGCGAAGAGATTGATATCCGAGAAATCGAAAAGCTGGCTGTCCTCATTGGGAATGGTTTCAGGATTATTACCGTTGCTGGATGCCACCGCCTGCACGATCGGCTCGAGCGTCAGGCTGGTATCGTTGACAAAAGTGATCATCGGATAGCGCCAGGTGAGGCCGGCGCGCGGCACAATACGTTTTTCCTCACCGTCGAATTCGCGCGCGCCGTTATCAATCGGCACGTCGTTAACGGAATAGCCGTCCACACGCGTGCCAAGATCCGCCTCGATCACCTGACCGCTCTTGCTGATCAGCGGCAGATGCATATTGCCTTCCATGACCACGCGGCGCGTTTCCTTGCCGATGTCACGGGTGATCGCCAGCGCGTTTGCGGTAAAGCTCGCGCGCGCGCCCTGCCACAGTGGATCGCTTTCGACATGCACATCGACGGACGGCAGTACCAGCGGCGAGCGATCCGGGTCATCTTCTTCGCGAAGTCCCTGGAAAGCCAATCCCTGGATACCGACGTAATCCCGTTTTTCAAGGCGCTGGCTGTAAACCCGCGAAGTCAACGTATCCTGATTGCCGAATCGGTAGCGGCGGAGATACGTGTCATCGGTGGTGCGATTGACATCGAAGCCATACCCCCAGTGTTCGGTCAGGCCGCTGTCGCCCTTGGCAAAAATGTGACCGCGGAATTCGTGACCGTCTATTTCATTGCCCAGTGCGTCGCGCCGCTCGGGAAAGGTACCGCTGCCATTGAACTTGAAGTTACCCTGGTCGGTGAGCTGGCGGTACTCACCTTCCATCACCAATCCTTCGCGGGAGGTCAGGTACGGTGTAATGGTGGCATCCTTGTCGGGCGCAATATTGATGTAATAGGGAATTTTCGCCGTCGCGCCGAGGGTGCTGTTATGCGAATATTCGGGAAGCAGCAAACCGCTTTTCCGATCCGCATCCGGTGACGGGTGAGACAGATACGGCGTATAAAGCACCGGCACGCCGAACACTTCGAAAAATGCATTGTCGTAAATGATACGCTGCTCATCTTCCTCGTATTTCACCTCATCGGCCTTTATCTGCCACAGCGGATCTTTTGCCTTTCCGGTCAGATCGCGGCAGATATGGCATGGAGAATAGACCGCCTTTTTCATGACAACTGTATTATCATCCGGCCGGTGCGCCTCGCGTGCGATAAAACGTGAATCATCCGACAGGCGTGCGCTGAAATTAGCGATCACGCCTTTTTTCAAATCATCTTGCAGTTGTGCGTCGTTTGCAAAATAAACATTTCCGTCAGGCTGCAGCACTTTGATATTGCCATGCGCGCGCACCACGTTCTGCTTCTGGTAATAATCGATGCGGTCCGCCATGAGGACGTAATCCCCCTGCACCACTTCCACGTTGCCGAGCGCGATGACGATCTGATTTTTTTGGTCGTAGCCCATCTTGTCGGCAGTCATATAAACCGGCTTATCGCTGGCAGACTTAGCAGCAAGCGAAGATGAAACGAGCAATGCCGCCAAAAACGCAGCAAGCCGGCAGGATGTATGCAAATGTATCCCCATTCTTTCTGCTTAACGCTCTCGCGGGAAGATGGCAACGCTTTGTGTTAACGATTACCCTTTTGACGCGCAGTTATCCACAGCGCGTTGCGCGATATAGCGTTCGGCAAGTGTCGCCGGGCGCGCTTGCTCAATGGGCACCAGCTGTTGCTCTGCGTTGAAATATGAATCACCTGGAAAAGAAAAACCTTTTATTCCGCCGTTTTTCATGATCGGCAAGTCGTCAGGAAAGAGGCTGGTACTAATCGCTGACAAGTCAAAGCCCTTGCTTCTGATATATATTTTGCAGGCTTCAGAAAAGGACAAGGCTGGCTTTAACCCTTCATGCACTTTGATTCCTTTTTCTATTTCATATACTCTTCCTGACTCATCCGCATACAAGGAAAACCCTTCCCGTGGCCCTACAAATAGCGGATACGTATTAGGGAAAATATCGCGCATAACACCATCTACCGTTGAAAAGTCATTCTGTGTAAATTTAGAAAGGTTTCCTTTGGTGCATTGATAATTTTTAAGATACATGGCCACACGGAGGACATCGATTGGAGATTCGGAAATTACATTTCTATAATGATAGTCGAACACCTCTACGCGTGATCTTGTCGCAGGCAATCTGTAGCGTTTTCTAAGGGATTCGGCAGTATGCGCTCCAGCGAAAAAATTCACGTGGCTGCTATCATCAAAGGCATAATTTCCTTTTGCATAATTTGACCCTTTTATCGAATTGAAAATTCTGATCGCTCCCAAATGACCTTTCCAGCTTGCATGGTCGCATTCCATAGCTTTACGCCATGTTTCACGTAGTTCGCCTTTGTAGCAGTTTTCAAAAACATGATGCGTTGTTTCCTCTACCAACGCAGCCTGCTGATAAGGATGCCATCCTGATAAGTAGGCTCTTTTTTCCGCACCATCATACATTCCAATACTATTCTGGTGGCGATATATTCTGGAAGCATTGTAACGTAATCTTCCGGGCGGAGACACAACCACCTGCAATCCATCCACTTCCGCAACGGCCCGTATGAGATCAGGTATATTATTCAGCGATTTTTCGCACCATGAGCGGATTTTTCTAGCATCTTGGGCCAGTTCTTTAGTAACGGATGTTCCGCGCGGCGCTGCGGCAATAAGCTCTGGAAGGCTTTTGAAAGGATAGCCGGCTTTTATACGATCCGCATCCTTCGCACCCTTCATTCCTGAGCGGACTTGCAGATCAAGCAACCGCATGCAGGCGGCAGCAGCACCGTCGGCGCCGTGTTCTTGAAAAAGCGTATTAAAGCAGTCGTTCGCCGCGGCATAAAGCGCGTCGTTTTTATCCAGTTCACTGCGAGGCAGGTTTGGATTTGCAATGCCAGTAATTGCCTGAAAGACATTTAGGATAGCGGCTTTGTGCCGGTTTTTAATATCTGGGAAATCCTTCCCGTGCTCTTTCAGGTAGTAGACCGTATCATGAATCCAATAATGCGCCCACTGGCGAAGACTCAGATATCGTTGATGATCGGAAGCGACCAATAATTCAGCTGTCTTTTCAGGCTGGGCAGCATCCTCCGCCCGTATGATATGATCAGGATCGTAATTAACACGGGCTTGATACAAAGCATTATCGCGGACTTTGCCTTTAATGTCGGAGCGGAACTCCAGATCCCAGCCCGGTATAACAATTTGAATACCCGGCGCGCCAGGTAATTTTGTCGGGGCCTTCGCGGACATTATTAATTATCCCCGGAAAGGCGCGTGTGCCATTCGGCGAGTGACGTA
>JAXMDT010000014.1:0-60183 GCA_046348685.1 Rickettsiales bacterium
ACGAATTCTCTGAAAAAGTCTCTGCATCTCCGCATCATGAAATCAAGCCTCACATCGACCGGCTGGGCAACATTCGCCAGCAACTGGATCTGGTGCTGGATGTCATGCAGCAGCAGCGCGACAGCCTGCAAAAGGAGATGGGCAAGCTGACGGATTCCGGCAATGCCGCCAAAGCCTATGCGAAATCCCACGGCATTCCTAAACCGAAATTGGATAGCTGATGGAACTCGCAAGCCTGGGCCGCGTCGTTATTTCCTTCGCCGTTGTCGTCGTCCTGATGCTGCTGGTGGCGTATCTTGCCAAGAAATTCGGGCTGGAGAAACGCTTTAGCGTCAGTCACAGCGCCAGCGGCCGCCTGAAGATTCTCGATCAGCTCTACCTGGATCCCAGGCAGCGCCTGGTGCTGATGCAAAGAGATGACACATGCCACCTCTTGCTGTTAGGCGCGGAGAAGAATACGTTGCTTGAATCCTTTCCTGCACAACCGACCTCAGGCACTGATACGACCGCATGAAACAATCCTTTCTTAAATTTTCGCTGTGTGGTGTGCTGCTGGCTGTGATTCTCGGCATCTTCCTCATGCCGCATGAGGCGATGGCGCAGTCGCTTTCGCTTGATTTCGGTAAGGAAGGCGGCTCGGCAACGGCGAAGATGATTCAGATCATCCTGCTCATCACGCTCCTCAGTATCGCGCCGTCTATCCTGGTCATGGTCACCTGCTTT
This sequence comes from Rickettsiales bacterium, assembly GCA_046348685.1. Classification (GTDB taxonomy): domain Bacteria; phylum Pseudomonadota; class Alphaproteobacteria; order Rickettsiales; family UBA998; genus JAXMDT01. Next base: position 724 of record JAXMDT010000014.1, read on the forward strand.
ACGCGAATCATCGTCGTGCTTTCGCTGCTCCGCACCGCGCTCGGCACGCAGCAGACGCCGCCAAACCAGGTGCTGATCGCGCTGGCGCTCTTTTTAACATTGTTCATCATGGCACCGACCATCCAGAAATCGTATGAGGACGGCATGCTGCCACTGATTAACGAAGAGATTGGTGAGCAAGAAGCCCTCGAGAAAATGGCGCAGCCTTTCCACACCTTCATGATGGCGCACGTACGCGACAAGGATCTGGAATTATTCGCCAATATGGTGCCAAACCTAAAGATGGAAACGCCGGAGGATACGCCTTACCGCATCCTGGTGCCGGCTTTCATGATCAGCGAACTTAAACGTGCGTTTGAAATCGGATTTCTGATTTTTGTCCCTTTCCTGATCATCGATATGCTGATTTCCTCCATCCTTATGGCGATGGGTATGATGATGCTGCCGCCGGTGATTATCGCGCTGCCGTTCAAGATTATCTTTTTCGTACTGGTCGATGGCTGGTATATGGTGGCCGGTAGTTTAGTACGGTCCTATGGAATGTAATTGCACTTAACAGGATGATTTTTTCGTAAAGTTACCTATATTGAACATCTCGAAAGGAAGAAGATGTTACGCGCAATTTTAATGGTTTTGATCCTGGCCTCGACATTGATTGTCGGCGGCTTTGTGTTCCTGGTGGGCGCTACCGTGGTGCTGCTTTATCTCGGCTTTTTATACCTGACCGGGCGCGGCGTCGTCAAACCTGTCCGCCAGTGGGGATATACGGAAACCACGACCGCCAGCGTCAACGATAATGAAAAGCGCGTGATTATAGACGCGCAATACGAAGAAATCGGGCAGACGAAGGAATATTAAAGCGCAAACACTTTTTGTGCTTATGCAGTTAACATTATGACAATTAGTTGACAGCCTTGCTCAGGCCTTCCTGGTTTACCCTCACGCGATAATTCTGGATAAAGTTCTGCACGTCGGAGAGCTGCTGGGAAAGCTGTGTGATGTTGCGGTTATCCAGCGGCTCGAGATTGCTGGTGATGAAGGTGAAGGCTTCCTTGCGCTGCGGGTCTTGGATGAGCGGTGAGAAATAATCGCGCAGATATTGCAGTTGCAGCGTGTCGCGCGTGAAGGAATAGGCAATAGCCAGGCGGAGCAGGGTCTGCGTTTCGCGGGCTGTCAGCGGGGCGGTAATATCGCTGCGGTTGGCGAGGATATTTTCGCCCGAGGCAATGACATTCGTCCAATCCTTGCCATTCCAGTAGACGTCCATGCGAATGTCCTTAGCATCGGCGGATTTATCGTTCCGGATGAGGGCAAGCGCCGTCTGGCCATCTCCTGTCTGGCTGTAGGCGGTGGCCGCGATCTGGTTGCGCTGAATCTCAAGCGCACGCGGATTATTGCCATAGCCGGTACGCTGCAGCGCATCGACGGCTTTTTCAGGTTCTTTATTCAGCAAATAGATCATAGCGAGGCGCGCACCGACGCGGCTGCGGTCTTCTTTCTCCAAGCGGTAGGTAACCTGATGTTCAAGCAGGTTGGCGGCGCGGTCGAGCAGATCGACGGACGCGAGGCGATCGGCCAGATTCTGGATCATATGGTCGCCGGTGGCATCGACCGGGGTCAAGTCACGGAATTCATAGTAGATGGCGAGCGCTTCGATTGGCGGCAGCTTGTCCGCGAGACCTTTGTCGAACAGCTGGACGAAGGTAGTTGCCATACGAGCGTAGATATCCTGTGCATTTGGATTATTCGGGTAATTACGCACCAGTTCACGCCAGGAACGTAGCGCCGAAATATAGTCATTTTCCTGCACGTAAAGATCGCCGAGCGTGTTCAGGATGGATGGCTCCAGCGAATCGCCGCGCCAGACCATGCGCAGACGGTCGAGGCGCTTGATCAGTTCCTTCCGGTCAATTTTGTTTTCCTGATAATCGATCGATGCCATGTAAAATTGTGCGGTCGAGCGGACAAAGCGGTCTTTGGTTTTGTCGATCAAAGGCTCGAACATCTTGCGCGCCAGATCGTATTTGTTCATATCGAAATAGATACGTCCGATGAGGGCGTCGGAGTATTCCTTGACAGGGCCGAGCAGCTTATCGGTAGCGAGCTGATTCAGGAAGCTGAGCGCCGTATTATAACGCTTTTTAGAAAGCATCTGGTCAGCCGCGATGATGGCCAGTTTCTGCCGCATATCGGGCGGATAGTTGCGGATATATTGTTTTTCGTTGGGCGTGTAGCGGATGCCTTTGTTACTTGTGCCAAGCATCAGCGCCGTCGTGTTTTTCCAGAACTCTATTTCATCCTGATCGTCAAGCGACTCATCGGCGAAATCCAGCGCGGCATCGCTGTAACGTTCCGCCATGAAATTGGCCGCGCCTCGGAGAGCCGCCAATTGATAGCTTTCATAGAAATCCGGGTCAGTCTGTTTGATGAGATTGAGGAGGGCAAGCGCTTCGTGATGAAGGCCTGCGCCCATGTAAAGCTGGGCAAGACTCAAACGATAGAAGGATGCTTTATCATCGGTCGCCTGGGTAATCTGTTTCAACAGCTGCTTACGGCGCTGGTCGAACGCAGCGTAATCATCTGTTTTCCAGAGTGAGTAAGGGAAAAAGGTAAGGGAATTATCCTCGGCGTTGACATAATCCTGCAGATTGATTTTGGGCAGGTCTTTCGACAGCAGCAGGCCTTGCGGCGCTGAAACGCGCAAACCATTCATCAGGCGCGAGACGCGAAGCAGGCCGTTCTTCTTCACCATCGCTACGCCTTGCGCGGTGCGGGGGAACGCTACATCAACGAAATTACGCTCAGGGAAAACACCGACGCCATCATCGTAGATCGGCACCACCATCAGCGTTTCGCCGTTTTCAGCATTGACGATCTCCGCAGGCTTGGCGGCTTCCAGCACCGGCAGGAAAATATTAGGCTTCGTCGGCGGCAATGTATTTGTTTCGATGATGACAGATTTTGTCGGAATAGAGCTGCGGCGGGAGAGGCCTATGACCCATGTATAGCTTTCGCGGTTCTTGCGCACGCGCGCACTAAGCTTGGTAGATGTTTTCATGCGCAGCACGGTATGGCCGGGAACGGGCATCTGTACGACCGATTCGACAAAATTCGGCAAGATCGTCTTCAGCATCTCGGTATCGACGCGGGCGGGCTTATTGAAAACTATGTAGAAATTATCGCCCTCGAAGAAAGCAGCGGAAGCTACACGCTCTTTCCAAGGGAAGTAGAATTCAGCGGCAATCTTGCGCGCATCAACGGTAACGACGAGATCGCCCGCCTGATTTCCGGTAACGGGATTGACCGGCTGGTCGGGTATGTCTTCGCTTGGTTTTTTGGCGGAGGCGGTTTTTTCTTCCTTTTCCTCCTCATCATCTTCACTTGCCGCTTCAATGGCCTGTTTCGCTGCGTCCATCTTCGCATTTTTAGAGAGCGTTGCCGGTTTGGTTTCCTTCAGTGCTTCTTTCGGTTCATCTTGGGTCTTTTCAGTAGCAGCGGGCTCGGCTACTTTCTTTTCTTCCTTTTTCGGCGCTTCCTTTGTCACGACCTGAGCAGACTCAGCTTTTTTCGCCTCAGTTTTCATCTCAGGCTTTTTAAGTTCGGGCCTTTTCGCCTCGGCTATGACGGGCTTTGCCACCTCAATCACTTTTTCAGCGGGCTTCTTTGCTTCCAGCTTCGGTTCCGGTTTTGGTTCCGCTCTGGCGACTTCGACCGGCTTTTCAGCGGAGACCGGTTTACTGACGGGGACCGGTTTATAGCTATCCGATTCGACGACCTGCTTGGCCTGCGGATTCAGTTTTTCGGTATTCGCAATCGGCTTTTCAACTTTCGAAGACGCTCCAGACGGCGACAGTCCTGCCAGTGGAGCTTCCTTTGATGTGTTCTGAGCTACCGGAGCTGAGGGCGCATATGGCTTCGCTTCCAGCATATTTTTCGGCGCAAGCGGCTGGACGGCGCCTGGCGCTGCCTGCTTGATTTCTGCGGGTTTCGATGCAGAAGCGATCGGCGGCGCAGCAACCGGTTCTGATTCTGCGGTAACCAGTTTACTTACATTCGGTGTTTGGTTTTTCTGCCAAGGCATGGAAGCAGGACGTACCATCGTCAGTGGCTCGGCAGGCACGGTAGACTCGGTTTGTGCAACGGGTGCAGGCACAGGCTGGGGCACCTTGGCTTCGGCAGGTGTAACAGTTTCCTGCTTCGCAGTCGTGGCAGGTGGCTGCGGCGCCTTTGTATTCAGATCCATCAGATCGATGCCGCTTGCATCGCCGCTGATGAATTGACGGGTGCTATAGGAACCATTCAGGCTGAGTATGGCAGTGTTGCCATCCATCGTGGCGCTGGAAACATAAGGCGAAAGCGCGCTGGTAATAGATGATAGATTGACCGGACCGGGGCTGGAGAAGCGCAGTTTAAGCTTATTGCCCTGGCGCTCGGACTGAAAACGCACCGGCGTATCGCCTGTAATCATGATACGGGCAAAGCTACCCTTCATTTCCGCATGCGCCACAGCGCCTGCCGCCCAGGAGTCAGAGATCAAAAACCCACCGCCAATAGCGAGGGCAATGCCCAATATTGCACGTTTCATCGTAATCTTGCCAAGCATTTAATATGCCAGATGGGTTAAACCCATTCCGGCGTGTTTATTGTTATTTTGCTTGTAGCTAAAAACGAAGCAAAAATAAAGACTTCGTTGCATTATCCCCAAAAAAATTGGTAAATTTAATATTTATATTTGTAAATGGTAAATTGCGTTAAATAAGTTTGGGATGTGAATTCAGAAAAAAACTTATAAAAAAGCACTAAAGAGTAAATAGCATTAAGATTTGTTTCCAGCTTTGACGCCGTTGAAGAGGCTATCGATTTCATCTTGTGTAGGTGGTTTGAGAGACGGACCGTGCATCAGTTCGGCATCGGGACGTTTATCCTTGAGCATCTCTTTCAATTTTTCAGCGGCAACCGACAGTTCGTCCGGTGACTCGCTGAATAGGCAAATCAGGCGGGCGACAGTGGCTTCCACATATTCCAGCGTCTTTATAACTTTGGTAATGCGCTGACCGGTGATATCCTGAAAATTGGAAGCATCATAAATACGAATCGTTGCATCGTTAATCTTGCTCGCTTCATCGCTTTTAGGCAATTTCGTTACATGACCCTGAATTTCATCGGCAGCATCGAGAATGATATTGGTCGCTTCTTCCGTGGCGCGTACCACCGCTGTCAACTCTTCGCCCGCTTTACCGATATTGCGCGGATCGTCTTCCGACGGTACCATGCCAAAGATTTCCTTTTTGGCCGTAGTTATGTAATCCGCGAGACGGATGATTTCATTGCGCAGGAAGGAATCGGTTGGAGATTCCGTATGCAGCGTCGAAGCGACTTTTTCAAACATCTCGCCCACGTCTTCAATACGAATCTGACCTTTCTGCTCACGCAGCTCGATCAGGCTGCGGAGTAGGGCATTTCCTATCTTGGTCTGTGTCTGGCTCACGGGGTGCTCCGGGGCTCTGATTAGAAATCACCGAGAACGGAGACCAGCTTTTGCTTTAGCGTGTCCGCATTGAACGGCTTTACAATATAGTTGTTCACGCCGGCCTGTTTAGCGGCAACGACGTTTTCGGTCTTGCTTTCCGCGGTGACCATGATGAAAGGAGTATCTTTCATCGTATCGGATGCGCGAACCTGTTTCAGCAGCTCGAAGCCGGACATCGGCTCCATGTTCCAGTCGGAAATGACGAGACCATATTTACGCTCCTGGAGCTTTGCCAGAGCCATTTGCCCGTCATATGCTTCCTCAACATTGTCAAAGCCAATCTGTTTCAGCAGATTGCGCACGATCCGAAGCATCGTTTTGTAATCATCCACGATGAGAATATGCATATTCTTATCTACTGCCATAACGTCACTCCTTAACTTCACCGTGCACGTATAAAGCGAGCACGAACATTCTTGCATACATTAAAACTACGTCATATGTTTTAAGAGGCGGTTAAAGCGAAACAACTTTTTTGCGGAGCAGCGTGTTTCATGAAATGGATGGATATTCAAAGGATTGCTGAAGAATTGGAAGATGCATATCCTGATGTTGATAACGTAAATTTAAGATTTACCGACCTGCATCGATGGATCGTTTCGCTTGATGGATTTAATGACGATCCGACGCGTTCCAATGAAAAAATTCTGGAAGCGGTTCAGGCGGCCTGGATCGAAGAACGAAGTTAGAAGTAATTGCGCGTGAAAGAAATCCGTACGCAGACTTTAGAGGAAACCGTTCAGTTAGGACGCACATTGGCGGCGTCTTTTTCCCAAGGAAACTGCATTCTGCTTAAAGGTGAAGTTGGCATGGGCAAAACGGAACTCGCGCGCGCCATTATTCGCGCCCTGTGCCGTGATGCGGATCTGGAAGTTACCAGTCCGACCTTTACCCTGGCGCAGGATTACAGCGGTTTTGATGCTGCGGGTAAGCCTGTTTCCATATGGCACTATGACCTATACCGCGTCGAGCATCGCGAAGAATTAATGGAGCTGGCGCTCGATGAAGCGTTTGCGCATAGTATTGTTCTTGTTGAATGGCCGGAGAACGCGCCGACGCATTTCTGGCCGGAAGATGCCATGATTATCAATATCACGGCGGGCAAAAATGAATTCGAACGCATCTTCGCCATTTCGGAAAATGAAAAACAGGATTATGCTCCGAGCTCGTTATGAGTTTGCGTGAATCAGAGATAAGAGCGTTCCTCGTCGATAAAGGCTGGCATAAAGCGGATGTATGGCCCATCCCCGGTGATGCATCCTTCCGGCATTATGCGCGTGTGATCGATGATGTTCAGCATCGCCGCGCGATCCTGATGGACGCGCCGCCGGACAAAGAGGAAGTGACGCCTTTTTTGAACGTTCGCGCGTATCTCTTTGCTGGCGGCTACAGCGCGCCCGACTTGCTGGCTGCCGATGAACGAAGCGGGTTCCTGCTGCTTGAAGATTTTGGCGATCTTTCCTTTTCCCGCCTGATCCGCGAAAAACCGGAACGCGAAGGGGTACTCTACCGCAATGCCATGGACGTACTGCTCAAATTTCAACGGGACGGGCTTGCCGGTTATCCCGCTATTCCTGAATATGATCATGCTATGTTGATGCGCGAAGCCATGGTGCCCGCTGAATGGTTTTTTCCTGAAATTCTTTCAGGACATGCCTTGGAACATGCCGTAACTTCCTGGAAGACGTTGTGGGATGAACTTTTGAAGGCGCATGATCTGAGACCGGAAGTTGTCGTGCACCGTGATTATCATGCGGACAATTTGTTCTGGCTTGAGGGCAGGCAGGGCATCCGGACTGTCGGCATGCTCGATTTCCAGGATGCCGTGCTGGGAAAACCGGCTTACGATGTCGTCTCACTTCTGGAGGATGCGCGGCGCGATCTGGACGAGAGTATCGTGCGTGAATCTCTTGCATACTATATCGAGCAAGCAGGAATCGATAAAGATTCGTTCATGCGTGAATATGCTTTCTTCGGCGCGCAGCGCAATGCAAAAATTCTCGGTATTTTTACGCGGCTGTACAGGCGCGACGGCAAGCCGCGCTACCTGGCGATGATGCCGCGCGTATGGAATCATTTTGCACGGGATATCGCGCATCCGGCGCTATCGCCGCTGAAAGCGTGGGTGGAAAAGCACCTGCCGCGCGATATGGACAAAGCACTTGCAGCCCTGCAGGAAAAATCGCGGAGCGCCGCATGATCGTTTCGGCGATGGTGCTCGCCGCAGGACGCGGGGAGCGGATGCGTCCGCTTACCGATACGATGCCAAAGCCGCTGGTGAGCGTAGCCGGAAAGCCGCTGATCGACTGGCAGCTTGATCTCCTAAAGGATGCCAAGGTTGAAACCGCGGTGGTCAATGTGGCGTATCTCGGCCATATGATCGAAGCGCATCTGGAGACGCGCACGCGGCCGAACATTATTATTTCGCGCGAAGAAGAAGCGCTGGAAACCGGCGGCGGCATCAAGAAAGCCTTGCCTCTTTTGGGCGATGATCCCTTCTACGCACTCAACGGCGATGTTATCCTGACGCCGGGCAGCGTATTACCTGTACAGCATCTGGCACAGCATTGGAACGAGGCGGAAATGGATGCGCTGCTGCTGCTTCAGCCTATCGAAGAAACTACCGGCTATGACGGTAAAGGTGATTTCTATCTTGGCGAAAATGGCAGTTTGCGACGCCGTAAAGAAGGAGAGAAAGCACCTTATGTTTTTTCCGGCGTGCAGATATTGCATCCGCGCTTATTCGCCGATGCGCCGAAAGGCAAATTCTCCATGAACGTTCTTTATAATAAAGAAGTGAAAGCGGACGGAACGCTGGGCCGTATCAAAGGCGTTACAAACGATGGCGGATGGTATCATGTTGGAGACATGGCATCCATCCGCCTGGCCGAAGAAAAGCTAGAACACTAGAAACAAGAATCGTCTAATGCGCACAAAGCGACGTAAAGCACTTCGTCATTCCCTCGCAGCTGCACTTTCGTATCATCCGTAGGGAAATGGTATTCATAGTAAGTCGTTGGCGTCGAGTCATACACGCGCACCGTTTTATCTTCGACATCCAGATAGACAAAACGCTGTTCATCGATGTTGATAATTGTATCGTCCGGCAATGTCAGCGTGCCGCCGAAGTGGAGATAGTACGGCCCTTTCAGATAGTAATCATCGATACCAAGCGTTGCGAATTGACCCGTATAGGTGAAAAATCCCTGTGGCGGCGCCGGGCCGCCGTCACCATCCTGATCGCCGATGCAACCGGACTCCTCGAAGGTATAGGAACAAATTTTAACTCCCGCGTAGGCACACATCTGGTCAAAAATGCTGCCGCCATTATCTTCAAACGTAGTAGCCAGGCGACGAAGGCAATCTTTTTCGCCTTTGGAGTAAGGAGGAGGATCCGTCAGATCGGGCGGAGTGATGGGAGGCAGCGGCGTTGCAGAGCCTTTCTCGCAGTTTGTCAGCGTGCCGCCTTCGCTTTTCCCCCCTGGTTTGCCAAATGTGTTGGCGTTACATCCGGCAACCGGCGCAACGTCCTTATACTTTAGGCTGGGTGCGGACGGCGGGGTCTTAATGCGCATTTGCATTGTGTTTTCGCTGGTCAGATCACCACTAAGACCGCCCTGGCGTTGCGGGAAGACGGGATCGCAGCCAACCATGATGTTCTGCTTGATAGCATCTTTTGCGCGAGTGTTACTGGCAATCATATTTTTTTGAATGCTGCGCAGATACGCAGCATCCGGGCATCCGCCGGCAGGTGCGGCCACTACTGGAAGAGACCAAAGCAATCCCATCGCTGCCATCGCAGAAAGAGAGAGGGAGAATTTTATGTTCATATTTTAATTCCTTACATCTTCGTCAAAGCGGTAACGCTTGACGGTGTCCCATTTTGTTTCTTTACATTTCGCTAAGGCAGGATCGTCACAGGTGCCGTCGGGCGCGCCCAATTTCTTGAGCATGTTGCCGAAATCTTCCGGCACGGCTGACTTGTACATCTCGTAAGTAGCCCCGGTGAACAGACGGTCGGTATTGCCGCAGGCATCCGGGAATTTACCGTGATTGATGGCATACGCGGTGATATAGGTTTTTTCCGGTTTAACATCAGGGTTTGTGAACGGTGTATTGGCACCGGAAACAATGGCTAAATAGGGGTTCCGCCACGAGCCGGCCGCACCCGACTGCACCACATCCTTATCAAACACCAGGATGTCGCCGGATTTGGCCTCATCAAGGCCGGTTTTAAGCGTTACCGGCGCAGCGATACCAAAATTAGGGAATCGCCATTTCGGATCAGGCTCGCTGACATATCCGCGCCAGCCCCATGGCCAAACAAAAGTTTCCTGGCGGATCATCTTACCGCCTGGTGTTTTGGGATCAGGAATTTCGACATCCTGCTGCACTTCCACACCCGCTTTGTAGAGGGCAAAGTGCTCGCCTTGGCCAATCTTGAACGTTTCTTCATGACGTGGCAGGCACTTAAGGCCGTAAACACGCTGCGCGTTTACCTGGTAAAGCTTCAGCTCCATCCAATCGGCAATCGGGTTTGCGCTATCAGAAGGGAAAATGGCGGCGAAACCTAAACGGTTGTCGATATCGCCATCTCCGCCGATCGTGCAGCTTTGCTCTTCACGTCCCGCACCCATCAGCGCATAATTAGCCCCATCGGATTTAGTATAGTCAGGATCGATCGTTGTGCTTCCGCACTCGGATCCGGTATCCCAACAACGCATATAGGGGCGATTGATACCAAAGTAAGTCGAGAATTTGTAACCATCCGGCACTTTATTCGGATAGATGGTCGTATCGGTGGAATCACGCATTTTGAGTACATTGATCGGCGCTACGGGCTTGGCCATATATTCGCACATTTCATCAATATCCGGCGAGCCGCAGAAGATATATTTGAGTGCTCCGGAAAGCTTGTCGTCCACGTCCCAAGCCGTCGAGCAGCATGGCTCTCTCGCCGAGCAGTTGTTTGGCTGCCAGACGCGATAATAAAGACCGACGTAAGGATCACGATCGAGGAAAAGGAGCGTGTTGGCGGCAATGCGACGCATGATCCACCAGTGGAAATTGCCATTCTCCCATTTATGATCAAGGCGGAAATTCAACAGATCTACGGGGATGCTGCCAGGGGCACCATACGGAACGGCACGGCCAGCACAGCGCACTGAAAACATGCCGCCCGCTCCCAGCGGATCATACGCCGCAGTCAGCTTGGAATATTTTTTACGCTCGTTATCATTGAAATCCCAGCGAGGGCTGAATGGATGGCTCGGATCGTAGATGCGCTCCGGCACTTTTTCGATAAGCTCATTGATTTTGACTTTGCCAAAGCAGTTTTCAACCTGCTTTTCCGGATCGGTCTCCGTACATTCCGGAATCGGCTCCGGCTTAGAGACTTTTAAATTGAATTTGCCATGCTTGCCAACTGTGCCCACAGAGGCGTAATGCGGCTCGGTCGGCATCGGGCCGGGACGATCCGGCATAACGTGCTCGGCATCGATAAGCAGCCGTTTCCATGCTTCGCCTAAATAACGAGACGGATCATAATCAGCCTTCTCGTCAGCACTGAGCGGAATGATGCGCATCGCCTGGCACATCGTTTCGTTGATGTAGCGGTAAGAACCGGCTTCCTCATGCACGATACGCGGGAAACGGGCATGATTCATAATCCATTGGTTGATGCAATTATCAACCTCGATGCGTGCCCAGGCTGGATCGGTCGGATCGGGTTTGCCGCCAGCCGGCTCAATATTCATATGGCAGGTGACAGGTGATGTGCCTTCCCCTGCCTGATTGATACGCGTGCGGAACAGCTCAAGATCGTTCGTGCCCCGGTAAGCAGCGCCTACATAAGGTGCGTATTGGCCGATCATATCCTTCAGGTCGGGAGAAATATTGTACTCTTCAGAATCCGTTTTCGGCATCTGAATATTGGTTAAGTACCATTTGCTCAAATCCGTTTGCGCCGAAAAGCGGAGCGTGCGTTTATGCGGCATCGGCTCGCTCGGCTGCGGACCCCACACTTTTTCAAGGCCCATCAGGTCTTCGTTGCGATAGCCGTAATCTTCGCTCAAAGCATCGCCGCCGAAAAGCCAATTCAGGTTGAACATGTTGCCAAGCAGGTTCGTCAGCGCACCAATGAGCGCGTCTGCACTGATCGGCAGATTGGCGAGCAGGCTGTTCATGAATGCCGTGCCACGGCCTACGAGGTCCGTCAATGCCGATGCAATAGCCTGGCCGCCAACTAGCGGCGCAATCATTTCCTGCAAGCGGTTCAGGCCTGCTTCACCAACCGCAGTCATCTGCGCCCGTAATCGCGTTGCAATCTGAGAGAGCATTTCTTTCGGATTGGTGTCTCTCAGCGCATACAGCGAGCGTGCCGTATCAAGATCGATACCCAGCGCCGCCATTGCATTATTTACCTGCTGTGTCGCAGTGCCTGAGATAAATGCCTCAAGCTGATTTGGAATGCCTTGAATACTAGAAACAATGGCATTGACCTGCGCTAACGGCACATCAACGAACGTCTGTAATTGAGAAAGGCTTAGCGCGTCCAGATTAGCAAGCTGTAAGATATCTTGAAAAGCATCTGTGCCAAGGTGAGGAATATCGAGAATCTGGGTGACGTCACGCCCAAAGAGCGCCGAAGAAACCTGCTCCCGCAGCGCCGACATAGCTTCCGGACTTAACCTGGAGCCCAGCGTTGAAATTTTACCGGCGATAGTCTGCATCCGCGCTAACGGCGTTGCGCCTGCAATGAGATCTCCAGGACCGTATCCCAGCTGCCGTAATGCGGCGGTAACATCCGCTGGAATGCCAGTCTTGATACGCCCTGTTGCCGGATCGACAAAACGGCTGATGTAGTCTGCCGCCTGACGTGCAACGGTCAGCTGCGCATCCGGATCGCCGCTTCTGAAATCGGTTTGCAGTTCATTGGCGTTTTTTGCTTCGGCATAGCATCCTGGGGGAGTGACATCGGCGGCATATGAAAAGGCAGGAAGGCAGAGCGTAACAAATAGGCCGGAAATTAAAAGGCGCGCTGATTTTTTCATAATATGCTCTTTTTTATCGTATTTCAGCCGATGGATGAAGGTATTATGCTTACACCATCACAGTTTATCTCAATTTTGTTTCAGTTTTGTTACAAATGCGTGACAAGAAACTTTTAATTAATGCTTTGCTAGCATATCCTAATCATTACAGTTTTACTATAAATCTTGTATTTTACTTTATTAGCCGATGGAAACAATTACCCCCAAAGAGAGCATAACGCCCCGCGACATTGCTGAGAGCATCCGCAGTGGGGATTACTTCAGGCAGTCGCAGGCGTGGTATACGACCATTTACATGAGCATTCTTTCGGAGCGCTTCTTTTTCATCGTTCTGACCATGATTGCCGCCATCACCATGTTTTTCGCGGCTCTGGCCGTAATTGGGCTGATGCCGATTACAAAGCAGGTGCCCTTTTTCTACGTATCGCGAGATATCAATAGTGAACTGCCCGTCATGACGCCACTGCGCACCGATGAAATGCAGTCGGTGAACGATGCGCTGCGCCGTTATTTCGTTTCCGCCTATATCAAAAACAGGGAAGAATACTCCCTGGATAAGCTGCAGGCTCAGTTTCGCATGATCCAGAAACATAGCGATGAAAATGCTTTTTCCGTCTATCGCCGCTTTATCGACCCAAGCAATCCCCGCAGTCCTATTACGCTCTACCAGCGTCTAAGCATTAAAAATGTATCTGTCATTTCAATTTCAATCCAACCTGATCCTTCGAAGCCCGGCCACTATAATGCCACTGCAGAATTCAGTGCCAGGGTCAAAAGCTTCGGAAAAGAGACGGTGAGCACATGGCAGGCGCAGATGCTTTTCAACTATACGGATTTAAACGTCGATCAAACCGAGGAGAAAGCCGATAATTCCTTGAAAGTTACCCCGATGACGTTTACTGTGTTGGAGTATACATCACGTGAATTACGCTAATATGATCCGCAGCCGACTTCCTGTTTTACTATCAGCACTGCTTTTTGGTTTACTTTGCATCGGCGCGCCCAAGAATGTCTCCGCACTTGAGAAACCGCGTCCGCTTGCTACCGACAGCCGCATCCAAACCATTCTTTACAGTCCTAACGATGTCTTTAGTTTCCTGGGGCATTACGGCTATCAATCAATCATCGAATTTGCGGAAGATGAAGAAATCCAAACCGTCTCCCTGGGTGATTCGGTTGCCTGGCAATTGCAGCCGGTAGGTTTCCGCCTGTTCATCAAGCCAGTCGAGCAGGACGCTGAAACAAATATGTCCGTGATCACCAACAAACATACCTATCATTTCGAGCTGCATGCCGCGGAGACGGAAAATATCCGTGATAAGAAAATGCTGTTCGTGCTGCGCTTTATTTATCCCGAATCCGAACAACTATCCTCGCTCGGCGGTAATGGTACAGCCATTCCCGACCTGACCGACCCGCAAGTGCGTAAGGATCTTAATTTCAAATATTCGATCGTAGGCAATGACTCTATTTCGCCGATACGGATTTTTGACGATGGCGAATTCACCTATTTTCAGTTCAGGGATAAGAATGCTGAATTACCGGCGTTCTATGTCGTTGATCCGGGCGGTAACGAAGCCATGCTCAATTTCAAAACAGTGGATGATTACATCGTTGTCGAGCGTGTTTCACCGCGGTTCACCCTTCGCAGCAGCGGCGAAATCGTGTGCGTTTTTAACGACAATATGAAAATGGGGCCGGTGCCGATTCCAGAAAAGGACGGCAATTTCTTCACGCGTCTCTTAGACTGGTAGACTATTCCTGCCATGGCTTGCATCTAACGGCGTTTTCTGCGCTTCCAGTGCTTATGCACAGTTACACGCGGCGCGCATGTTCTCGAAAAACGCTATTATCTGCTATGCTGTAGCATACCATGATTTCATAATTCATAATCCACGCGCGTAAGGAAAAGCCCTTCTGCGGGCGCCGTTGGACCTGCCGCTTTTCGATCTTTCGCAGCCAGAATCCGGGTTATATCCTCCGGCTCCCAATCGCCTTTGCCCACCACCATCAGCGTACCGACCATGATACGCACTTGATGGTGCAGGAAGGATCGGGAATGCGTTTGCAGGCGGATTTCGTCGCCCAGCTGTTCGATGCTGAAATGATCCAGCGTCTTTACTGGGGATTTAGCCTGGCACTCGGTATCGCGGAAGGACGTAAAGTCATGAGTGCCGAGGAGTCTATTCGCCGCTTGCTGCATACGGGCGACATCGAGCGGAACCGAGACATGCCAGGCGCGATTAACATCGATTCCCAGGCGTGCGCGGCGGTTCAGGATGCGATAAAGATAATAGCGCTTTCTCGCAGTGAAACGCGCATGAAAAATATCATCCACTTCTTCCACTTCAGTGACGACAATAGGATGCGGGATCATATGAAAATTGATTGCCTGCATGATCGTGAAGGGTGGATAGGATTTCGCGAGATCGATATGGGCGACCTGTCCTAACGCATGTACACCGGCATCGGTCCGGCCAGCGCAATAAAGTTCTGTTTCCTTACCGCAAAACTTGAAGACTGCTTCTTCAAGCGTCTGCTGCACGCTGGCGGGACCATCCTGGCGCTGCCAGCCTGCATACGGCGTGCCGTCATATTCGATTGTCAGCTTGTACCTAGGCAAGAGAAAAGCCTTTTAAAAATTCTTCGACTGGCATCGCTTTTTTCCCCTCGCGCTGGAGAAGGGTCGGCTGGATGGCATCATCACCGCATTGAATGGCGAAAGGGTGTGTGAATAAGTTTCCGGGCATACCGCCTCGCGTGCTGGATTTCTGCGCTTTCCAGATTTTGATACGCTCGCCCTTATGGATGAAATAGGCGCCGGGTGCCGGGTTCAATCCATGTATGAGATTAAGAATATCGGCGGCTGGTTTGTGCCAGTCGATCAGCGCCTCTTCCTTGGTGATTTTCCTGGCATAGGTTACGCCATCTGCCGATTGCTGCATTGGTTTGACAGCGCCGCGTTCGAGTGCCTCCAGTGTGGCAAGTACTGCTGCACCCGCTTGGTTGGCAAATATGTCATGTAGCTCGCCGGACGTCATGCCATCCGGAATAGAAAAATTTTCCTGGTGCAATACCGGGCCTGTATCAAGCCCTTCTTCCATCTGCATGATACAGAGCGCCGTTTCCTTATCACCTGCCATAATGGTGCGCTGGATGGGTGCCGCGCCCCGCCATCGCGGTAGTTTGGAAGGATGCACATTGATGCAGCCGAAGCGAGGGGCATCGAGAATTGGCTTCGGCAGCAATAATCCGTAGGCGATGACGATTGCAGCATCCGCTTTATAATCCGAACAAATTTTCTGTTCTGCCGCATCCCGCAGCGAAAGGGGAGTATGTACGGTAAGATTATTCGCTACCGCCAGTTGGTGTACCGGCGAGGGCGTTTCCTTCTGGCCCCGATGGGCAGGACGCGGCGGCTGTGTGTAAACCGCGGCAATCTCATGGGCGCTGTCAATCAACGCCTGTAGCGTCGGCACGGCAAAAGCGGGTGTTCCCATGAAAATAAGGCGCATTAGATTTCAGGTTTCAGGTTTCAGGTTTCAGCCATAGCAAAGAAAATCTTTTACTGGAACCTGGAACCTGACCGCTGGAACCTAACTTTCCTGTTTCTTGGCTTTTTTCATCTTGCGCATGATCATGTCGCGTTTGAGCGATGATACATGGTCGACAAAGACAATGCCGTTCATATGATCGATCTCATGCTGAAGGCAGGTGGCAAGTAGGCCATCTGCGGTAATCTGGTGTTCAGCGCCGTTTTCATCGAGATATTTGAGGCGGATGGCTTTCGGCCGCGTGACTTCCGAATACTGGCCGGGGAAGGAAAGGCAGCCTTCGTTATACGTGTTATCTTCCGGCGATTCTTCGACGATCTCGGGGTTGATCATTTTTATCGGTTTGCCGGGCTTCGGTTTCTCGTCGGTGCGCTCCTCGCCCTCAGTGCGGTAGCGCGGTGATTCCCACTCGGTATCGACGACGATAACGCGTTTCAGCACGCCGACCTGCACCGCCGATAAGCCAATACCGTTCGATGCATACATCGTGTCCAGCATGTCATTGAGCAACTGCTTGATTTCCGGCGTGATCTTTTCCACCGGCTCGGACTTCATCTTGAGCAGCGGATCGGGGGCGACAACAATGGGGAGAACGGTCATATATTTTTATTATAATGCGTTTTTCATGCGAGCCAAGCTTTCATCCTTGCCGAGCCAAGCCATGACTTCGAACATGCTTGGGGAGGCGTTGGAGCCGGTGATGGCAAGGCGGATAGGCGCCATTAATTTGCCAAGTTTAATGCCGGTGGCTTCGGCAGTTGTTTTGCAGGCGAGTTCGAGATTGCTATGCGACCAGTCCTCTAATAGTTGAAGATGGGTATAGATTGCCTCCAATGCAACCTTATCCAAACTATTTTTATCGGCATCGCTCAACGTTGGCACGCGGAAGAAAAAGAGAGAAGCGGCGGCCAGCTCTTCCAGTGTTTTAGCGCGGGCTTTCAGTGCCGGCATCGCATTTCGCAAAAGTATCTTCTGTTCTGAGGTAAGTGGCAGCATCAGGATTTTTTCAAGGCGCGGCTCGACGAGACCGCACAGGCGCTGATCGTCTGCTTCGCGAATGTAGTGGCCATTGAGATTGGCGAGTTTATCGAAATCAAAACGGGAAGGGGACGCGCCAAGGCCTTCAAGATTGAACCAATCGATGGCCTGCTCTGTGGAGATGATTTCATCATCGCCATGGGACCAGCCAAGGCGCAGCAGATAATTGCGGATGGCTTCCGGCAGATAGCCCATATCGCGGTAGGCATCGACGCCGAGCGCGCCGTGGCGCTTAGAAAGTTTGCTGCCGTCAGGCCCATGGATGAGAGGTACATGCGCGAATTCCGGCACCGGCCAGCCCATCGCCTGATAGATCATGACCTGGCGGAAGGTGTTGGTGAAATGATCATCGCCGCGAATCACGTGCGTAATGTGCATGTCATGATCATCGACAACGACAGCCAGCATGTAAGTCGGCGTGCCATCCGAGCGCAATAGCACCATGTCATCGAGCTCTTTCGCTTGCACGGTGACTTCGCCGCGCACATGGTCTTTCACCGTAATAGCGGTATCCGGCGCTTTGATGCGTACGACGTATGGCTCATTCTCTGGCCATTTATCCTTGCCTGCATCGCGCCAATTGCTACGAAAAGCATGGCCCGTGGCTTTAGCTTTCTCGCGCGCAGCATCCATTTCGCTGGGCGTCAGGTAGCAACGAAACGCTTTGCCTTGTTCAACAAGTTGATGCGCGATTTCCTGATGGCGGCCAGCACGGGCGAACTGGAAGATCGGCTCTTCCGAGGAATCAAGTCCCAGCCAGGAAAGCCCATCCAGGATTGCATCGACTGCTTCCTGCGTCGAACGCTCGCGGTCGGTATCCTCGATGCGAAGGAGAAACGTGCCGCCCTGATTTTTCGCATAGAGCCAGTTAAACAGCGCCGTGCGTGCGCCTCCAATATGTAAATAGCCGGTGGGGGATGGGGCGAAGCGAACGATAGGGGCCATTAAAACTCTACTCCGACGGACGATTGGTTTGTCGCTCCGGTGCTCGAATCCTCATGTACTGGTTTGTACATTCCGGTTCTGCGCTCCGTAGGCTCCTCCCACTCGCCACGCCGGAGCGAGTTTGGAGGTACATAAATAGCACTTTCCCAAATAGACAGGAAAGCTAGGATAGGGAGAAATATAAGTAAAAACCGCACTTTGCAAGCATCTAGCGCACATCCGCTGTCGCGAACCGTCAATTGGTTGCCATTCTGGTTAGGACTGGGCATCCTTCTCTATTTCGCGCTGCCGATGGAACCTGCAGTCTGGTGGCCGCTTGCAGTGGGTGCATTGCTGACTGCGGCGCTGCTCTTCCTGCCTCAAAAGCGCTATAGTTTTCTGCTATTGCTGGTTCTCACCGGTTTTGTGGCGGCGATGAGTCAGACAGCGCGGGTGGGTACGCCGTTTCTAACCAAGCCTTATTTTGCGATCCCTTTAACCGGCACGTTGGCCGACATTGAGCCAAAGGGCAAACGCCATAGTTTGATTTTAAAGGATTTATCGTCGCCGCGTATCCCGCCTGAAGCCATGCCGCGCAAGGTGAAAGTCTCGGCGGCGCTGAAAGGGATGGAGCTGCATGAAGGCGATAAAATCCAGCTGCGGGCGACGCTGATTCCACCCTCGCCGCCGGTGATGGAAGGGGCATTCGATTTTGCTCGCTATTTCTATTTCCGCTCGATCGGCGCGGTGGGCTATGCGATGCCGCCGGTGACGATACTGGAAGCGCACCATGCGAACGGCATGACTTCAGCAATAGCGTTTTGGCTCGCCGATCTCCGGCTATCGATCCAACAGAAATTATTAAGGGCGCTGCCGCAGCCATCGGCGGGTATTGCGGTGGCGCTGGTGACGGGCAGTACCGATTCGGTCACGGATGATGCGAATAAGGCCCTTCGCAATTCCAGCTTGTCACATACGCTGTCCATTTCCGGCATGCATATGGTGATCGTCTGCGGGATGGTGTTTTTCATCATCCGGTTGCTGCTGGTGGCCATTCCATATCTTCCAGATATGTTCGATCCAAAGCGGATTGCGGCGTTGGTTGCGCTTGTGACAGGAGCTTTTTATCTGGGGCTGGCTGATGCGCCGGTGCCCGCCGTGCGCGCCTATGCAATGATCGCAGTATTTTTATCCGCCATTCTGTTTGATCGTGAGGCGGACGCGCTGCGCTCGCTGACCTTAGCGGCAACAGGCGTTATGCTGGTGCAACCGTCTGCTATTTTAGAGCCGAGTTTTCAGCTTTCCTTTGCGGCGACGCTGGCGCTGATCCTTGCTTTCCGTGCGATCGAGCCAATCTATCACCGCGAAGGCGTCAGTGGAAAAGGCGGGCTTTTTCAGCAATTCGCTGCCTATATCGCGGCGAGCGGATTTTCTTCGCTGGTGGCCGGGCTCGCAACTACAGCATTCACTATCTATCATTTCAACCAATTCGTGATTTACGGTGTGGTGGCCAATATCCTCGCCGCGCCGCTCATTAGCTTCGTCATTACACCGGCGCTGCTTGCATTGCTGCTTTTCCCTACGGAGTGGCTGCAAGCGTTTGCTGCGCAGGCTGCAACGTGGGGGCTGGATCAGCTGGTCGCTATCGGCGCTTGGGTATCTTCGTTACCTTTGGCTTACCTTTACGTGCCGCCCGTGCCGTGGTGGACATTGGTGCTTTTTGTCGGCGGCGTAGTGCTGGCGATGGCGTTGCCGCGCTGGTGGAAACTCATCGCATTGCCGTTTTTCATGCCTTTTGTCGTGCTACCATTCTCTTTTGCTACGCCGGATTTATTAATTGCACGCGATGCGAAAGCGCTGGCGGTACGCGATGGCGATCGCTGGATTCTGCTCGGCGGCACGAACCGGCATTTTACGGTTTCGCTGTGGCAGCAGCGGCTGGGCAAACCGTTTGTGGAATTAAAGGCGGTAAAAAATGATTTGCCGGAGTTTCTCCAGTGCCAGGAGCAGATAGAAACATTGCCAGCAAAGAAATCGCGCAAAAAAACATCCAAGCCTCGCGTGCAGACTCGTTTTTCCGAGTGCCGGATGCAGGTGCAGGGGAAAACATATTTTATCGGGAATACGCCGCCGGTGGATTGCAGTGGAATCGATGGATTTATTGAATTTACCATGAAACGGCGGATATACATCAAACAGAAAGGCAAACGTATTTATCCTCCGATGAATCTGCATTGCAAAAACGTACCGGTTGTTATTAATTTCTGGAAGATCGTCAAGGAAGGACCGTTAGTGATTTCAGCAGGCGATCCGATGCGTATCGTGTCAGCATGCGACTTGGCCGATCAAAGACCATGGGTATTTTATTGTTCGACCGGCTTTTCTACGAAAACGAAATATCCTGCTTTTTCAAGTCGAGCCAGCACGCCGTCCGCTCCCCATAAGTGAAGCGCGCCGATCGCAACAAAGGCATTTCCTTCGTTAAGATAGGGCTGCATCGTCTTAGTCATGTGCGCGTTACGGTCGATCAGCAGCGCCTGCTTTAAGGCATCAGCTAAATCCTTGTCCTCGAGATCGGAAAAACTTTCTTCGCCAAGTGCATTGATTTTCACCATGTCGCCCCGCCGATATTCGGAAAAGAGGCGGTTGTTCATCGCCTTGATTTCGTCATTGCGGTTCAGGCTGTCATCCAACATGGAAAGCTGCTGGCTGAGCGACATCTGGGTGAAAGCTTTGAACTGCTGGTCAACCGATTCAAGGCCCTTCGTTGGAATGCCTTTTTCCCGGGCGAAGCCTTGCAGCTTTTCATCCAGCACCACACCGTCCGCAACCATCGGCGGGAAGGAAAGCAGCACACTTGCAGCCCACGGGCGATAGCGGTTGACAAAAGCGGGCTGGAAGTTCGGCTGCGATTCGCGCAGCAAGGCAACCAGCCTGCCAAACCGTACTTGCCCAGCAACCTCAAGCAATCCTTTGTTTTCCGGTGGATAAAGCATGTAGCGCGCGATTTCACCTTGCGTATGTTCACCGGTAATAATTTCAAACACGGCGACTTTAGCCGTAGCCAGCGTATCGAACGCATAGGAAACGCGCTTTATGGTGGCGGGATTGTCTGTATGCATCGTCCCCAGGATATGGCTGGGATCGGCATGACATTTTTCGATGCGGAACATCAGGCCGCGCGTGTAACGAGTGGCGATAGGCTCGTAAGAAGCTTTGTCGCCCGGGGCGCAAGGATCGAAAGCAAAAGCAGAGGAAGTAACGGTAAAGGAGAGAAGCAGGCTTAAAAGGAATTTCATGATTTGGCCGATAACGCGTGGTAGGTGTTGGAATGAAATTCACGCCGGTAGAGAACCCCGACAACCAGTGCGGTGGCAATGATGAAAGCGTAGGGGTGAATAAACCAGCTTACGACCGCAAAGCCATAATAAAAAGCACGGAGGCCGAGATTGAAATGGCGTGCGGAATTGGTCATCAGCTTGGCGCCGCGCTGGGCATATTCCTCGTGGGTTTCGACATGTTCGTAGCTCATAGGGGCGGCCATAATATAAACGCAGACATAATTATATTGGCGCAGCGACCAGGTGAATTTGAAAAACGCGTGCACAAAAATCATCGTCAGCAGGCAGACTTTCATTTCGAACAGAATAGGCACTGAAGCCATGGCAAAGGGAATAGTTTCGATCATCGCCTGCATCTTGTCGCTGTAACCAAACAAGCTGAGGCAACCGAGAGAGATCAGGATCGAGGTGCTGGCGAAAAAAGAAATACTCCGCAGCAGGTTGCCGATACATGTCATGTCAGTGATCCGGTTGTCGCGGCGCATGAGCTGACGCATCCAATCAACGCGGTAACGATGCATCAACATAAGGAGGCTGTTTTCTTTGCCCTCCGAATAGCGGTTCGTGTATTCTTCGTAAGCCAGCCACGCGATGGAAAACCATGCAAAAGCAATCAGATCAATGGTGTGGATGCTCAGCTTGCCGGGTATGAGATTAACATAATCCATATGGCGTATGATGGTTTATCAGCGGCGGGAATCAAGCAATTTCTTCGTAGCCTCGGTAACATTTTCAGCGCGCATCAGTGATTCGCCTATCAAAAAACAATGTACACCAAGGGCGCGCATACCGGCAATTTCGGCAGGCGTGGAGATGCCGCTTTCGCAGACGATGGTGTACTCAGCAGGAATCAGCGGCACCAATGCTTTAGTTGTGTTCAGATCAATTTCAAGCGTTTTCAGGTTGCGGTTGTTGATCCCGACCAGATGCGAGGAGAGTTGCGCCAGCGCGCGTTCCAGTTCCTGTTGGTCATGCACTTCCACTAATACATCCATGCCGTAGCTATGCGCCAATGATTCAAGTGTTTTTGCTTCTTCATCCTTGAGTGCGGCCATAATCAACAGAATGCAGTCGGCACCGATAACCCGCGCTTCCTTTACCTGATACGGATCCAGTATGAAGTCTTTGCGTAATACCGGTAGAGTGACGGCGTTGCGGGCTTCGGCAAGATACGCATCATCACCTTGAAAATAAGGAACGTCGGTCAGAACCGATAAGCACGCCGCGCCGCCTGCAGCATAGGCGATTGCCAGCTTTTCAGGATCGAAATCTTCGCGGATGACACCTTTGCTCGGCGATGCTTTTTTAATTTCCGCGATCAAGCCGATACCATCTGCCGATACTTTATTTTTCAGCGCTGCGTGAAATCCGCGTGCCGGTTGGACATTTTCCAGCGCCTTTTCCAGAACGGCTTCCGGAATGCGCAATTTCTGCCCGGCGATATGGGCATATTTACGGGCGCATATTTCATCGAGAATATTTGTGTCTGCCATATATTAGTTCATAATCTGGATGAGTTGTGCAAGTACACGCTGTGCCTTGCCGGAGTCGATGGCTTCGGCAGCGATCGCGATGCCATCTTTCAACTGCGATGCGGCATCGGCCACAACCAGACCCGCCGCGCTATTCAGTAATACAATATCGCGATAAGCGCCTTTCTTTCCAGCCAGTAATTCATTCAGCGCTTTCGCGTTGTATTCGGCATCAAGCCCTTTCAGTTGATCGAGGCTTGCACGTTCCAGTCCAACCGATTCCGGCATTACCGTAAATGTTTCGACGGCGCCATTATCCAGCGAAGCAACATATGTTTCACCGGTTGTCGTCAATTCGTCCATGCCGTCCGCGCCGCAGACAACCCAGGCCCTTTGCGTACCCAGGCCATGCAATGTGTGGGCCATCGGCTCAATCCATTCTTTTGCATAAACGCCAACGACCTGTCGTTTGACACCGGCAGGGTTGGCCAGCGGGCCAAGCAGGTTGAAAATAGTGCGAAGTCCCAATTCCAGCCGCACTGGTGCGACGTGACGCAGCGAGGCGTGATAAAGAGGCGCCATGAGAAAACACATGCCGCACTCCTTGAGCGCGCGTTCGGCGACTTCGGGTGCGGCTTCGATATTGATTCCCAGCTCTCGTAATATATCGCTTGAGCCGGAAGCGGACGTAATAGCGCGGTTGCCGTGCTTGGCTACTTTGACGCCGCAGGCGGCAAGCACGATGGCCGCCGCTGTGGAAATATTAAGCGTACGTCGTGCATCGCCGCCGGTGCCGCAGCAATCGATAGCGCCTTCGGGCGCCTTTATGGTTTTCATCTTGGCGCGCAGCACCGTCGCGCCGCCGATCAGTTCATCGACCGTCTCACCTTTCTGGCGAAGGCCCATCAAGAATGCGCTGATCTGCGCCGGGGTCGCGCCGCCCCCTAGCATAATCTGAAAGGCGCGCTCGGCTTCTTCGCGGGGCAGATTCTGCCGTTTGGCGAGCATGGTCAAAATATCCTGTATATGATTCGTTCCCATTAGAGTGAATCGAGAAAATTTTTCAGCAAATCGTGGCCATGTTCGGAGGCGATACTTTCCGGATGGAACTGCACACCGTGGATCGGCAGCGTTTTATGCTGCACGCCCATGATGACACCGTCTTTCGTCACGGCAGTAATTTCGAGATTTTCTGGAAGGCTCTCCGGAGCAATGACCAGCGAATGGTAGCGCGTTGCGGCAAAGGGGGAGGGCAGGCCTTTGAACATGCCTTTCGATTCGTGGTAGATGTCACTCGTCTTCCCATGCATCAATTCCCTGGCGCGCACCACGGCACCGCCGAACACCATGCCAATCGCCTGGTGGCCGAGGCAGACGCCGAAAATAGGAATTTCTTTGCCCAGTTCGCGTATGATCGATGTCGTGATTCCTGCATCTTCCGGCCGACCGGGGCCAGGGGAAATGACGATGCCAGCTGGTTTTAATTTGCGTATATCATCGATTGAAATTTCATCGTTGCGTTTGACAATTACTTCGGCGCCTAGCTGTGCCAGGTAGTGCATCAGGTTATAGGTAAAGCTGTCGTAATTATCGATGAGGAGAACGCGTTTCATGATCCGCCTCCGAAACAGGATGCATTTTCAGCGGCGCGCATGAGGGCGGCGGCTTTATTGAGCGTTTCCTGATACTCGCCTTCCGGCGTCAGGTCGGCGACGATGCGCCGCCAGACTGCACGTAAATTTTACCGTCTTTGATAAGTGCGGTGCGTAGGGTGATGCGTTGTCCATCGGGCCATTGGCGGAGAAAATAGCCGACGCTGCCCGCATAAAAACTGCGGGAGATGGGTTCCAGCTCATCAATGATTTCCATGGCGCGGATTTTCGGCGCACCGGAAACAGTGCCTGCAGGAAATCCGCTCATCAGGCATTCGAACGCGGTGCGTTTCGGATCGCGCCTGCCTTCGACGTTGGAGACAATGTGCATGACGTGCGAATACCGCTCCACCTGCATATGGCTGGTCACTTGCACGGTGCCGGGCAAAGTGCAGCGACCGACATCGTTACGTCCAAGATCAAGCAGCATAAGATGTTCGGCGATCTCTTTCGGATCAGCAAGCAGGTCTTTCTCGAGGGCGATATCTTCCTCACGGGTCTTGCCGCGTTTGCGCGTGCCGGCAATCGGGCGGATGGTGACCACATCATCGCGCAGGCGTACCAGAATTTCCGGGCTGGAGCCGACCAGCGCATAATCCACCAGATCCAGGTAAAACAGGAACGGCGAAGGGTTGGTATGACGCAGCGAGCGATAAAAGGCGATTGGATCTTCCGTAAAGTCAGCTGAAAATCGCTGCGATAACACGACCTGAAAAATATCACCGGCGCGGATATATTCTTTCGCTTTTTCCACCATACCACCAAAGGCTTCGCGCGTCATGTTCGGCTGAAAATCACGTTTTTTGGGCGCTGCCGGTTTATAGCCGAGGCCAGCGGAAAGGGGCTTTTCCAGTTTTTCAAGGATATGGCTAATGCGATTCACCGCTGCGTCATAACTTGCTTTTGCATGAAGCTTTGCGTCATACCAACAGGGCGCGATTACGGAAATGACGCCATCCACGGAATCAAACACGACTGTGATTGAGGGGCGCAGGAAACAGGCATCCGGAATACCGATCGTATCCGGTTTCTCGTTTGGCAGTTTTTCCACCAGCTTGATCATATTGAACCCGGCATAGCCGATCATCGCGCCGGCCATCGGCGGCAGGCCTTCGGGAATTTCCATCTGCATCGAATCCAGCAGGGATTGCAGTGAATCCATAGGATCATTGCTTGGCGGGAATTGCGGCGAAGCGGGGGTGATTTTCGCCTGCGTGCCGCGGCATTCCCAGATTAGGTCGGGTGCAAGGCCAATGATGGAATAGCGCCCGCGCACTTCACCGCCTTCCACCGACTCGAGCAGGAAGCAGGGCAAGCCTTTTTCGCGCAGTTTCAGGACAGCCGAAACAGGTGTTTCCAGATCGGCAACGCGTTTGGTCCAGACAAATTGCGGCGTGCCTTTTTTATACGCGGTCTCAAAGGCGGCAAAATCGGGATGGATGCTGCTGGCGGTATTCATCGCCTACATTTGGTTGGTGAAGCGCTGCATGACATCCTGATTGATCTCCACCGGATAACGATCGCGCAAGGCGCGCAGATATTGCTGCATCAGCTCGGCGCGCACGTTCTGCTGCAGGCCGCTTTTAAGCGATTCATACAGGCGTTTCGATTCAGGAGAACTATCCGGCGCGGGGGCGGGCGCTACATTGTCCAAAAGCGCAAACATCGCGCCATCCGTGCCGGCCACCGGATTGCTCGCCCGGTGGGATGGCGAAAGCGTAAAAATCTGCTGCATCATGACGCTGGAAATACGCGCCGTCACTTTTTTATCGCCAGAAACAATACCTGACCGGCGCAGCACGACATTATGCGTTCCCAAACCGGAAACCAAGGCATGGGCTGCAGCAGAGTCTTTTGCGCCTGCATTAATAGCCTTGACCTTTTCCCGCGCACGGTCGAATGCAAGCCCTTGCGCTTTTTCCTGCCGGAAATCAGCCATGACCTGGCCGTGAACTTCCTCAAGTGTTTTTTGACGCGCCGGCGTTAAACGATCCACGTGCACTACCACGTAACCGCCACCTGGCTCGTTCATCAGATCAGATGTCTCATTCTCGCCCAACTGAAATGCGGCATTAAGCAGCGTTTCGTCCTTTGCTGCGTCTAGCACCTGCGTGTTATCGCTTTTGCGCCCTTCGCGGCTGACAAGATCGGTCGTCATCGCATGCAGGCCGGTGCTTTCAGCGGCATCGTTAAGGGAGCCGCCGCCCGCAATAGCATCTTCCACTTTTTCCGTCAGGTTGGAGACCATCGCTTCGGCTTTCTGCTGACGCAATTCTTTTTCAAGCGTCGCGCTCACTTCTTCAAACGGCGTCGTATGTTTTTCCTGAATGGTATTTACCTTGAATATATGCCATCCGAATGGGCTCTCGATCGGCAATGTATATTCACCGAGCGCAAGGCCATACACCTCAGCGCCACCTGCCGGCAGTTGTTCCTTGGTAAGGACACCGAGCGACAGGGCATCTTTGTTGAGTGGGGGGACCGTCTTGGCGACTTCTTCAAACGCGGTGCCGCCGCGCAGCAGGCCAAATGCATTTTCGGCTTCTGCTTTACTACTGTAAAGCAACTGCGAAATGTCCCGTTTTTCGGGAGTGGAGAGCGAATTCATACGCTCTTTGTATATGTCAAACAGCTCCTGACGGGAGATGGAAATATCCTTGAAGATTTCTTCCGGTACCAGGCGAATGTAAGTGAGGGCGCGATATTCCGGTGCCATATAGCGGAGCTTGTTACTATCGTAGAAAGCCTGCAGGTCGCCGTCGCTTGGAGTTGCCACTTCCGACAGATTCGCGGGAGGCACCGTAACGATGGTCACTTTGCGTTGCTCGTTCTGCACGTTATAGAGGTATTGCGGCGTCAGCTCATCGAAAAGAAAATCGCCGGACAGCGTATCGCTGAGGAGATTGTTGGCAAGCTGGTTGCTCAGGCGGTTCAAATAGCTTTCCTCCGAAAGGCCCGACTCGCGCAACGTTTGCTCGAACAGAGTCTTATCGAACTTGCCTTGCGCATTTTTAAAAGATTGCTCATTGGCAATCGTGCGGATCAATTCCTTCTCATCAACCCGAATGCCCAGACGCTGCGTCTCCTGCGCGATCAATTTGCGGGAAATAAGATCATCCAGCGTAATTTGAAAAATATTCAGGCTTTTCAGAATGTCGGGCGTTAAATGCTCACCCAGCATCTGGCGCAGGCGGCGAATGGCTTCCTCATATTCATTAATTGAAATAGTCTCGCTGCCGACTGTGGCAACTGCGCCGCTACTGGAATGCCGTAAGAAATCGCCGATGCCCCAGATGCCAAAGCTCAAAACGAGAAAGCCCAGCAGAAGCTTGGACATGAATCCTTTGGCGCCGCGGCGCATTGCAGTCAGCATCGTAACCTCATTCGTGAAATCGTCATGTACACCAGCCCTCTTGATTTTCAAAGGAATAAATGATGGATATGGTAGGAACAGGCAGGGATTATGAAATACATCGTTGGAAACTGGAAGATGCACGGAACAGCTGCTGAAGGGCAGGCCTTGGCAGCGGGTATCGCCGACGCTGCCGCGCAGTATCAGGAGCATGCGAAGGTGGTGCTGTGTCCGCCCGCGACATTAATCGCGCAGGCGGCGTGGTGGCTGAAGGGCAGACCGGTGGCGCTTGGCGGGCAGGATTGCCATACCGAAGACAAGGGTGCTTTCACAGGCGATGTCAGCGCTGCCATGTTAAAGGATGCCGGGGCGAAATACGTGATTGTTGGCCACTCCGAGCGTCGCCAGCACCATGGCGAAACCAATGAGATTGTGCGTAAGAAGGCAGAAGCGGCCGTCGCTGCGGGCCTGGTGCCCATTCTTTGCATAGGGGAAACGCTGGAGGACAGGGAGACTGGACGGACGAATACAGTGCTAATGGAACAGGTGGCCGCATCGCTGCCGCAACAGACTGGACCTTATATATTAATTGCTTATGAACCGGTTTGGGCCATTGGCACCGGCAGGACGCCTTCCTTCCAGGACATCGACGATGCACAGCAGGCTATTCTCGGTTATTTGACAGGCGAAAGAAAACTTGGACAAGATAAAGTCTGTGTGCTTTATGGGGGCTCAGTTAAACCCGATAATGCGAAAGACATCCTGAAACTCGCCTCCGTGGGCGGTGTGCTGGTGGGGGGCGCAAGCCTGAAATCCAAGGATTTCTCGGAGATTATCGCAGGAGTATGATGTGATTACGGTCTTATTTATTGTGCAGCTTATTCTGGCGGTCACGCTGGTGATTTCCGTTCTGCTGCAGCGAAGCGATCAGGATGGTTTTGGCCTTGGTTCCAGCAGCGGCGGCATGGGGCTTCTTTCCGGGCGCTCCAAAGCAAATCTGCTGACACGCACGACGGCTATCATCGCCACACTGTTCATGCTCAACAGCATTCTGCTCACCGTACTCAGCATGCATGGCACTGAGGATTCGTTTGCCTCGCAGGTTGAAGGCTTTGTCAATCCGGATGCGAAAAAAGTAGAACCGGAAGCGCCGGCACCTGTTGTGCCGCGTGAAGGCGAATCCCTGAAAAAAGACACGCCAGCAGAAACGCAGACTGAAAATACCGAGCCGGTGACACCAGAAACGACCAGCCCAAATGTCAGTGAACCGGAACAACCTGCGCCTGAGCAATCGACACCGGTTACCCCTGAACCAACCGAGGTTCCCAAGGCAAAATGACACGGTATATTTTTATTACAGGCGGCGTGGTTTCCTCTTTGGGTAAGGGGCTCGCCTCCGCCTCCCTTGCCGCATTGCTGCAATCACGGGGATATAAGGTCCGCCTGCGCAAACTCGATCCGTACCTGAACGTCGATCCGGGCACGATGAACCCGACGCAGCACGGCGAGGTGTTTGTCACAGAGGATGGCGCGGAAACCGACCTCGACCTTGGGCATTATGAGCGATTCACCGATGTCGATGCGAAAAAATCCGATAACGTTACTACGGGGCGTATCTACTCAACGCTGCTCGCCAAGGAACGCCGCGGTGATTATCTCGGCGGCACGGTGCAGGTTATCCCGCATGTGACCGATCTTATCAAGCAATTCATCCTCGCTGAAACGAGCAAGGAAGATTTCGTGCTCTGCGAAATCGGCGGCACGGTGGGGGATATCGAGGGCCTGCCATTCTTAGAAGCGATCCGCCAGATCGGGTATGAGTTGGGACAGGACAAGGCGTGCTTTATTCATGTGACGCTGGTGCCGTATATCGCGGCGGCAAAAGAACTTAAAACCAAGCCGACGCAGCATTCGACGAAAGAACTGCGCTCGATCGGTATCATCCCTAACATTCTGCTTTGCCGCGCAGAGCGTGAAATTCCGGTAAGCGAACGCCGCAAGATTGCGCTTTTCTGTAACCTGAAAGAAGAGAATGTCATTCAAGCATTAGATGTAACGTCCATTTATAAGGTGCCGATCACCTATCATGGAGAAGGGCTCGACACGCAAGTGCTGGCACATTTCAAGCTGAAGGCGAAAGACCCGGATCTCGGCGTATGGAAACGTATTGCAGAGCGCTTCGAAAAGCCGAAAGGCGAAGTGACCATTGCGATGGTCGGCAAATATATGAGCGTGGGCGATGCCTATAAATCGCTGACCGAAGCGCTCGATCATGCGGGCATTGCAAACAACGTGCGCGTCAATGTTATCTGGATCAATGCGCGCAATTTTGAAAAAGACGATATTGGCGAGAAGCTGAAAAATGTCGATGCGATCCTGGTGCCGGGCGGATTCGGCATGGAAGGTGTCAGCGGTAAATTGGCGGCCATCAAATACGCGCGAGAGAAAAAGATTCCCTATCTCGGCATCTGCTTCGGCATGCAACTTGCCGTCATTGAATTTGCTCGCAACGTGCTGAAGATTTCCGATGCCACATCAAGCGAATTTGCGAAAGCAGCCAGTAAGGACGCGCGCGGCCCGCTTGTCGGCCTGATGACGGAATGGAAACAGGGCAAAACGAAGGTGAAACGTTCCGCCGAGAGCGATCTGGGCGGCACCATGCGCCTTGGGGCGTATCCGTGCGATCTGAAAGCAGGAACGACAGCAAGAAAAGCTTATGGCGAAGATGCTATCACAGAGCGCCATCGGCACCGCTATGAAGTGAATATTGCTTACAAGGATGATCTCGAGAAAAAAGGTATGATTTTTTCCGGTATGTCTCCGAACGGAAAATTACCGGAAATCGTTGAGCTGAAAAATCATCCCTGGTTTGTCGGCGTGCAGTTCCACCCTGAATTTAAATCACGCCCTTTTGCAGCGCATCCGCTGTTCGAAAGCTTTGTCGAGGCGGCTGTTAAGCACAGTAAATAGTTTTATTTCAGCGACTTAAACTGAAACGTAACCGTCATATATCTCCGTTATAATGCTCAAAAATAAAAGAATAAGCCATGAGCCAGTGGAAATTCAGCGGCACCATACCCAAACTTGAGAAAGGTTCAAAAGAACGGATTCTAACGGCACTGTGCGTTCTCGCCGGTGCGGAGCAAGCCTATTTCGTCCCCAGTGACCGAGAAAACGACGGCCTTGGCGTTCATCATCCGCTTCGCGAAAAAGTAAGTGAGAGAGTTGGCCTGTTCAATTTCTTCAGCCCAAAAATCAACTTGCCTGGTATGCATGGGGAACTTCGTTTTGTTACCGACAGGGCAGAAGGCTTTGACGACCGACATAAGAAAGCGACACGACTGCTTATTAAAATTTTGCAAGATTTATACCGCGACAAAACAGAGCTTACGAATCTTTCACCCGAGGAAACTCAATCGGGACTTACATGGTTTTATAATCGTATGCATGCTGAAATTAAAGCATGGCATTCAGAAAGTGCCGATCATTCAGAACAAGTAGCTATTCTGTACAGGCATTTTAAAAACCATGTATCTGCGGAAAGCGGCAGCGTCTTTCATTCTTATTTCGCTAAGAAAAAACAGTTCGAATTTGATTATAACCGTGCCGCACTGCACGACGTCGGGAAATTCCTGATTCCATTAGAAGTGCTTTCGTTTGAAGGTGATTTTCGTGATAAGATGCCGACCGAGCAACGCTATCGCGAACAAATGAATATGCACGCGCCACTCGGATACTACGTCCTGGGTGCATTCGGTGAAGAAGCCGCTGCGCTTGCGGGATATCACCACCAGTTTCATACCTACACAAGCCCAAGAAAATGGAAGGATATGCACAAAAAAGATGCTTTTCTGCGACAAGCATATCCATTCTTCACGTCATCCTTGACGATTCCTGTTGAAGCTAAGGTTCTCCAGGTGCTCGATACGGCAGAGGGAATTTGTCATAAACGTGGATACAAGGGAAAAAATGAAAACCCCGATGTGAATAAAAGGCCGCTACGCAGCGTTGCTGAGATGCTGCCTATCCTTGCAATAGAAGCCAGGGCCGGCGTGCTAGATCCATTAGTCGTAAGAGAGTTTCTGGAGCACCGCCTCTACACGCCTTTGCTTAACTTCCGGTCAACGACGCTGACGCATCACCCGGATTTTTTCAAAGATGAGCCACGTGTCGGTCCCTGGGATAGTCTGACGGACGTACAAAGGTCGTATATTATGAAGGAAGAGCCGGTGCAGTTCCGTTATGGAAAAGAAATGATTGATGCAAAAGGTATTGAAGGCGTCCGGAAATTCCTGCTGGGTGATCTGGAGCTGTCACGTCTGGCGGAAGAAAAAAAGGCGGACTTTCGTCAGAAATCGTGGAGTAAGCGACTAGATTTTACGCCGGCAGGTACGCAAGGCCGCGCTTGATTATGTTTTCAAAATAAGACATTACTGATATTCATCGCTATGGAATTATCAGATACCGTTATACAGAACCTCATTGGTTTTATCTCCGGCTTGATCGGCGCAGTGGTCGGTGGCGTGTTCA
Organism: Rickettsiales bacterium; assembly: GCA_046348685.1. Lineage (GTDB taxonomy): Bacteria > Pseudomonadota > Alphaproteobacteria > Rickettsiales > UBA998 > JAXMDT01. The sequence continues at coordinate 33,169 of JAXMDT010000014.1, forward strand.
CGCTCTATGCCACGAACAAGACAATCCGCGCGCAAAACCTTAAAGACGATCGTGACGAGGAGAAAGAAGTGCAGAATCTGCTCGAGGCACTGGCGGTGGAAATTGGCGCATTGTGGGGCTTTCATATGCAACGTGTCGGAGGGTTGGTGGAAAATCTTAAGCCTGGCGACGCCATTGAATTCTATTACCCGCTGACGCAGGATTACTTCACCGTCTATAACAAAAATGCCGATAAGCTGGGTAAAGTACCAGGCGATGATTTACGCACTACAATCGTCACCTGTTATAACAAAGCGAAAAAAGTGATCGATGGGTTCAAGTATAATAACGAACTCTATATAGACTGGCGTAATACAGCTAATATTATCAGCGATGACCCACGGCACGAGCATCTTGTTAATATGAAAAAAAAACTGTTAGTCGATTATGCCGTAATGGTGAAAGAAGACCATTTTATCTTGAAAGCCTATATCGAAAATATGCTGAAAATGATTAAAAAGTTGGGCTAGCTAAATCGCTATTGCAAAAAATTCTTAATAATCAGTATTTAAACTGTAGGTGCTATGTAAAGGAAAATTAACAAATCTTTTCCGGGAAACTGATTATACTTATCCACGTCAGGGTGGATATGAGCAAAAGTAATTTATATATTAGCCCTTTAGCGCAAACGAGGGAGCTTCGTCTCCTGGAAGGGTTATGCGTTGCTGCCGGAGCGGACCAGATAAGCTTTATTCCTGATACCACCGGTACGGCTGGAAACTGTCACGTCATAAATCCGCTTCGTGGGCAAATGGATTGCGCCGACCCGTTAGAGTTTGAATGCGCAAAGTCCCATAACCAAATGAATTTCAAAATACGGGAATCAGAGAAAGGCCAGAAATGGTTTTCTGATAAACTGTGCCTGCCTGGTATGCGCGGAACACTCTACATTATGAATCACTCCAAACTTTCTTCAGAAAATAATGCGGTAAGGCGATTTGAAAATATTAACCTGCAAATCTATGCCTTGTTAAAAGATTCACTTACGGAAGCCTATGCGACAGGTTTAAACAACGCTACAACGGACAACATAACGAGCGGTATGCTCAGTTTCGCAAACCGCAGCATGGGAGTCGTGCGCGAATGGCATGCCGAAACTCAGGATCATTCCGATAACGTCGCCATTCTCTTTAACACGTTTCTGAAGCATGCGGCCACGCATGAAAATAATGCATTTCATAATGAGTTCAAAAAGGCTTCTGTTAGTGATCTCGCCTCGTGGAACATAATGGCCATACTCCATGATATAGGGAAAACACTAATTCCCTTTGACGTGTTAGATTTCAAGGGAATTTACAGTCATGAACAACGCGCCCGGATGGAGCAGCATGCAGCTGCCGGCTATTACATTATGGGAGCATTCGGTTCTAAACGAGCTGATCTCGCAGGCTTACACCATCAATTTTATAAAGGTGTCGGGCCCGAACGCTACGCAGAAATGAAAAAGAGCGATCCGAAGTTACGGCCTGCGTATCCTATGAGCGAGTTCATAGAAGATCAGTTCCTGCCAACCCCTGTTAGAATTTTGCAGGTACTGGATTGTTTTGAAGGCGTTATTCACCGGCGGAGCTATAAGAACGTAGATGGAAATACCAGCGGGCGTCCGGCTCGGGATGTTGCCGATGCTCTTACTATTCTTGTCAGGGAAGCGAATGGGGGTGTCCTGGACCCGGTTGTCGTTCATACGTTCATTTCACAAAAAACTATATCAGCCTGCGCTAAACTTTTACACAACAATATTGCATCCGATAAACAGCCTAAGCCTGTTAAACATCCGCCAAGTTCTGCCACCGGACTGTTTGCCAACCTTCCCAAATCATTTCAAACTGAATGCATGGAGAAGCTGCGCGTATACTCCCATGTTCTTCTAACCGGCGAAATTCCCAAGCATGACGCCAGGGCTGATTATGCTGCAAAGCTTCAGGATTTGGCACATGTGGGCCAGGAATTTGGTGCGAAAATCCGCGCTGCCAACGCAGAAAAAGTGCCACCAGGACCTAAAATTCACGATCCATTGCATTATGGCACGGGCCGAAGCCAAGCCCCTGATGTGGGAATATCGCATTAAATCAATTCTATTAGACTTGCTTTTCCTCCCGCGCTATCTATCTCTGAAAGTTAAAGGTAAGCAGTTCATGAACATTATTTCTGTCGGCAACGTTTTATTTTCCAACCATCTGCCATTCGTGCTGATTGCTGGCCCATGCCAGATGGAATCGCGTGATCATGCTGTTGAAGTGTCAGGCAAATTGGTCGAAATGACCAAAAAACTGGGAATCCCTTTTATTTATAAATCTTCGTACGATAAGGCGAACCGCACCAGTATTTCCGGCAAGCGCGGGATTGGCTTGGCGGGTGCGCTACCGGTGTTTGAAGAGATCAAGAAAGCTTACGGCTGTCCGGTGCTGACCGATGTGCATGCGGAAGATCATTGCGCTGAGGTGGCAACCGTCGTCGATGTGCTGCAGATTCCGGCATTCCTCTGCCGCCAGACGGACTTACTCGTCGCGGCAGCTAAAACGGGCAAAGTAGTGAATGTGAAAAAAGGCCAGTTCCTGGCACCGTGGGACGTAAAGGGCATTGTCAGCAAACTGGAAGCCTCGGGCACGAAGCAGATTCTGCTCACCGAGCGCGGTGTTTCGTTTGGTTATAATACGCTGGTCAATGATATGCGCGCCTTGCCGATCATGGCGCAGACCGGCTACCCCGTGATTTTCGATGCAACGCACTCCGTACAGCAACCGGGTGGGCTGGGTTCCGCTTCCGGCGGCCAGCGGGAATTCGTGCCGGTGCTGGCACGCGCGGCGATTTCGGTTGGCGTTGCCGGTGTTTTCATGGAAACCCATCCCGATCCCGATAATGCGCCTTCTGACGGCCCGTGCATGGTTAAACTGAACGATATGGAAAACTTACTGGCGATGCTGAAAGAGTTTGATGCATTGGCAAAACGTTTTCCCGTCAGCGTATGAGACCGAATCTGCTCTATAAAGTTTTAGCACTTAGCTTACCCGTATTCTTTCTTTCTGCGTGTTCGATGTTCATGCATCCCGCCCCAGCACGGCCAAGCAATGGCGAGTATACCTATGCACCGACCGAGCAGGAGAATTATGCAACCATTACCGGCTCACCGATTCACTCCATGGTTCTCAATTCTGCGGCGGGCAGCGCGTATATTACTCATATCGATGGTCAATTGGTGCCCTATATCGATGACGGTGGATTTCAATGGATGCTTTATGGTTCGAACATGCGCGGTATCACCTTTCCACTGACGGCCGGTTCCCATGTGATTACCTATGAGCTTCGGTCCGGCAACACCGCTTCATTTGATATGATGTTTTATGCTACTGGCGGTGAAGACTATGTGCTAAAGGCGGTGAATGAGCTGGGTGAAAATCAGAAACCTGTTTTCCACGTCTGGATCGAAGACACAAAAGCCCATATGGTTACACCGGAACAGGTGTTTGACGTGAGATAGCATACTGTGAGACTTGCAAAGTCAGCGAGAACGCGTTAAAGCCAAAACCAAATAAAGGTGTTGTAATGTCAGCCGTTCTCGCAATCAAAGGCCGTGAAATTCTGGATAGCCGTGGCAACCCCACCGTGGAAGTGGATGTGCTGCTTGAAGATGGCTCGTTTGGCCGCGCCGCGGTGCCTTCCGGCGCTTCGACCGGCTCGCACGAGGCGATTGAACTGCGCGACGGGGACAAAAAACGCTACCTCGGCAAAGGCGTGCTGAAAGCGGTGGATTATGTGAACGGTGAAATCGCCGACGCACTGATGGGCCTCGATGCGGACGATCAGCTGAAGATCGATGCGATGATGATTTCGCTCGATGGCACGGAGAATAAATTCCGCATCGGCGCGAACGCCATTCTTGGCGTGTCGCTGGCTGTGGCGAAGGCCGCAGCGGAATCGGCGGCGTTACCGCTCTACCGCTATATCGGCGGGGCGCGTGCGCATATCCTGCCGGTGCCGATGATGAACATCATCAACGGCGGCGCGCATGCCGATAATCCGATCGACATCCAGGAATTCATGGTGATGCCGGTCGGCGCGGAAAGCGCAGCCGATTCCATTCGCATCGGTGCAGAAATTTTCCATGCACTGAAGAAGAAACTGAAAGATGCGGGTCATAATACCAATGTCGGTGACGAAGGCGGATTTGCGCCGAATCTCAAAAGCTCAGATGAAGCGCTTTCCTACATCATGCAGGCGGTCGAGGCAGCGGGCTACAAGCCGGGCGACGACGTGATGCTGGCACTCGACTGTGCCTCCACCGAGTTTTATAAAAAAGGAAAATACGAATTGGCAGGCGAAGGCAAATCGCTCGATGCTGATGGTTTGATAAAATATTACGAAGCGCTCATCAAAAAATATCCGATCTTTTCAATCGAAGATGCCTGCGCGGAAGATGACCATGCAGGCTGGGCGGAAATCACCAAACGCCTCGGCGGCAAGATTCAACTCGTCGGCGATGATCTCTTCGTCACCAATCCGAAAATCCTGAAAGATGGTATCGAGAAAAATCTGGCGAATGCGATTCTGGTGAAGGTCAACCAGATCGGCACGCTGTCGGAAACGCTGGAAGCCGTCGAAATGGCGCAGCGGGCAGGCTATAACGCCGTGCTTTCGCACCGTTCAGGCGAGACAGAGGATGCTACCATCGCGCAGATCGCGGTGGCCACCAATTGCGGCCAAATCAAAACCGGTTCGCTGTCACGCTCGGACCGCCTTGCCAAATATAACGAGCTGATCCGCATCGAAGAAACGCTGGGCACAGAAGCACGTTATTATGGGCGGGATTTGTTGCGCTAGTATGACCGGCAACATTAAGCAGTGGTTATATCAATTTTCTGCTTTCATTGTGACCATCTGCTTTTTTTCTTTGTCGCATGCTGATGAGCCAACCTTTCATGTGAAGATTAATTGCTTTCCTGAAGAAGGTTTCCTAACGCTTGATTCATTGCCCGTTATGTATGGCATAAATCCAGAAGATCCCGAGATGAAGAAATCGCTTTTAGAACAGGATTATTTTGAAGCACGTGATCTGGAAAAATCACCGTATCATTGCACGTTTAAGCACACCAACAGTTTAGGCTTTGAAAAAAATCTTAAAATTATTATCGAAGGGAAGACGGGTGAAATTAGTAATTCACAATGTGGAAACGCAGGAACTGAAAATATAAGGGTTGTTGTTAATGGTATTGCTTTTCCCTGGATAGATTTATCTATTGGTACATGTAACAGTCTGTATACGCAGCATCATGTGGAAATATTTGATGGTCATGTTCTGCAATGTACAAATATAATACGGGATGGCGTTGCTTATAATGACTTTGATAGCGGAAAAACTGATTACAAAGAGCTGCCTACAGAAACGAAATGCATAAGCCGTGATTACAGCTGGTTGTTGCTTTAAGGCTGCAATTGTTCTGTATTTCCGCCATTCTTAGCGGCTTTTTCTTGTCTTGCTCGCGCTCTGGTAGCAAAATAGCCGTAATCGTGAAAATATAAGCATTTAACCTAGAGGACTATGCGCAAGGCAGCCGTACATCCGAAATTGATGGCAAAGAACTGGGCGATCAGCGGCTTTTGCGCGATCTTTTCGCTCTATCTAGCCTTTCATGCATTGCATGGCGAGCAGGGGCTCTATGCATTTTTCACGGAGTTGCACCGCCGTGACCGGCTGCAGGAAGAGCTTTATACAACGAAAAATGAGCGCATGGCGCTGGAAAGCAAGGTCAGCCGCCTGCGTGATGATTCTCTCGATCCCGATCTCCTCGACGAGGAAGCGCGTAAAAACCTCGGCATGGCAGGCAGCGATGAGATCATTTTGCTTCGCAAAAATCAGTAGCCTGTAAACCCCGCACTTAGCCTATTGCATTGCAACGTATACGCTGAGTTTTTCTGCTTGCTTTTTAACGTGATTTATCTCACAAAAGCCCATTGATTTTGCACAAGAAATTGTGCGCTGCAACATAATTCCGCCCAGCAGGGAGGACAACTCGATATGGCGAATTCAATGGCTAAAAAACCGACGACCGGATCAACCGCAAAAAATGTTTCCCTGACGCAGGTTCCGAATAAGGATCAGTTGCTGCAAATGTACCGCGAGATGCTGACCATCCGCCGCTTCGAGGAAAAAGCGGGGCAGCTTTATGGGATGGGTTTGATCGGTGGGTTCTGCCACCTTTATATCGGACAGGAAGCGGTCGTCATCGGCATGCAGCATTGCATCACACCGGAAGATGCCGTGCTTACCTCGTACCGCGACCACGCGCACATGATCGCGTGCGGCATGGACCCGAACGGTATCATGGCGGAACTGACCGGTCGCATCGATGGTTATTCGCGCGGTAAGGGCGGGTCCATGCACATGTTTTCGACGGAGAAGAATTTTTACGGTGGCCACGGCATCGTCGGCGCGCAGGTGCCGATTGGAACCGGTATTGCGTTTGCGTTTAAATACCGCAACCAGAACAACGTCTGCCTAACGTATTTCGGCGATGGCTCCGCCAATCAGGGACAGGTCTACGAATCCTTCAACATGGCGAGCCTGTGGAAACTGCCGGTGATTTACATTGTCGAGAATAATGAATACGCGATGGGCACATCGGTAAAACGCTCATCCTCAACGACGGAACTCTACCGCCGCGGCGAAGCATTCGGCATTCCGGGCAAGCAGGTGAACGGTATGGATGTGCTGGAAGTCTACCGCGCCGGCCAGGAAGCGGTGGAATATGTAAAGAGCGGCAAAGGTCCATTCCTGCTCGAGATGAAAACCTATCGTTATCGCGGACACTCGATGTCCGATCCGGCGAAATACCGCTCGAAAGAAGAAGTTGAGGATTACAAAGAACATCATGACCCGATCACCAATATGAAAAACTGGATGATCAGCGAAAAGATTGCGAATGAGGAACTATTTGCCAAAATCGAAAAAGAAGTGAAAGAGATCGCCAACGCATCGGCCGAATTCGCCAAGAATTCACCCGAGCCGGATGAGGGCGAGCTTTGGACCAACGTCACGCAGGATGAGCAGTAGGGTTCGTGAGAAGTTCATGACAGCGGACAATCTGGAAACATTGCTGACGGAAGGGAAAGGCATCTCCTATGCCGGTAATCCCATGACTAAGAGCTGCCACTTCACAGTAAACAGCGATGAGAAAATCGATGATCTGGACACATTAGGACGTGCTTTTATCAGGGCTTATCCTGGCGCACTGCGCGTTAGTTTGGATGCAGATAAGCGTCATCTGACGGTGGCAGCGGACAGTAAGGAAATATTTGATCAATTACAGGCGCTGGCAAAGCGCAGCTATAACTAGGAGTTTACGATGGCTAATCAAACCGTACGGGTGGCACTCAGAGACGCGATGGCGGAGGAAATGCGCCGCGATGAGAATGTATTTGTGATGGGCGAAGAAGTCGCTGAATATCAGGGTGCCTATAAGGTGACCGAAGGATTGCTCGCGGAATTCGGCGCGCGGCGCGTGGTGGATACGCCGATTACCGAGCATGGGTTTGCCGGTCTTGCCGTTGGCGCGGCGATGATGGGCTTGCGTCCGGTTGTCGAATTCATGACCTTCAACTTCGCGATGCAGGCGATGGACCAGATCATCAATTCCGCCGCGAAAACGCATTATATGTCTGGCGGCCAGATCAAATGCCCAATGGTGTTTCGCGGCCCGAACGGTGCGGCATCGCGCGTCGCGGCGCAGCACTCGCAATGCTATGCCAGCTGGTATGCGCATGTGCCGGGATTGAAAGTCATCGCGCCGTACGATGCGGCGGATTCCAAAGGCCTGCTTAAATCGGCCATCCGCGATCCGAACCCGATTATTTTCCTAGAGAATGAAATCATCTATGGCCGTTCCTTCGAGGTGCCGGATGATTCGGATTATCTGGTGCCGATCGGCAAAGCATCGGTGAAGCGCGAGGGTACGGATGTAACCATCGTGACCTTCTCGATCATGGTTGGCAAAGCGCTCGAAGCTGCCGAAAAACTGGAACAGGAAGGCATCAGTGCCGAGGTGATTGATCTCCGCACGTTGCGCCCGCTCGATATCAATACGATCATCGGTTCGCTGCAAAAAACGCATCGTCTCGTCACGGTGGAAGAGGGCTGGCCGACTGCCGGTATCGGTGCTGAGATTGCGGCGCTTGTGATGGAGCATGCGTTCGACGAACTGGATGCGCCGGTGGCGCGGGTTGCAGGCGCGGACGTGCCGCTGCCCTATGCCGCGAATCTCGAAAGGCTTGCATTACCGCAGGCAGACCATATTATCGAAGCCGTTAAAGCAATCACTTACAGGAGCGCCTGATATGTCACGTTTCTTCCGCCTGCTTTCCTTGCCGCACCCAAGACTGACATGGATGGAGAAACTCTGGTTATCGGCCTTGGTCCTCGCCATTCTGATGGCGCCGTATCTTTCGCATGCAGAAGACATCGCAGTACGCTCGATCACCGTGACCGGTGATGCCGAAGTGAAAAAGGCTCCGGATAAAGCCGATGTCAGCATCAGCGTCGAGGAAGAAAATAAAAGCCTCGAGGAAGCGCGCCGCCTGACCGACCAGCAATTGAAGTCGCTCACACGCATCGCCAAGGAAGTCGGCATCTCGGATAAGGATATGCAGACGTCGTATTCCTCAATCCAGCCGGTCTATGATTATACCGACGGCAAGCAGGTGTTTCGCGCGTACAGCGTCAATCACCAGATACTGATCACCTTGCGCGATCTCAGCAAAGTAGCAGTGCTGACCGAGAAGCTGCTCGAAGCGAAGATCGACAATATCAATAATGTTTCCTATGGCCTGCAGAATGAAGATGCCTCGAAGGAGGAAGCACTGAAACTGGCGCTCGCCAAAGCTAAATCAAAGGCGCAGGGCATGACCGCGGCGCTTGGAACCTCGCTTGGCCAGGTGCTGCAGATCAATGAATCCGGCGTCAGCTTCCAGCCGATTCCGGTAATGATGCGCGCGGCCAAAATGGCGCCCGCAGCGATGGCGATGGATGCCGGTGCATCCGCACCGCCGACGGGCGAGATTGCCGTAAATGCGAATGTCAGCGTGACATTTGCTCTCAAGGATTAAGTCTTTAGTCCTTAGTCAGTAGTCGATAGTGGCTACCGGCTAAAGACTAAAACAAAGGACTAACGACTAACAACTAAGGACTAAAAATGCCGATTGAAGTATTGATGCCCGCACTCTCGCCGACCATGACGGAAGGCACGCTCGCCAAATGGACCGTGAAGGAAGGCGACAAAATCAAGTCCGGTAAGGTGATTGCCGAGATCGAAACCGATAAGGCAACCATGGAAGTGGAAGCGGTGGACGAAGGCACGCTTGGCAAGATCGTCGTTCCGGCCGGCACGGAAAACGTGCCCGTGAACCAGCTGATCGCCCTGCTCCTCGAAGACGGGGAAGATAAGAAAGCACTCGATAGCTATGCGGCAAACGCGGATAAAGGCGCTGGCGCGGTTTCCAATGCAGCGACCAGTACCGGCGAACCGGCGCAGGGCAAGGCCGAAACTAATAAGGGCAAGCCTGAACAGGCATCGGCAAAACCTTCTTCAGGCGCTGCGCCACAAGCAGCTTCTGGTGACCGCGCCAAAGCAAGCCCACTGGCAAAACGCGTCGCGGCGCAGCAGGGCGTGGATATTTACCGCATTCAAGGCACCGGCCCGCATGGCCGCGTCATTGTGGCGGATGTGGAAGATGCTGTCAGCAAGGGCGGGGCGAAAGCAGGCGGGGCGAGCTTTGCTTCCGTTGGCCGCAACCCGCAGGAATTTACCGAGATTGCCAATTCCGGCATGCGCAAGACCATTGCGAAACGTCTGCTCGAATCGAAGCAGACCGTGCCGCACTTCTACCTCTCGATCGATTGCGATATGACGCAGCTGAACGCGGCGCGTGAGCGCATCAACAAGGCGGCGGAAAATGCAGTCAAGGGCCAGAAGGATGCCAAGCCTGCCTACAAGCTTTCGGTCAACGATATGATCATCAAGGCGGTGGCGATGGCGCTCCGCGAAATTCCAGCGGCGAATGCCTCGTGGACGGATTCTGCGATCCGCCAGTATAACAATGTCGATATCTCTGTTGCAGTAGCAATGGAAGGCGGGCTGATTACGCCGATCGTGAAAAATGCCGACCAGAAATCGCTGGCGCAGATTTCCGCGGAGGCGAAAGATTTGATCGCCCGCGCGCGCAGCGGCAAATTGCAGCCGGAAGAATACCAGGGCGGCGGATTCTCGATCTCCAACCTCGGCATGTACGGCATCAAGACGTTCTCGGCGATCATCAATCCGCCGCAGGGCTGCATCCTCGCCGTGGGTGCGAGCGAAGAGCGCGTCATTTCACGGAATGGCCAGTTCGTCGCTGTGCCGATGATGAACGTGACCTTATCGTGCGACCACCGCGTCGTCGACGGCGCCGTCGGCGCCGAATTCCTCGCTGCGTTCAAGCGTTACATCGAAGATCCGGTGATGATGGTGGTGTAATCAGTGGCCAGTGATCAGTAGTCAGTGGTCAGTAAAATGGGTGTCACCCCGGCGAAGGCCGGGGTCTACGTGGATACCGGCCTTCGCCGGTATGACAAAATCAGACATGCTAGTCACCATTTGGAGCATAAAATGGTAATTATTGCGGCAATTATTTCTGGTTTAATTGGAGGTATAATTGTTTCGATTTTAAGCGGTAAAATCATTTGGCAATGGCAAAAGGACATTGAGCGAAAAAACAATGCAATTGATCTTTCTATTGAAGCATTGTCGGAAAGAATCGCTGATAGCTATGATTTAGAACTTCAAAAGAAACTTCAAAATGAAAATCTGCCGTTAGATTATACAATTGAGACAATGCGTAAAGCCGGGAAAGCGCAGTTCCTTTTGCATACATATTTTAATATGCAACTAGCTAGACATTTTATAACTGTACTTATAGCGCGTCAAAAAAAGTTCTCTATAGACCAAAATGATAAGTGGATTTGGGATCTTACAGATGCAGTTGATAATGGGCCAGCATTGGAAGAGTTTGTTTCTGAATTGAAACAAATTCAAAATGAGTTAAATAGCTGGAAGTATTTTTGGAGGAAATTGAAATGACCGAGCAATTTGATGTGATCGTGGTTGGCGGTGGGCCGGGTGGCTATGTGGCAGCGATTCGTGCCGCTCAACTGAAATTCAAGGTCGCGGTGATCGAGCGTGAGAATATGGGCGGCGTGTGCCTCAACTGGGGCTGCATCCCGACGAAAGCGCTGCTGCGCTCATCGGACATTTATCACCTGATGCATAACCTCGACGCATTCGGTTTGTCTGCGAAAGACATCAAATTCGATTTCAAAAAAATCGTCGAGCGTTCGCGCGGTGTGGCGGCGCAGATGTCGAAGGGCATCTCCATGCTGATGAAGAAAAACAAAGTCACCGTGATCGATGGACACGCCAAACTCACCGGCGGCGGCAAGCTGACGGTCGAAAAAGACGGCAAGAAAGTTGGTGATTATTCCGCCAAGCACATCATCCTCGCTACCGGTGCGCGGGCGCGCACGTTGCCGGGGCTGGAGCCGGATGGAAAACTGATCTGGTCATACCGTGAAGCGCTGGTGCCGAACATCATGCCGAAGAAACTGCTCGTCGTCGGCTCGGGCGCGATTGGCTCGGAGTTCGCGAGCTTCTTCCTCAACCTCGGTGCGGACGTGACGTTGGTGGAGGTCGTTGACCGCATCCTGCCGGTGGAAGATGAGGAAATTTCCAAGCTCGTCAAAAAATCCTTCGAGAAACAGGGCATGAAAGTGATCACGGGCGCGACGGTGAAAGCACTCAAAAAAGGCAAAGAGAATGTAACCGCTACCATCGAGATCGGCGGCAAGGCGGAAGAGCAAACGTTCGACCGCGTCATCATGGCGGTGGGTATCGTCGGCAATACGGAAAATCTCGGCCTCGAGAAAACCAAGGTAAAGGTGGAGAAGAACCAGATCAAAACCGATCCGTACGGCAAAACCGATGAGCCGGGTGTTTACGCGATTGGCGATGTGGCCGGTGCGCCGTGGCTCGCGCACAAAGCCTCGCACGAAGGTATCATTTGCGTTGAGAAAATCGCCGGTGAAAAAGACGTGCATCCGATGAAGAAAGAAAATATTCCGGGCTGCACCTACTGCATGCCGCAGGTGGCCAGCGTCGGCCTCACCGAGAAAGCCGCCAAGGAAAAAGGCCTAAAAGTGAAAGTCGGCCGCTTCCCGTTCATCGGCAACGGCAAGGCCGTGGCGATGGGCGAGCCGGATGGATTGGTCAAAGTGCTTTTCGATGAAAAGACGGGTGAGTTACTGGGCGCGCACATGGTCGGCGCAGAAGTCACGGAAATGATCCAGGGCTTCGTCATCGGCAAGCAGATGGAAGCCACCGAGCTTGATTTCATGCACAGCGTCTTCCCGCACCCGACGATCTCCGAGACTATGCACGAAGCGGTGCTGGATGCTTATGGCCGTGTGATCCATATGTAATTTTGTGATTTCTGTCATCGAAATGTAAAACTTATACTCCATAAGCTACGTTTCTGACTTCAAACAGGAGCGTATTATGGCAAAAATCAATGGCACCAGCAAAGCGGACGTTCTTTATGGAACGGTAAATCCGGATATCATCAATGGTTATGGCGGCGCGGATGAACTGCGCGGCGGCGGCGGCAACGATAAAATCTGGGGCGGCGCGAATGATGATTTCATTTATGGCGGCGCGGGTTCCGATTCGCTGCATGGCGATGATGGTTCCGATTATCTGCAGGGCGGCAGCGGCAATGATTTCATCATCGGCGGTACCGGTAACGACGGTATCAGCGGCAATGGCGGGGACGACACGATCCAGGGCGGCTTCGACGGCGACCTGATTTATGGCGGCGCAGGTAATGACCGATTTGTCTACAACACGAAAGAAGCAGCGCCGGTGGGTGATTTCGAGCAGATCGCTGATTTCGCCCAGGGCGATAAGCTTGATCTTTCCGGCATCGATGCCAATGATTCGCGCGCTGGCAACCAGACGTTCACCTTCATCGGCAACCAGCCGTTCAGCGGGGCGGGGCAGGTGCATTACTATGTCGACACGACGAATCACTGGACAGTGGTGGAAGGCAACGTGGATGCTGATTTCATGCCGGAATTCCAAATTATCCTGAACAGCAATTACATCATCACCGCTACAGATATAGTGCTGTAATTGCTTATCGTTGCTGCAAGTGAGGATTTTCCGCGCTTCCGCTACTTAGGTACTTATTATGTACATTCCGTTTCGGTTCTCGCAAATCCCTCATTTCGCATACGCGCTAGCGCAATTTAGTCTCTAATCAAAAAACATGCAGTCATTTGCAACTGTGCTATGATCAGGGCATGTCCGAATATTACCTCGCGATATTTGCGGAAGCCTACCTTCGCTATTTCATGCTGCCTATCGGCTCGCAGATCGTGTTGCCCGCGATGAAATACTTTGGCGGTTACGACATGCTGGTGCCGAATATTCTGGCGGGTGCGGGCATCCTGCTGGCGATGCTGACCAGTTTTATGGTCGGGATAGGATTTGCTCGCCTGCGCATTAAACATTTCCCACATACGATTTCCGAGGAACGTTATACCGCCATCAGCCGCGTTACCAGCCGCTGGGGATGGCCGCTTTTACTGCTCGTCGGCCTGCCATTTGGGACACTGGTACCGGTGATATTGGGATTTTTCTTTAGAAAACAATAGCATAGATGCTTCTTTGTTTGTCATCAAATATTAATAATCGTTAGCTATTCTCAATAGATAATATATTGAGGGGATTTTATGGCTGAATTAACACAACAACAGCGTCAGGAATTAGCACGCCAACAAGCACACCTATGCAGCCGCGGTCAGCTGCAAGCAGAAGGTCAGCCTATTACGCAGGAAAGGTTAGATGCCTGTGACGCAAATGTTGCTTCTCAGTATTTAACTGATCTTGGTCCGAAACATGAACCTAAAGCAGGCTACAAAGATGCAGCTTGTTTCGTAGCAAATGAAATTTTTGGAACAGAGCTTGGTGGGCTTTGCCCCTCCAGTGCCGGCATTCCATCTGCAGGCACATCACCTAAGCGTTAAGCACCGTTGAATTATGGATGACAAAAAACCTGGATACTTTGCTGTCGTAACCATTGAGGATAGCGGAAATAAGGCGACGTTGCGCGTTACGGGCGATCAAATCAGTCCGGATCAGCCATTCGATCTGAAAGGCGATGTAACGCAAAACGACCTTGAACTATTTGTGGGTGATTGCGGCCCGCTTAAAAATAAACCTACTATGCAGTTTGAAGGTGACGGGCGTACTGAAGATGTCGTTAAACCTTACCTAAACGCTGCAAAGCAGCAGGGTTTGAAAAAACCGGAAGAAGACGCAGGCACTGCCCATCATCCAAAAGTGAGTATAGAATTTTTCGAGATTATTTATGGAGAAGGCCGATACAGTCATCTAGCTGATGGGGCAAAGTCCGTTAAAAAATTAGTGGGAACTGTCGATAATGACGGTCCGTCACCCTTAGGACTTGTAGCTCAGCAAACACAAAAGGCATTGGCTGAAGCAGGCGAGTGTTCCCTGCCGGACGTAGCTCCCGCGCCTTCTATCGATCATAGCCGTCCCGAGGTTTCGGCAGGCCTTCAAAATGATTCGAATGGCGGATTCGATTAATTCTTAACGCTACTTTTTTTTTCTTCGTCTTTTCCAGCAGCGGCTTAATAAACCGCCCTGTAATACTGGCTTCGTTTTTGGCGATGTCTTCCGGGGTGCCGGTGGCGACGATTTTACCGCCTTTATGCCCGCCGCCGGGACCGATATCGATCACCCAGTCGGACGTTTTGATGACGTCGAGGTTGTGCTCGATGATCACCATCGTATTGCCGGAATCGACTAGCTGTTGCAACACGCCGAGTAGCTTCCTGATATCTTCGCTATGCAGGCCGGTGGTCGGTTCGTCGAGGATATAGAGCGTCCGTCCCGTGGCGCGCTTGGAAAGTTCCTTCGCCAGTTTCACGCGCTGCGCCTCGCCGCCCGAAAGCGTCGTTGCCGATTGGCCAAGCTTAATATAGGCAAGTCCCACTTCACGCAGCGCTTCGCATTTCTCCCGGATGGAGGTTTGCGCGGCAAAGAATTCACATGCTTCCTCGATTGTCATATCAAGCACGTCGGCGATGGATTTATTCTTATAAGTAACTTCCAGTGTTTCGCGGTTATAGCGTTTGCCTTTGCAGACATCGCAGATGACATACACATCGGGAAGGAAGTGCATCTCGATCTTGATGAGGCCGTCGCCCTGGCACGCTTCGCAGCGTCCGCCCTTGACGTTAAACGAGAAGCGGCCAGCTTTATATCCACGTGCTTTCGCTTCGGGTAGTGCTGCGAACCAATCGCGGATGGGTGAGAAAGCGCCGGTGTAGGTCGCAGGGTTGGAGCGTGGCGTGCGGCCAATCGGGGATTGATCGATTTCGATGATCTTGTCGATATATTCAAGCCCTTCGATAGCTTTGAACTGGCCGGGCTGGTCTTTCGTGCCCATGATGCGGCGCGCCGCGGCCTTGTAGAGCGTTTCGATAACAAGTGATGATTTTCCGCCGCCTGAAACGCCGCTGACGCAGGTCATCAGGCCGATCGGAAATTCCGCTGTCACATTTTGCAAATTGTTGGCGGAAGCTTCTTTGATGACGATCTTTTTGTGCTTAAGCGCTTTACGCCGCTCGGCAGGCACTTCGATCTGTTTTTTGCCGGAGAGATACTGGCCAGTAATGCTTTTAGGATTCTGCATCACTTCCTTGGCGGTGCCTTGGGCGATGATTTCGCCGCCATGAATGCCGGCGCCAAGACCCATGTCGATGAGGTGATCGGCATGGCGCATCGTGTCTTCATCATGTTCGACGACGATAACGGTATTACCGAGGTCACGCAGTTTTTCGAGAGTAGCAAGCAGGCGCTCATTATCGCATTGATGCAGGCCAATCGACGGTTCATCCAGTACGTAAAGCACGCCGGACAAGCCTGATCCTATCTGCGAGGCGAGGCGAATACGCTGCGCTTCGCCGCCGGAAAGCGTTCCGGACTCACGGGCAAGCGTCAGGTAATCAAGGCCGACATTAACGAGGAAACCGAGCCGGTCACGGATTTCCTTCAAGACTTTTTCAGCGATTTTTTTCTGTTGCGCGTTGAGTTTTTTATCCAAAGAAGAAAACCAGATGGCCGCTTCATCGATGGTTTGCTCGCACACCTGTCCGATATTGCGATCGCCGACGCGAACGCAGAGTGCTTCTTCCTTCAGCCGGTAGCCATGACAGGCGGGGCAGGCGAGCGCGCTCTGGTATTTGTCGAGTTCTTCGCGCATCCAGGCGCTTTCGGTTTCGGTATAGCGGCGCTTCAGTGTTGGCAGCACGCCTTCGAACGGTTTGTTGACCGGGAAAGAGCGCGCGCCATCGTCATAGATGATTTTCACGTTTTCATCGCCCGAACCGTTGAGGATGATGTCTTGTAATTTTTCCGGCAAATCTTCCCACGCGGTATTCAGGCTGAATTTGTAATGACGGGAAAGGCCATGCAGCGCCTGCATGTAGAATTTGTTGTGACCGGCATTCCATGGTGCAATCGCGCCTTCGGAGAGTTTTTTTGTATGGTCGGGAACGACCAGTTCCGGATCGAAGAAGAGTTTGGTGCCAAGGCCGTCGCATTCGGGGCAGGCGCCGAACGGCGAGTTGAAAGAAAACAGGCGGGGTTCGATTTCTTCCAGCGTAAAGCCGGAAACAGGACACGCGAATTTAGCGGAGAGAGTCTGGACATTTTTCGTCTCAACGTTCTCGACGAAGATTAATCCTTCGCTGATGCCGAGCGCCGTTTCGATACTGTCGGCAAGGCGTTTGTTGATGTCCGGTTTGATGACGATGCGGTCGACGACGATTTCAATGTCATGCTTCTTGTTCTTGTCGATTGAGGGCATCTCTTCGATGAGATGCACTTTGCCGTTGATGCGTATGCGAGTGAAGCCGCGCTTCTGCAGCGCTGCGATTTCCTTTTTGTGCTCACCCTTCGCACCGCGCACGATGGGGGCAAGGAGGTGAATTTTGCTGCCTTCCGGGTACGCCGCGATGATGTCCACCATCTGCGAAACGGTCTGGCTTTCGATGGGAAGGCCGGTTGCAGGTGAATAGGGAATGCCGACGCGTGCATAGAGCAGGCGAAGATAGTCATAAATTTCGGTGACAGTGCCGACCGTGGAGCGCGGGTTGCGTGAGGTGGTTTTCTGGTCAATGGCGATGGCCGGGGAGAGCCCGTCGATTGTCTCCACATCGGGCTTATCCTGTACGTTCAGAAACTGGCGGGCATAGGCGGAAAGCGACTCGACATAGCGGCGCTGGCCTTCGGCATAGAGCGTATCGAAAGCGAGTGAGGATTTGCCCGAACCGGAAAGCCCGGTGATAACAACCAGCTTCTCTTTAGGAATTTCGAGAGAAATATTCTTTAAATTGTGTTCCTTAGCGCCGCGTATCGAAATCACATCCCGCATTCGTCAATCTCTCCAAACCCTGATGATCTGGGGTATATAGAGCAATTTCCATAAAAAGACAGGGGGTATTTGAAACATCGTTTATTTGCCAGGCCCGGTAAGCAGTTTCGTCCCTTCTTGCAGACGTTCGGCTAATGAACGGCGTCGCTGGCATTCGGCGTTATAATGTTTTCTAAAACCGGCCAGATTGTCTTCAAGGGCGCGTAGGTCTATAAAAAGGGCATCCGCCGTCTGAGAATGTTTAATTTGCGGGAAAGCAACTAGAGTTGTCAGCAAGATATCAACCACCTGTTTTCCGGCAGGCGCAAGATCAGCAAGGTGGATGCGAAAGGCGTCTTTATCCCTGAAGCGGACCTGATTCACATTCCGTTCGCCAAAAAGGCTTTCCAGAAACCCGCTGGCATCTTCGGGCGCAGCCCCTGATTCTCCAGCAAATATGCTCACCACTTTATTGCCACCATCAGTGCCATTTCGAAGACTGGAAGTGCTTTGGGAAGGCGTTCGTCCTGCCGGTAATTCATGAACAGAACCGTGTAGATGGATTTCAGAAGGGGGAGCAATTTCGCCCGTGACCGTGCGTAGCGGCGATCCCAGCGCCGCCTCCATAATAGCGCGGGCTGATTTTCCGTTACGGAAATTTTCGCCTTTACGGATTGCAGCGATCAGCGACACCGCGTCGATCAGTACGTAGCTGCGTTTGTGATCTGTACCACCCCAGAGTGTTTCCTTTATTTCATGTTCCTCGCCGCCGATACGCGAGTTTGTATCCCCGTCGCCGCCATACAGCGCTGCAAGAAAATGTCTCACGCTGACGCCAGGATACTTATTTTGAAACGTTCTGATTTCAACTCTGAAGCAATCTTCGACTGTCCGACTTGTAATTCTATCGGTGCGTTTTCGTAGACCCTCCCGCTTTGGCTCAAAAACAGTACCGAAACCGAAAAACCCACGAAGCATGGCAACTGCCTCGCCGTACGTTTCATCAATGTGACGCTGCGTGAGCGTGATTCCGGGATAAACAGCCATAAATTTCTCTGGCCAATGGTAAAGAAAAATGCTCTTTTGTGTGTTAAAGTTTAATGAAAGGGCACCGATATGGCAGGCAGCGTAAATAAAGTGATATTAGTCGGCAACTTAGGGGCTGATCCGGAAGTGCGCTCAACACAGGATGGCCGCGAGATCGCGAACCTACGTGTCGCCACCTCCGAGAGCTGGAAAGACCGCAATACCGGTGAACGCAAAGAAAAAACCGAATGGCACCGCGTCGTGATTTTCAGCGAGCCGCTGGTGAATGTCGCGAAGAATTACCTGCGCAAAGGCTCGAAACTCTATATCGAAGGCCAGCTGCAGACCCGCAAATGGACCGACCAGTCCGGCCAGGAAAAATACTCCACCGAAGTTGTGCTGCAGGGCTATAACGCCACGCTCACCATGCTGGATTCCAAGCGCGAAGGTGGTAGCAGCTACGGCGATGAAGGCGGCAGCAATTATGGCCAGCAATCGTCCGGCGGCGGTTACAGCAATAACCAAAATCGTCAGCAGCAAGCACCACAGCGCGCCGAACTGGATGATGAGATTCCGTTTTAAGTCATGAGTTATGGGTTATGAGTTACGAGAAGCTGCTCATAACTCATAACATATAACCCGTAACTATCTATGACCGCTATTCCCTTCCAGAAAATGCACGGCCTTGGCAATGATTTCGTCATCATTGACGAGCGGAAATCGCCCTTCCAGATTGTCGATCAAGAACTGCGCGAGCAGAAGGTGCGGGCGATTGCCGAGCGGCATACAGGCGTCGGCTGCGATCAGCTTATCGTTATGCGTCCTTCGCGGCGCGGCGATGTGTACATGCAAATCTTCAATAGCGATGGCGGCGAGGTAGCCTCCTGCGGCAACGCGACGCGGTGTGTAGCATGGCTGATGATGAAGGAATTACGTAAGGAAACGATCCTCATCGAAACGGAAGTCGCGGTGATACCGGCGCATTTGGTTGGTAAGGAAACCGTGCAGGTCAGCATGGGAAAACCTTATCTGAAATGGAATGAAATCCCGCTCTCGCGTGAGGAGGATACGCTGCATCTTTCCGTCTCGCGCGATATTCTGAAAGACGGCGTGGCGGTGAGCATGGGCAACCCGCATGCGGTATTTTTTGTGCCGGAGCCGGAGCGCATCCCGCTGACGCAGATCGGCCCGCTTCTTGAGCATGATGGGCTTTTCCCCGAACGCGCCAATATCAACGTCGCGCATGTGGAAACTCCGACGCATATCCGCCTCATGACCTGGGAGCGCGGCTCCGGTCTGACGCTGGCTTGCGGTACGGGAGCCTGCGCAACCATGGTGGCAGCAAGAAGACGCGGTCTGGTACGTAAGGAAGCGACTGTCAGCATGCCGGGCGGCGATCTCACGATTCGCTGGGATGGCGGCGAAAAAGACCCCGATCATGAGGTCTGGATGACCGGCCCCGTCGCCGAAAGCTTTTCCGGCGAGCTAAAGCCTGAATGGTGGGTTTAGCTGTCATAAAAACTTAATAATTATTAAGTTTTCAGATTTCATAATCCTCGTTACATCCACGGCATGGACGGAAGCGAAGAAACAAATATGCCATTACTAGTTGCTCATCGAAAGATGGCGACCAGCAGGGCGAATGCTGGCGAATTACGCACGCGTCTTGAGCAAGAATTTGAACTATCGGCGCCGACGCTAGGAATAATAAAGACGGTGGAAACATTGGATGAACTTGGTCATGCCGCATCAGCTATTGCTCAAACTATGTATAGGGAAGCTAAAGTTGCTCCTGCTCCCCAACGAGGCATTTTGCCTTGGAAAAAATCCTACGATGTTGCCCAAGCACGGGAAGCAAAAGTATTGCATACTGGGGCATTGATCAGGACGGGGCTTCATGTCGACGATCAGATGGGAATAATTACAATCACACTAACAGAAAATCAGCATGTAAACACCGCTTTACAGGCTTTAAAAAGCGCGCTTGAGAAAGCAACCGCACTTACTCCGTCGGGACCGGAAAAAGCAATAATATGCACCGAGCTTCGCGATGCCTTGGTTGCTTTAGGCGAAGCAAAGAAGGGTGATCCTTTTCACAGTGGCGGAACGTCGAAGGCAGTAGCATCCCGTGCTTAATATTGAACTGGGTTCCCAAGCAAATAGTTTAGAATGATAATCCATAACCAAGCAATAATGAATGCCAGAATAAAAACAAATATGAAGTGCTTGGTTTCGCTGTGGATATTGCGTTTTTCTGCCATGCCTTAACGTTAGCTAAAAGCGTAGTGATTTTGAAGCGTTCTGTTTGATTTTCCCAGAAAATTACGCTATTTGAACGCGATTACAGGTTGATATGCCACTTGAAATTCTTACCTTCGGTTGCCGTTTAAACGCGTATGAAAGCGAAGTGATGCGTTCGCGCGCCGAAGAAGCAGGGCTTGAGAACGCCGTGATCGTCAATACCTGCGCCGTCACTGCGGAAGCGGAGCGGCAGGCGCGGCAGGCGATTCGGAAAGCCCGTAAGCATAATCCCAATGCAAAACTGATTGTCACCGGTTGCGCCGCGCAGGTGCATCCTGATGAATTCGCCGCGATGCCGGAAGTGGATCTGGTGCTTGGGAATGAAGAAAAACTACATGTGTCCAATTGGATTGCCGCGCAGGAAGAAAAGATTCGCGTCAACGATATTATGGAACTCAAAGAAACCGCATCGCATATGGTGGCGAGTTTCGACGGTCACAGCCGCGCTTTCGTGCAAATCCAGAATGGATGCGATCATCGCTGCACGTTCTGCATCATCCCCTATGGCCGCGGTAATTCGCGCTCGGTGCCGGTGGCGGAAGTTGTGGCGCAGGTGCGCACGCTTGTGGAGAATGGCTATAAGGAAATCGTTTTTACCGGCGTGGATATTAGCGATTACGGTAACGGGCTGCCTGGCGCGCCAAGCCTAGGTTCACTCGTGCGGCGCGTGCTGAAATCGGTACCGGAACTGCCGCGCCTCAGACTTTCCTCCATTGACGCTGTAGAAGTGGATGATGAGCTCTGGCGCTGCATTGCTGAGGAAGAACGATTGATGCCGCACTTGCATCTGTCGCTGCAGGCTGGCGATGATATGATCTTAAAGCGCATGAAGCGCCGTCATCTGCGCAACGATGCGATTGCGTTTGGCAATAAAGCGCGCGGCCTGCGCCCCGATATGGTGTTCGGCGCGGATTTTATCACGGGCTTCCCCACTGAAACCGAGGAGATGTTTGAAAACACGCTGCGTCTGGCGGAAGAAATGGATCTCATCTATCTGCATGTGTTTCCCTATTCGGCGCGCAAAGGCACGCCTGCCGCGCGCATGCCGCAGGTGGAAAAAACAGTACGCAAGGAGCGCGGCGAACGTCTGCGCCAAACAGGTGAAAAGCAGTTGGGCAGGTTTCTAGGGAATCAGGTCGGCAAAACTGCCTCTATTCTGATGGAAAGGAACGGCATGGGTCGCACCGAGCACTTTGCGCCGGTGTATTTCGAAGGAGGGAATGCGGACACTGGCAGGTTGGCATCAGCGCGTATTCTAGGCCACGAAAAGAATTATTTAGTGGCGTAAGCAAACAACCATCAGATTTAAATAGATCTTACATTGTTAATCTTTTGTGACGATACGGGTGCAAACCGGTACGAAACAGGGCGCTATCTGCTAGAATACGGTATGGAGTTTTCTAAACCGGATATGCACGCACCGCCTGAAGAACAACAAAATTCATTACCTTCCGATACCCAGAATCCAACAGGCGAGAAAAATAGCCTCCGTATTGCAGGGACGCTGAATGCGATCGGGGATATCGGCCTGCTTGCGGACGGGTTTAAAAGTACGAGCGTGCCGTTCAAACTAGCAGGATGGTTTTACACGGCAGGCGCGGCCGCTGCGGTGCTTTTCGGCACAACGAGCAAGGATCGGCAGGTACGTGACCTGACTGAGCGTGCGGCTGAATTCGTTCAGGCACGAAACGAGAATAAGGATGCCGATGTCGAATCGGCTGAAATTTTAAAGCACCGGAACAATGGATTATTTGCAAATGCGGCGAGAGCAATGCGCCGCTATTCCGGGCAAATCATGCTCGGATTCTATACGCTTGGCGCAGGTGCGATGCTTACTCACGGCATCGAGGGATACAAAGCTGATAAAGCTGCGGGAAAAAATCTTCTTGAAGCGCGAGGAACAATTGCATACGGCATTGCCTCGCTGACTGTGAAAGCGCTGTCTTTTCTCGTAACGGAGCGGTCAGAAGAAGCAAAGATATCGCCCGATACGCCGAAAGGTATCCTTGGCTGGCTGCAGGACAAACCCATGCGGATTTTCGGCTACGGCTCTTTGGTGACCGACTCTTTGATGGGGCTGCGTACCTACGGAAAATACAAGAAAAGCAGACACGAAGCTGCTGGTGCACATATGCCGCAAGCGACCGGCTGGCAGGCATTTAAAAGCGGCTATGGCTGGAGCGCGCTGACGACGGGGAGCTACCTGCTTTCCGATGTGATTATTACCAGTGCTAACAAGGATGCCGCCAACGCCGTAGGGAAACTGCATAACGGCGAACAGGAAAAGATCGAGAACATGATGGCGGAAACCATCGCCCGACAGCCGGTTGAAAAACAGGAAAAGCTTTCCGCTGAAGCAGCTGAATTTCTTGAGAAAGAATGTATGGTCTGCGGCCCGACAGAAAATCTTCGTAGCTCGTTGCTCTCCAAAGTAAAAGAACTCGCGCAAAAACCTGCGACTACGTGGGTAGAGAGTCAACAGCCAAAAGATATGGCTCCGGCGCCAGCACGTATCTAAAATGTCTACCGAGATATACCTGCGTGCACCGCGCTTGTACGCTGCTGGTATTGATA
The DNA here is from genome assembly GCA_046348685.1 of Rickettsiales bacterium. Lineage (GTDB taxonomy): Bacteria > Pseudomonadota > Alphaproteobacteria > Rickettsiales > UBA998 > JAXMDT01. The sequence goes on from JAXMDT010000014.1 coordinate 56,629, forward strand.
AGGCATCAGGTGCACAAATCTTTCAATAGGTCGTTTACCGCTAGCACGACTATAAGCACAATTTTCACACGCATCTAGGCCTTGTTGCTTACGCATACGGTTATGCTTGTGCTGAGAATCTAATTTATTGCGGATTGCTTGGTCTGTAACATAATGTTCGGAATCGCCGCCAAAATCGTTAGATGCTACTGAAACTTGAGAATGTACAAGTATGGCGTCTGGCTTACGATTTTTCTCAAATTCGCTGATAACTCTTTCAGTTGTCGGCTTATCTTTGCCTGAAGGATAACACAAAAAGATACGATCTGCGATGCTTACTTCTTCCCGCATACATAATTCAAAGGGCTTAAACACGATTGGCACTTTTAGTGCGCCTTCGTCTTCAAGTTTATCTACTACTTCCTTGTAACGATCCATCGTGCTTTGACGCGGATGTGTTACAACTATCATACTGGGGCGTTTGGAAGCATCCCGACTTCTCGTGCCTCCAATACTTTTAAGGACGCTTGTTGTTTTGTTACCGATTGTGCCAATCGCTTGTGCATCAGCAATAACAAGAATTCTTTCCTGTCCTCTCATGTTAGCCAGATTGCGTGCAGATGTTTCGTAGCGCGCTGGCACGACATCCTGCGTAATGGCTTTTCTTACCAAACTCGAATCGCTTAATACGCTTTGATAAATATGCTGTAGATCTTTAGATTCCACAAGCCATTGCTGGCTGAATTGTTCCCACGAATCACGCACTTGTTTAACAATATTGCATTCGCCTTCTGCTGCACTATCCAAACCAGCTGTTAACTGAAGAAAATAAGCATAGGCTTTATTTTCGTAACGCCACTCAATATCCGATGCATTTCGGGAGATAGGACACGCTTCCAGTTGATCTTTTGTCATTAGCCAAACTTGAGTACCGCATGCTTCAATAGGAAAAACTGGGTGGGTTCGTTTCCAATCAAGAATTTTTGGCGTGAGATGCTTTGAATCCATCTCTACAACAACTAAATCTTTTACATCTACTGTCGTCAAAGTGCGCTCCCCGTATCTAATAATATAGCCGGGTTTTATTAAAATTACGTGACGCAGGCCTTGAAAAGCTTTAGAGAAATACTTATTAAGGCTTTGAGATATTTAATTATTAGAAATGGCATTTTTTACTTCTTTCTCTCCTCAGGAAAAACCGGAAGATAAGCAGCAGGGCTGGTTGGCGCGGCTGACATCGGGCCTGTCCAAGACCTCGACGCAGCTAGGCGGCGGGATTACTGCCATTTTTACCAAGCGCAAGCTGGACGAAGAAGCGCTTGAAGAGTTGGAAGAGTTATTGATTATGGCAGACATCGGACCGAAGCTGGCGGCGCAGATTGTCGCTGATTTCAGTTCCGAGCGTTTCGGCAAGGAAGTGGACGAAGCGGAGGTCAAATCGTCATTAGCCAGCCAGATTGCCCTCTTGCTGGAACCTGTGGCAAAGCCGCTTGATATTTCAAGACATCAGCCTTTTATTGTGCTCGTCGTCGGCGTAAATGGTAATGGCAAGACGACCACGATCGGCAAGCTTGCTCTGCAATTTAAGCAGCAGGGAAAGAACGTGATGCTGGCGGCGGCGGATACGTTTCGCGCCGCAGCTGTAGAGCAACTCAGAATCTGGTCAGAGCGTGCCCGGGTTCCTATTGTCACCGCGCCAGAAGGCAGCGATCCGGCAAGTGTTGCATTCCAAGCGACGGAGCGCGCTAAAGCAAAAAAAACAGATGTCCTTTTTATTGATACGGCGGGACGGTTGCACAATAAACAGAACCTTATGGAAGAATTATTGAAAATCACGCGCGTCATCAAGAAGATCGATGCGACTGCTCCGCATGCGGTGATACAGGTGCTTGACGGCACAACCGGGCAGAATGCATTGGCGCAAGTCAAAGCGTTCAAAGAATTAATCGATGTAACGGGTTTAGTGGTAACCAAGCTTGATGGTACAGCAAAAGGCGGGGCGGTGATTGCGCTCGCCGATCATTTCAAATTACCCATCCATGCAATCGGCGTTGGTGAGGGAATCGAGGATTTACAGGCATTTAGAGCACAGGATTTCGCACGTTCACTCGTGGGTTAGCCACGGAGTTGTCATATTTCCATGTTATATTTTTAATATGGTATTTCCACTTATCATCGCTGGTGCCGTCGCTGTTGCTGATTCAACAGCGTTTGCCGTAGCTACTACGACAGTCGGTGCTGTATTGGTCAGATTCGGCCCGCGTGCCGCAAATTTGATAGAGCCTGCTCAGCGTCTCGCCCAGAGTGCTTATCAAGGCGTCGCCGCCTATATTGCACCAGCTGCGACGGTTGCAACGGCAGCCGGTGCCGCAAAAGGCGCCCTGCATATGGGCGAAGATTTGCAAAGAGGCGATTTGCCTGCCGCTGCCGCTACGGGTGCGATCACGGTTGCCGAAATGCTTGGCGGAAAATTTGTTACCGCGCCATTGGCTACGGGTTGTACATTGAAAGCGGTTGAAGATATTGCAGCCGGCGCTGGAGCAAACATTTATCACAGCAGTTCAGCCAATACGTGCGATATAGTAACGCATTTGCCGTGGAAGGTGCTGGAAGTGAATCAGGTGATGGCCGCTGAAACACAAAATCCGTCTTATTTGCCAGTCAAATCATCTGAACCCAGCGTTCCAATTGCGCGCTAATCTTTTGATTTATATTAATTTCAACCTGCACGCGGTTGTCTTATTTCATGAAACCTTCATACACGTGTAATGCGTGCTGACTATACTGCCCGCAAAAAGGGCTGATATGACACAAAAAGAAAAACGCGCGTTTGCGGAACAGTTACTGCTTAGTGCGGCTTTGGATGGGCAGTCTCTCAGCGCTGATTTCATTGCGCTGATCGAGAGCCTTGCCAATGAAACTATCGATCCGGAAACCTATAAAGCGCGTGTGCTTGCTCATGCTGATTCCAAGGGGGGCGCATGAGCAAAGCTCTTGGTCCGGTCGAAACATCCCTCGCCATTTATCGTGGATTTGAGTGGCTGCAGACTAATCGTAACGTCAGCATTGATGTTGGTTCCCGGTATAATCTGCGCGCCGACCTACCCAACCGTATGACGTCAATCCATTAGTATCTTTTCAAAGATACTCATTCGGTAGAGACATCAACAATGCCGAAGGCAGGGCATCTGGATAGAAAAATAGCAGCGTCGCTCGTTGACATATTCAAGCCGCTTATTGTTAGTTTTTTTGAGCATAACGGATTTCAACGCCGACTGGAGACGGGTAAACTCGTGCTGCCCGAGGAAGAAAACCGTATCACTCCGGAAAAACGTGCGCTGCTGACGCAGCATGGAAATACACCGGAAGCCGCCCTTGGCATTTTTATGGCCGATTTTCTGGCGCTAAAACCTTATCCTTATGGCAACTGGATGACGCTCAATACGTTCCTGGTTGAATTTTGCCGCTCGGATAAAGTGAAGGATATTTTCCACGGTAACGGATTCGACCTTCGGCGTGTAGATAAAGAATTGCTATCCAGGATCAGGGAAAACGCTTCCAATGCAGCGTCTTCAG
>JAXMDT010000015.1:0-59875 GCA_046348685.1 Rickettsiales bacterium
CGCTGCGGGTGGAATATTGTACGCGACGAAGAGAAAAATCAACGCATTGCCCCAATTCCCATTATTGCGATGACCGCATTTGCCATGTCGCAAGACAGGCAGAGGTGCCTTGATGCCGGTATGGATAACTATATCAGCAAGCCTTTCATCATAGACGAATTGCGGAAAGCACTGGAGCGTGCCAGTATGCAATCCCAGTCGCGGCGGATAGCCTGATTGTTCCACCGCATAAACACGCACTACGATGGCTGAGCAGGTATTAATAAGTCTGGAAGATGTCGAGGTTCATTTTGGCGGGAAGCCGTTGTTTGATGGCCTGCGCATGCATATTTGCCGTGGTGACAAAATTTGCCTGGTAGGTAAGAACGGCGCAGGAAAAACCACTTTGATGCGGCTCATCATGGGGCAGCTTGAGCTTGATGCAGGCACGCGTTTCGTTTTACCGGGAATAAAGATCGGTTATCTGGCGCAAACGGTTGATCATAATCCAAACGACACTGTGCACCGGTTTGTCATGTCCGGGCTTGGTGAAGAAGAGAGGACAGAGGATAAACATCACCTGGCGGATAAGGTTATTATGCCTCTCAGCCTTGATGCGCATGCTAAGATGGAAACATTATCAGGAGGGCAGTTGCGCCGGGCTGCGTTAGCGCGGGCGCTCATCACCGCACCGGACATCCTGCTCCTAGACGAACCAACCAATCATCTCGATCTCACGGCAATTGAATGGCTGGAGGAATATCTGGCCTCCTATCGCGGTGCGCTGGTATGCGTCAGCCACGACCGTGCATTCCTGTCAGCTATCTCGCGCAAGGTTTTCTGGATTGATAAAGGTATGATTCGTATCTGCCCGGGCGGATATAGTCATTTCGATGAATGGGCGGAGCAGATCGTCGAACAGGAGGCTCGTGAGCTGCAGAATATGCAGAAAAAACTGGCCGCTGAAGTGGACTGGACACAAGGCGGCGTTACGGGACGGCGTAAACGTAACCAGCGCCGGCTCGCGGAACTGCACCGGCTCCGGGACAAGCTTAAGGCGGATAAAGCCGCCCACGCACAGCGCATGCGCGCCATTGATATCGATCTGTTGCCGCCTGCACAGGCTTCGAAGATCATCGTTGAATTCAAGCACGTCGATAAATCGTTTCAGTCGGGTGCCCAGACCATACCTATTCTCAAGGATTTTAATTTACGCATTCAGCGCGGGGATCGTATCGGCATACTGGGCAAAAACGGATCGGGAAAATCCACGTTCGTAAAACTGTTGGTAGGCGAGCTGGTACCCGACAATGGAAGGGTTTTTCGTGGAAAGACAGTGGATATTGCCTATTTTGACCAAAACCGCTCCGAACTGAATCCCAAAAAGAGTTTATGGGATACGCTTTGCCAGGACGGTAGCGATTATGTGTTTCTGGGGCCGAATAAAGACCGGCCGAAGCATGTGTGCGGGTATTTAAAAGATTTTTTATTTGATCCGAAAATTGCCCGTGATCGTGTAAGCACCCTTTCGGGAGGCCAGCAAAACCGGCTGATGCTGGCGAAATTACTAGCGCATCCCGGCACTGTACTTATTCTCGATGAACCGACAAACGACCTGGATATGGATACGCTCGATATGCTGCAGGAGATGCTGTCAGAGTATCAAGGTACGTTGCTGATTGTCAGCCATGATCGGGATTTTCTTGATCGCACGGTAACGGAAGTACTTGCCTTCGAAGGCAACGCGGTCGTGGAAAACTATGTCGGCGGCTATAGTGACTACAAGTCAAAGAAAAAAGCGGTCTTATCCCAGGACAAGCCTATAAGCGCCACAACAGATACTCCTGCTGCAAAGGTAAGACCTAAATCAGGGATGTCGGGCAAGGAAAAACACGAGCTGGATAAACTGCCGGGCCGAATTGAGAAACTGGAGCACGAAATTCACGAGCTTTTAGCTACTTGCAGATACGCAGCTTTATACGAACGATCCTGAGAAGTTTGATACGATAACACGGCGCCTGACGACAGCGCAACATGAGCTGGGGCATGCAGAAAACTGATGATAGAACTGAAGAATTAGTTCGCAATCAGACAAAAAGTGGCTAAACCGATCTGGCTTAACTTATAACCATAAAGGCCGCTGCTGCCTGAATTCTTTTACGTTATGCTTTACGACCTCTTCGAGTGAGCCGGTTTGGTGTAAACACCCGATGTTGGCGCATGGAACTCGTGCCTTTCTGCAGAATTTCAAGAAGATTACTGAGATAGGTTTGATAGCCTAAATGTTCGGCATGCGGCAGGATTTTAGACATCCATTCTTTCAATATCGTCCCTTAAAGGCCTCACCTTACCATCGGTATTCACAACGAGATTGGCATCCAGGCCATAGCGGATCACACGCCATTTATTCTCGCGCGATAACCAACGGGGCGGGTAAGTCACCGACTCCAGCCAGGAGCCGTTTTCCGAAAACCAATGCGCCAGGCAGTGAATGAATGCCACGATCGCCAATGTTTCATAAAGCGTCGCCGTACCATCACAAAGCCACGCGGATTTCCAGTGTACCGAAATTTGGGCTTGGACGCAGATCCCACCATAAATCCTTCATGGATTCGATAGAGCCGCATTTTTCGAGCGTTTCGTAAAGATGTTCGAATTCGCGCCAGCTCTTTACCTGTGAAGCAGTCCTGCGGTAGGCAGGGCTTCATAGGTTGTTGGCCTGCAGGATGCGAGGCCGGTGTCCACACCCTGCCAGAAGGGTGAGCTTGCGGAAAGGGCAAGTAAATGCGGCAGGAAATACATAAAAAAATTGTTGAAGCGAATACAGTCATCGCCGCTGGCCATGCCGATATGCACGTGCAGGCCGTATACGGTCATGCGTCGCGTCAGCCACTGATTCCGGTCGATCAACTCCATATAACGTTTAGTTGGGGAAATGATGCAATCCGAATATTTGGCGAACGGATGTGCGCCTGTTGTTGAAAACTGGATATTCATCTCATCGCCAATCGGTTGCAGTGCGGACAGTGTCTGCTGAATATCCCGTTCAACATCCTGCACGTTTTTACAGATGCCTGTGTTGATTTCGACAGTGCTGAGATAGACAGGCTTGATGTTTTCAATATGTTTTTGTGGCAGTCAGCAATTCCTCGGCACGTGAGGCAAGATTATAAACAGCTGGATCAATCATCTGTAATTCAATTTCCACGCCTAGCGTCAAAACGCCATTCGGCCTGAATTCGATGTCATCCTTCGCTTTTTTCCTCGTTGCGCGTCCTGCAAGATTCCTCAAGCTTTCCGGTATAATCCGATTTTTCAGCGCTCCCTGTTCGTACATGCTATATTCCCTGTTGCTGCAGCCAGAGTTCCAGCAGACCTAATTGCCATAATTTAGAGCCGCCGGAAGGTGTCAAATGTTTTTCAGGTTCAGCAAGTAATCCACGAACGGTGTTTGGATTGAAAATGCCTCGGCCCTTCACACGATCCGGCGTCAGAACATCCTGCATCAATTTCAATGTGGGCCCTTGCATATATTTCAGCGCCGGAACAGGAAAATAGCCTTTCGGCCGATGGACAACTTCGCGAGGCAGCATGTTATCCCCAATTTTTTTCAGTATATATTTACCCTCGTCCTGCAACTTCATATTGAGGGGCATGGATGCAGCCACGTCGATAACGGCTTCATCGAGGAAAGGCACCCTTGCTTCAAGGCTTGATGCCATGGTCATATTATCGACGCGCTCCAGCGGCCCGTTTGCAAGGGCAAACGTGCTTTCATACTCCAGAAGATGATCGAGCAAAAACGGCGAGGCGTTTGATTTGCACAGATTCTCAAGAAAACGCTTTGATTTGTCTTCGGTCTGATACGCAGTAGCCACCGTGTCGCGATATTCGTCATAGGTCCGGTCACGGATGATTTTACCTAATATCTCCGCCGCCTTAACAGTACTAACCTGCCGATAGCCCACGTTCTGAAACCAATGATATCCGGCAAACATTTCGTCAGCGCCTTGACCGGAAAGCACCACTTTGACATGCTTTGCCACCTCGTGCGAAAGGAGGAAGAAGCCAATATTATCATGGCTGACCATCGGTTCTGACATAGACCGCACGCAATCGCCCAGCGCGTCGGTTAGCTGCTGGTTTGATATGAAATGCTGGTGGTGTTTGTTCCGGAAACGCTTTGCAACGATATCGGAATAATGAAACTCATCGCCTTTCTCACCGCCGGCGCTTTCAAAACCTATCGAAAATGTTTCCAATTGCGTATGCCCGGCCTCAACTGCCAGTGCAACGATAAGGGAGGAATCCAGCCCTCCTGAAAGCAGAATACCTACCGGCACATCCGCGAAAGCTGGACGCTTCGTCGCCAGTGTCAGAGCTTTCAGTGCGTGTAAACCACCGATCCTCGTACGAAGAACTGTCCACTTTATCGAAGCGCAAACGCCAATACTTCTTTGTTTCTGATTTTTCCGTCGGCGTGTACGGTCATGATGGTGCCAGGGCGCAAAGCTTTATTCCTGAAAGAATAGTCAGCGCTCTGGCACCGCATGAAACGTAAGATAATAATGGAGCGCTTCCGGATGAATCGCACCTGTCCACATCCTTGAACTCCAGTAATGCCTGTACAGTAGATGCAAACCGGAACCCGTTTTTTGTCTCGGTGTAATATAGCGGTTTTATTCCCAGGCGATCACGCGCCAATACAAGCTTACCGGTATCCCGTTCCCACATGGCAAAAGCGAACATCCCGCGCAGCTTGGAAATACATGTATCGCCCCAGTGATACGCCTTGAGCAGAACTTCCGTGTCGCTGTCTGACGTGAAATGATAAATTTTTTTCTCAATTCGTTCCGCAGCTCAGGAAAATTATAGATAGCGCCGTTGAATACCAGGGCAAGGCCCAGCGTATGATCGACCATGGGTTGAGCTGCGCGATCTGTCATATCGAAGATTTTCAATCTGCGATGCGCCAGTGTCATATTTCCCAGATGGAAAATGCCCACTGTCAGGCCCACGGTGGGATTGACGGTGATTCGCCTTTGCCAGAAAAGAAAGTGAAGAAGGTTGATGCTGTACCTTTAAAAGCTCACCTGCAATGCCACACATGATTTTCCATATCGTTGGTTTATAAACAGGCGGCTAATATCTGGATTGAAATGTGGTCTATCAATAAGGATTGACCCCAAAAGTATCAAAAATTGATAATGGATAGGTTTTAAATGTGTCGATGGCTCGCGTATATTGGTAAATCGATTTTTATCGATACCTTGGTTATCAAGCCATCCTCATCTCTGCTGGAGCAGAACAATCAAAATGCTGCTTCGTCATGACGGAACCATTCTTACGACCAATGGCGACGGATTCGGCATTGGCTGGTACCATCTAAAGGAAGAACCGGGCCTTTTCAAAGGTCTGAACCCGCCTGGGAAATGAAAACCTTTAGCGAGATATGCTCGCAAACACGGTCACATTTGTTCATGGCTCATATTCGCGCCGCTTCGACTGGCGCCATACAACGAACAAATTCGCACCCTTTTAAATATAAGAACTGGCTTTTCCAGCATAATGGCTACGTTGCTCATTTCGAGCGGATCCGCCGCGACCTGCAATTCGATATTGATCCTGATATATACCCGTCGCTCAAAGGCACCACAGATAGCGAAACCCTTTTTCTGCTCGCACTGACCTATGGCCTTCAGGAGTGATCCAAAAGTCGGGCTGGAACGCATGATCAGGCGCGCATCAGGCGTGCGATGAACAGGAATACCCTTCGAGATGATTTTATCCTGTGCGGTCAGTGACGGCACGTGCCTTTATACGATACGTTATGCTCCAGGCGGAAAAGCTCATAGCCAATTCTATTCCACGCACGCGGAATGTTTGAAAGATATAAATACCGATCTTTCGACGCTTCCAGCCAATAGTGTCGTCGTCGTTCCAGAACCGTTGGATCAATCGGGCGATCGCTGGCATGAAATGCCGCAGGATTCTTTTTCGATAATCAAGAATGGCGAAGTAAAACCGGTTACGGAAGCGGCAGATATTTTCCCGCTTTGAAAATATCTACCCCAGCTAACATGCCAATCAGCGAATAGTTTGCTCGATCCCGGAAATTCACTTTTGGTGCGGTGTGCAGTGCGATTATTTCATCGATTCTGTATCTGCTTTATACATTGTTCATCTGATAGGGCCAACCATCTTATAGTCAACTTACGTTAAAAAGAGTTCATTACGCACAGGAATTATACGCTCGCAAATTATGATTTGTGCAGCCAGCACCCATAATTGCCATTTTTGTACTGCGAGCATTGCCGCCTAGCTTTGCATATTTCAAATCATCAAATCGTGGAGTTATTTATGTTTATGCATAATAAGCGTCTTATGTACACCGTACGCGTCAGCGAAACCGATGCGCGTATGGCAAACCTAATCCTTGAGCAATTCGGAGGACCGGATGGTGAGCTTGCCGCCGCCATGCGCTATTTCACTCAAGGCCTCGCAGAAAGCGATCCTGGCCGCAAAGATATGCTGCTCGATATTGCGACGGAAGAGTTTTCGAGCCATTTGGAGGGTCGTTGGTAACCTTGTTGTTATGCTGAACAAAGGCGTGAAGGGAAAGATGGCGGAAGGCGAGGAGGCTGCGGAACTGCTTTCGGAAATGACAGGCGGAACCGATAGTCACACGACAGCGCTTCTCTATGGAGGAGGCTCGCCCCTGACGAACTCGGCTGGCGTGCCGTGGACGGCGGCTTATGCTGACGCGCGCGGCGAACCTACTGCTGATTTCCGTTCGAACATTGCAGCGTAGCGCGTGCAAAGATTATTTATGAACGCTTCTTTGATCAACCTGACCGATGATCCGGGAGTAAAGATGCGCTAGGATTTCTGATGACGCGTGAAATCGCTCACCAGAAATCATTTGAGAAAGCGCTCTATTCGATCACGCCAAATTTCCCACCAGGTAAGTTACCCGGTGTGCCCGAATTCACCGATAAATATTATAACATGTCGCAAGGCGAAGGCGAAATGCGTGGTTCCTGGAATCAGGGAGAACAATGGGAATTTATTACGGATAGAAAAATGCAGGCAGCCGTGGACGGCGGTGACGGCATGCCTAGTGTGAATCTCTCGCCGGGTGAAGAAGAGATCGAGCTTAAGATGAAAGCTCGCACGGCATCGCGTCCCCAAGCTGATCCAGAAACTGGCGCCGATCTAGGTGCCGGTCCTGGCGCGGGCACTACCGGCGCTAAAAGCAAAAAAATGGAAAATGCCTGAAGCGTAGAATTCGATTAATGCATTTTTCCCATTTTACAAAGAAGCGCACCATATCGCTGACGTATGAGCTCTTCCATTTGTCAACACTCACATTAACATAGGAGATTATTATGAAAAAAATTACCACGCTCGAAGAAGCATTTATCCATGAATTATCTGATATCTACAGCGCAGAAAAACAGCTGACGAAGGCGTTGCCGAAAATGGCTAAGGCCTGCGCTAACTCGATGTTGGCCGAAGGCTTTGAAATGCATTTGGAAGAAACAGAAGGACAGGTGGCGCGCATCGACCAGATTGTTTCAGATTTAGGTATCAAACTGAAGCGCACCAGCTGCAAAGCTATGGAGGGTTTGGTTGAAGAAGGCAGCGAAACGATAAAAGAGATTGAAAAAGGCCCTGTGCGCGATGTGATGCTGATTGCCGGAGGACAGAAAGTCGAACATTATGAGATTGCCAGTTACGGCTGCTTGATCGAAATGGCGAAGAAATTAGGCTATGACGATGCGGCCAGACTACTTGCAGAAACGCTCGCAGAAGAAAAAGCGACTGATGAGAAGCTTAATAAAATCGCAATTTCAAATGTGAATGAAGAAGCGCTGCAGATGGCAGCCTAGTGATCTAGTCGAAAAGGATAAAATACCGCCTTCGGGCGGTATTTTATTAGGTAATCCACCAATTGTCTTCTGACAAAAAACTTTATAGCATCTTTAGATATTTACACGGTAAGATTGGCTAATGACGCTAGACTCCGCACTACACAAGACTTTAAAAGACGCCACTCATGATGCCCACGAAGCGCTGCACCTGCACCCTTTACTGAAATCCCTCTCAAAATTGGATATAACGTTGCATCATTACCAGGCTATCATACAGGCTTTTTCCGCTGCGTATAAAATTATGGAAGCAAAGCGCGACTTTGCTCTTACCCAGGGCATACCCGATGCGCCTGTACTATCTTGGCTGGAAGCAGATCGCAAACGCCACGATATTCATGAGATTGTGTTTGACGGAATTTCATATCCGTCCGCAACGAGCTATAACCAGTTGCTTGGGTATCTTTATGTCAAGCAGGGCTCAATGCTGGGAGGAAGGGTAATCACAAAAAATCTGAGCAGCGTCCTTGCCATGAAGGAAAAAGAAGATAACCATTTTTTTGCAGGTTATGGCAATGAGACGGGAAAATACTGGAAAATATTTTTGAGCCAGCTTGAATGCGAAGAATCGGAAACTGACAGCGTTGTCGCGCAGGCGAATGCGGCTTTTCATGTGATAAAAACGTGTTGCGATAAATCACATGCTATGTTGGATAGCAACGAGTAGCAGATTTCTTATCTTCTTTTTATCCTGGCTCCGTTCGTCCGGTACAGCAACTTTATTCTAAGCTCTGTAGACCGAACAAACACGTTCGCACCGTTCAGCACTATAAAAATAATATTCTCAAATTGCGCTGCAGGCGCATTTTTTATCTACGACAAGCACCAGCACTAGAAACGATGGCGTCCGCTGTAAAGCGGACAACACATTTAACATTCAGCTATAGGAGGCTTTTATGGCTAAAACTTCAGCAGCCCAACGCTCGCAGATGGAGGATCGTGATGATGATTTCTCCGAAAATGATACTGGTTCTTCCCGCGGTCGTGGTGGTTCTAGCAGTAATAGTAATAACAATCGCCGTTCCGCTGGCGCAGCAAATAGCAACCAGGAACGCGACGAAGAAGGAAAATTTGTAAGTCAGGATGACGATGAAGATGAGAACGAGGGATCTTCGGGTTCCGGCGGTTCCCGCCGTGGCCGTTCTCAATCCACTCGCGGCCGCTCAAGTCAGGATGACGATGATGATCGCGGCTCATCGCACAGTAGCGGACGGGGTTGGCATGGCGACTCGGAAGGACATGCGCGCGCTGCCCGTGAACGCTGGGATGAGGATGACGATGATAATCGTTCTTCATCGCGCCGCTCGCGTTCTGCTGGCGGTCAGCGTGGCCGTTACGCGGAAGATGATGATTATGATAACCGCCGCAGTAATCGAAGCTCCGGCTCAGGCAGAGGCTGGTATGGTGATTCGCGTGGGCATGCAGAAGCATCGCGCCGCGGCTGGGATAACCCCGATCACGGCCCGAGCGGTTGGTATGGCGATTCGGATGGCCATGCCGATGCATCGCGCCGCGGCTGGGATAATCCGGGACATGGCCCGAGCGGTTGGTACGGTGATTCCGAAGGTCATTCGGAGGCGTCCCGCCAAGGGTGGGAAGGCCGCCGCCGTTCTCGCCGATCCTCAAATTACTAGATTAACCGTCTAGTTTTCCTGCTGCCGGTCAGCGGTTACGAGTATTGACTCAAATTCGTTAGGTTACGGATTAGGGAAAGGGAAGCGGCGCGGATTCTATGATGATTTTATGGCCACTGAGATAACCGAAACAAATTTACCGCATTAAGTATGATATTTATCCATTGAAAAGTAATCATCAATCTCTTCGCGCTTATGAGAATTCAGAAAAAGAAGATTTAAGCCGATGAATCTCCGGCTTCCTAGCAGTTTTGAGAGAAAAAGGCTGTATTTGTATGTTCTCATGAAAATTTCTGTGAATCCGGTGCCAACTTTACCACCGAAGTGCAGCTCCTTTCCTTTATAATAGCCGATCAGCAATGCGCCGAGACTGCCGGGATGTTCGCGCTGCTCAGTGTAGCCGCCAATAACAAATTCCTGCTCATGGAGGCATTTGACTTTGAGCCAGCTCATGCCGCGGCCGGAGGAGTAGGGCGCGTCGCTGCGTTTGCAGACAATGCCTTCCAGCGCGATGTTGCACGCATTTTGTAGCACAGCATCGCCGTCTTGCGAAAAATGCTCGCTATAGTGCAGGCGCTCTGCGTCTTCGGGCAGAATAGTCCGCAGCATTTCTTTACGCTCAAGCAAAGTATTCTGCCGTATGTCCATGCCATTCACATAGAGGCAGTCAAAGGCGTAATAATGCATGCGCGACTGCCTGCCCTCGCTCAAATCATTCTGCAGTGCGTGGAAACTCATTTTATCGTTCTCATCCAAGGAAACAACCTCACCGTCGATCAAGGCATTTTCAACCTTCAGCATCGCCAGTTCATCTGCAATCTCTTGGAATTTTTTTGTCCAGTCGTTGCCGGCGCGGGTCAGTAGCTGTACGCTGCCATCTTGAATACGGGCAAGAAGACGGTACCCATCGAATTTAATTTCATGCAGCCAGTTATCGCCGTTTGGCGGCTTATCGACCAAGGTTGCCAGTTGCAGTTTTACGTCCTTCGGCAGCGTGCTTTTTTTTCCTGTTACAGGCGTTTTTTTTGCAGTGATCGCTTTCGCGGGCTTTTTCTCTTCTTTTTTTTCGGCGTGGTTGGAATGCCAGACATTGTCTCCTTTCGCAATTTTTTCCATATTGCGCTTACTGATTACGCTGGTGGTATGTTTTGTCAGTGCCCAATCGCCTTCACCGGCTTTCGTATATTTATCTTCCACTTTGATAAGCAGCCAGTTTTCCCGTTTTTCTTCCGGACGACGGCGCATGCGCAGCAGCACCCATTCGCCCTTCAGCCGCTCTCCATCCAGGCGAAAGTGAATTTTTCCCTTCGCATAATCTTTATCGAAATCGCCCATTGGTTCCCAGGTGCCCGTATCCCAAAGCATCACCGTACCGCCGCCATATTCGCCTTTTGGAATCGTGCCTTCAAAATCCCCGTACTCAATCGGATGATCCTCCACATGCACGGCAAGCCGCTTATCCTCGGGGTCTAGGCTTGGCCCGCGCGTCACCGCCCAGCTTTTCAGCACGCCGTGCATTTCCAGACGGAAATCATAATGCAATCGCGTTGCGGCGTGTTTTTGGATAAGATAACGCAGCTCTGTCTTCTTCGTGTTGCGGTCGCTGCCACGCGGCTCAAGTGTTTTTTTGAAATCGCGCATCGAGCGATACTTCTTAAGTTGGGAGGACGTACTCGGCTTCGCCATAACTCAGGCTCGTTTGCGTTTAGAAACGGATTTCCTGGCAGGCGTCCTTCTCGCACCAGTCGATTTACGCTTTGTCGTTTTAGAGCCCGTGGCTGTTTTCTTTTTAGTAGAGGTTTTTCCACCTTTCAGGCTTTTCCGCAGCGCTTCCATCAAATCGATGACTTTATCCGGCGCTTTTTCGGCGGTCTTATATTCCGGCTTACGGTTTTCTTCCTTGGAGTGAATCAACTCCATCAGCGCTTCGAAATAATGATCGGTATAATCATCCAGAATACTGGGCTCTGCAGAATTTTCTTCGATCAGTTTCTTGGCGAGGCTGAGGTATTCGCCCTTGGTTTTGCCGGAACTGATATCGCCATAATACTCATCGGGGTCGCGCACTTCCATGGAATAACGCAGCGTCTGCACCAGTAGCCCTTTTTCATAGGGAATGAGCGCGCAAAGCTCTTCCTTGCCGCGAAGCGTAATCTGGCCCAAACCAACTTTTCCCGTTGCTTTCAGCGCGTCACGGAAGACACCGTAGATTTCTATCGCATTTTTTCCTTTCGGGAGCGCATAGTACGGTTTTTCGATATGGGTGAGGGGCAGCTTATCTTGATCGATGAAATGCGTTAGCTCGAAGACGTCGCTCGACGGCAGTTTAACCTGTTCGATTTCTTCCGGCTCCAGCAGCACGTAATCACCCTTGAAGACCTGATAACCTTTGATAATATTTTCGCGGCTGACTTCCTTGCCGTTTTCCAACACGTTCATGTGATGGACACGCTCGCCCGATTTACGATCGATCTGATCCAGATCGATCTGCGAGGCGCTGCGCTTGACGGCGGAAAATAATTCGACCGGCAGGGTAACGAGCGATAACCTGATCTGCCCTGTCCAGTAGGGACGCTGTGCCATACGATCCTCCAACGCACCTATAAAGCGCGATCAGCTGCAAATTCTCCATGCGTCGAAAATGTAATAAGTATTAAAAAGGAGTATAAACATTATTTTTGAGCGTGTTTCCCGTTATCGAAAGAACGCTGGGATTTACCTAACCAGTCAAGCTTAACTTCTTGTCTATGAAGGGGATGATTGCTTTCAAATACAACTGTCGTAAAGGGTGGCAGCGTAATTTTACCTTCGCCCAGAACTTGGCCGGGTTGGACGACAGGTTTTACGCCTTTCAATGATGTGGGACTACTGTCGAACACAACTTTCCATGTGGTGCCGATTTCCGAATGTGGAATCGTCATCTCCTGCGGCGTGCTGGCTCCATTGATCAACGCAAGAATCGGAATATCGCGCACTTCTTCACCATTATCATTGCGTCGATGCGTTTCCCCGCTCATCAAGATGCCAAACGCGTGGTGATCTGGCCAGTCACCTTGCATTTCGCGTCCGGTGTCCTGCTGCAGCCACGTGATGTCCTTATCACCATGCTTATGCAGGACAGCATATTCTGGGTTATAAAGCGTACCCGTTACCGGATTTGCTTCTCCCCGGCGCAGGCAGGGATGTGCGTTTTTAAAACGCCCGCAGATGCCTTCGAATTCCTGAATTTCCTTTTGATAGGGTTTGAGGTCATTCCCCCAAGGAATACGGGTTAAGTGTTTTCTATCTGCGCTGTAAGGATTATTATCTCCTTGCTGAGAATGCCAGCCACCCAATTTACGTAGGACAGCGCCGTGGGCTAGCCCTTCAAGCGCTAAGCCAAACTTCACGCGGCGAATACGCTCTTCCATTACTTTTTCATTATCATCTTCGCCGTTTTTGCCGCCACTATTTAGGCTGGGATGATGTGAGCCATCATACGGATTTTGTTTATTAGCGTAACTGACGGCATCCCAGGCCGTAAAGTCATCATGCGTCATGCCGGGCTTCATAAAGCCGACTCCTGCAATAACGGTCGCCACGATGCGTGCCGGCTTTCCATTCAATGTACGCCAGACTTCATGCATCGTATCGCGGGCATATTGACGCCATTCTGCGATCCCTGCAGGAAGGGGAACGGCTTCTCCAGGTCCCACATCCCAATGTTCACCACTTAGAAAAACGCGGTCCATCTTCACTGTTTTATGACCGTTGCCGCTGTCTATGCTGCTCGTGCGGCCAGTAGCATCCAGGATTTCCCTGAAAAGCGGGTGATCGATTCGGTATTCTCCTGAGGCTCCGGCGCGGCCAAGAGCTTTCATCAAATCGAATCGAAATCCCGAAACCCCAAGCGAATTGAAAAAAGCAAGATTATTGAGAATAAGTTCACGTACGCGAGGGTGGTCCGTGTTCAATGTATTACCAGTCCCTGTTACATCCCAGAAGTGCTCGGGCATAAACTGTGGGCCGTGATGCCGATAATAGCGCCAGTCCAAACCTTTTAATGAAGTGGTAGGGCCTAAGTGATCACCTTCTGCCGTATGATTGTAAACGACATCCAACCATACTTCGATGCCATTCTTGCGAAGTGTTTGCACCATCTCGGTAAACTGTTCGAGTGGCGTTTCGTGCAGATCATTACCTTTTTCGTCTTTTTTCGCTGCATAGCGATGATCAATATCAAAAAAGCTGAATGTATTATATTTCCAATGTGTATCGTCAGCGCGCTGAACCGGCATCAGCTCAACAACGGTTTTACCCATTTTTTTGAGTTCTTTAATGAAAGCAGGATGACATAAGCCTTTGAACGTGCCGCGATACGCTTCCGGTATTTCCTTGAAGTTGCAGGTGGCTTCGTCAACATGAATTTCTGAAACGTTGGCGTCGCTGAAACGGTGGATGGGTTTGCCACTTTCAAAACCAGAGCTCGGTTTTTGGCCGTCAAGCGTTTCAATAGCGCCTTCCTCGATTTTTCGTTTAACCCGCTCTTCGGCATTCCATTTGGCAAGATCGAGATCGACAACAATAGATTTAGGCACATAGGGAGCCGTATCCATAATATTGCTGCAATGCCGCGCTTTTGTTCGCTGGTAACGTTGTTCAATATCCTGAATGCTGTAATCCTGAGGATCGTAATTAAAAAAACCGGTGCCTTGCTTTAAATCAAAGTCTTTTGATTCGCTGGCGAGTGCATAGGGATCTGTCAGCAGACGGTTTCTCTGATAGGCATTTGCCGTTCCAAGATCGTGCGGATTAGGATGTACTAATCCAAATGGCCCATTCACCCGGAAACCATAACGTTGCCCCGCTTTAATGTCAGGGATGAAACCATGCCAGACAATGCCATTGCATATAGATGCGTTATCAGGAAAATACCCGAAATCTTTTTTGCCATGAAGCTTGTAGCGTGTCTCATGGCCTTTATCATCAAAGAGGCAGACCCACGCATCTGTAGCATCTGGCCCTGTGTATACGGCAAAGTTTACGCCTTTTTCCCCATCTTTAATTAGCGTCGCGCCTAGTTTATGTGGGTCGCCCAGTTTAGCAGTTAGATTGGCAGGTCGTGCGGATTCGTTTTCGGCCACGTGGAAGGCATCCTTATTTCCTTTAAGATTAGCCGAGAAACTATGTAAGGATTATTAAGGTTTCATGACATGCTAAGGAAAATCATAAACGATTCACTATTGAAAAATATGAATATTTCATGCTCTACGTAAAACCACACGCATTGTGCTGTGCAGCAAGGGCTTAAGATTGGCACATGAACGGAGTAATCTGATTTCACTGAAACAGGTATGGGGAGCCATACGATCAGGCGTGTTGATCAAATTTATCTGAAAGTTACCTGAATCGTTCGCTGCATTTAATTGGCCAGCAGCATAGCTAGTTTTTCACCAAACGAAAACCGACATTATTCAGGCCTGTGTCAGGGTCGCCTTTGCCCCGGCCGCCTGGCATATACCGCGCGCAATACTGGTCGGTGCACAGAAACGAGCCACCTTTCATCACGCGCTCAGGCAGGGTGGGCTCCTGTGGGTCATAATTGCTGTCCGGGCCTTTTGGATTATGGATAAGACCGGATTGTTTTGCCAGTATCTGATAATAATCTGCACGGTACCAATCGGCAGTCCATTCCCACACATTCCCCGCCATGCCATAAAGACCGTAACCATTGGCAGGAAACGCTTTCACCGGAGACGTGGCAGCATAGCCGTCTTCCCCGGTATTGCTTGTCGGGAACGTGCCGTCAAACGTATTCGCCTGAGGTTTTCCGCTTGGCCTGAAAGTATTTCCCCAGACAAAATCCTGCTGCTCCAGCCCGCCGCGCGCTGCGTATTCCCATTCCGCTTCAGTAGGAAGTCGCTTGCCTGCCCATTTTGCATAAGCTTCTGCGTCTGCCCAGGCGATATGGACGACCGGATGATTTTCCCTGCCTTTCAGATTGCTATCCGGGCCTTCAGGATGCTTCCAGTTCGCGCCCTTCACATACTGCCACCATTGGTAAGCTTCGTTATGGTCGTAGCCGGTGTAGATGTATTGCCCGGGAACGCCGTCGCCACCTCCATAACCGCGCCTGTATTGTTTGCATGATGATTACGGCCAGTCAGTAGCGCCATGCGGGAAGGGCTGCATAATGCAGTAGTGTGGAAGCGGTTATAGCGAAGGCCCTCCGATGCCAGCTTGTCCAGCACAGGCATATGGATTGGCCCGCCAAACGCATCGCTTTGTCCAAAACCGATATCATCCAGCAAAATAACCAGCACGTTTGGGGCGCCCTGCGGAGCTTTTACTTCAAAGCGGGGTGGGGCCTTGGCATTACGCACATCCATTTCGGTAATAGGCGGATACGTTGGTTCTTTAATCGGCAGAACGGTTCTATCCAGCGTGTTTTTGGTTTCAGCAACTGCGTTCTGCGCCGTCAGCATAGTGCTGGCGACTGCCAGCATGGTGAAACAAACGCGCCATTTTGATGCCAGGTTTATCATATATCTATCCTTTAGAATCTAGCGGTTACGCCAAGAACCGGGCCGCTTTGAACGACGTCATAGCGGAATCCGTCATTTTCATAATCAACACCGAGTGCGCGGTAGCCGGCTGAAACAGACCACGTGGAATTAAACTGGTAGCCAGCGGCTCCCAGTAAATCCCATGTAAAATCTGAGCCGCCAGCCCCGGCCATTGCCCAGGCATTTAAAAACCAGTTATCATTGATGTTATACCGCATTTTCGCCCCCCCGACTGCGTCGGCCCAGGTTTCGCTTTCCTTGGCGCGAAGGGTCGGCAAGGCGGGATTGCTTGAGCTTAAGGTCAATTCATTACTGAGATCGAAAACTCTTACGCCTCCGACGATGTCTACATTCCCCCAGTTATCTTCCGCCACGCGGTAGCTTCCTGCAGCAAGGCCGGTAAAGCTGCTGACGTCAGGTTCTGCAGAGATATAACCTGCCGGGCCTTTCACATCGTCCGACATTTTGATGTAGAGCAATTCGCCAAAGAAGCCGATTTTGCCGCGGCGGATTTCAAAGATGCCCATGCCAGCGAAATCCGTCTTCGAAAGAATATCGCCAAAATCCATATTGACGTCAGCCGTAGGCAGTCTGCCGACGCCAACATCCCCATCAAGGCCTGCTCCCCAGACATAAAGGGTTGCCGCTGCGGTCCAGGGTGAACCTGAACCGGCCGAGTTGGTTTCGGCGGCATAGACATGGCTTGGGATAGCTGTAGCCAGCGAAAGAACGGCAGCTAGAGCTATACTGCGTAGGGACGTAGAGTGCATATAAGTACCTAATGATTGAGTGACGAACATCACTCGGCTGTTAATAGAACTTTAAAAGAGCCATTCTGGGCGTTTAGCGTCTCAGAATGGCTCTTTTTTGGTCTTCGTATTCGTCTTCATCAATGACGCCGGAATCATGCGCCTTTTTAAGATCGATGAGCTCCTGTCCTTTGCTTACAGTCGTCGCTTGCACATTCGCATCGGCGCCGCCGCCGCCGCAGCCCATCAGGGCCAGCAGGCACAAAAGACCGGAAAACGGGGTAAAATAGCGCATAAACAGCGTATTGCTTATTACCAGGCGTAAATAAGCCCGAGTCCGCCAGCGATCTGATTTTCATCGCCGCGCTCGGAAACGATTGGGCTGTCTGCCGCATCTCCGGTCAGACGCTCCCAACGCACACCAGCTCCAATGTGCCACTGCTCGCTAAGATGCAGCATCGCCATTGGCATAATACGGTAGGCATTGATACCGCTATCAGCATTATAGGCGCTCAGTCCGCTAGCAAGGCTATCCGAAGCGCTGATGCCATAATAGGTATCGTTAAAATCATCGCTGCCATAGACAACAGAACCGCTGAGGCCTACATCAACCGCACGGCTGACGGGCACCCAGTAACGGGCATAAGCCGTGGCAGATAGGCCTTTATCCCCTTCCACATCCTGCAAAACATCGATGCCGACGCCGGCGCGGTGGCGGATATCGTTATTGAAATGATAATTATAGCCAAATGTTGCACCTGCCTGCAGTGCGCCATCGACATCCGACATTCTGTCTACAACGGGATCATCAACGTCTTTTCTGCCAAAGCGATATTGAACCGCCGGGCCGAAACGCCAGTTTTGGCTGTTTACGATATTAGCAGAGGCATAGTTGCCCAGAAGCTCAACGTAGCGATTATCTCCAAAATTATAGCGTCCTACCGGAGCCGCGCCGACCATGTAATCGTCCGAACCGGAGTAATCGGGGGCATTTTCGGGTGGCGGCACACGTGCTTCCGCGTTTTCTTACGGCGTTTTGAAAGAACTGGAAAAAACGCAAAGTCCCACCACTCAAAAATCGCTATTAGAAGGTGTGGACTTTGTCAGCGGCGTTTCTGGCGGTTCGGTGACGGCTGCTTATTTCGTATTGAAAGGGCCGAATGCTTATGATGATTTTCGTGAGAATTTTCTTGAAAAGAACGCAGAAGAAAACCTGATTACCGATTTTGGTATCAGCACTATTGTCCGCCTGCTGACGTTCGGCGGCGTCAATGACCGCAGTCACTTACCGAAGTGGCTCGATAAAAACCTGTTTCACGAAGCCACATACGCCGACGTCCTGACGCTGGACCGCCCTGTACTGTGGATCGGCGCGTCGGACATTTTCAACCGTACGCCCTTTGTGTTTTCCGGCATTACCTTCCGTCCCTTATGCAGCGATATTTCCAAAGTGGCACTGGCGGATGCGGTCTCCGCTTCTGCAGCCGTTCCAGCCGCGTTTACGCCAGTCAATGTCGAATCTTTTGCGGATCAATGCGAGTGGACCGACCCTGCGGCCAATATGCCGGAAAGCAAATACAACAGTATCCAGGCAACCGTGGATGCTTTCCACCGCTATCGCGATACGAAATCGCTTAAATACGTGAAGTTGCTGGATGGTGGGCTTACCGATAATTTTGGTATTCAAGGCATTGCTGTAACGCGGCTTGCAGCGCACGAGCCCTATGCGCCTGTTACGGCAGAACGCGCGATACGTTTGAAGCGGCTCCTTTTTATTGCTGTGGATTCCGGGCGCGGGCCCGTTTATTCCAAGTGGAATAAACAACTCGATAATCCTGACATCGTCAATCTTGCCGGTGCCGTTACGGATACGTCCATAGACTCCAGCTCCCACATGGGTTTCGATTTCCTGCAATTAATCATGCACAACTGGGAGCGGGATCTTATCAAATGGCGTTGCAGCCTTTCCAGGAAAGAAGTGAAAGCCGCCATTGGCGACGAAGCTAAGACATGGAAGTGCGACAATGTGAAATTCTATGTGACGCAAGTGTCGTTTAAAGGTGCCGGATCGGAGCGACTTGCCAAGCTGGACAAAATCCCAACACGGTTTGTGTTACCGAAAAAGGATGTTGATTTCCTCATCGAGTCAGCGGAGGTCGCCTTGCAAAACAATAAGACCTACCGCGCGTTTCTGGAAGACATGAACGCCCATCCCGAAAAAGCAAAACATTAATTGACCAAGGAGCTTCTAATGAAACCAACAGCCATCGCGCTTTTTGCACTGTTTTTAGTTGCTGCGTGCGCCACGACAAAACAAGCCAGCGATGTTAAACACTCCGGCTTCCTCGGGGATTATTCCATTTTACAAAAAGGCAAAGAGGGGCAGGCGTTGCTGCGTTATGACAATCCCAATGCCCAATGGAAAACATACAACAAAGTCATGATTGACGCAGTCAGTATCTGGACTGGCCCCGACTCCGATCTGGCGAAGATTTCCGCTGAGGAAAGACAAAAACTGGCAAATCGCTTTCAGGTCATTCTCGCTAACGAGCTCGGAAAAAGCTATCATTTAGTATCGGCGCCAGGACCGAATACATTGCGTATTCAAGCTGCGATTACGGATGCCGATTCCTCCAATCCCGCATTAAATACCGTTTCCACCGTCATGCCTATTGGACTCGCGGTCAGCGCTGTTACGGAAGCTGCAACGGGAAAGCCGACATTTACAGGCTCCGCATCCGGCGAAATGAAAGTATCTGACGCTGTTACAGGTGAAATCCTCACCGCTGCGGTTGATTCCAGGTTTGCGGGAAAGAAGCTCTCAACGGAAATGGCCGACAAATGGTCTGATGCCCAGAACGTGCTTACGTATTGGGCGCAGCAGCTAGCCTATAAACTTTGCGTCAACAGCCATCGTACAGGCTGCGTTGCTCCTGCCGCCTGATTATAGGAGGTAGAAAGTACTAAGCCATTACACCTAAATTTTAGACAGCCGATCATGGCATGAAGAAAATAGCAGGTTGTTTCGGGTTTTTCATCGGTTGTCAGGTAATAGCTGTCGCAGCCATGGCAGGTACGGGTGGCGTTTCCACTGCAACGGTTAATAAAGGGCAGCTGACGACAAGTTTGCGAACTTCCTATTCGCCTGCTGATAATAACATCAGAACAGAAGGCCAGTTTAGCAGCCGGATCATGTTCGATTATGGCTTTACGGATCGTTTTTCGCTCGGGCTTTATGGACAAACGGAAAGGCGCGCCGACGATGATCCGGAGTTCAGCTCGGTGATGCTGGATGCCAAAGTAGAGCTGACAGAAGCCGCAAAGCGAGGGTTCTATAGCGGGTTCAGGGTGCGCTACACCCTGAAGGATTCCGACAAAAAGCCCGATAACGCCAGCCTGAAGTTGATTGTAGGCGCTCCGGCAGGCAAGTGGGATTTCCGCATGAATCAGATATTATATTATGAAGTCGGGGAGGATGGATCGGACGGCATCAATTTCGAAACACGTCTGCAAACCAGTTATTACTATCATCCGCAGCACCGCATCGGCGTAGAAAGTTTCCGCGATTTTCACCTGCAAACGCATGAGTTGGGGCCGATTCTGGCTGGCGCTATTACGGACACGCTGTCTTACGAGGTCGGGTATCATGTGGGGCTGACAGATTCGACGGCGGATAACACATTCAGATTTTTTTTAACACAAGCATTTTAAGGAGAAGAACATGAAACGCACTTTATGGATGACAACGGTGGCGCTGATGGCAGGTCTTGCGACTGCCGAGCATGCACATGCACAGCAATTTATCTACCCTTCCAAAGGACAGTCTGCGGAAACGCAGAAAAATGACGAAGCGGCGTGCTACTCTTGGGCAGTTCAGCAATCCGGATATGATCCTGTAAACGCAATGTCTCAAACGCAGCCCATGGCGCCGGCGGGCGCCGCACGTGGATCCGGAATGCGCGGCGCAGTAGGCGGCGCGGTCATAGGCGGTGTTATCGGTGATGACGCGAAAGGCGCGGCCATCGGCGCGGCGACTGGTGCAGTGGGAGGAAGAATGATAAGCCGCCGCGGTAACGCCATGGCTGCACAGAAAACACAGCAGCAGGCGCAAGCTGCCGCCAGCCAGAATCAAGCAACCTTTATCCGGGCACGCACCGCTTGTCTTGAAGGAAGAGGGTATACGGTAAAATAGTAACTGATCGCTGCCGGTTAGGGCTGTCCACCGCCGCCGGACGCACCGTAGACCTGCCCGGTTGAAAAGCTGGCATCGTTTGCTGCAAGTTGCACATAGATCGAGGCCAATTCCGCAGGCTGACCAGGGCGGCCTAACGCTGTGTCACCGCCGAACTTCTCCAGCTTCTCCATCGTGGCGCCGCCACTGACCTGAAGCGGCGTCCAGATTGGTCCGGGCGCTACTGCATTAACGCGAATGCCTTTTGGCCCAAGCTGCTTGGCAAGCGACTTGATATAATTGACGGTCGCAGCTTTCGTTTGCGCGTAATCATAAAGCTCTGCTGAAGGATCGTACGCCTGCTCAGAGGCGGTGCCGATAATGGATGAACCTGGTTTTAAATGCGGTAGCGCCGCTTTGATAATCCAAAATGGCGCATAAATATTCGTTTTCATCGTCGCGTCGAAATCTTCTGTGGAAATATCGAGAATAGATTTTTTTGTCTGCTGGCGCGCCGCATTGCAAATGACAATGTCAAGACCGCCCATAGCTTCCACGGCCTTTTCAACCAGCTGCTTGCAAAACGCCT
The DNA here is from genome assembly GCA_046348685.1 of Rickettsiales bacterium. Classification (GTDB taxonomy): domain Bacteria; phylum Pseudomonadota; class Alphaproteobacteria; order Rickettsiales; family UBA998; genus JAXMDT01. The sequence continues at coordinate 21,599 of JAXMDT010000015.1, forward strand.
CATCTCTCAGATCACCGGGGATGGAAACACCTTTGCGCCCTTCCTTTTTAATCAGCTCAATGACTTCATCGGCATCTGGCTGCTCATCGGCGAGGTGATTGATGACGACATCCGCACCTTCACGGCCGTAAGCAATGGCAGCCGCCCGGCCCATGCCCGAATCACCACCTGTAATAAGCGCTTTTCTTCCCGCTAAACGCCCTGATCCCTTGTAAGTCTTTTCGCCATGGTCTGGTACAGGTGTCATTTTACCCGCTAGTCCCGGCCATGGCTGCTTTTGGTGCTTAAAAGGAGGCTTGGGATATTTCGTCGTGGGATCTTCAAACGGTGCGGCCGTTGCCGCGGCCTTAGTTGCTGTTTTCATATTTTCACCTGCCTTGCCTGAATTTGAAGTAGCTTGAGCGAATGCAGGAAAAGCTGTTGCTGCAGCCATCCCCATGCCTAATCCACCCATGATCTGACGGCGCGAATAGAGTGCATCGATTTTATTGCTCATAAGGCTCTCCATGGGAAAATTGGACAGTGATGAAATAATAATAAAAAATCGATAGCTGAAATTATCAGGAATTTCGCATTTAGTGATTATAAGCGTAAGATACTAATGCGATATGTGAGTCAAACCAGTGTGTGTTTTAAACTCAACCGGACTCGAACCTGTGCAAGCTCATGCACTGGCGATACGAAAGCGATGTAAATCTCTAGGGTGATGATGAAAACGAATTAAGCGATGGCAGCGCCGGCAGCGGGGCCGGACATCTGGGAAGCTGCAACGCGGTCGATCCAGGGGTTATGCTCCATATGGCTGACACGGCTGCGGACTTCCTGCTCGAAACGCTCGGTGTTGAATTTATCGCCGGTAATATCTTTGCGATAATGCATATAACTGGTCAGGCGTTGCAGCATCGGCTCGCGCTGATCTTCCGGCATGCTTGCCAAAATTTTTGCATTAACTGAACAGAGACGAGAGAAAACCGCTTCGGCGCCAATCTCATTGCCTTTATGTTCTTTAGAAGAAATTGTCATCAGGACACCGGCGCCCAGGAAGGCAAGGGCTGTTGTTGCACCAAAATAAGGTGTCAGCTGACCGCGCCAATTATCGGAGAATTTCGTGCTCGCGCCATATTCACCAGTTTCAGGGTTTTTGACATATCCAGCCATGATCTGGTTGTTTTTCATGGCACGCGCTTCTCCATCGAGGCGATCCCACTCGGCTCGTTTCTTCAACATGTCCTTGTAGGCGTTAGTATCGCCATTTGCATGAAAAACAGTGCTTAACTCGCTGACTTTCTTTTGGGCATCTTCTGCTTCAGCAAGCACTTGCAGGCGTCCTCTTACATTTTTCCCATTAAACGTGCCGCCTTTTTCGTATTGATCGCTCCTGAAGAGCTTATTTTTGTTCCAGGCATCGGCAGCATCGACGGCATAGAGCACATCGCTCACCAGGCTAAGAATTCCCACCATGCGGAGCGGTGCTTCGCTAATAAAATCCCAGGTGGCGTTCGGAATTTCTTTTGGATGGGTTGCAAGGTGCGTTACCTTTCCTGGCAACTGCGTTAACGAATCATACCAGTTGCCTTGGATAGTCTCGATATTCGAATCTTTTTTCTTTTTTTCCGGAACGAACACGGCAATGCTATCGCGGACGATATTGACGCTGCCCAGTGCAATACGCGACCAGCCGCCGCCTTTCGCTTTAATGCCGTTGATTCCGGATTTGATCATGCCGATCGATCCAAGAACGCCAAGGCTGGAGCCTACTTCGATCGGGTGCGCAGCCAGAAAATGTTTCGCCGTTTCATAGAAGCCGCGCTGCTGTTCCTCGCCGGTCATCGGCGGCAGGGGTATGCCTTCTTTACCGAAAAATTCGCGCATATCGCGCATAAGCTGTGGCACATCGACATTGTCTTTGCCGCTGCCAAGCCAGCTCATGAGGATCGGGTTTACGAGGCGCCAAGGGGCGCATTGATGATGCGCCCCCAGTCGAACGGTTTCTGAATAACACCGGCGGCCAGAATGGAGGCATGGCCGATCAGTCCGACGCGGCCGTGCCACTTCACGGTATCGATCGCTTCTTTTTCTGTAATTTTCTTGACGCTGCCATTGACGGCTTCAATCGTCGGTGTGCCGGAAACAAAGCCGCTGCTGGAAAGGGCATGCACCAGTTTTCGTAAATCTTTGACGTTGGCGAGGACCAGCACATCCTGATCGTCTTTCACATCGGGATAGGCATCCTGGAAGCCATAGCGGTGCAGCATGGATGGCACGGTAGAAAGTGCGCCATCGCCCATTTCTTTTTTCGGAAAAATCCGCACCACGAAGAAACCATCGCTGTCGAGTTCGGCCTCTAAGCGGTTGATTGGGGATTCTTCATTCCAGGTGTAGCGGGTGCTACGGGGATGTTCGGTGGGACTCATATAGCTAAAATATATGGGGTCAATGTGACAGTTTGATGTCGTCGCACTTGCAAAAAAAGCAGAAATAGGTCTTTTTTGTGGTTGCATTTTGAAAGATCGTTACCTTATGCCTTCCGCCGCCAAACGCATGAACCCAGCAAACGCCATAAATACACAATTAAAAAAAGAGCTAAGCCCCTCGGATATCGTCATATTCGGAGGTACAGGCGATCTGGCTATGCGTAAAATCCTGCCCGCACTGTATTATCGCCTGCAGGATAAGCAACTCCCTGAAAAAAGCAGAATCCTGGTTTTGGGACGGCACCAGATGGACCGCGCCGCGCATGCCGAAAAAGTGCGTCAGGCCTGTGCAAGCTACATTCCTGCTAAGGATTTCACCGATAAGGATTTTAAACATCTGGCTGACCGGATGGATTATCTGAACCTTGACGCCACCCACCCGGAAGATTTTGCGAAGATCGCCACGTTTCTGCAGAATAAGCCACGCGAGGTGCGCGTATTCTACCTTTCCACGCCAGCCGATATCTTCAGTACCATCTGCAAGAATCTGAAAGCCGCCGGCCTGGTCACGCCGGAAAGCCGCGTCGTCCTTGAAAAACCGCTCGGCTACGATCTCAAATCCTTCCGCGACATCAACGAAGCCGTGCTGACCTGCTTCAAGGAACATCAGATTTACCGCATCGACCATTATCTCGGAAAAGAAACCGTGCAGAACCTGATGGTGCTGCGTTTCGCCAATAATATGTTCGAGCGCATGTGGAATTCGGACGTTATCGACCATGTGCAGATCATGGTGGCGGAGAATATCGGCGTTGAGGATCGCGCCGGTTATTACGATCACGCTGGCGCGCTGCGCGACATGGTACAAAACCATTTGCTGCAGCTTCTGTGTCTTGTTGCCATGGAGCCGCCGCATTCCATCACCGCCGATGCGGTGCGTGATGAGAAACTGAAAATCCTGCGCTCGCTGCGGCCCATCCTGCCGCATGAAATCGAGCAGATGACCGTACGCGGACAGTACCGCGACGGCGCTATCAAAGGCAAAGCCGTTTCATCTTATACCGATGACATCAAGAATCCGAAAAGCGATACGGAGACCTTTGTCGCCATCAAAGCGCATGTCGATAACTGGCGCTGGTCGGGCGTGCCGTTTTATATTTGCACCGGCAAGCGCCTGCAGCAGCGTTATTCGGAAATCGTTATCCAGCTGAAACAAGTGCCGCATAGTATCTTTCCGAGCCAGGATGAAACGCCGGAAACCAATAAGCTGATCATTCGCCTGCAGCCGGACGAAAGCATCAAGTTGCAGATGATCACGAAAGTGCCGGGTCCCGGCGGTTACCGCCTGAAGCCGGTTTCGCTCAATCTCAGCCTTGCTGAGGAATTCGATGAGCGTTTCCCGGACGCTTATGAACGTCTGCTGATGGACGTCGTGCGCGGCAACCTGACGCTATTTATGCGTACGGATGAGCTCGAAGCCGCGTGGATCTGGACCGAATACATCATGCAGGGCTGGAAGGATGCGAATCAGAAATGCAAACGCTATCCCTCTGGCAGCTGGGGTCCGGAAGATGCCTATGCGTTGATGGCGCGCGATGGCCGCGAATGGCACCGCGACGAATAATCGGCGTCATCCTGAGCTTAGCGTAGGATCTTAAATGTTAGTTGCAGCGCTACTCTAGGATGACAATATGACTACTATGCATCAATTTTCCTCCCGTCAGGAAGCAGCACAAACACTCGCTGAAAATGTAGCGGAATGGTTGCGCGAGGGCGTAACAGCACGTGGCAAGGCTAGCCTTGTGGTTTCCGGCGGTTCGACGCCAAAGCCATTTTTTGAAGTGCTCGGCAACATGGACCTGCCGTGGGAAAGTATCTATGTGACGCTGGCGGATGAACGCTGGGTGCCGAATACATCCGAGGACAGCAATGAGAAACTGGTACGTTCCCATATGAAGGGACTGAAGCATTTCGTGCCCTTAAAAAATGCTGCGGCTATACCCGCAGCGGGCGAGAAAGAAGCCGAAGCAGCAATAAAACCGTTATTGCCTTTCGATGTGGTTATCCTCGGCATGGGGGAGGATGGTCATACGGCATCGCTCTTTCCAAACCATCCCGGTCTGGAAGAGGGGCTGAAGCCCGGCTCGGATCGCATGTGTCTCGGCGTTGAAGATTCACCCAAGCCGCCGCCCTCACGCTTGACGCTCACCTACGCGGCGCTGATCAATTGCCAGCATCTCGTAATTCATATCAGTGGTAACGATAAGATTCAGGTGCTTGAAAAGGCGCAGCAAGCAAGCGTTAATACAATGCCGATTGCTGCGTTCTTAAAACAGAACCAAGTCCCTGCTAAAATTTATTGGGCTGAGTAATCGGGTCTAGCGATCATGAGTTGCGGCTCTGGATGTTGCCTTAAACTCTATAAGTGCCTCGGTAATAGCGCGTCCCACTTCCTGCGCTAAGCCTCTTGTTACCTCTGCATCAGACATTGCTTGCTTGTTAAAGTACCCATTTCTTGTCCAGGCTTGGAATTCAGGTAGTGTACCAACATTGGCGCCAGTTTGAAGGTGCTGATTTAAAAGATATTCACTGACAACGTTTCCGAATCTATTTTCTTGAGTTACAATTACAGCTCCGTTTTCCCGTCCTTTCTCCGTGAAACATTCATGAGGATCGAGAAGATTATTTTCTATGAGGTAGGGTCGGATTTTTGCGGTAACACATTCAAATAAATCATTAAAAGCAACTGGTTTAGTCATATATGCATCCTTGTTAATTTTAGTAAAAAATAATTAACCAATTTTTTTTTGTGATGACTAGCCTTAAACAGACACTTGTAAGAAAATTGTCATAAACCAGTTTCAGCCTTATCTAAGTTGCGCACACGATAATCACAGCGTAATGAGAAGATATGACAAACTCAACCGTTGAAAAAGTAACGCACCGTATCCGCGAGCGCAGCCGTGCCCGCCGTGAGGCTTATCTGGCGCATATGGAAGCGCAGGCGCAAAAAGGCCCGCACCGCATGACCTTGGCATGCGGCAACCTCGCGCATGGTTTCGCTGCATGCGGCGCAAACGATAAGCAGGATCTCAAAGAAGGGCGCAAGCCGAATATTGGCATCGTCTCCGCGTACAATGATATGCTCTCGGCGCACCAGCCATATGAAACCTATCCGGCGATCATTAAGGATGCCGCGCATAAAGCGGGTGGGGTGGCCCAGTTCGCAGGCGGCACACCTGCCATGTGCGATGGCGTGACGCAAGGTCAGACCGGCATGGAGCTTTCGCTCTTCTCGCGCGATGTGATCGCGATGTCCACGGCTATCGCCCTTTCGCACAATATGTTCGATGCGGCGCTGATGCTCGGCATCTGCGACAAGATCGTTCCGGGTCTTCTCATCGGCGCCTTGCAATTTGCCTATCTGCCGGTGATTTTTGTACCGGGCGGGCCGATGGGCTCAGGATTACCCAATAAAGAAAAAGCGCGTATCAGACAGCTTTATGCCAAAGGCGAAGTAGGAAAGGCGGAGTTACTGGAAGCCGAAGCCGCTTCGTATCATTCGCCCGGCACCTGCACCTTTACGGCACCGCCAACTCCAACCAGATGCTGATGGAATTGATGGGACTGCAACTGCCTGGCTCCTCCTTCATTAATCCCGGCACGCCGCTCCGCGATGCCTTGACGCGTGCGGCCACCGAACGGGCGATTGCGCTCACCGCGCTCTCGGGCACCTTTACACCGCTTTACAAAATTTATGATGAGCGTTCGGTCGTGAACGGCATCGTCGGCTTGCATGCGACCGGCGGTTCCACCAATCATGCGATTCATTTGGTCGCCATGGCGCGTGCCGCAGGCATCCTTATCGATTGGGACGATCTTTCTGAATTGTCATCTGTCGTGCCGCTGCTTTGCCGCATCTATCCGAATGGCGAAGCAGATGTGAACCACTTCCAGGCCGCAGGCGGCATGGCGAAGCTGACGCGCGACTTGCTCTCGCAGGGGCTGGTGCATGAAGACGTGATGACGATCGCCGGGGAAGGGCTATCGCATTATACTCAGGAGCCGTACCTCACCAGTGACAATACGGCGGCGTGGGACAAAGGCCCCGAGAAAAGCAAGGATACGACCGTACTCGCTGACATCGAAAAACCGTTCAGCGCTGAAGGCGGCCTGCAGTTGCTGAAAGGCAATCTTGGCCGTGCAGTCATAAAGATTTCGGCGGTTAAACCGGAGCATCGCATTGTCGAAGCGCCGGCGCGCGTATTCACCAGTCAGGCCGGATTGCAGAAAGCGTTTAAGAACGGCGAACTCGGCGGTGACTTTGTCGCAGTCGTCATGTTCCAGGGGCCTACGGCAAACGGTATGCCGGAGTTACATCAGCTGACGCCGGCACTCAGCGTTCTGCAGGACTTAGGACAAAAGGTGGCACTGGTGACGGATGGCCGCATGTCCGGCGCATCGGGTAAAGTACCGGCAGCAATCCACGTCTCGCCGGAGTGCGCCAAAGACGGCGCGCTCGCCAAGGTGCGCGATGGCGACATCATCCGCGTCGATGCTGTGGCTGGTACGCTGGAAGTGAAAGTTCCAGCCGCGGAATTTGATGCACGCGAACCAGCTAAGCCCGATCTTTCCGGCAATGAATATGGTTGCGGCCGCGAATTATTCGGCAGGGCGCGGCAGGTGGTCACCACCGCCGAAGAAGGCGCAAGCTTCGTGGTAAGTTAGGATGGCGCAGAAACTCAACCTCGTTGCCGATATTGGCGGAACCAACAGCCGCTTTGCGCTGTGCGAGCCCGGATCGCTCCAACTCATTGAGCCGCAGAAACATCCTAATCGAAATTTTACTGGCCTCGCAGAAGCAATTGCCTATTATCTGACAGGCGTGAATGCAAAACCGGCAAACGCCTGCGTTGCCGTTGCTGGTCCCATCACAGGCGATACCGTTCGCCTTACGAATATTGCTTGGGAATTTTCGATTGCTGAAATGGCGCGTAACTTCAACCTGCGTCAACTTCATATTGCCAATGATTTTACGGCGCTCGCCATGTCAGTGCCTTATGAGCCGGAAAATAACATTGTGCAGATCGGGTCCGGTGAAGCGGTGCCTAACCAGGCCATGGCTGTGCTTGGGCCGGGGACGGGTCTCGGCGTTTCAGGACTGCTCTGGTCCGGAACGGGCTGGGTGCCCATTGCAGGCGAGGGGGGTAATGCCCGTTTCACGCCGCACGATGCGAAGGAAGCCGAATTGCTTGCTTTTGCCTGGAAAAAGATAGGCCGCATTGTGCGCACTGAAGATTTTGTCAGCGGGCTGGGCATGACATTCCTGCACAGTGCGCTGTTGGAAATTTCGGGTAAGGAGCTGGAAACATTGAAAGCCGAAGACATTAATCGCCGCGCTGTAGCAGGCGATGCTGCATGCAAAGAGACCGTGCGTATATTCTGCGGCATGCTTGGTGCCTTCGCCAGCGATGTCGCCATGATGCTCGGCGCGCGCAGCGGGGTATATCTCGGCGGCGGCGTCACGCCGCAGATGCGCGATCTGTTTGAAACTAGTCCGTTCCGTGAGCGGTTCGAGGATAAAGGCCGCTTCACGAATTACGTCAAAGATATTCCCACCTACATGCTGCTGTCGCACAGTCAGGCGGCATTGCACGGTGCGGCCGCCATCCTGAAGGAGAAGAAACTATGACATCCGCCATGAAACATGAGAGTAAATCTATGCCTGCCGTATATGATATCCTGAAGAACAACCCAATTGTCCCGGTTGTTGTGCTCGATAACGAAGAACACGCCGTGCCGCTCGCGCATGCGCTGTTGGAAGGCGGCATCGGGCTGATTGAGGTCACCCTGCGCACCGCCGCGGGATTGAAAGCGATCAGCCGCATTGCCAAGGAAGTGCCTGACATCATCGTCGGCGCGGGGACAGTGCTTTCGGCAGAGCAATACCGTCAGGCGATGGCGGTCGGCGCGCAATATATTATCAGTCCCGGACTGACACCTTCCGTGGCAGAGGTTGCTGCGAAGCATACTATTCCGTATCTTCCAGGTGTTGCCACCGCCAGCGAATGCATGCAGGCGATTGAGTATGATATTCCCGTGGTAAAATTTTTCCCAGCGTCCGCAATCGGTGGGCCGAACTTGCTAAAGCAATTTGCTTCTGTCTTTTCAGCACTGAAATTTGTGCCGACCGGCGGCATCGATGCCAGCAATGCGAAAGATTATCTGTCGCTACCTAATGTGCTTTCCGTTGGCGGATCATGGGTTGCACCAAAAGATGCGATCGCTGCTAGTGACTGGAAAAAAATCACCCAGCTCGCCAAGGATGGCCTGACGAAAGTTAGAAATTAAGCTGCAGCGTCTTTCAAATCCGGCCTTGTTTCGAGCAGTAGCGCAAGAATAGCATTGCTTTCCTCTAAGATCGGATAAGGCTTGTGCGTCAGGCCGAGCAGGTCGCGGCAGCTCTGGCGAATAATCTCGATATAACCTTCCAGCCAGCCCAAGCCATGAAACGGCGGATGCCCGCTGCCCGATGTACGTTCATCGCGGTACATGGTTTTTTGCTCTTTGCCCGTCGCCCAGATGATTTCATCGGGTGTCAGGAAATGCCAGCGCGCCATGGCTTTTTCACCAAGTATGACGATTTCCAGATCATTACGTGCGCCATGCACCATATTGCAGATCGATCCGGACACATGCACGCCTGACGCGCTCTCCAGCTGCAGGTTGATATAGGTGTCTTCCTTGCGCTCGCCAACATGCATGTCGCGCACTGTGCAATGCTGCATGCGAAGTGACTCACCACAGAGAAAATGCGCGATGTCGAGCCAGTGCGTGCCCAGCCCAAGGCTGACGCCGTACTCACCGGTCAGGTTGACATCGCCGACCCACTCACGTTTTTGCGCTGGGGCGGCGCTCGGCGTCAAAAATCCGACACGGGAGGATTGCCAGAGCTTGCCATCAATCGCCAGAATGCACCCCAGCGCGCCTTCGGCAACCAATTGACGCATTTTCTGAATGCCCCAGAGTTGCCGGTAGACATGCAGCACGGCGACTTTTCCTTTAGCGTTTTGCAGCTGCCTTAGTTGTGCATGGTTCACCGCCGCCGGCTTTTCGCAGATAACGAGGCCTGCGCCTGCCTGCAGCGCTTCTATGAGGCGCGGTGCATGCAATGCCGATGGATTGGCGATGCATACCACCGATTCTTTATTCAAACTTAAGTCGGCAAGCTTGGCATTGCGCGATATTTGCTCAGGCTTTTCAAAAGACAGTTCTTGATCGGTTAATGAGAGCAGCGCAAATGCTTCCGCTATGGCTGTCCCGGCAAGTCCCGAGCCGAGAATATAAGGTTTCAGTGCCATGATACTTATACTTCGCCGGTAGGAACAGGCTCCAGGCCTTGCATGCGCGGCGTGGTATCCGGTACGGCGAGTTTCTCGGTTTCGCGTTTAAAGAAATAAAGCGCGATAAGAATGATCGCCATGGGAATCAGGGAGAAATAAAACGCGGTCTGGCCGTCCACATGCTCGAAGGTGTAACCGGTGATTCGTGAACCGGTCGTGCCGCCGAGCGCGGAGAAAATGACAATCAGGCCGGTCATTGCCGAGTGCTGGGGTTTCGGCAGTGCGCTCAGCATCACCGAATTAATCGCCGGATAGATCGGTGCCATGAAAAGTCCTATTATCGGAAAAATAAAGGCTGCGGCTGGAGCATGGAACCAGCTCATATTGGGATTTTCTTCGATGCCCGTTGCCATCGGCATACTGACCACGACAAGACCCGCCATGACTAAAAGGCATACACAGATAAACGGATACCAATGCACACGGCGCAGCACGCCGCCCGCGCTGAGGCGTCCCGCCGCCAGGCAAGCAGCATAGATGCTGGCCGCCTGGACGCTCATGTCCGACGGCAGTTTTAGAATCTCCTTATTAAAGGTCGGCAGCCAGGTCTGAATGCCTTGCTCGATCAGTACATAGAGGAAGATCGAAATGATGAAAACAATCACCAGCAGTTTCTTTGCAAGCCAGAGCATGCCAATAAAATCCTGGGCAAACGTCGTTGGTTTTTCGCAATGCGCGCCGGATTCGTCCAGCGATGTTGTGAATAAAACAAAAATATTTACTGCACAGAGTCCGGCTAATATCCAGTACACATGCAGCCAGGTTTGTGATTTAGGATCGTTTTCGATAAAGGCGCTGAACAGCCATAAGCCGGAAAGCGCCCCAACCATGAACACGCCCTCGACAATATTCATGAAGCTGGCATGTTCTTTTTTACCGTCCGTGATGAGGCCGACGGCCGAGTAAACGGAGACTTTCGCCAATGCAAAAGAAACGCCGATACAGAAAAAGAGAATTTTAGTCATCAGGAAACTGGGCGCGAGCGGCATGGAAATGCAGGCATAGGCCGACAATGGCGAGTCCGATCTACTCATAGATTGCGAAAGCCCACGCGGGGCAGGAAAGAAGCCACCAGGAACGATACGATGGCGATCGGCAGGTCTTTGAACGCTTCGAGGAGACTGGCATCCGTCTTGCTGACGTCATAATTTTCAATGACCCGGGCGATAACGGTACCGACGCTGTTTAAAAGTATGGCAAATACGAATCGTCAAAAATAAAGAGAATTTGATGCGGGCTGAGCTGCTGGCGTTCATATTTCTGTTCTCCGACAATAAAAGTGCCGACCCTAAAAAGGGCGGTATAAAAACGCGATCATATCCTTGTTGCAATCGAATGCAATCTCGATAGGATGCAGCCCTCGGTCAAGCCCGGGGGTTTAACCAAAAAATTGAAGAAAAACAATCATGCGCCAGTTACACGAAAAGAAAGCTCCTTTGTTTCCAGTTGAAGAATGGCATATAAGGGAAGACCGCCCCGACGTCCGTATCACCAATCTCGCCGAGACTATTTTCTCGCAGGCGAATGGCTATATCGGCACGCGCGGCACTTTTGAGGAAGGCAGTGCCAACCTCGCTTCGTGCGAAGGCATGTATATCAACGGCGTCTATCTGCGTGAGCCGTACGAATATCCGGAAAGCGCCTACGCGTTCGCGACGCATAACAATAAAATGATCCAGGTGCCGAACGGCAAATCCGTGCGTTTGGAAATTGACGGCGAGACACTGCTCTGCGGCGCCAGCGCCATTTCAAATTATCAACGCTGCCTCGATCTGCGCACCGGTATGCTGGAACGTTCATTCCGCTGGGTGACTGCTTCAGGCAAGGAACTGGATGTTGCGATTCGACGCATTGTATCACTCGCGGATAAAAATCTGTTTTGCCTGGAATATACACTAACGGCGGTAAATTTCGATGGTTCGGTCAGAATTGCCTCGTCGCTCGATGCAGCGTACCGCAGCGGCAATTATGATGAAGACGATCCACGCGTCGGCAAGTTTTCAATCAAGCAGAGCCTGCACCAGGTGGAAACCTCGGCGCAGGATCGGGATGCTGTTTTTGTCCATCATGTCCGCAGCGGTGGGTTTGCCATCGTATCCTCATGCCGTCATGTGTTTACGCAAGGCGAGCCAGTCAATACCGAAGTCATGAACGTACCCGGGCAGGCCGGATTTTTCTTTACGTGCGACCTGCAGAAAGGAAAATCGCATCAGTTCGTTAAATACGTGGCCTATCATCACGGTCATCCCGGGGAAGAAGAAGCATTGAAGGAAGCGGCCCGTCAAACATTGAATGTCGCGGAAACCGGAGGCTTCAGCAATATTCTGCTTGAGCAGGAGCTGATCCTGAAAGAATTCTGGAAGAATTCCGACATCGTTCTCGACGGCGATCCGGGACTGCAACAGGGACTGCGCTATAATATGTTCTCGCTCTATCAATCGGCAGGCAGGGACGGTCGCAGCAACATCGCCGCCAAGGGTTTGAGCGGCCCGGGTTACGACGGGCATTATTTCTGGGATACGGAAATCTACATTATCCCGTTCTTTGTTTATGGCAACCCCGTTGTGGCGCGTAAACTTCTTGAATATCGCTACTCGATTCTGGATGCCGCCCGCGAGCGTGCGCGCCAGATGTCGCACGTTAAGGGCGCGCTTTACGCATGGCGTACGATCGGCGGGGAAGAATGTTCGGCGTATTATGCGGCAGGCACGGCGCAATATCATATCAATGCGGCGGTCGCCTACGCCATCCGGCAATATTTTCAGGCCACCGAAGACTGGGACTTCATGCTGAATTACGGCGCGGAGATGCTGTTCGAAACGGCGCGCATCTGGCTTCAACTGGGTCATTTCAATCCCCGCAAGGAGGGCAGGTTCTGCATTTACAGTGTGACCGGTCCGGATGAATATACCGCTGTCGTGAACAATAATTTCTATACCAATGCCATGGCGCAGTGTCATTTGCGCACGGCGGTGGAAATCGCTGAGAAACTACGTAAGGAAGACGCCGCTGCTTTTACGGCGTTAAAACAAAAAATCGGACTGGAAGAGATTGAAATCGCCGACTGGAAAAAAGTCGCGGAAACCATGTATCTTCCGTATGACGAAAAACTCGGTATCAATCCGCAGGATGACGCGTTCCTCGAGCGCCCGCGCTGGGATTTTGCCAATACACCGGAAGAAAATTATCCGCTGCTGCTGCATTACCACCCGCTGGTGATCTACCGTTACCAGGTGTTAAAGCAGGCTGATACGGTGCTGGCGATGGTGCTGCTCGGCGATCAGTTCACATCCGATCTGAAGCGCCGCAACCTGGAATTCTATGAACCGCTGACGACGCATGATTCGACGCTGTCCACCTGTATGTACAGCATCGCCTCCGCCGAGGCGGGCAAGTTCGAAGAAGCCTATAATTTCTTCGAAGATTCGGTGCGCATGGATCTCGACAACAACCATGGCAATACGGAATACGGTTTGCACATGGCGTGTATGGCGGGATCTTGGATGTCGGTCGTGAAAGGCTTTGGCGGCATGCGCGTCTGGAACAATATGCTACGTTTTGCACCATATCTGCCGCGTCAATGGAAAGGTTATACGTTCCGTGTATTCTATCGCGGCAGCCGTATTGAAGTTTCCGTCAGCCCCGAATCGGTCAGTTACAATCTGCTGGAAGGACCTTCGATTGAAATCCTGCACGGCGAACAGAAACTCGCGCTGCAGCCAGGCAAGCAAGCAATGATGTCTCTTTCCTCTGAACCGGAAAGAAAACAGGCTTAGCCTCGGCTCTTTTTAAGTGCTGCTGGTTGGAGCTTTTGTAACGCTGCCGCCGGATCGAAACTGCCGAATGCGTCAACGGTAATTTTCGCCGCATTGCCAAGCCCAGCTGCTGCTTTTTGTCTTTCAGCTATCAAAGCGTCGATGATCGGGTTGCCTGCGTAGTTTTTCAGATCTACTTCCACAGGTTTACTAGTAAAATTATCGATAAAGAGATACGCCTTCCCGCTTTCAGCGTTCGAGCGTGTGTAGACAAGAACGTCAGGGGTTTCACTATTCAGAAATGACAGATTTCCTGTTTTCGATAGTACAGGATCGCTCGCTCTGACCTGCATGGCTGTTCGAATCGCATTCAGGGGTGAGGTGGGGTTTTTATCCTGCTCCTGATAGGTCAGGCCATCCCATTCTGGCGGTGTCCGGTACGTATGGCCTTGGCCGCAAAGTAAGTTTTCAGCATCAAAGTCTTTTTTATCATAGGGATATGCTGCCCTGCCGGTGTTACAGTCATTGCTCTCATTATGGATATAGCCCCGCGTGCCACCCATATCGCGTTCTTCAAAAGGCGTGCGTACATGTTTTCCATCCGGATTCGGCAAGGCAAGTTCTTCACCGGTATAGAGGGTAAGCTGGCTGCATGGGACGCGGCTCATGAATTTCCACATCAGCGTGCGGAATTTAAGTGCGTCCTCCGGCGGAATGTTACCGGTCAGGTTTTTAAATCCGCGCGGCGTATCGTGGTTTGTCGGCTCCAGCTCGACGCCTTTGCCTTGGGGATAGGTTGCGAGCATGGCTTCCGTGGCCGTACGCACATCCTGGATATTTTTTGCCTGATCATAGGTCGAGAGATAAAGGCAATCCGCTGCTTTGGCATCGAGATATTTTTTTCCAAGATCGTTATCGTCGCCGAATTCACCTTGCAGAAACACAGGCTTGCCCGCCGCCTTATTCATTTCCTGGCTGAATTGCTGCCAGAAGGGGAGGCCGAGGCCGACATCGCGGTGAATCCACTCACGCCAGCCGGGAGGGAATAATGTTCCCGTATCCGAAGCCTGTTTTGGAATCTCCACGTTCAACTGGCTGGCGAACTTGAATACTTGGTCATTATCCATACCGCGCGTTGCTTCCGGATAACGCTGGCGCAATTCGTCCAGCATCGCTTGCGTGGGCGAGGGATTCTCCCACCCGGGAAACAAGCCTCGCAAAGTATTGGGTGGATTACTTGTAATACCGGCCACCGCGAGCTGGTGTTCAATCTTGGAAGCGCCAGCCATTTCCGGAAGTAATTCTGCAAGGCGTTTTTCTTGCTCCTCGCCATCCACCCGCAGTAGCGGATGCGCGCCGGCCATTCGGAATGCATCGAGGCGGAAACCATCGAGGCCTGCATTGACCCAGTGTTTTCCCGCATCGATCAGTTTTGCATTTGCTTCCTTGTTACCAATCGCCCAGTCCGGTTGGTTCTGCGCAAAGAAAGCTTTATAGACCTGGCCGGTTTTTTCATCCGGTACCCATGCTGTATTTTGGGTGACCAGCGAGATAGAATTATTCGGCGGGTACATGATGTTGCCGTCTTGATCGGTTTTGGGAAACGGCAGCCAGATTGTCTTGTTATCTGTATAGAGTACGCCGTGGCTCCAGTCGGTTTCAGGAATACCATAAAGCGGGATGGTCAGAATTTCATCTGTCTCATGCCCGTCTTTAGGATCACGCTTTTTCATGATCTGGCCGGTTTCATCGCGCAGCGGCACGGTAATATGCGGCACGGCATTAATGCCTTGTTCCTGAACTTTCTTTCTTAAGGCTTCGTAATCGTCTGGAGTTTTAAGAGGTGCAAAAGCATCCTTTAATTCAGGATGATTTTTCGCTTCGCGTTTGCCAACTAGAATAGGATCTTGCCACGTGAATAAACGGTGTTCGGGGTTCGCTGGATTCCGGCTTTTTTGAAAATCCGCACTTTGGACTGAGCCATGATTAAGCACGAGATCCATTACAACTTTAATGCCGTGTTGTTCTGCGCGCGCGATCAGATCGCGGAAATGTTTTTCGGTGCCAAAAAGCGGGCTTACAGCGTGATAATTTTTCGTGTTGTAACCGATGCCCGATTCATCCATCGGGCAATCGAGCGGCGGGCTTAGCCACATCCGGGTGACGCCCAGGGATTTCAGGTTTTTGAAGAAACCTTCATCCAGTCCCTCGAAAGTGCCGGTAATTCCTTCGGGAACGTGGATTTTTTTTCCGTCCTTATTGACCCAATGCGGTTTCCAGCCATCGCTTGCCTTATATTTCAAGGAAGGGAGATAGGCAAAATAGGCGATGTCGCTGGCCTGACCAGATGTATCAATACTAGGGGAGTGCATAAGGTGCTCTTTTGTTTTTAATATTATGCCACGGTAATAAGGGGATGGAATGACAATTTCATGACAGAATGCACGAGACAAGTGACAGCCGCCAAAGGATAGGCTATTCGTCCTATATTATGACATATCAAGCCTTTATTTTCGACCTCGATGGGGTCATCACCGATACTGCGCTGCACCATTTCCGTGCCTGGAAGATGCTTGCCGACCGTTTAAGCATTCCGTTCGATGAGCATGATAACGAAAAGCTCAAGGGCGTTGGCCGTATGGAATCACTCGATCTGATTCTTGAAAAAGGGAAGCAAACATTTTCTTTGGATGAAAAAATCGCCCTGACCGATAAGAAAAACGCCGACTATCTGGAGTTGATCAAATCCATCACCCCGGCAGATATCCTGCCCGGTGTGACGGATGCCTTTGCGATCCTGAAGCAGAAAAAAATCCGCATCGGTTTAGCTTCCGCCAGCAAGAATGCAACTTTCGTTGTCGATCGCCTTGGCATGCTCGATCAATTCGACTACATTGCCGATGCCGCAAAAATTCCGCGTGGTAAGCCGGCGCCGGATATTTTTCTCGATGTCGCCAAAGCATTTGGCCTCTCTTCCGATGCCTGCGTCGGCGTGGAAGATGCGGCGGCCGGTGTCGACGCGATTAAATCCGCCAAAATGTTCGCCGTCGGTATCGGCGAGCCGGAGGTGCTGGCCAAAGCCGATCTTATCTTCCCATCCATGCGCGCCTTCGATGTCGAGCGCATTTTAGCGAGTTATAGCCGCAAAGCGTCATGACGCTGTTTTCCAGAATGGACATGGAAAGGGACTGGAAGTATCCCCAGCCTTCTCTCATCCGGGAAGGCTTGCTGCAGGTTTCCGAAAAGCCGCTTCATAAAATCGCCTGGCAGGAATACGGCAATCCTAAGGGCGAGGCGGTTGTCTTTATTCATGGCGGTCCGGGGGGCGGTTGCGAGCCTTTTATGGCGCGTTTTTTCAATCCCGATCGCTATCGCATTATTCTTTTTGATCAACGTGGCTGCGGCAAAAGTATTCCAAAAGCATCTGATGACGATCCGTTTCCCGCCCTGCAGGATAATACAACGGATCATCTGATCAGCGACGTCAACCAGCTTCGTGATGAATTAGGAATTAATGGCAAGATGCACGTCTTCGGCGGGAGCTGGGGTTCAACGCTGTCTCTGGCCTATGCTATCAGGCATCCTGAATTCGTAGAAACGCTTATTCTGCGCGGGATTTTTCTCTGCCGTCGAAAAGACCTCGATTATTTTTATCAGGGCAATGCGGCAACTTACACGGAAAATCCTTACGACACTACGCTTCCCGGCACGTACCAGCGCTATCCCGAACCCTGGAAAGCCTATGTTGAAACCATCGCGCCGGAAAAGCGCGGCGACATGGTTAAAGCATATGCTGAGATTTTCGCCCGCGTGCCGAAGAACGAGGCAGAACATGTAGAGCAGATGAAAGCAGCCCTCGCATGGTCGATCTGGGAAGGCGCGACCAGTTATCTTGCGCAGGATTTACGAACGCTCAGCCGGTTTGCCGAGCCGGAATTTGCCAAAGCATTTGCCCGTATCGAAAATCATTATTTTATGAACGGGGCATTTCTCGGTGGCAGCGGGGAGCAAAACCGCGATCAGAATTATATTTTACAAAATGTCGACAAGATCAAAGACATACCTATCTACATCGTGCATGGAAAATTCGATGAAGTCTGCCCGCGCTTTCAGGCCGACGAACTCATCGCTGCACTCGTTACGGCGCACGCAACGCAATTACAGTATGTGTTTACTATCGCTGGCCACAGCATGTTGGAATATGAAACGCATGCGAAGCTTGTAAACATAATGGATACGCTGCCACTAATGAAAAAGGCATAGGTCATGACCTATGCCTTTTTCACGGGGTAATCCAATTCTAATTAGCGAACACGAACGACGTGTGGGCTGGATGCGCGATTCGCTGCATCATCTTCCATATTATCATTGACGGAGTTATCATTCCGGTCGTTGGAATTGAAGCCGCTGCGGTCTTCGCCGCTCCCCACCGACGTGCCGTTGCCGATGCGCGTGCCGGTGGAAAATCCGTTTATCCGGTCGCCTGGGCGATTCAGAATTGTTGAACGGCTGCTGTTTGTTGCGGTGCTGCCGGTATTAAGGCTGCGATTGCCGGTATCGATGCTGCGGTTTCCAGTGTCAAATCCATTAATGTTACTGCCGGTCGTGCCCATAGCACTTGAACCAGACGTGTTGGCGCCGGATGTCGTCGAGCCCGACATGGTGCTTCCCAAACTATGATCCTGCATGCCAGTCGTGCCATTTGATGGATTGATATTGGAAGATCCTGTCGTATTAAGTGATGAACCCGTACCTGTGCTACTCGAACCACTTGTCGAGTTGGAGACCGATCCGCGCGCGCCTGCGCCGCCACCGGAGCTCATGCCCCCTCCGCCGCCGGCACTGCCGCCACCGCCGCCTCCACCGCTCTGTGCGTGAGCTGTGCCGAGTGCGGTGGTTGCTAAAATTGTGCTCATCAGTGCGATACGTGTAAATTGCTGGAACGTCATATTTATCTCCTTTGCTAGAACAATGCCGTTGATAGGTAACGTAGGACTTTTGACATAAGGATGAAATCGCCATGCACGGAGCATGCGCTTAAAAAAGGGTAAAGAGTTTTATCCGCGGTTTATGATTTTACGATTCTTCTCCGCTGCTTTTTTAGCGGCATTTGCTGCAATGTCTTTTCAAGAAAGAACATTGCATGAGAACAGAATCATCACAGGTGCCGGCCCGTCTTAAGTATGTGACCGACGTAAAGCCTGGCATTACTCGCAAAAAGGCAGGAAAATCTTACCAGTATTTTGATGCGCACGGTAAACGCATTACCAATGAAGAAGAGTTGAAGCGCATTCGTTCACTTGCCGTGCCGCCGGCCTATAAAAACGTATGGATCAGCCCATGGCCGAACGGTCATATTCAGGCAACCGGCCTCGATCAGAAAGGGCGCAAGCAATACCGCTATCATCCGCGTTGGCGTGAATTGCGGGATGAAACCAAGTTTTCGCATATTTTGCAGTTTGGTGAGCGGCTGCCCTCCATTCGGGCACGCATCGAAAAGGATATGAAGCTACAGGGTTTGGAGCGCAATAAGGTGCTGGCAACCGTTGTCCAGCTTCTTGAAAAAACTTTGATCCGGGTTGGAAATGCCGAATACGCCAAAAAAAACCAGTCTTATGGTTTAACGACTATCCGTAAAAAGCATGTTGCCGTGAAGGGCGGGGAGATACGGTTTAAATTCAAAGGCAAATCCGGCAAGGAATGGAACCTTTCTTTGCATGATCGCCGTATAGCGTCTGTCGTTAAGAAATGTGCGGAAGTGCAGGGTTTTGAATTATTCAAATATATCGACGATGATGGCAAGGTGCGCGATGTTACCTCATCCGACGTGAACGCGTATCTAAAGGAGATCAGCGGCGAGGATTTTACCGCCAAGGATTTTCGCACCTGGGCGGGAACGGTTCTCGCGGCGCTGGCGTTGGTGGAATATGAAAAATACGATTCGGCGGCGCAGGCCAAGAAGAACATCGTGAAGGCAGTCGAGACAGTCGCAAAGCAGCTGGGTAACACACCTGCCATCTGCCGGAAATGCTATATTCATCCTGAGATCATTTCATCCTATAGCGATGGCAATTTTTACGAAATGGTAGAGCATGAAATCGACGAAGCGTTCCGAAAGCAATACAAATCTCTTTCACGTGAAGAAGTGATGGTGCTTGCCTTTCTGAAAAAGCGAATCAGCTGATAGATTTCCCCCAGGCTCAAGATTTAATACACGGCCTTTGCTTTCCGTCTCCATTTTTTATAGGACTTCCTTGCATAGTCTTCCTCTTACAGGAGACCAGTTATGACCGCCGTTCGCAAAGCCGCACTACAAGAAACCCATGACGACCCTTTGGTACGAATTGCTGAAAATCTGGAAAAACTGGCAGCGCTGAAAACGGGTGAGGGACAGCAGTTAAGCGCCACTCAGATGTACCGCGCACAGCGCGAAGCGGAGCGCCAGCTTGCGGCCAGCCCTATCGCGCCGCTTTTAAACGATGACTCCATTACTGATATCCTTATTAACAGCGAATCTGAAATCTATATCAACCGTAGTGGCAGGCTTGAACGAACGGAGATGCAGTTTCCGGATAGCGAAAGCCTGCTGACCTTAGTGGAAACAATCGCCGCCTCGGTCGGGCGCCGTATCGATCCGGAGCGGCCGATGGTGGATGCGCGTCTTTCGGACGGCAGCCGCGTGAACGTCATTGCGCCGCCTATGGCAGTGAAAGGCATCGCGATTTCCATCCGTAAATTTCCTAAACACGAGATCACGTTGGACTCATTGGTGGCAAGCGGTTCAATGACGAAGCAAATGGCGGATTTCTTGCGTCTATGCGCGGAATGTAAGGTAAGCCTGATCGTCAGTGGCGGCACTGGCACGGGCAAAACAACGATGCTAAATGCCATTTCGCAGTATATTCCGGACGATGAGCGCATTATCACAATTGAAGATACGGCGGAGCTTCGCCTGCAGCAGCCGCACCTTGTTAAGCTGGAAACCAAAGTGCCGCATATTTTTGGCGACCGTAAATCCGAAGTGAATGCGACGGACCTCGTCCGCAACGCCCTGCGCATGCGGCCGGATCGCATTATCGTCGGTGAGGTGAGAGGCGATGAAGTCTTCGACATGGTGCAGGCAATGAATACCGGTCACGAAGGCTCAATGTCGACCATCCATGCCAATTCACCGCGCGATGCGCTGACGCGTCTGGAAAACCTGCTGAGTCCCGTTATGCAGAATACGCCGGTCTCCAACATCCGCCGCCAGATCGTCTCTGCCATTCGCCTGATTGTTCAGCTTGGCTATGGTAAAGATGGGGTGAGGATGATCACTAGCATCACGGAATTAGTCGGCATGGAAGGGGAGATTCCCACCACACAGGAAATTTTCACCGTGCACGAGGATACGCTCACCGAGCCGGGCAAAACGAAATACATTCATAAATGGACGGCAATTGTGCCGCACCATGCCAAACTTACCGAGCGCGCGAAAGCTGAAGGCGTTTTTCCGCATGTTCAAGGCGCTGTTCTTTAAGCCATTCAAAATTATAAATACAGTAATCTACTACAGACAATTTATCTCAATGGCTTTATGGAAAGGCTCTAACCAGAGGAGATCATTATGCGACCCACACATTTTGCTATCAGCCTACTTGCTACCGCTCTTGTAACCGGCAGCGCGCTTGCAGCCGAGCTTTCTACAACCACGGCGGATTTTATCAAGAATGCCTCTATCGGCAACCGCTTCGAGATAGAAAGCAGCGAGTTGGCATTGGCGACCTCCAAAGACGAAGATATCAAAAACTTTGCGCAGCACATGGTCGATGATCATGGCAAGGCAAAAGAAGATATGGCCAGAGCGGTTAAAGCGGCGGGTATTGATTCCGCCGCAGTGCCGAATTCGCTCGATCCCAAGCATCAGGAGCAGCTGAACAAGCTGAAATCCTTAAAGGGTGAGGCATTTGATTCGACGTATGTCGAAGCGCAAGTTCAGGCACATGAGGAGGCGGTTAATCTCTTCAGAACCTATTCGAACAAAGGTGACCAGGCGGACCTGAAAACATTTGCAACAAAAACGCTTCCCACCTTGGAGAAACACCAGGAAGCCATAAACGATATGCAGAACGAGTATTAATCCTGAAACGTATAAAAAAAACGCCCGCTTCAAGCGGGCGTTTTTATGCGTAGAGTTAAATTAATTAGCGGATATAGGAAGTTGTTTTTCCCAACTATCCGTCCCCGGAACATGATAGTTCAGAGTGGCATCCAGGCTGGAGAGCGGCCCGCTATTGCTATAGCTCGTCATGCCAATGCTGATAACCGATGCGACGACCGCCATGACGATTGTTAGTAAGTTGCGTTCGGAACGCTGATAGGAGTAGCTACTCATAAATTCCTCCATTGTGACGGTTGCTGACAGGTATTATTATTAGGACTCCTGATAATAACAGGCATAGTCAGGCCGAATTAAATTTTCTGCTTGACGATGAAGCTTTGTTCATAAAAAACAGATAAACTATCACACTCAAAACTATGAACAATACGACGGCTCTTAACCGGCTTGTTTCAGTTTGAAGCGTTTTTTATGATGGAACACAATCATACGGCGGTGGATACCGGTAATTTCTTTACAAACCTGCTTCAGGTTTACGTACCGCGCAGCCAGTGCATGTTTCACGAAAAAGACCTGATCGCCCTGCACATCGTTTCCGATTTACTGATCGCTTTTTCGTATTATTCCATTCCTATCGCGCTTATCTATTTCGCGAGGCGTCGCAAGGATCTGGCTTACAACTGGATGTTCATCATGTTCGCGATGTTTATCATCCTGTGTGGGACGACGCATATTTTCAGCATTGTCGCCATCTGGATGCCGGTGTACCGGCTTGATGGGGTTATCAAGATGATAACCGGCTTGATATCCATTGCTACTGCGTTTCAGTTATGGCGCCTCATGCCGCATGCCTTGGCGCTTCCCAGTCAGATGGAAATCGCCCAGCGGAAAGAAGAGCTCGAAGTCTTGGTGGCGCAGCGCACGGCGGAACTGACGGAAGCTAACGAAGCACTGAAAAACAGTGAAGAAAAATTCAAAACCCTGGCTGAAAACGCTGAGGCGGCTAACCGCACTAAATCCGAGTTTTTGGCTAATATGAGCCACGAGTTGCGCACGCCGATGAATGCGGTGGTAGGGCTTTCAAATATTCTCTCGATGAATAAGGCCTTGCCTTCGAAGGAAGCGGAGATGGTGCGTACGCTGCAGCTCAGCGCGCAGACTCTGCTCGGTCTTATCAACGATCTTCTCGATATCTCCAAGATCGAGAGCAACCGCCTTCAGATCGAATCAATCCCGTTCCAGCTCAGTGAAGTCATCAACGAAGTTTTCAGCGTGCTTTCCGTGAAAGCGGAAGAAAAGAATATTGCACTGGAATGCGATTATGCGCCTGCGGAAAAGGATTATTATCTGGGTGATCCGCTGCGTATCCGTCAGATTCTGATTAACCTGGTCAGTAATGCAATTAAGTTTACGCAGGAAGGCAAGGTAACAGTCGTTATCGCACCACTTAAAGTAAGTGAAACGCAGTCGGACTTCACCATCACCGTTACGGATACCGGCATCGGCATTCCGAAAGACAAGCTGGATACGATTTTCGATAAGTTCGTGCAGGCCGATACGTCCATTACCCGAAAATATGGCGGCACAGGGCTTGGCCTTGCCATCAGCAAAAGCCTCGCGGAGATGATGCATGGCGATATTACTGTCAAAAGCAAATACGGCCATGGTGCGGAATTTACGCTTCATCTGCCGCTACAGTGCGTGAAAGAAAAAAAAGGCATTGCCGAGACCGTTGCCAATCTTCTTACAAGGAAAGTCGATAAACGGCGCGTGCTTCTCGTCGAGGACTATAAGCCGAACGTGATGGTCGCCCAATCGCTTCTCGAGGAGCTGGGATACCTGATTGATGTTGCGGTGAGCGGGAAGGAGGCGCTGGCAGTGCTTGGTAGCAACCGCGAAAGCTATACTGCGGTTTTGATGGATATACAGATGCCTGATATGGATGGGCTGGAAGCAACCTATTTTATCCGCGAGGAAGAGAAACAAAAAAATCTGCCGCGCCTTCCGATCATCGCCATGACAGCACATGCGTTGCTGGGAGACAAGGAACGCTGCCTGGACGCGGGTATGGACGATTATATCTCCAAACCCTTCCAGCCGGAGGAACTGGAGCAGGCATTGAGCCGTATAGCGCAGCCAAGCAATTGATAATAAATTATATTAATAAATGAATTAGGTGGCTAATGTCACGAGAGTTTCACATATAGATGCATAAGGTTTGCTAAAATAGCACCCTATGCCACAACGCAAACGCACCGACTCTATCTTAAAAGCCCATATTTCAGAACTGGGCGCCGCGATACGCTTGCGGCGGGAAGACTGTTATATAGGTGCGGACGCTTTTTGCCATGCGCTTAGTGAACATGGAACGCACCTTACCAAATCCGGCCTGATGGATATCGAAAAAGGAAGAACAGCCGCTAAAATAGCGTTATTAAAAGACGTCGATGCCTTTTTAACGGAACATTCTCCCAAAACCTATCCTGAGACACTTGTTCAATTGCAAGACCGCTTAAGGGAAAATGCAGCTGCGAAGTACTGGACGCAGGATGGTTTCCAGCCGAAGCTGCAGGCGTTGTTGATACGCTATGGAAAATCCCAGCAAGATGCTGAAAAAGATTTTGCCAGTTTCGATGTAACCTATCCAGACAAACCTTATGCAAGAGGAACCGTAAGCGATTGGCTATCAGGCAATTATGAGCGTTCGTTTCCTGGCGCGCCGGAAAAACTGGATGCTATTCTACAGGCGGCGGACTACTGGGAAGAGGAGCGAAAGATTGATACCGGCATCAAAGAACCATGGTTTACTGATAAGAAAAAGGCAGAGATGAAAACCGGCTGGCAGGCTGCGATCGATGATCACCAGCCTCTTCAGGCTGTTTCCACCAGATATGTTCGTCCGCTCCATGTTTCATCGGAATGGAAGCCTGATATTAACCGGCAGAAGGCGGAAAGGGCATGGCAGCCTTTCCATATTGGCAGTCAGTGTAAAGCGATCCGATATGTACTCGGTTTTAATCAATCTGAAATGGCGCTGGCCCTGGACGTAAATCCGACTGTCATTTCCAAGTGGGAACACTGGGATGGCATGAAAAAAGTATATCCCAGCATGCAAGATTCCATTTTTCAGAAATATGGAGAGTTAGCACAGAACGCTGATCCGGAATGGTTCAATGGGGCGAAGCGCGAGGAATTTTTAAACATCTATGCTTCTGCACTTAAGAACCCGCTGTCAAAGCCAATTACGAAAACAGCCACCACGGAAAATGTCGCCGATAGACCCACAGTGGATTCGGTTTCCAAGCCGTTAGCTGAGATTGTCCAACCGGTTCAGCATATGGAACAAGGTGTTGCGGCGCTTACTGAAGCGCACATGGCTATGGCGAAACATTTTCTGGATCAATACGGCTACGCGATGGCAATAAATACCCTCGTTTCTGCGATAGACGCGAATCCGGCGGCTGTTGCCAAACAGCTGGGAATTCGTGGGGAAGGTCGTTGGAAAAGAATTTTAGCCGGAGAAGAATTTCCAAACAGGAATGAAATTACAACAATGGATAAATTACTTAGTGCCGATGGATTGCCAGTAACGGCGGAGGCCATCGTAACGGCAGAGATGCAGCGACGCGGAATGGATGCGGCTATCCGCCAGACATAATTAAAATCCTACAATCCCTGCAGCGAGCGCGGGGGAACGGTGTTGCGCAACTGCTGAAGCTCATTGCGGGTCGTACCCGTTTGCAAACACGCGTTATAATCGGGAGTGCCCATCACAAAGCCTTTATTCAGGCAGACTTCGGTGCGATCCTGGGTAAGCGATTCACCGGTATTCTGGCAGCTGCATGCGGCAAGCGTCGCAAGCAAAACGGCAGGAAGAAGGGAATGAAACAGTTTCATAGTGCAATCCTTTCGAAAATGATAGCCGATTATTATCTACAACCTATTAGGGTTCAATAGGAATTATGCCGCCACCTCCACTGGACGCCAGCTTTTGCGCGACTTCGATAGTATCGGCCTCGTTTGCCGGTTTATCCCAGCGGATGCGGTGGACGCGCGGGAAGCGCATGGCGAGGCCGGATTTATGCCGCGCCGAAGCATGGATGGAATCGAATTCGATCTCCAGCACCAGCTCATGCTTCACCTCGCGCACCGGGCCGAAGCGGTTCACCGTATTGCCGCGAATCCATTTGTCGAGTTTGGCCAGTTCCTGATCCGTAAAACCGGAATAGGCCTTGCCGACGGGTACTAATTTTCCATCATCCCACACGCCGAATGTATAATCCGAGTAGAAAGACGATCGCTTGCCGCTGCCGCGCTGCGCATAGAGCAGCACGCAGTCCAGCACCAGCGTCTCGCGCTTCCATTTGAACCACATGCCGCGCGGCCTGCCGCCGACATAAACACTATCCTTTTTTTTGATCATCAACCCTTCGACGCCGTTTTGCGGCTGGTGCCGCGCGTCGTGGCGAATACCAGCGATCATGCTGTGGTCCAGCGCGGTGATGACGTCGGATAAATCCATCCTCGCTGGCTGATTACGCCGGTGCCACGCTTCCAGCCGCTTACGTCTTTCGCTAAGCGGCAGCGGGCGCACATCTTCTCCGTCATCAATCAGAATATCATACAGCCGGAGATGCGCCGGAAAATCCGCGAGCATGTTTTTCGTCACCTGCTTGCGGTTGAGCCTTTGCTGAAGGGAGTTAAATTCTTCCACCGCGCCTTCCTTCACCACCAGCAACTCTCCGTCGAGCACGAACGCCTCTTCCGGCAGGGCCAGCGCCTGCTCTGCGATATCCGGGAAGGTATGGGTGATCTCATCGCCGGTGCGGGAATAAATGGCCAGCACATCCTTATCGCGCACCAGCTGCATGCGGATGCCGTCCCATTTCAGCTCGATCTGGTAGTCCTGCAGCGGCAGTGCCATCAATTCTTCTTCCTCGATCGGATGCGCCAGCATCATCGGCATGAAAAAGGCGCGTTGGCTGAAGGTGGGTTTGTCCGCTTTGCCTTCCAGCCAGCCGAACAAATCTTCATAGGGCGGTTGCAGCCCGTGCCATAATTGCTCGATCTCATCGACATCTTTCTCGAAAGCATCCGAAAGCGCCGTTTTTGCCAGCCTGCCCGACACGCCGATGCGGATATTGCCGGTAATCAATTTGAGAAGCGCCCACCGCCCGTTGGCATCCAGCGTATCCAGCCAATAGGCCAGACGCGCGCGCAACGTTTCTTTGTTGGCGAGCGACAGCGTATCGACGACTTCGGGCAGCGTCGGCGGCGGGTCGGGATTTTTGCCGGGCCAAATCAACGAGATCGTTTCCGCCATATCGCCGACATAATCGCGCGACAGCGCCACCAGCACCGGGTCAACGCGTTCCATGATCAGGTCGCGCACCAGCGCTGGCTTGGCGACGGAAAAGGACATCGTGCCTGCCAGCGCCGCCAGTGCCCAGCCGCGCTCCGGATCGGGACGCGTATGGAAATATTCCGCCATCAGCCGCCGCTTGCCGAGCGTTGAGCCGGTATAAGAGAGAGCATCGAGGAGCGTTGCGAATTCCTGCATCAATCCTCCTCGTCATCATAGCCATGCAGGTCGAGCGGACGTGCGGAAAGCCCGATCGTTTCTGCATAATGCACCAGCGCATCCTCACGGCCATGCGTTACCCAGATTTCCGAAGCGCCGACTTCGGTGATGGTCTGCACCAACTCGTCCCAGTCCGCATGGTCGGAGATCACCAGCGGCAATTCCACCAGCTTCTGCCGCGCCCGTGCGCGTATGGTCATCCAGCCGGAAGCCATGGCCGTTACCGGATCGGGCAGGCGGCGCGACCAGCGGTCATGCAGGGCAGAAGGCGGCGCCAAGATAATTTTTCCCTGCAAATCTTCCTTGGGCACATTCGCCACCGGCGCCAGCGGCCCGAGGTCAACGCCCTGCGTTTGATAAAAATCGCATAATCCCTGCATGGCTCCATGCAGATAAATCGTCTCATCATAGCCTGCCTCGCGCAACAGACAGATGATGCGCTGGCATTTGCCCAGCGCATACGCGCCCACCAGCACGCAGCGTTCGGGGTATAGCTTCAAGGCATGCAGCAGTTTCGCAATCTGCGTTTCATCGGGCGGATGGCGGAACACCGGCAGGCCGAAGGTCGCCTCTGTAATGAAAATGTCGCATGGCTGCACATGAAACAACTCGCAAGTCGGGTCGCGCCGCCGTTTATAATCACCGGAGACAACGATCCGCCAGCCATCATATTCCAACATTGCCTGGCTGCTGCCGAGAATATGTCCGGCTGGGTGCAGGCTTACTTTGACGCCGTTAATATCGAGAATTTCGCCATATGCCAAAGCTTGTTGGCTTTTGCCAGCGGCGTCCTTATAACGCTGGTTCATGATGCCGATGGTGCCGGTAGTAGCAAGAACCGCGTCATGATTAGGCCGAGCATGGTCGGCATGTCCGTGGGTGATCAATGCCTTTGCGACAGGCCGCAACGGGTCGATGTAGAAACCGCCCGGCGCGCAGTAGAGTCCTTTTTCGGTGACTTTCAGCCAGCTTTCGGGCCGCTCTCTGGAAGAATGCATATGCAATACCTATGTAAACATGAGCATATTTCAATAGGGTGTAAAAATGCCGTCTGAAATCCCGGCACTGCCGGATGTTTTTAAGCGCTGGTTCGCGGAAAAAGGCTGGCAGCCGCACGCGCACCAGCTGGCGATGGTCGAAGCTGCACGCGCCGGAAAATCATCCTTACTCGTCGCGCCCACGGGCGGGGGAAAGACACTAGCGGGATTTCTGCCCAGCCTTCTGGAACTCGCCGAGACGCCGCATAAAGGGTTGCATACTCTCTATATTTCGCCGTTGAAGGCATTGGCGGCCGACATTGCCCGCAATCTTTCCCGCCCGGTGGAAGAGATGAGTTTGCCCATCATGATCGAGATGCGTACCGGCGATACATCCTCCTCGCGCCGCCAGCGCCAGTTGAAAAAGCCGCCGCATATCCTGCTGACGACGCCGGAGTCGTTGGAGCTGATTTTGTCCTATCCCAACGCCACGCAGCTCGTCGGCACACTTAAACGCGTGGTAATTGATGAAGTGCATGCACTGGCTCCCGGCAAGCGCGGACATCTCACCGCACTTTGCCTCAGCCGCTTGCGTCGGTTGGCGCCGGGATTGCAGGTAATCGGCCTTTCCGCGACTGCCGCGCATCCCGAGCACCTGGCGGCTTGGCTCGATCCACATGCAGGCGTCATACGTGCAAGCGCAGCGCCGTTGCCGCAGATTAAATTCATGAAAACGGGCCGCGTGCCGTGGAGCGGCTATATGGCGAATTTTGCGGTCAAAGATATCTACCGCGCGGTTCAGAACGCCAAAACCAGCATTATTTTCGTCAATACGCGCGCGCAGGCAGAATTCCTTTTTCAAAAATTATGGGAAGCGAATACGGAAAATCTACCCATCGCACTGCATCATGGCAGTCTGGAGCGCGAACACCGTTTGAAGGTGGAAGCGCTGATGAGCAGCGGCCAGCTCCGCGCCACGATTGCCACTGCCTCACTGGATCTCGGTATCGACTGGGGGGCGGTGGATCTCGTTATTCAGGTTGGCGCGCCGCGCGGCATCAGCCGCTTGCTGCAGCGCGTCGGACGCTCCAACCACCGGCTGGACGAGCCGAGCGATGCCTTACTTGTTCCCTGCAACCGGTTCGAGATGATGGAATGCGTCGCGGTCATGGACGCCATTGCCGACAAACAAGTCGATGGTGATTCCTTGCGTCCTGGCACTTTGGACGTACTCGCGCAATTCGTGATGAATGCCGCCTGCGCCGGTGGATTTGACGGCGAGGAGCTTTTTCAGGAAATCACTGAGGCAGCCCCTTACCGGCATATCACCCGCGCTACCTTTGAGCGTATCGTGCGATTTGTTGCAGACGGCGGATATTCGCTGCGCGCTTATGATCGTTTCCAGCGCATCAGCCTCAACGAAGAAGGGCGGTGGGAGGCGAGTCTGGAAGCGGCGCGCCGCCACCGCATGAACACCGGTACTATTGTCGAATACGAAACACTGCGTGTCAGCATGCGTAAAGGCAAATCACGCAAAGCGCATGATCTGGGACGCATTGAAGAATACTTCATCCAAGGCTTGGTGCCGGGCGACACCTTTATCTTCGCCGGTAAGCTGCTGCGTTTCAAGGGCGTGCGAGAAACGACGGTCGAGGTGGAGCCGGCAGCCGGTGAGCAGCCAAAGATTCCATCCTTCAAGGGAGGCAAGTTGCCTTTGTCGCCATCGCTGGCGGGACGGGTGAGGCGATGGAAAACCCAGCCGAATGGAAACATCTGCCCGATATGCTCAGCCAGTGGCTTCTCCTGCAGCAGGAGCACTCCGAGCTGCCGGGAGGGGATGATCTGTTTGTGGAATCCTTCCCGCATGACAGGCTGGAATACCTTGTCATCTATACGTTCGCCGGACGCAATGCCAATCAGACTCTTGGCCTTTTGCTTTCGCAGCGTATGGAAGAGCAGGGGTTTCTGCCGCTGGGGTTTGTAGCGAACGATTATGCCATCGCGCACTGGGGGCTGAAACATATTGCCGATCCTGGCACGCTGATCCGCGAAGCCCTGATGCAGGAAAGCAGTGAGCAGTGGATCGAGGCCAGCCAGATGGCGCGGCGTGCATTCCGCGAGGTCGCGGTGATCGCTGGTTTGGTCGAGCGCAGCCATCCGGGAAAACGCAAGACGGGACGCCAGGTGACGATGTCCACCGACCTTATTTACGATGTGCTCCGCAAATACGAACCGGATCACATTTTACTTGAGGCAACGCGTGAAGATGTTGCCAGCAAGCTGACGGAGATCGACCGGTTGCGCGCCGAAGTTGCGCATCTGCCGGTGCGCCATCGACGCCTTGAAAAAGTGTCGCCGCTGGCTGTACCGATGATTCTGGAGATCGGTATCGAACGCATTAAAGGCAAAGGGGAAACGGCGCTGCTTGAAAGCGTTATAGAAGACGGCGATGCTTTGCTTGCTGAGGCGGCGGCATGAGCTGCACGATCACTTTTGCCGGCCAACAGGTGGAAATGCAGCCGGAAGGCGTGCTCTGGTTCCCCGAATTGCGCCTGCTGTGCGCTGCGGATATCCATTTTGAAAAAGGCACGTTTTTTCAGCGGTTCGCCACGTTTCTCCCCCCATACGACACGCGCGCGACCCTGGCCCGTCTCGCCGAAATCATCGCCCGTTTGCAGCCTGACCGGTTTATCGCCCTTGGGGATAGTTTTCACGACCGTCATGCGGTATCGCGCATGCAGCCGGAAGATAAGGAATTTTTGCGAACGTTAATCGGTAGCGTTAGGGACTGGATATGGGTTCAGGGTAACCACGACCCGGAAATCGCGTTGGATATCCCCGGATCGCGCACGGAAGAATATCAACACGGCAACATCCGTTTCCGCCATGAACTGGAGCAAGAGTCGGCTGACTGGGAGATCAGTGGCCACTACCATCCGAAGGCGCGCGTTTCCGTGCGTGGTCACGGCATCAGCGGTCCCTGTTTTTTGCGTATGGGCAACCGCTTGATTTTGCCTTCTTTTGGCAGCTATACGGGTGGCCTGGATATTTTCAGCCGCGAATTCCGCGCAATTGCTCCCTCCGAGCCCCGTTCAATATATCTGGTTCACCAATCGCGGGTATATGCAGTTTAAAAGCGGCAAGATTATAGTTAATTTATAAACCACTCGGCAGGTAAGTCTAAATAACTTATATACGAAGTTCTAAAAGAGCTTGGAATGAGGAATGTTTCTCGAAAGCTTTTTTTATGAAAAAAATTATCTGCTTGGCGCTTATTCTTTCTTATACTTTTCCGGCTTTTGCCTGGGAAGACATGTCGCTGCGAAGCGCCGCCCCTGTTAAAATCCTTAAAGTGACGGAGCCGGTAGGGGCAGTTGAGAGAAAAGCAAATACTGGGCCGGAGCTTCAAAACCTTTTCCTCGATGCAAAATCTAATACGTATAACATCGTGTCGAAAAAAGAAAAAATGGATGCGCGCCTGATTGAGGCAAACGCGACCACGCGTTAACAGTTACTTTATAATGCGGAATACTAAACACATCGCTTTCCTATATTTTTCTTTTTAGCTTCATCCTACCGTTATTTAACCGATGGAGAATAAAATGAATAAATTCATGACAATCGGTGCACTGGCTGCACTCGGACTTTCACTTTCCGCTTGCGATACTTGGCATCGTATGTGGTCTGATAATACCCAGAATCGCTCGACGACCAGCGGCAGCGTCAGCCCGCGTGGTGTAAATGACCATGATGCCGGCACGAACCGCGCCATCTATGATAATATGCAGGAAAATTATCCAGGCAATTGGTACGAATCACCGAAAATTCGCCATCGTGACCGCTAGTCTTTAGCGTTATAAAAATAAAGGGCGTGCCTTTACAGAGGCGCGCCCTTTTTTATTCACGCATATAGGAGGGAATTATCAATCCTTTATAAAAAACTTATGCTCTCAACATAGAAAATCTATGCTCGGATTTTTATCTTCGACTCAACATTGATCGTACGGTCGATGCATCACAACCAACCCTCGATGGAGAAAAAATATGCGCACTTTAGCTCTTACCCTGACCATGTTACTCGGCAGCTCGCTGCTGCTCACTGCCTGCAACACCATGGAAGGTGCTGGCGAAGACCTGCAAGTTGGCGGCAAAAAGCTGGAACGTACCGCTGACGAAAATAAAGGTCAGGATTCCCGCGGCTACTAATCTATTACCTTGCACTTGGAATAAGGGCGTGTTCTTCCCCGGAACACGCCCTTTCTAATACTGCTCATTAGAGGGGCTGTACTCACGTTTATTTCAACAAATCAATATTCCCGCCGATGGCGGCGGTATTGCAGGTGAGCGTCTGCTCGGCGCAAAAGCGCTGCAGGTAATGCGGCCCGCCCGCTTTGGGACCGGTGCCGGATAGCCCATGCCCGCCGAACGGCTGCACACCCACCACCGCGCCGATCATCGAGCGGTTCACGTAAATATTTCCGGCCTGCACACATGTTGAT
Organism: Rickettsiales bacterium; assembly: GCA_046348685.1. Lineage (GTDB taxonomy): Bacteria > Pseudomonadota > Alphaproteobacteria > Rickettsiales > UBA998 > JAXMDT01. The sequence continues at coordinate 54,326 of JAXMDT010000015.1, forward strand.
AGCAATTCGATCTGTGCGTCGATACGGCTTTGAATGCCAAACGTCAGTCCGTAGCCCGTGCTGTTGATCGCCTCAATAACATCATCCAATGCAGCCGCTTTGTACCTAACGATATGCAGGATCGGGCCGAACACTTCGCCTTTCAACACATTGATAGAGGGAATTTCAAACACATGTGGCGGGAAATATAAGCCAGCGGCCGAGGGCGCTTTAGCAATCAACTTCGCTTCTTGCATCATACGCTCGCTATGCGCTTGAAGCATCGCCTGTGCATCCGCATCGATCACTGGGCCAATGTCTGTTTCGGACAGCTCAGGATCGCCCACTTGCAATTGCTCAACAGCGCCTTTCAATACGGTAAGCAATGCATCGGCAATGTCCTCCTGCACGAACGCAACACGTAGCGCCGAGCAGCGTTGCCCCGCACTGCCGAAGGCAGAATGTATCATATCATCCACGCTCTGTTCGATGAGAGCGGAGCTATCGACTACCATGCAGTTTTGACCACCGGTTTCTGCGATCAGGGGCACGATTGCGCCATCCTTTGCTGCAAGCGCGCGGTTGATAACGCGGGCGGTTGCCGTCGATCCTGTAAATACCACGCCTGCTACCTGCGGATGCGCCACGACTGCAGCGCCAAGCGTTTCGCCCGAACCGCATAGAAGCTGGATCACATCTTTGGGAATGCCTGCTTCCTGCATCAGCGCCACGGCGCGGGCGGCGATAATCGGCGTTTGCTCAGCGGGTTTGGCAATCACGGCATTACCGGTCACCAATGCAGCCGCAATCTGTCCGGTAAAGATCGCCAGTGGAAAATTCCACGGGCTGATCGCCACCCATATGCCACGCGGTTTCAGGCTCAGCACGTTGCGCTCGCCCGTCGGCCCATTCAATAGCTTAGGCGCCATGAGTTCGCGTGCCTGCAGCGCATAGTAACGGCAATAATCCACCGCCTCGCGGACTTCCGCCACGCTGTCGATAAACGTTTTTCCTGCCTCGCGCACGCAGAGCGCCGTCAATTCATCGGCATGCGCTTCATAGAGCGCCGCCAGTTTCTCCAGACATCCTGCACGTTCGTCGACTGTTCTTTCTTTCCAGACGGCAAACCCCTTTGCTGCCATTGCAAAGGCGCTTTCCACCTGGGAAAGATTTGCTTCCGATGGCGCGACCCAGCGTGAGGCAGGCCAGGCGTCCAGCCGCTGCTGCATGATTTTCAAATGCGCTTCATATCCGAGATCAAGGCCTTCGGAATTTTCGCGATCGCCATAGAGCGAGCCGGGCAGGGGAATCGACTCATGTCGCCTGCCGCCGCTTTGTCTGCTCAGCGCAATCGGATCGCTGATCAATTCCGAAACCGGTACTTTTGTATTCATTACACCATGTACGAAGGAACTGTTTGCGCCATTTTCTAAAATGCGCCGGATCAGGTAGGAAAGCAGGCTCTCCGAAGATCCCACCGGTGCGTAGATACGGCAGGACTTGTCAGTCGTTTTTCTGACCTCACGGTAAAGCGCTTCACCCATGCCATGCAACCGCTGGAATTCATAGTCATGGTCCGGCGCGTAGGCGAGGAGGCTGGCAATCGTGCGCGCATTATGCGTCGCGAACTGCGGATAAAACTGCTCCGGTTTTTCCAGTAATTTTTTGGCGCAGGCAAGGTATGAGACATCGGTATGATACTTGCGCGTAAAAACCGGATAATCCGGCAGCCCATCCATTTGCACGCGTTTGATTTCACTGTCCCAATAGGCGCCCTTCACCAGCCGCACCGGAATCCGTCCGCCGGTTTTTTCCGCCAGCGCTGCTAAGAAAGCAATCACGTCGACCGCACGCTTTTGATAAGCTTGCACCGCAATCCCAAGCTCTTCATATGCTGCTTCTTCATAGAGCCGTGCAAAGAGTTTCAGCGTCACATCAAGCCGGTTTGCTTCCTCGGCATCAATCGTCACCATGACGTTGCGCGCTTTTGCTTCGACCACCAGCATTTTCAGTTTAGGTAGCAACTCGCGCTCAAGCGTTTCCCACTTTCTGAGTTCCAGTCTTGGATGCAGCGCCGTCAGCTTGATCGAGATGCTGTCATTCTGATACGGATGCCCGCTGGAAGCAGAGAAAGATTTCACTGCATGCAGGTAACTCAGGAAATATGCTTCTGCCTGCGCCGCCGAGCGTGCGCCTTCCCCAAGCATATCATAGGAAAGAAGATATCCTTCTTCGTGCCATTCTCCGGCACGTTCTCTTGCTTTTTCAATCGTAGGGGCAAGCACGAAGACATTGCCCATCAGCTTCATCGCTTGCTTTAGCGCGGCGCGGACCACGCCTTCACCGAGCCGCCGGATCAATCGTCCGAGGAATTTCTCCGTTGATTCTTCGGCGACCACTTTCTCGGCAAGTCCCAACCCTACGCCGCTGACATTCAAAAACCATGGCCTGCCGAAGCCGATATGCTTATCCCATTCGCCGTCGGTCAATTTATCCTGAATCAGTTTATCGGCTGTCTTTTTATCCGGAATGCGCAGCAGTGCTTCGGCAAGGCACATCATGCGGATGCCTTCGTCGCTATCCAGCCCGTATTCCTGCTGGAACGCTTCGATGCCGCCTTCCGGCTTTTCCATGCGCAACGCGTCGATGTAACTACGTGCTGCCCGCTCGATGACGTTCGTATGCGGTTTAAACACTGCCGCCTCGCGCAGCAGCGTTTGCACCAGCGTCGGTTCATCGGCAAACGGGTGGAAATTCATGCTTTAAATATAAAGTATTCTGCGATCTTTGCGTAGTAAAACTTAGTCATTACGAACACAGCGAAGAATGACAAAATAGAATCTATAAAATTTTAAGCGATTGCTCGAGATCGCTGATGAGATCATTCACATCCCGATTTCCACCCAGGCTATAGGCGAATAATAGATTCATACTGTTTTCTGAACAGCAGATAATCGCGCTAGGAAAATACGTCTCCTAGTGCCCTGTAAAAAATAATGCTGCGTGTTTCTCACCTATTTCCTTCATGACTTGCGGACAATAAGCCTCCAGGATACTGCCTCGCTCGGCGAAATTCATGGCATCCTGAAGTGACAATGGGATCGGGCCTTTATTGATGGCTACATCTCTGCTTGGTTTATTACGCATATTAAGAAAATGTGACCGGGTCTCCGGTTTGATGTTGGCTTGAATAGAGTCTAACATATCGGGGCCTTTATAACCGCGTGATAGATGCCGACGCCAGGGATCGATACGATCTGCTGGCGACTGGCCGATATTCAATTCCTCCGCAATACCATAGACTATTCCTAATGTTGTCAGCAAGACAGCAAGCGATGGTGGAGTCTTGCTGCCCGGTATCCTTAATTCCTGGTGCAACTGTCCATCAATGGAATTTTCTTTTACACAACTTGCATCTTCTGTGCCTTCATTAAACACTTTAGGTAAAGTCGTTCCTCCTTTTTGCAATCGATCATAGGATTCTGAATAAGGGCAACCTAAGATGATGCCTCCCTGACGCGCAACTTCAAGCACGCCGTCGGCACAAACGGAATACAGCAATGATTTTTTTGAAATAGCCGCTGGCAATCCGGTTGCCATAAGATTTTCACCCGTTTTAGCGTCAATAAGTCCGTAATGAATATGCAGACCATTTCCGGCTGCGGTAGCTCTATGGGTATAATCGGGTTTGTCTTCGAAATCCGCTAGCGTTTCCAGTTTACGGCTTTCTTCAGTAATCAGACTCCTGAGCGTATTAAGCCAAATCGCTTGCTGATATGCTGTTCCTGGCTTAGTTGAGATTTCGTGCTGGACTGCCATTTCAGACGCAACATACCCATTTTCTTTTTCGCAGACGTAGATAGGAATGCCTTCTTTGTCCGCTCGCAGCATGACACGGGTCATAATGAGTGCCGTGGCTAATTCTGCAAGCTGCTTTTCATCAATATCGCCATCGTCAATCTTAACTAATGCCTCTTTCGATACACGGATGATGGCGTCATTTTTACTGATATGAAATTTATTGCAGTACGACTCTATGTTTTGATCATCACAATTTAGGATCCAGAATCTATCGAAGATGTCAGGCTTGGAAGAGATGTTATGTATAATTTCAGCTTTCATGGCTGCTGGTTTCATGGATAAACGTGGCGTGTCTACGATGGAATACCATTCAATCTCGCCCCCACACGTTATCTTGGCGCCGAGCGTTTCTAGAATTTTTTCACATTTTTGAATAGCGTTGAGAGCTGCTTGCATATAATTTTTTTTTAAGATTATACACGGACTCTGTGTCAATCCTGTTAAGGTTTAAGCCATTGTTAAAACAATATTATTTCTACTTAATAGAGGTCTGTATACAGTGTTGCTGCAATGCGTGATTTTTAGCCGGTGGCGCGTTTAAAAAGGCGCGCCGGGGGTGAACATATTAAGCAGCAATGTCCGCTGGATGACGGCGATATTCTCCGGATCGAGCAGGCGGTGGCCGCTGCGCAACCCTTATGTGCTGAAGCCGTTCAATCTTGGCAAGTTTAACGAGATGGTTCATAAATGCCTGACCTATCATGCCAAGCTCGATGTGCTGGATGATCACTTCGGATTGAAGCCGGTCGATTTGAGTGATGTGGAACTGGTTGCCGAGCCGGTCGCGGTATCGCCCGCGGAAATGTTGATGCGCGAGTGGCGGATTTTATTCATCGATGACTTTCATGCCAACAGCGAGCATGCGCGCCTGCATCTGGAGAAAATAGGCTGCCGGCTGGAGGCGGCTACCAGCCGTGATATCGCCTGGAAGAAAATCGTTGAAGCGCCTTATGATTTGATTTTCATGGACACGATCATCGATAAAGCGGATGGCTATGATCTCACGCGCCACATTCGCCGCTGGGAAGAGGAAAGTAATATCCGCCCATGTTTCATCGTTGCGCTGCTCGATAATGAAAACGAAAAGCTGAACCGCGAATGGTTGCATGCGGGTATGAATGATTATCTGATAAAGCCATGTCGCCTCGGTGATATTGAAAAAAAAGTTCGAAAGTTCGCTTTGATGGCGCTGAATAATAAACATTCAAAACGCACTGGCTGAGTAGATTTTGCCCTTATAAAATTCTTATAGCGGACTTACTTACAAGTTACGGCGAATTGATATTTTAAAGCGTAGCATAAAATCGTTGTTGAGGTCGTGATGACTCACCGACGATGAAGCCAGAGAAACGCCTCTTAATGCGAGTTACAGAGTGTCGTTCTCTGGCTTCCTTATATTAAGCCGAATTATAGCATACTGAAATGACAACCACGTAAAATACTTGGAGCCGAAGATGCAAATCTCAAGCATTATGACGTCTGGTCTCACTACCATTGAACCTGACGCAACGATCAAGGAAGCTGCAGAGAAGATGCGTGACGTGCGCTGCGGCATACTGCCTGTGATGGAGCGCGGCATGCCTTTGGGCGTCATCACGGATCGCGATATCACGATTCGCGCAACCTCGAAAGGCTTGGATGCTGCTCAGACTAAGGTTCGCGACATCATGACGGACAATGAATTATTCTGCTGTCATGAGAGTGATCATG
>JAXMDT010000016.1:0-42178 GCA_046348685.1 Rickettsiales bacterium
CACCTAAGACAGAAGCAATTGCACCCGAAGAGGAGAGTACAATGTCATCAATCATGTCTTCAATAATATCGAGATTCTCATAATCGAAGAGAATATCCTGAATGGCTTGCCGATATAATTTTCGATCCGCCTGAGCCCTTGGCCCATGGACCGCCGGTCCTTTACTACTGTTCAGAACTTTATAATGGATGCCGGCGCGATCAATGGCGCGACCCATGATCCCGTCCAAAGCGTCCACTTCACGAACCAGTGTTCCTTTGCCAACACCGCCAATGGCGGGATTACAGGACATCTCGCCAATTTTTGCTTTATCCATTGATATTAAAGCGGTTTTGCGACCCATGCGTGCCGCTGCCGCTGCCGCCTCAGTACCGGCATGCCCTCCGCCAATGACAATAACGTCATAGATTCTCATAACTTATTAACCCTGTTTCACGTGAAACACCACATTACTTTCCGATACAAAACGTTTGAAAAAGGGAGTCTAATACATCTTCTGTATGAATAACTCCAATAACTTTTCCAATCTCGTCTGAAGCGCGGCGAAGCTCTTCACCTTTGAGTTCCAGCTGTTCGACAGAAGATGAATTCTGGATATGCTGTAATGCGGCTTCAAAAGAAATACGGTGTCTTTCGCGAGTCAAAGCAACGTCATTTCCAGAAATTTGGAATTTATTTTCTATAAGCGTTTTCAGTCTTTCTATCAATTCTGGAACACCGCTTTGGGTAATGCAGGACAATGAAATGGGATTACTATCGGGAATATGCCCTATATTTTGTGGTAAAATATCCGTTTTATTTAATATTAACACATCATCTGGTGTAAGTTTTTTAGCCACATCCAGCTGATTTTTTAGCGGTTTCGTATTGTCCAGCACCCATATTCTGAAATCCGCCATATCCCCTCTGGCTCTGGCGCGGCGTATTCCTTCTGCTTCAATAATGTTTTCCGTCTCCCTAATCCCAGCCGTATCAGCGAGTATAACAGGATAACCACCAATATTAAGATGGACTTCGATGACATCACGTGTTGTGCCTGGCTGTTCTGATACAATGGCGACATCACGCTTGGCGAGGATGTTGAGAAGGGATGATTTACCCGCGTTCGGGACGCCGAGAATTGCTCCATAAATACCATCTCGAATTCGCTCGCCACGTTTTCCATCATCCAATAATTTCTGAATCTGATTTTCCAGAGTTGCTAAATCATCCTCGATTTTCTTTTGGACATCAGGCGGCAAATCTTCATCGGGAAAATCGATATAAGCTTCGATATGGGCGCGCGCTTCGATCAATCTTTGGCGTAAAGATAAGCAAAGTTTGGAAAAATCGCCGTGCATTTGCTGGAGTGCCTGACGCTTTTGCGCCGAGGTTTCCGCTTCAATCAGGTCGGCAATCGCTTCAGCCTGAAGCAGATCCATCTTGCCATTGAAAAATGCTTGCTTTGAAAATTCACCCGGTTCCGCCAAGCGAAATTCGGAAATTCCGGAAAGCAGTGAAAGAATTTCTTCACGAATGGCACGGCCACCATGAAGGTGAAGTTCGATTGTATCTTCACCCGTATAACTACGGGGAGCCGGAAACCAGAAGAGTAGGGCGTTATCGAGTATTTCTTTTGTTTCAGGATTTCTCAATGTAGCGAGGGTTGCTATTCTGGGAGTCGGAAGAGGAAGACCAAAAAAAGAAAACAGCGATTTGCTTTCCGGACCTGAAATCCGGATAATGGCAACCGCCGAACGGCCCGGCGGCGTTGCAGGCGCATAAATGGTTGTCATAACTGGAAGAGGCTCTTAAACCGATTATGCAAGGAAAGCAAATACAGACGAGATTTTATGCCATTTGCCATTCGTATCCATAAAACCGGCGGCCCTGAGGTAATGCAATGGGAAGAAATCCCGATGCCGAAACCAGGTCCGGGCGAAATCCTGCTCCGTCAGGCAGCGGTGGGAGTAAATTACATTGATGTGTACCATCGCACCGGGTTTTATCCTGCAGAACTACCATTTACGCCAGGATTGGAAGGAGTGGGCGTTGTTGAAACCGTCGGTGAAGGCGTCATGGCGATAAAGCCGGGTACGCGCGTTGCCTATTGCAAAGGACCACTTGGTGCCTACGCGCAATATCGTACGATTACCGAAGACAAGGTTTTGGCGCTACCAGATAATATCGATGATAAAACTGCGGCAGCCATAATGCTAAAGGGGCTGACGGCGCATTATCTCCTGCGCCGTACCTATCCTGTCGGGAAAGGCACCGTGATCCTGGTTCATGCGGCAGCGGGTGGCGTCGGGCTTTTGCTGTGCCAGTGGGGAAAAGCGCTTGGCGCGACCGTTTTGGGGACAGTGAGTACTCCTGAAAAAGCCGCTAAAGCCAAGGCAAATGGCTGCGATTATCCGATTCTCTACACCAAGGAAAATGTCGCTGAAAAAGTCAGCGCCTATACCAAAGGCGAGAAATGCCACGTGGTGTATGACTCGGTAGGCAAAACCACGTTTGAAGCGTCGCTGGACAGTCTGCGGCCATTAGGGACATTTGTCAGCTATGGACAGTCTTCCGGGGCTCTGGCGCCGGTCGACACCTCAGTATTGGCAAAAAAAGGATCACTGTTCATGACGCGGCCAACCCTCTTTGATTATGTAAAACAGCGGGAAGATTACGAAGCGGCGGCTAAAGAGCTTTTTGACCGGGTGCTCGATAAAACGCTGGCTATACATATTGGCCAAGAGTTTCCGCTCTCAAAAGCATCTGACGCCCATAAAGCGCTTGAAAGCCGGGTAACTGAAGGTAGCACTGTTTTAGTAATTTAAGCCGCTTCCGCCCCGAAAGCCGTAGACATCAGCATTCTGGTATAATCCTGCTGAGGATTGGCAATAATGCTTTCCACGGGGCCTTCTTCTATAATTTTACCCCGACGCATAACCAGCACGCGGTGGCATAGGCTACGGATAACGCGCAGATCATGACTGATAAACATATATGCGCAATGATGCGATTTCTGAAGTTTCTTGAGGAGCTCAACAATCTGGGCCTGCAGATGCACATCCAGCGCTGAGGTTGGTTCATCGAGAATAACCAGCTCCGGGTTCAGAACCATTGCGCGCGCAATGTTGATTCGCTGGCGCTGGCCGCCGGAAAATTCATGCGGGTAGCGGTGACGTGTTTCCGGATCGAGTCCGATTTCATTCAGCATGGCAATGACTTTTTCTTCGCGGCTGCTTCTGGATAAGGAGGATTCGTGGACTTCCAGGCCTTCCGCAATAATATCGCCAATCGTCATTCTCGGGTTAAGGCTTGAAAAAGGATCCTGAAAGACAAACTGGATATGTTTGCGGAACAAACGTAATTCCCGCGTTGGCAGTTCAAAGAGCGGTTTGCCAAGAAAGACGGCTTTGCCGCCGGCGGGTGCCAGACGCGCTACGGCAAGGCCAAGGGATGTTTTACCTGATCCCGATTCACCCACCACGCCGACCGATTCACCTGCCTGGACAGAGAGCGAGACATCATCAACGGCTTTGGAGACGACCAGAGGCTTTCCAAAAAAGGACTTTTTTACAGGAAAGTGGACATAGATCGATTCGGCCTCAAGGAGTTTATCCGCAGATTTAGGCAATGGCGCCGGTCCTGCGCCCAATTTAGTGGCTAAAAGCTGTTTAGTGTAGGGATGAAAGGGAGAAGAGAATATTTGCTCTACGGGGCCTCCCTCGACGATCTGACCATGCTGCATGATAAGGACGCGGTCGGCGATTTTTCTGACCATAGGCAAATCGTGCGTGATCAGAAGGACAGCCATGTCCATTTCATCGCGAAGCTTTTTAATAAGGTCGATAATTTGCTCCTGCAGATGCACATCCAGCGCCGTTGTGGGCTCATCGGCAATCAGAAGGTCAGGGGTATTCGCAATTCCCATTGCGATCATCACGCGCTGGCGCTCACCGCCGGAAAGCTGATGCGGATAGGCTTTAAGACGGCCTTTAAGAGTTGCCGAAAGCCCGACGATGTCTCGAAGCCGCTGCGTCTCCGTATGAATTTCGGTATTCGATAACGTACGATGCTGGCGGATGATTTCGCCGATCTGCTTGCCGACCGTATGGAGCGGGTTGAGCGCCGACATCGGTTCCTGAAATACCATGGAAATTTCATTGCCTCGAATTTTGCGTAATGTTTTTGCCGAGGCGCCGAGTAATTCCTTGTCTTTAAACTGAATTCTGCCGGTAGGATAGGAGACCGCATCGTTTTCCAGGAGCTGCATGATGGACAAGGCAGTTACGGACTTGCCTGAACCTGATTCACCAACAAGAGCAATAATTTCGCCTTTCTCGATAGAAAAAGAAATATTCTTGACCACTGGCGTCGGTTGGCCGTGGAACTGGACGGAAAGGTTTTCTACGTTCAGCAGGCTCATCGTTTCACATCCGAAAAGAGTTTGCGTGGATCAAGCGCGTCGCGCACTGCTTCACCAATAAAAATCAACAGGCTGAGTAGCATGGCCAGGATCATGAAGCCGCAGATGCCAAGCCAGGGTGCTTTCGGGTTAGCTTTGGCCTGTGCAAGCAATTCACCCAGAGAGGGGGATGGCGGTGGCAGGCCGAAGCCGAGAAAATCGAGAGATGTCAATGTGGTGATAGCACTATTCAGGATGAAAGGCAGGAAAGTCAGCGAGGCCACGAAAGCATTGGGCAAAACGTGACGCGTGATAATCTTGCTTTCCGAAACGCCAAGCGCTTTGGCGGCGCGAACATAATCAAAATTACGGGCGCGGAGAAATTCGGCGCGAACAACCGCGACCAACTCTACCCAGAAGAAGAGAAGCAGCAATCCCAGCAAAAGCCAGAACGTCGGCTCAACCAGGCTTGAGAGAATAATCAGCAGGAACAGCAAAGGAAGTCCGGACCAGATTTCGATGAACCGCTGAAAGAGAAGGTCGATCTTGCCGCCGAAATAGCCTTGGATGGCACCGGCAAAAATGCCGATCACGCTACTGACGATTGTCAGAATCAACGCGAAAATGACGGACAGGCGAAAGCCATAAATCATCCTTGCCAGAACATCACGCCCTTGGTCATCCACACCGAACCAGTTTTGCGCAGAAGGCGGGGACGGTGCGCGCGTAATATCAAAATTGATGGATTTAAAGTTATAAGGAATCGGCGGCATGACCATCCAGCCATTGTCATTAATCTGTTTTTTGACAAAAGGATCCGTATAGTCCGCCTCTGTTTCAAGCTGGCCGCCAAAAGTAATTTCCGGATAGGCGATAAAGCTTGGGAAATAGAGATGGTTTTTATAAGAGACGACAATAGGCTGTTCATTCGCGAGAAATTCGGCGGGCAGCGTTACCAGAAAAAGAACTGTAAAAATCCAGAAAGACCAGTACCCACGGCGGTTTTTCTTGAAATTGGCCAGTCGGCGGCGATTGATGGGAGAGAGGTTCATCCGATCCTCCGCTCAAAATCGATACGCGGATCGACCAGCATGTAGGTAATATCCCCGACCAGCGATAAAACGAGACCCATCAACGTGTAGATGTAGAGCGTCGCAAACATGACCGGATAATCACGCGTGAGGGCGGCCTCGAATCCGAGCAAGCCAAGGCCATCCAGTGAGAAAATGACTTCAATTAGTAAGGCGCTTGTGAAAAACACTTTAAGCAAAGCGTGCGGCAGCCCGGCAATCACGATCAGCATGGCGTTCCGGAATACATGGCGGTAGAGCACCTGGCGCTCGGTCAATCCTTTGGCACGTGCTGTCAGGACATATTGTTTTTTGATTTCATCGAGAAAGGAGTTTTTAGTAAGCATCGTAAGGCTGGCAAAGCCGCTAAGCACCATCGCGGTGACCGGCAAGCAGAGATGCCAGAAATAGTCAGCGATCTTACCCCAGATGGAATAGTCGTCGAATTCCTCGGAAACCAGCCCGCGCATGGGAAACCAGTCAAAATAACTACCGCCGGCAAAGAGTATGATAAGCAAAATAGCGAATAAAAAACTCGGGATCGCATAGCCGATCACGATCACCCAGCTCGTCCAGACGTCAAAATGCGAACCGTCTTTGATGGCTTTACGAATGCCAAGCGGGATCGATATCAAGTAGACCAGCAGCGTTGTCCATAATCCGAGAGATATAGAGACCGGAAGTTTGCTGATGATGACGTCGATCACCTTGTCATTTCGATAAAAACTTTCGCCGAAATCGAAGTGGATATAATTCTTCAGCATGAGTGTGAAACGCTCGCTGGCAGGTTTGTCAAACCCGTATAATTTTTTGATCTGTTCAATCATTTCAGGGTCAAGGCCGCGTGATCCCCGGGAAATATCGGTCTGGGCATAATTCGACTGGCCGTGGCTTCCGACATCCGCGGCGTTTCCGCCGGTAAAGCCCGCTGCGCCTGCCGCAATACCCGGATGCGAAAGCTTGAAAACCAGTTGCTCTACAGGTCCGCCGGGAGCGGCCTGCACGATCAGAAAGTTGATCAGCAGAATGCCGAAAATCGTCGGAATCATCAGAAGGAGACGCTTCAGGATGTAGTTCTGCATCACTTTGCCTCCTGATTTGCAGGTTTAGGCATAAACTCCGGTTTCATCCACCAGGTTTCAAAACCTAGGCCATAAGTTGGGCGAACCTTGGGATGTTCAAATTTGTTCCAGTACGCAACACGGAATGTAGTCACATGCCAGTGCGGAATGACAAGATGCATCCAAAGCAGCGAGCGATCCAGCGCACGCGCCGCGGCGGTCAGGCTGGCAAGGTCCTGTGCATTGGCCAGATCATCGAGCAGCGCGTCAATAGCATCGTTCTTTACGCCCGCATAATTCATGCCGCCCCGTATATCGGCCTGTGAGGAATGCCAGTATTGTTTCTGCTCATTACCCGGAAACACAAGCCCCATATTCCACCAGATGGAAATGACATCAAAGTCTTTCTTATCCAGCCGCTTCTGGTACTGCGCATCATCCACCAGCCGGAACGTGCCCTTGATGCCGAGTTTTTTTAGATTACGGAAAATAGATCCCACCACGCGTTCAAAAGTCTTTTGACGCACCAAGAATTCGATAGTGAGCGGTTGACCCGTCTTGGCGTTGACGCGCACGCCCTCTTTAATAACCCACCCTGCCTCATCAAGTAGTTTCTGTGCGTGCAGTAATAGATCGCGCGGATAGCCGGAGGCATCCGTCACTGGCGGATTATAGACTTCCGTAAACACCTCGGGTGGGAGGATGGAACGGTAAGGCTCAAGCAGTTTCAGCTCGTCCTTGGAGGGTAATTCGCGCGCCATAAATGGCGTGCTCTGGAAGAAGCTATTATTGCGTTTATAGGCGTCATAGAAAATTGTGCGGTTCATCCATTCGAAATCGAGGGTATCGGCAATGGCTTCACGGACGCGGCGGTCGCTGAAACGTGGATCACGGGTGTTGAATAGAAACGCCTGCATGCCGCGGGGGATTTTGTTCGGCGCCTGGTATTTGATCAGTTCGCCGCGCTCGACCGCAGGAATATTATAGGCCGTTGCCCAGTTGCGGGCGATGAATTCTTCATAAAGATCAAATTGTTTTGCCTTCAGCGATTCTAGCGCGATGACATCGTCGCGGTACACATCGAAGCGGATGTGATCAAAATTGAAATAGCCTTTGCGGGAAGGAAGATCCTTGCCCCAGTAACTCGGATCACGCTCGTAGACAATAGCGCGGCCGGGATCCAGTCTGGCTATCTTGTAAGGGCCGCTGGTGAGCGGCGGTTTCTGGGTTGTTGCGGCAAAATCATTCTTAGAGAAATAGGCTTTGGAAATCACAGGCATATTCGCAAGAATCACTGGAAGGTCCCGGTTTTTATCCGTGTCGAAGATAAATTTCACCGCGCCCCTGCCGATCGCTTCGGCCTTTATCACAGACGCATATTGCAGTTTGTAAAACGGATCGCCTTTTTCCTTCAGCGTATTAAAGCTGAAAATGACATCCTCGGCGGTGATTGGAGATTTGTCCTGCCAGCGCGCTTTAGGATTGAGATAAAAAACGATGCTTTTTTTGTCTTTTGCCAGATCAAAGCTTTGCGCGATAAGGCCATACTCGGTCTGCGGCTCGTCAAGCGAACCAACCATCAGCGTTTCAAAATAAAAATTCAGTCCGGGCGCAGGAAGGCCACGCAGAATGAATGGGTTTAAGCTGTCAAATCCCTGAACGTAGGCAAGCCGTAATGTGCCGCCTTTCGGCGCATCAGGATTAACGTAATCGAAATGCGTGAAGCCGGGTTTATATTTCGGCTCGCCAAAAAGCACCATGGCTTCCTTGCGCTCTGCCGAAGCAGCGCTTGCAAACAGAAAGAGGCATAGAAAATAAATCAGCCGCATCATGATACTGATAGCGTACATACTTGAAAAGTGGCAGGAACGCGAAGGCAAATCCTAATCAGGCAGGATTTTTCCACGGCCCCGATGTATTTCCGCCCGTTTTATGGCGCAATGCCTCGAAGACGCTGAGAGCCTGCGTAACGACGCCTGCCGTATCGCCTGCATTGGCCGGCAGCAGCACCGTTGTGCTTGAACGCGCGAGATTTTTGAACGCATCGATATATTGCTCGGCGATTTTCATGGAAACGGCATCTTCACCGCCTTCAGCGCGGATGGCAGCGGCAATCAATTCCAGTCCCTTTGCCGAAGCATCGGCAACGGCAATAATGGCTTCTGCTTCCCCTTTGGCACGGTTGGCCTGATCGATCTGGGCCGCTTCCGAGGCAAGGACGACTTCCTGCTTGCGGCCTTCCGCGATGTTGATCGACGATTGACGAAGGCCTTCCGACTCGTTGATCTTCGCTTGGCGTTCGCCCTCGGATTGCAGAATCTGGGCGCGTTTTTGGCGGTCGGCGGCGACCTGCATTTCCATCGCTTTCAGGACACTGGCGGGAGGCGTGATGTTTTTGATCTCGTAGCGCATGCACTGAATGCCCCAGGTTTGCGCCGCTTCGTTGATCGCATTGACGATATTGGCATTCAGGCGCTCGCGTTCCTCAAATGATTGATCGAGCGTCAGTTTTCCAATTTCCGAACGCATCGTCGTTTGCGCAAGCTGCGTTGCGGCATAAACGGGATTGGATACGCCGTAGGATGCCTGTACCGGATCGACGATACGAAGATAAATTACCCCGTCCATGGCGAGGGTCACGTTGTCACGGGTGATCGCTTCCTGCTGCTGGACGTCCATTGCATATTCTTTAAGGGAATGTTTGTAAGCAACGCGATCAACGAAAGGAATCAGATAGCTGAGGCCGGGCTGCAGCGTCGTGGAATAGCGGCCGAGACGTTCAATAATCCAGGCATTTTGTTGCGGTACAATTTTGATGCCTTTCCAGACTACAACGAAAAAGACAAAAAGTATGGAAGCGGCGATAATAGGCAGAGACATGCGTACTCCTATCTGGGTTTAACAATAAGCGTGGTGCCGCGCGTGGCGATGACATCGACAGTGGCGCCTTCTGCGGCGGCATCATAGCCGGTTTCCAGCTCTGCCGTCATCAAGGCGCCGGACCATTTCACGCTGCCCGGAATGCCGGCGGTCAGGCCGCCCGTTGCAACGGTCGCGGTGGTGCCGACGATATTGTTATATTGCTTATCGGGAGCGACTGCACTGAGGCGACGTAGTTTTTTCCAAAGCAAGATAGCGCTTAATGTTGTTGCCAGAAACCAGCAGGCGAATTGGGAGATATAAGCATCTTCTGCGATAAAGCCGCTGGTAATAACCAGACCCGCAATAAAGGCGCCAATGCCGGCAAACAAAAATCCTATTCCGGGAATACCAAATGCTTCGATGGCCAGCATGATCGCTCCTGCGATCAGCCATAAATAAGATGCCAGTAAGTGCTCAGACATGCGTGGAAGTGTAACGCACTACAATAAAAAGAAAAGTGCTATTTCTTTTTTGCATCCGCTTCGGCTGGCTTAGCATCTTTAGCGTTATCAGTAGGGGCGGCTTTTTCGTCCTTCGCCGGTTCAGCCGGTGCCGCGGTCGCTGCAGGAACTGGGAGCGGCGCGTCGCTCAGCGAATTCAGATAGGCGATCACGTTGGCGCGATCCTCCGGCTTCTTCAGACCCGCAAATGCCATCTTGGTTCCCGGAACCACTTTGGCTGGTTTTTCCAGGAATTCAGACAATGTCTGGAAATCCCATTTCTTATCGCTGAGTGATGCCATGGCTTTAGAATAAGCAAAGCCTTCCATATGGGCATGGTGATTGCCAACGACACCGTAAAGGTTTGGTCCGACTTTCGCTGGCTCGCCTTTTTGGAATGTATGGCACGCAAGGCACGGCTTGACGAGGCCTTCACCGGCAGCTGCTTGCGCTTTTGCTAAATAAGGCAGAATATCCACCGGTTTTACTTCAGTGGCGGCGCTGGCCGTAGCAGATGTATCTTCCGCACCGGCGATGGAGTAGCCGCGTTTTTCTGCAGGCTCATTCTGGTCATAAAGCCCGTCCGCAACTTTGCCGACAACCATGGCGATCAGGCCGGAAAGCAATACGGCGGCAGCAATTTTATTCATCTCAAGATTCATGGCATCACTCTATTGGCGAAATTCGTACTTACGTGGTTCTAAAAAATCGGTATAGCTATAACATCCGAAGGCTCGGATGCAACTCAATCTTGTCGTTTGATGGCACTGCACTTTATTTTTCCATGCGCTCTGTGATTCTCATTCCTGCCCGCTACGCGTCAACCCGGCTTCCCGGCAAGCCGCTTGCGGACATATGTGGCAAGCCGATGATTGTACACGTCTGGGAACGTGCCATTCGAGCGGAAATTGGCGAGGTTTGGGTGGCAACCGATCATCTGGATATCAAGAAAGCGGTTGAAAAGGAGGGCGGGCATGCGGTAATGACCGACAGCGACCTGCCTTCCGGCTCTGACCGAATTTGGCAGGCTTTGCAAAGCGTTGATGCAAAAGCGCATTACGATACCATCATCAATCTCCAAGGGGATTTACCTACCATCGATCAGGCGATCATCCAGGATGTTTTAAAACCGTTGGAAGATAACGCTGTTGATATTGCCACATTGGTCGCGGAAATTCATAAAAAGTCAGAAGAAAATGATCCTGCCGTCGTAAAACCTGTGATTTCCTGGGCAGATGCTTCTAGGTTGCAGGGCAAGGCGCTTTATTTCAGTCGTTCGCGGATTCCGTATGGTGAAGGGGCGCTCTATCATCATATCGGCATCTATGCGTATCGCAGGCACGCGCTCGAACGCTTCGTATCGCTGCCACCAAGTCCGCTAGAAACGCGTGAGAAATTGGAACAGTTGCGCGCACTGGAAAATGGGATGCGCATTGATGTCCGGAATGTTAAAACCGTTCCTTTCGGCGTGGATACGCCAGAACAACTCGAGCAGGCAAGGAGCATGCTGTCATGATTAAAGAATACGAAACCGAAGGCAAAAAGCTGGAATACGATATTGTCGGCATCGGCAATGCCATCGTGGATGTGCTGGCTATGGTGGATGATGAGTTTTTAAAGCGGGAGAGGCTAAACAAGGGAGCGATGACGCTGATCGAGGCGGAACCCGCCGAGACGCTGTATCAAAAGCTTGGGCAATGTGCGGAATGCTCCGGCGGCTCGGTCGCCAATTCAATGGCAGGTCTTGCTTCGCTTGGTGCCAAAGTCGCCTTTATGGGCCGTGTGCACGATGATCAACTCGGCCATATATTCCGCCATGATATGCGTTCCGTCGGAGTGGATTTCGACACGCCGTCCGCCAGTTCCGGCAAGCCGACAGCGCGCTGCCTTGTGTGCGTTACGCCGGATGGCCAGCGCACGATGAATACGTTTATCGGCGCCTGTGCGGAAATGGAGCCGGGCGATATCGATGTCAGCCGTATCACAAAATCGGGGATGGTTTATGTCGAAGGCTATCTGTGGGATCCGCCAGCGGCGAAAGAAGCGATCATGACAGCGCTTAAAGCGGCGCGCGATTCGGATCATAAAGTGGCGTTTTCACTTTCGGATACGTTTTGCGTGGATCGTCACCGGCTCGAATTCCTCGACCTGATCCGCCATTATGTCGATATTATTTTTTCCAATGAGTCGGAAGCCTTATCCCTTGCGGAGACAACCGATATTACCGAAGCGGAAAAACTGCTGTCGTCGATGGCGGATATCGCCGTTATTACCCGAAGCGGCAATCCTGCTATCATCTGGCATGCCGGCAAACGTTACGAAGTGCCGGGCGAAAAAGTGCTCAATCTGGTTGATACGACTGGCGCGGGTGATTTGTTTGCAGCAGGATTCCTTTACGGCCTGACGCGTGGCTGGAATATCGAAGCCTGTGCGAAGCTTGGCCATCGCTGCGCGTCTGAGATCATTCAGCAGATCGGCGCGCGGGCGCTGAAGCCGCTCAAGCGGCTGGTAGCATAAGGATTCCGGTGACTGAAAGCCGGTTTTTTATCCACCCGAAACTTATCGTTGTTACCCTGCTTGGGTTTTCCAGCGGGCTGCCGCGGCTGCTGGTAGCGGGCACACTGGTTGCCATGCTCACCGACAAGGGGCTCGACACTGTTGCGCTCGGGCTTTTTGCGAATGTTACCATGCCTTACGCATTTCACTGGGCATGGGCGCCGCTGATGGATCATCTGCGAATACCGTTGCTTTCCGAGACGCTTGGCCGCCGGGTAAGCTGGATCGTACTGTCGCAGGCGATGGTAATGCTGGCGCTATTATGGATGGGTGTCAGTATGGATGCCGCCGAACCGCTGATGATTGCTGTCATCTCTACCTTCATTGCCTTCTTTTCAGCCAGCCAGGATATCGTCATCGATGCCTACAGAACGGAATATCTCGGTCCAGAGCTTTATGGAAAAGGAGCGGCTTCAGGTGTATTTGGCTACCGGTTAGGGATGCTGGTGGCAGGAGCGGGGGCGCTGGCGCTCGCAGACCGGATTCCCTGGGGCACGGTGTATCTTATCATGTGCGGCCTGATGCTGATCGGAATGGTGACGGTTTTGATAGCCGGCGAGCCGAAAAACACTCCCGAGCCGGTGAAAGCCAAGACGTTGAGTGAGTGGTTTTCCGAAGCAATTGTCGCGCCGTTTCGTCAATTCCTGACCGCGCATCCGCAAGCGGTTTTAATTCTGATTTTTATTGTTTTTTACAAGATGCCGGACGGTTTTATCAATCTGATGACAACGCGCTTTTTCATGGAAACGGGTTTCAGTAAGACTGAAATCGCCGCCGTCGGCAAAATCTATGGATTTTTTGCCGTTATCATCGGAGGATTTGTCGGCGGCGCGTTGCTCGACAAGATCGGCATCAAGAAAGCGCTGCTTTCTTTTTTCATTCTCCATCTGGCGACGGTCACCACATATATTCTGCTTGATCATATGGGGCATCAACTCCCCTTCTTAATCCTCAGTATCACGCTCGACTACTTCACAGGCGGGATGGTGACATCTGCCCTGGTAGCTCTGCTTATGAGCCTGTGCAATAAGCAATATACGGCAACGCAATATGCTTTGCTGGGAGCGCTTCCCGCAGTGGCCAGCACGTTCCTTGCCAATGGCTCGGGATGGGTGGCAGTGCACCTAGGGTGGAGTGGCCTCTTTATAACGGGAATTCTACTTGGATTGCCCGCGCTGGTGCTTTTAAAAATATTATGGCGCAATCCTAGTATTTCGTTAACTAATTCGCGCTAACCTACTTTTGAGTTTCTCACTAGGACTCATGATCATCATCTTATGACTAACACTCAGACCTACCGTGCAGGAGAAATTATTTTCAACGAAGGCGATCCCAGCGATGTGGCTTTCGTTATCCTGCACGGTAAGGTCGAAATTTTCAATATGCTGCCCGACGGCACCGAAAAATCAGTCACTATTTTGAATGAGGGAAAATTCTTTGGCGAGTACGGCGTCATGGACTCCGCGCCGCGCAGCGCCTCCGCCCGTGCCAAAACCGACGTCCTGCTTGAAAAGAAAGATCTTAAAGAGAATTGGTAACTAACCAACTCGCTTTAACTTTGTTTCGAGTAAGAATGTTTCAAAGTTCGGAATTTTATCCTTGTAAATATCGTTTAACGCTTCGCGTAGTTTCGGGCGAATAGGGTATTTCTCACCTGAAAACACTTTTTGTGCCAATACGTTGTCTGATAGTATTGTAAAGAATTTCGGATCAATGCCAATATGCTCAGCCAGCGCTATCACGACCTGCCGTGGATGATTCGCAATTTCTTCCTGACGAATCAGTAGAATCTGCTCAGCGGGATAGACCGAAATCCAGTTGCGAAGGCAGGTCTCGTAATCGCCACGACTGAGGGAGCCTTTTGAATAAAAGTGATCGAGGAACCATTGGTCAGAGGCTTCCTCGAATTGCAGCTCTGCGCGCTTTAGCGCCATGAGCGCACCGGACCATGCGCGTTCAATGGGATCGCGCACGGAATAAAACAGGGGCACGGAAGGAAAATGCGTGTGGATTTCAGATATAATTTCTTTTGACAGGAATGCATAAGAAGGCGTTATTTCGCCATTTTTTTTGCCATTTGAGATTTGAAAAAGTTGCTTGTAATACTCAGCACCCTTTTCCCTCTGGTCATCCCAAAAATGCACTTCTTTTCCGGCTGGAAAGGCAACGTCAGGATGAAGCGATAGCATTTCCGCAAGCCAGGTCGTGCCTGTTTTCTGAGCACCGATTCCGAGAAAATCAAGCATGGGTAACCTTCGGTATAATTGAAAAATCCACCATTCCGGTAAGCGGTAAATCACCCTCAGGCAAGACTTTAAACATAACGGCATCGGTAATGCGGTGCAGGAACGTAATGCGGTCTTCGGCAAAACCGGAGCAGCCGCAATTTAAAAAATAAGTTCCTGGCAGCAGTTTCGCACGAAACTGAAAGCCGATCTGGAGTATGTCCCCTGCCGATACTTCCGGTATGGCATTTTCAAAGGTAGCAATGCTTGAGCCGCCAAGCTCCACACCCGTCATCGTCTTGATCATCATACCGCAACGGACTTGTTGCGCCGGTTTTTCGAATGCTACATCAAAACGGTAAACATATTCGCCGCCGCGTGTCAGCAGATTAACCGGCTTTCCATCCGCTGTTTCGATGCGTGGATTTTGGATCAACGCACCATGCGACTCATAGATCACCTGGCTTTCCGGCTTCATATTTGCATCAAAATGAGTTTCAGCCGGGGCTTCAATACTTGCCGACTCGATCACATCTTGCGCTTTATCCTTCGGTGCATAAATCAGTTTATGATAGAGGTTTAGCACATGTTTGGGGCTGCCCAAGGCCAGCTTTTCGCCTTGCTCTAAAAGCAGCACGCGGTCGCAGACTTCGACAATTGTCGAAGACGAATGCGAGACAAAAAGGATGGTCCCGCCGCGCTGCTGCATCTCACGAATGCGTCCATAGCATTTGCGCTGAAACGCTTCGTCGCCGACGGCAAGCGCCTCATCGACCACCAGAATATCCGGATCCGATGCTACCGCGACGGCAAACGCAAGCCGCACATACATGCCGCTTGAGTAAGTCTTTACCGGCTGATGTATAAAATCGCCGATGCCTGCAAAGGCGATAATCGATTCATATTTTTCGTTTAATTCCTCAGGTGATAGTCCAAGAATCGCACCGTTGATAAAGATATTTTCATGGCCCGTGAAATCGGGATTGAACCCTGCCCCTAATTCAAGCAATGCTGAGATGCGGCCATTGACCGTGAGGTTACCATGCGTCGGCTGCAGGATGCCGCAAATCAGTTGCAGAAGCGTCGATTTACCCGAACCATTGCGCCCGATGATGCCAAGCGTCTCGCCGCGTTTGATTTCCAGTGACAAGGGTTTCAGTGCCTGCACTTCGTGAAAGAGCGGGCGACTGCGAATGAAAGATTGCTTTAGACGGTCAAGCGGACGCCTGTAAAGCGGATAGGTTTTGCTCAGATTTTCGATCTGAATGGCAATGTCAGAGCACATCGGCGAAACCCTTACGTGTTTTCTGGAACCATGCGAATCCAACCCAGCATGCAGCGATGCTGACAGCGGAATAGATCATAAGCCCATGCCAGTCTGGTTCGCCACCAAGAAGCAGTATCGCGCGCGATTGCTCAATGATGAAGGTCATCGGGTTGAGCAGGAAAAAAATGCGGTAAGGCTCCGGAAGAGCGGTAATGGGATAGAAAATCGGCGACATAAACATCAAAATCGTGGTCGCAAGCCCTATAATTTGCCCGATATCCCGGATGTAGACCCCTAAAGCGGCTAAAAACCACATCATTCCGAGTAAAAGCGCGCAAAAAGGCGCTAGCAAAAGCGGAATATAAATCAGGGTAACGGGCATTGTCCCATGCATATAGGCTATGCCGGCGGTCAAAATCACAAGCCCGATCAGAAAATGAAACAAGGCCGATCCCATGGCCATCCAGGGAAGTATCTCAAGCGGGAAAACGATCTTTTTCACATAGTTGGCATGATGCAAGATGAGATTGGGTGCGCGCGTGAAACATTCGGCAAAGAGGTTGAAAAAAATAATACCGGCGAAAACATTAAGCGCGAAGTCGGTATGCGACGCGGTTTCCGATGCGCCCCAGCGCGCCTTGAAGACGACGCTGAACACAAATGTATAAACGGCAAGCAACAGCAAGGGGTTGAGGATTGCCCAGAACAGGCCTATGACTGATCCCCGGTATCTCCCCAGAATTTCACGCTTGATCAACTGCTTCAATAGCGGCGCGTGGCGGGCGGGAGAGCGGGCAATCTCAGTCGGGCAGATAGGAAAGGTGCGCATTCCTGTTGGTTAGGCGGAGATCAGGCTTCAGTCAATGAATTCAAGGATTAAGGCCACTTCACTTCCGGCGGCAAGGACATCAGGATGGCTTCGGTATTTCCGCCGGTCATCAGTCCGAAGCGGGTGCCACGGTCGTAGAGCAGGTTGAATTCCACGTACCGGCCACGGCGCACAAGCTGATGCTCGCGATCTTCCTTCGTCCATGGTTTCTGCCAGGAGCGGCGCACGATCTCCGGATAAATTTCCAGGAAAGTCTTACCGACATCCTGTGTGAACGCAAAATCGTTCTCCCAGTCACCGGTTTCAACATAATCGTAAAAGATTCCGCCGATGCCACGCGGCTCATTCCGATGTTTTAAAAAGAAATATTCATCGCACCATTTTTTGTACGTCTCATAATATTTCTCGTCATATTTATTGCAGCAAATCTGCAGGGCTTCGTGAAACCGGTCAGCGAGCTCCTTGGCCGGAAACATCGGCGTCAGATCCATGCCGCCGCCAAACCAGCTTTTTTCACCCTCGCCGACAACGATGAAACGCGTATTCATATGGACGGCGGGTACATGCGGATTAGCCATATGCGCAACCAGCGAAATGCCCGCAGCCCAGAAATTCGGATTTTTATCGGCGCCGGGGATTTCTTTTTTGAATGCTTCCGAAAACTGACCATGGACGGTGGAGATATTGACGCCGACTTTTTCAAAGAGCCGCCCTTTCATGATCGACATTTCCCCGTCGCCGCCTTCCGGACGTTGCCAGTGTGTGCGTTTGAACTGACCGGCATCACCATTGTAATGCGCGAACGCACCCGCCTCTTTCTCCAGCTTTTCAAAGGCATCGCAGATATCATCGCGCAGATTGCGGAACCAGAACGCGGCCGTTTCCTGACGGCGCACCAGCTCAGTATTTTTTTGCAATTTTTCCTTTTTTACGACCGCTGCCATATCTACCTCTATTCTGAGCTTTTACGCCTCTATCTGCCGATAAGCCATGATTTAAATCAAGACAGATATATATCGTTGCCGCCGCTTTCCAGGATCTGCCGCGTTGCTTCTGACAAAACCATACTCGCCGCCAGGGATAGATTGAGTGATCGCAGTCCGTTTTGCATGGGAATTCGCACTCTTAAATCGCTTTCAGCATGAACATGATCGGGAACGCCGGATGTTTCCCGGCCAAATAACAACCAATCGTCCGGAGAAAACCGGGTCTTATATAATGATTCGCTCGCTTTCGTACTGAGCAACAGAATCCTTCCCGCAGTCTTTCTATTCAAAAAATCCTTCCACGATGTATATTTAACTAGGGTAAGATGATCAATATAATCGAGGCTGCCGCGCCGGATACGTGCATCATCCAGGGGGAATCCGGCTGGTTCTATGACATGCAGCGAGGCGCCAATACAAGCGCATAAACGAATGATGCGGCCAAAATTCTGCGGGTTGTCGGGTTCGAATAAAACGATTTTCAGCATGGGCTCGATGTTTTGTGCAACAGTGGAAACGTGAGAGTTAGCGAAGCCGCGTGCTTCTGGCAAACATGACTTGCAATCGAAAAAAGAGTCTTCTATTGAAGGCCTGATTATAACCTAAATTGAGTTTTTTCAATGGCGCATCCTTCCGCTGCACCTTCCCATCCAACTGAAGACAATACGACAACTCGACGCGATTTCCTGGTGCTTACCGCACAGGCCATGGCAGGCGTCGGCGCTGCAGCTGCCCTGTGGCCGCTGGTCGATAGCATGAATCCCGCTAAGGACGTTTTAGCGGTTTCTACCACAGAGATAGATCTTTCCCCTATCGCCGAAGGCCAGTCGATCACAATCAAGTGGCGCGGCAAACCTGTCTTCATCCGCCATCGCACGCCGGATGAAATCAAGGAAGCGGAAGCCGTGAAGGTTGATTCGCTGCGCGACCCGCAAACGGACGAAGCCCGCGTTAAAAAAGGCAAAGAGCAATGGCTTGTGCTTATCGGCGTCTGCACGCACCTGGGCTGCGTGCCGCTTGGCAACAGATCGGGCGATTATCATGGCTGGTTCTGCCCATGCCATGGCTCGCACTACGATACGTCCGGCCGTATTCGCAAAGGTCCCGCACCGCTGAACCTCGCCGTGCCGCCTTATGAATTCCTCAACGATAACCGCATCAAAATCGGATAATTTCATGCAACCGACTGCCCCCAAAAAAGGAATTATTGGCTGGATTGATTACCGGCTGCCCATCTTCACCATGATGCAGCACAGCCTGGTGGACTACCCGGCGCCGCGCAATCTGAATTACTGGTGGAATTTTGGTTCCATTGCCGGCATCTGCCTTGTTATCCAAATCCTGACCGGCATTTTCCTGGTCATGAATTATACGCCGCATACGATGATGGCGTTCGACAGCGTCGAGCGCATTATGCGCGACGTGAATTACGGCTGGTTGATGCGCTATACGCATGCCGTCGGCGCTTCCATGTTTTTTGTCGTCGTTTATATACACATGTTCCGCGGGCTTTATTACGGTTCGTACAAAGCGCCGCGCGAAGTCTTGTGGTGGCTTGGCATCATCATCTTCGTACTGATGATGGCCACGGCTTTCATGGGCTACGTACTTCCCTGGGGCCAGATGAGCTTTTGGGGCGCGACTGTTATTACAAACTTATTTTCTGCATTTCCCGGGATCGGTGAGCCCATCGTCACCTGGCTATGGGGCGGTTTTTCCGTCGATAACCCGACGCTAAATCGCTTTTTCTCGCTGCATTATTTACTGCCGTTCCTGATCGTTGGCGTGGTGGGCATGCACCTGATGGCGTTGCACCAGCACGGTTCCAACAACCCGCTCGGCATCGACGCGAAAGGTCCGCAGGATAAAATCCCATTCCATCCATACTACACGGTAAAGGATCTGCTCGGTCTCAGCGTTTTCTTTTTTGTATTTGCGTATTTTATTTTCTTTATGCCAAATTATCTCGGCCATCCGGATAACTACACTCCTGCCAACCCGATGGTTACTCCGCCGCATATTGTGCCGGAATGGTATTTCCTGCCTTTCTACGCGATACTGCGCTCGATCCCGAACAAGCTGATGGGCGTTCTTGCCATGTTTGGTGCGATTCTCATTCTGTTTTTCCTGCCGTGGCTCGATAAGTCGAAAGTTCGCAGCGCCAATTATCGTCCGGTCTACCGGATTGCCTTCTGGGTCTTTGTCGTGGATTGCCTGATCCTCGGATATGCAGGTGGCCAGACGGCAGACTGGGGCGTTATCCTTGGCTTTATCAATCCGATCGAAGGCGTTTCAAACGCGGACCTGATCAAAGAGAGTAAATACGTCATCACCGTTGTTACATCCTGGGCCGATAATCTTCCCGATATCACGATTCCGCGCCTTGAACGTTGCATTACTTCCTGCATTTCCTGGTTCTGACGCCTTTGATCAGCCCGCGAAACCGCTGCCATTACCGGAAAGCATTGCTAACCCCGTTTTGAGAGGAGCGTAATATGCGTCTCATTTCCGCTCTTCTGGTCACTCTGGCGCTGACTCCTTCGCTTGCCCTCGCCAATGCGACCGATGTTAAACATCCAAAGGAAGTACCCTGGGTATTTAATGGGATGACCGGGCATTTAGATCGTCAGGCAATCCAGCGTGGTTTCCAGGTTTACAAGGAAGTTTGCTCCGCATGTCACGGGCTGCATCGCGTCGCGATCCGCAGCTTGCAGGATGTTGGATTCTCTGAAGCGGAAGTGAAAGCGCTTGCCGCGGGTTATACGATTCAGGACGGACCGAACGATGAAGGCGATATGTTTGATCGCCCAGGTCTTCCTTCCGATCATTTCCCGTCACCTTTTGCTAACGAACAAGCCGCGCGCGCTGCCAATAGCGGTGCATATCCGCCCGATCTCAGCCTGATCGTCAAAGCGCGTCATGATGGGGCAAATTATGTTTATTCCTTACTGACAGGCTATACTGACCCGCCGGCGGGCTATGAGCTTGCGGAAGGCAAGCATTACAATCCTTATTTTCCGACGGGTGGCATTTCCATGCCGCCGCCCCTCACCGGCGATGGTCAGATAACGTACGAAGACGGTACTTCCGCAACGGTCGATCAGATGGCGCGTGACGTGGTGAACTTCCTGCAATGGGCGGCAGAGCCTGAAATGGAACAGCGTAAAATGATGGGTATCAAGGTTCTGATATTCCTCGGTCTGACGAGCGTGCTGTTCTACTTCGCCAAACGCCGCGTCTGGCAGAATATCCACTAGCATTGAATGGAAGCGCTGCTGCAAGCCATCTTCCTCGGCTTTGTAGAAGGCATCACCGAATTTTTGCCGGTTTCCTCCACCGGGCATTTGATCCTGCTTGTCGATATTCTGAAGTTTTCCGGACCGCCGGGTAAAATATTCGAAGTCGTTATCCAGCTGGGATCGATTCTCGCCGTTTGTTGGCTGTTTCGAAAACGTCTTTGGAATGTTGCCATCACGGTGCACAAAGAGAGTTCATCCCGCCATTTCATTTTATTGCTGCTGGTTGCGTTTATCCCTGCATTGCTCATCGGTGCGCTGGCGCATGATTTCATCAAAGAAGTGCTGTTCTCGCCGAAAGTCGTGGCAGTGATGCTTGTCGTCGGCGGGATTGTCATTCTGCTTGCCGAGAAATTCAAACCTGAGCCGCACTATCATCAGGTTGAGGATATCGGTATCAAACAGGCGCTTTTCATCGGTTTCATGCAGGTACTGGCGATGGTTCCGGGAACATCGCGTTCCGCCGCGACCATCATCGGAGGCTTATTCATGGGATTTGACCGTAAGCTTGCGGCCGAATTTTCTTTCTTCCTGGCGATTCCGACCATGTTTGCAGCCAGCGTCTATGATCTCTATAAAAGCCGTCACCTGCTCGATGCGCACGATATTGGCATTATCGCCGTCGGATTCATTACGGCATTTGTCGTTGCATTAGTGACGATCCGTATGCTTCTGGCGTGGCTCGCGAAGCATGGATTTGTGCCCTTTGCCATCTACCGCATTATCGTCGGTACATTAATGCTTATCTTACTTTTTAGCTAAGAACGCTTTGACATCGCGGATACGGATACCACCGGACAACAGGATAACTGTGCCATAGCTTAAAGACCCGATACCGATCAGCAGGCCAAGCGCCACGATTTGACGGATGAAATCGCCGGTAAACCAGAATTCAAGGGACTCACTGGCACCCCATAGCATGCCCATCATGGCAAACGTTGCGATGAGGCATTGCAGAACGAAGCGCTTTAGCGCGCGGTCGGGGACGAACTGACCGCGTTTATGCAGAATATAGCCCAGAAGGACTGCGTTAACATAACCTGAGATGGTCGTCGCCAACGCGATGCCGACATGCTCAAGAAAACGCATTAAGGTCAAATTTAAGATCAAATTCAGCAGGACGCAGAAAACAGCGATTTTTACTGGCGTTTTCGTATCTTGCGCGGCGAAAAAATTGCTGGCCAGGATTTTGGCGATGAGATGGCCCGGCAAGCCAAGCGAAAAGGCCATTAATGCCGGAAAAACAGCCGCCGTGTCGCTGATACTAAACGCGCCGCGCTCAAAAATAACCTTGATGATGGGCTCGGCAATAACTAGAAGCGCGCCGCAGCATGGAAGCCCAAGCAGCATTACGAGCTTGATCGATTGATTGGTAGTAGCGGTCGCGCGATCTTTTTCCCCTGCGCGGATTTGTTTGGAGAGTGTGGGGAGTAATGCGGTCGCTACGGCAATGCCGATCACGCCTAACGGCAGTTCAAAAATCCGGTCGGCATAATAAAGATAAGAAACGGCATTTGGAATCAAGGTGGCGATCATGGTGTCGATCATCAAATTAATCTGCGTGACTCCTGCGCCAAGGGCTGCCGGTGCGACCAAAATAAGCAGCTTTTTCACTTCCGGGGTCAAACGCGGCAGATGGATACTCGGCAGGATGCCGGCTTTCTTGCAATAAAAGGTCAGCCAGAAAAGCTGCGTGACGCCTGCGAAAAATACGCCCCATGCCAGCGCATGCGCCATGCTTGGCGTGACCGGCGGGAAAATGTAAATACCGAGAATCATGGAGAGATTCATAATAATCGGTGTCGAAGCAACGGCTGTAAAGCGCTCAAAGCTGTTTAAAACGCCGCCCAGCAGACTGACGATTGTGATGAAAAGCAAATAAGGAAAAGTAATGCGAGTCAGGTTGATACTAAGATCATAAAGAACGGGATCTTTATCAAATCCCGGTGCCAGGATCAGCATAACCCATGGCATCGCAACCATTGAAGCTGCAACCACGCAGGAAACAACGACAATCAGCCAGGATAACGCGTCGGAAGCAAAGCGCAGCGCATCCTCCTTGCTGCCGGTTTTGATCATTCCAGCAAACATAGGAAGGAAGGCTTGATTGAAAGCCCCCTCTGCAAACAACCTACGGAAAAAATTCGGTAATTTAAAAGCAACGACGAATGCGTCCGCCTCCAGTCCCGCGCCCAAAACCTTCGCAACGAGCATATCGCGAATGAAACCGAAGACCCGTGAAACCAGGGTCATACCACCAATAGAAAACGAAGAGCGAATGAGGGACATACTGCCGCAAATAATTGACAGCTATACTGCGAATCTCTATGCCCTAGCAAAGACTTATTCGCATGTTATTCGGTTTTCTTGAAATTTTTGGCGGGCTGGCGCTTCTCGTACTCGGTGGTGAGGGCCTTGTGCGCGGCGCGGTGACGATCGCACGGCATCTCGGCGTGCCGTTGATGATTATCGGGCTAACCATTGTTTCCTGCGGCACCGCTTTGCCTGAACTGATGATTAGCGCACGTGCGTCGAGCATGGGCTATTCGGAAATGGCGCTCGGCAATATCATCGGCAGCAATATCACGAATATTTTTCTGGTTGTCGGCCTTACCGCAATCTTGTGCCCAATCGCCGTCACGCATAAAATTATCCGTCAGGATGCGCCTTTGCTGCTTGGCGTTGCTGCGGCATTCATAGCTTTTTGCCTGGATGACGAATTGTCCCGCATCGAGGCCCTTATTTTGCTGGGCATCAGCATTGCTTATACAATTTATACAATCCTGAAAGCGAAAGCAGATAACGATGCAGTGCTTCTGAAAGAAATTGAGGAAGAAACCAATCTGCAGATTCCGGTGTGGCGCGCAGGTTTCTACCTGCTTGCAGGCCTGGCGCTCCTTGTCGGCGGCTCAGAAATCCTGATCAAAGGCGGGATCGATCTGGCAGGAAATCTTGGCGTTTCGCAAGCGGTTATTGCGCTGACCGTATTCGCTTTCGGTTCTTCTTTGCCGGAATTAGTCACGGGCATTATCGCGGCGCGTCACAAGCACTCCGATATAGCGCTCGGCAATATCATCGGCAGCAACCTGTTCAACCTGACAATAGTAGCCGGCGTATCAGGCAGTATATATACAATTCCGGTCTCGGAACCTTTCATGAAAATCGATCTGTTCGTGCTTGGCGGCGCCGTTGCGCTGCTATGGGGATTCATGATGCTGTCCCGCACGATCTATCGCTGGCAGGGAGCGTTATTCCTCGCGGCGTATGTTGCTTATATCGCCTTCCGCTATTATAACGGCGGCATCCTAGAATAAAGGTCACCTATGCGCTTTCCCATTCGCTACTTTAAAGCAAAGACATCCATCAACTTCATGCGCTGGCGATGGGTTTGGTTTTCGATTTCAATCGTCAGCATCACCTGCATCGTTCTGCTTTTGCTTACCAAAGGACTTAATTACGGTATCGATTTTACAGGCGGTATATTGATGGAAGTGCGCACCGAAAAGGAAATGTCGCTTGCTCCGTTCCGTAAGGCGCTGGAAAAAGAAAATTTTGGTGAAGTGGCGCTGCAGAATTTCGGTGAGCGCAGGAATATTTTGATTCGCATTCAGACCAAGGCAAATACCGATCAGGCGAAAACGGTGGAGCGTGCCAAGGATATCGTTAAGCAGGTTGCCAGCGAATCGGTAGAATTCCGAAAAATCGACTATGTCGGGCCGACCGTTGGCAAAGAGTTGCTTAAATCGGGAATTCTCGCTTCAGGTCTCGCCCTTGGCGCCATCATGGTTTATCTCTGGTTCCGTTTTGAATGGCAATACGGCTTAGGCGGGTTGCTTGCGCTCATTCACGATGCAATTTTCGTTATCGGTTTTTATGCGGTCAGCGGGTTTGATTTCGGCCTGACGGCTGTGGCGGCGATTCTTACCATCATCGGCTACTCGATCAACGACTCGGTAGTGATCTATGATCGCATTCGCGAAAATATGCGCAAATACAAACAAATGGGTCTTTCCGAGCTCATCAATCTTTCTATCAATGAAACGCTATCGCGTACCATCCTGACAGCAACGACAACGCTTCTGGCTGCCATTGTGTTGTTGGTATTTGGCGGCGATGTCATTCGCGGATTCAGTGCGGCGCTGGTCTTTGGCATTGCGATCGGAACCTATTCTTCTATCTATATTTCCGCGCCGATCTTAATCTATTTCGGCCGTGCACAGCTGCTCCGCCAGGAAACGGTCAAAGCAGCAGGGTAATGCGTGCTTGTTCTTAGAAATCCCCAGAATTTGCCTTTAACGCTGCCGGATACGGCTCTGGCGATAGGAAATTTTGACGGATTCCATAAGGGCCACCAGGCAGTAATCAACACCATGCTGGACAAGGCGAAGGCAAGAAAACTGATGCCTTCCGTGCTTACGTTCGAACCGCATCCACGCATGTTTTTCAAACGCTCACAGGAGCCGCTTCGGATCGAAAAATTCAGCCGTAAGGCAGAAAGGCTCAAAGAGGCGGGCGTAGAGCTGCTTGTGGTGCTTACTTTTAACCAAGCGCTATCATCCATGTCTGCAGAGAATTTTGTCGATGATGTGCTTGTAGGGCGTCTGCGCGCTGCAGAGGTCATTACTGGTGAAAATTTCATGTTCGGCAAGAACCGTGCGGGCGATAGCGCATTTCTGATGCAAAAAGGCGTCGAGAAAGGATTTCGTTTTACCGCTGTTTCTCCAATTCACGACGCCGGCAATATTTATTCATCCACCGGTCTTCGGGGGGCACTTCATCATGGTGACATGAATCAAGCAGCCAAGTTGTTAGGACGCCCGTACGAGATAGAGGGCGTAGTCGTGCATGGGGACGGACGAGGAAAATCTCTCGGCGCTGCAACGGCCAATATACGCCTGGGCCCGATTTATGCGCCGCGTTATGGCATTTATGCCGTGCGATTCAAAAAAATCGGTGAGTCGTGCTGGCATGAAGGTGTCGCAAGTTTCGGAGTGCGGCCGACCTTCGGCAAAAATGATCCTGTTCTGGAAGTGCACGGGTTAAAGCCTCTGGCGCCTTTTTATGGTGAAAAATTGACAGTACAGTGGCTGGCATTCCTGCGTGACGAAATCGCTTACGATGATGTAGAAGCTTTGAAGACCCAGATTCAAAAAGATATCGCAACCGCTAGACAGAAATTAAAGGAGTTCCGGATTGAACAGGCGTAATTTCATTATGGGAACAGGGCTATCCGCCATTATTATTGCTGCCGATCAGCTGGTAAAACACTGGCTGGTGGTATTAATGCAGTCACATCCGCATGAGGCCTTGGCAATCACGCCGTTTTTCAACCTGGTTATGGTATGGAACCGCGGCATCAGTTTCGGCATGTTCGCCGGTGATGATGCTCGGCATATACTGATAGGGATGACGAGCGTGATAGTCGTCGCGCTTTGTCTTTGGCTTTGGCGCGCCACCGAAAAACATATCTGGGTGCCGCTGGGGCTGATCATTGGCGGTGCAACGGGTAACGTCATCGATCGCGTGCGCTGGGGCGCGGTCGCCGATTTTTTCGATTTTCATCTTGCAGAACGTCACTGGCCTGCTTTCAATGTGGCGGATAGTGCCATTGTCGTCGGCGTTATTCTTTTGCTCTGGATGAGTTTTTTTTCCAAAAAGCCATCCGCTTGATTTGCTGCTTCGCAAGCTTTATATGTGGATGCCTATGACATTACGCACATACCATATCCTTCCTGTATTGCTCCTGCTCGCAGCGTGCGGCGGCGATGACGTAAAAGAAACGTTGGGGCTTGATCACGACGCGCCGGATGAATTTACCGTCGTTTCGCGCCCACCGCTCACGGTTCCTAAGGAATTTTATCTTGTGCCGCCGACGCAGGGTGACGCCAGTAATTTCGGTGAAGACACCAGCCACGTAGCGCGCCAGCAACTGACAGGCAAAGCGCCGGATGCCAACGATATGACGTTGGAAGAGGCGCAGCGCGGCCTTGCAGATACGGCAGCGCCTGTGGTTCAATCAAGCTCGCTGGGCACGCCCGGTGAATCCTCATTGCTTAGAAATGCCGGGGCAGAGCATGCGGATCCTGACATCCGGAACAAACTCTATAGTGATACGCCGCCGGACGCAGAAAAACCCGGTATTCTGGAGAAGCTGCGCGGCAACCCCAATGAAGAGCCAGTCGTCAACGCTAAAGAAGAATCCGAAAGGCTTCGCGCAAATAAAGATGCCGGCAAGCCGTTAAATCAGGGCGAAGTTAAAACAGAAGATCCTAAAAGCAAAAGCGTGCTGGATCGCGTGTTTGAATAAGTTTTATGGGTTTTTACCGCTTAGTTCTTTCCACTTTTCTCATCATCATCTGTATTGGGTTTTTCCAGCCGGTATTTGCACTTAGTAAAATTACTTCTTCGACCTTCACACTTAAAAATGGCCTGAAAGTTGTCGTGATACCGCAACACCGCATTCCGGCGGTCGCGCATATTATCTTTTTTCATGCCGGTTCGTCCGATGATCCTCCGGGGCATTCCGGCGTGGCGCATTACCTTGAGCACATGATGTTCAAGGGGACAAAAAAATACCCGGAAGGCCAGTACGATCACATTATCGAGCGTATGGGCGGCACGCAGAATGCGTTTACGAGCCGCGATATGACGGCTTATTACGCAGTGGTGGCCAGCGAGCATCTGGAAAAAGTGATGGAGCTGGAATCCGACCGGTTTGAAAACTGGCAGCCGAGCGAGAAAACATTCCGCAGTGAGCGCGATGTCATTACCGAAGAGCGTAGAACCAGAGTGGATAACGATCCTTCCGCGCAGCTCGGAGAGGCAATTCTCGCCGCGCTTTACCGCAACCATCCGTACCACACGCCGCTGATAGGCTGGATGCACGAAATACAGCGACTCGGGCTTGAAGACATCGAGCGCTTTTTTCGCGGCCATTATTCGCCAAACAATGCAATGTTATTATTAGTTGGCGACATTACGCCTGAAAAGGCAAAAACTCTGGCCGAAAAATATTATAATAATTGGAAAAAGACGCCGCTTTTGCCGCGTATCATGCGCGAGGAACCACCGCGCATTACGGCTGAAACCATTGTACTGAAGCACCCCGAAGTGCGTCAGCCGCAATGGAGCCGCACCTATGATGCGCCAAGCTTGCTTTACGGAGACAAATCATTAGTGGTGCCATTGATTGTCCTGGAGCAAGTGCTCGGCGGCGGCCAGACCAGCCTTCTTTATCAGGAATTGGTCGTGAAGCGTAAAATCGCTACCGATGCCGATGCGGATTACAGCGGATATACGATTGGCCCTTCTCCATTTAGCGTGGATATCACCCCTGCAGCCAGCGTTACGTTTGACCAGATCGATGCCGCTTACCGCGACGTGTTGCGAGATGTTAAATTGAATGGCGTGGACCCCGCCGCATTAGCCCGCGCGAAAAACCTGATGAAAGCAAGCAGTATTTATTCGCGTGATGGGCTGGAGCGCCTTGCTTTCAATATCGGCCAGCTTTACATGCTGGGGCTAGATGAGAACTGGCTGGAAAACTGGCCGGAAATCATTGATGCTGTCACCAACGACCAGATCAAACAAGCGGCCACCAGCGTGCTTGTTAACGATCTTTCCATCACCGCCTATCTCTTGCCGAAAGCAGAAGCCAATGCGCGCAAACATTAGAATTCTGTTTTTGTTGATCGGAGTTCTCGTCTGGGGCAGTGCGGCTCAGGCGGCCAGAATTGAAGAGATAAAAACCGATGGCGGCATCACGGCGTGGATGTCCGAAGACAAAACGCTGCCGATCTTTTCGCTGCGCCTTTCCTTCGAGCATGGCGGCACCGCATATGATCCGGCAGGTAAGCAAGGGCTTGCCGTTTTCGCCACCAACGCAATGACAGAGGGCGCCGGTGATCTAGATAGCAAGGCGTTTCACGAAGCGCTGGAAGAAAAAGCAATCTCTATCGATGTCGGGGTAAATGAGGACCGCATTACAGTCAGTCTCGATAGCCTTAGCGAACACGCCGATGATGCGTTCGCGCTTCTCGCAAAAGTGTTGAAGCAACCGCGATTTGAAAAAGACGATGTTGAACGGGTGCGCACCGAATTGCTTACGGCTTTAAACCAATTACAGGAGGATCCGAACTACGCCGCCTCGCGTGCGTTCAGTGAAACGGCGTATAAAGGCCATCCGTATAGCCAGCCGGCATATGGCACGCCCGAGTCGCTGGCTACTATCACTGTTGATGATCTGAAAGCCTTTCATCAAAAACATTTCACAAAAACAGGTCTAATGCTTTCCATCAGCGGCGACCTCAGTAAGGAGCAGGTGAAAACGCTGCTTTCCAAAACGCTGGACGATCTGCCCAAAGGAGAAGCGATTGCGGCATTACCATCGGTGGATATTCAGGAATATGGCACTAAAGTGATCAACCGCGATGTGCCCCAGACGGTGGTTGGATTCGCTTTGCCAGGCGTGACACGCGATGATCCGATGTTTTATGCGGCCTATTTGATGAATTATAGTCTTGGCGGCAGTACGCTGACCGCCCGTCTGGGTGAGGATATTCGCCGAAAACATGGGCTTAGCTACTATGTAAATACCTATCTCGATGTAAACGATGCCTCACATATCTTAAAAGGCGGCATGGCGGTCCGGAATGATAAAGTCAAGGAAGCCATTGATCTTCTTAAGAAAAACATCAACTCCATTCCCGATCATCCTTTTTCGCAGGAAGAATTGGATTCTGCGAAGGATTATGTTATTGGCTCTTTTCCACTCAGCCTGGATACCAACCGCGAGTTTGCCAGTTACATGCAGATGATGCAGTGGTACAAGCTGGGCATCGACTATATCGACAAACGCAGCGACCATTTCCGCAGCGTGACCTTGCAGCAGGTGAATGATGCCGCCAAGCGTTTGTTAAACACAAAAAACTTACTTATCGTCGCAGTCGGCGGAGAGGACAAAAATGAAAAACAATCTCAAAACAGCAACCATTGAAACCATGGCGCCTTATAGCGTTGACATGAAACAAGCCTATGTCGGTGTAAAGCCGATGGCGGAAGATACCAAAAAACGCCTGCAAAAAGATCTGCAGGAAATCGCCCAAAGCGGCGAAGGCGGATTTGTCAAATTGCCCGCTGACACTGACGCGCTGAAAAAAACAATGGCGGCTGCAGCCGACTTGCGCAGCCGTTTCAAGCACTTAGTCGTGGTCGGCACCGGTGGTTCCAGCCTTGGAGGACAGGCGCTGCGTCCGCTTAGCACCAATGCGAAAACCGAATACAGCGTTGAGTTTTTGGATAATGTCGATCCACATACGACGAGTCGCCTGCTAGAAAATCTCGCCTTTGAAAAAACAGGTTTTGCCTTCGTCAGCAAATCCGGCAATACGCTCGAGACCATGTCGCAGATGATCGTGCTGCTTGAAGCGCTTACGAAAAAAGTCGGCGAAGAAAACATCAAAAAACATTGCGTAACCATCACTGAGCCGCCCGCATCGCCGATGCGTACGCTCTCTGAAAAATTTGGTATTCCGATCGTGACGCATGCGCCGGTCGGCGGTCGTTTCTCGGTGCTGTCGGCGGTGGGTATGTTCCCAGCCGCATTTCTCGGCCTCGATTGCGAAGCTTTCCATAAGGGTGCATCTGCTGTGCTCCAGCAGGGACTCGACGATCTGGAATCACCGCTTTTTTCGGGTGCAGATTTTCAAAACCAGCATCATAATGCCGGCCGTACTGCACACGTGCTGATGACCTATAACGATCGCTTGGGCGCATTCGGTGAATGGTTCCGCCAGCTGGTAGCGGAAAGCCTTGGCAAAGAAGGCAAAGGCATCACGCCGATACCGGCACGCGGCACCGTAGACCAACACAGCATTTTGCAACTGTTTGAGGAAGGTGAAAACGACAAAATCTTCACCTTCATCCTTGCCGATTACGATGGCAAAGGGGCGCTGATTTCCGAGAAGCTTGCAAAAGAAGCGAAGTTCGACCTGATCGCCGGTAAGCATATGGGCGATATCATGGCAGCCTTTCAGAACGGTACCGTCGGTACGTTGGTGAAGACTGGTAAGGCGGTACGCATCATTCACATCGACAAAACCGATGAGTACACGATGGGTGCGCTCTTCATGCATTTCATGCTGGAGACGTCGCTGACGGCAAAGCTGCTCGGCATCAATGCTTATAATCAGCCGGGTGTTGAAGGCAGCAAAATACTAGCCAAGGAATATCTGAGCCGCTAGATAGCGCCGTCACAAGCGCTCGGTTTGCTGCAAACAACAGCTAACTGCGCTTCCGCTACTCATGTACGTTATGTACATTCCGTTGCGGTTCTCGTAAGCTGTTGTTTTCGCCTAAACCACGCATCTTGTGCCAGCACTATCTCGTGTATGAGAAACCGGAGAATTATCTAGTGACGATTCGCATCCTGGCAGCCACCACTATCAACCGGATTGCAGCCGGTGAGGTGATTGAGCGGCCGGCGGCAGTTGTCCGCGAGCTTCTTGATAATGCGATAGATGCGGGCGCGACCCAGATCGATATTGAAATCGACGCAGGCGGCAAGCGGCGCATCGCCGTGCGCGACAATGGCCACGGTATCCCAAGGGATGAACTGCTACTTGCTATTCAGCGCCATGCGACGTCCAAGCTGCCGGACGAGAATCTCGATCATATCCATTATCTTGGTTTCCGCGGGGAGGCATTGCCTTCCATCGGCGCAGTGGCACGGCTTTCCATTACCAGTTGTGCTTCGGGTGCACCTGACGCTTGGATTCAGAAAGTAGAAGGCGGGTTAGTCGCCGAATTGCAACCGGCGCCGCGACATCAGGGCACCATCGTCGAGGTGAATGATCTTTTCTATGCAACGCCGGCGCGGCTTAAATTCCTGAAAAGTGACCAGACCGAGATGCAGACCTGCCTGGAGATTGTCAAACGGCAGGCAATCGCCTCGCCGAATATTGGTTTTCGCGTTATCACCGATGGCAAACAGAAATTGTTTTATCCCCGCGAAGAAGGTGATTTTTTCGACACGCGCCTGAAACGCATCAGCGCCGTGATGGGCCGTGATTTTGGTGAGAACGCCTTGAAAGTCGATGCCGTACGCGATGCGATCAAAGTCTTCGGCTATGCCAGCGTGCCGACCTTTAACCGTGGCACCTCGTCTTACCAGTATCTCTATGTCAATCAACGTCCGGTGCGTGACAGGCTGCTGCTCGGCGTCGTGCGCGCCGCGTACCAGGATTTTCTCGGCCACGACCGTCATCCGGTAGTCGTCGTGTTTCTCGATATGCCGAGTGCCGAGGTGGATGTGAATGTGCATCCGGCTAAAGCGGAGGTGCGTTTCCGTGATCAGCAGCATATTCGCGGCACGCTCATCAGCGCTCTACGGCATACGCTGTCCGAAGCGGGGCACCGCGCCTCGACGACGGTGGCGAATTCGGCGCTGCAGGCCATGCAGCCGCAGCGCGTTGCAAATTATCCCTCTTACGTCAGTTATCCGGCGCAGCAGAATTTCGCCTTGGCCGTCCGCGATAATGTTGTTCCAATGTTTACGTCGCCCGTTGAAGGTTTTTCAGAACCACCTGACTTGCAGGTACCTGCGCCCGAACCGATGGAACATTTGCCGCTTGGACAGGCCAAGGCCCAGATGCACCGTACCTATGTTATAGCGGAAACGGCAGATGGCGTCGTCATCGTCGATCAGCATGCGGCGCATGAACGGCTGGTCTATGAAGGTATGAAGGCGCAAATGAAAGAATCCGGCATTGCCAGACAAACACTGCTGATTCCAGAGGTTATAGAGCTGGGTGACGATGCTGGTTTACTTGTTGAGAAAATTCCTGCCTTTGCTGATATGGGTTTGATTATGGAGCCGTTTGGCCACGGAGCTGTGGTTGTTCGCGAAATTCCGGCACTGCTCGGCAAAGTCGACATCGCGAGCCTGGTCCGCGATCTGGTGGATGATCTGCGTGAGCATGGTGAGGCGCTGAGTCTGAACGCCCAGTTTGAGCATATTTGCGGCACCATGGCGTGCCATGCGAGTGTTCGGGCGGGCCGGGTTCTTTCCGTTGCCGAAATGGATACATTGCTCCGTCAGATGGAGGCAACGCCCCATTCCGGCCAGTGTAATCATGGCCGTCCCACCTATGTGGAACTGAAATTGAAGGATATCGAGCGGCTGTTTGGCAGAACCTGATTGGATTAAACAAATTTCATGGTCGCTATTCTACTTGTATCCACCCGAAAAAGGGCGTAAAAAACGCCATTCCTGCGGGGTTTTATGACAGTTACCTACCTGTTGATTATCGCTTTTTCGGCATTCTTCTTTTCCAGCATTGGCACCGTGGCAGTGCGCAATCTGCTTGAGCGCCTGAATATATTGGACCACCCCGAAGAACGTAGCAACCATGAGATGCCCACACCGCGGGGCGGTGGCCTTGCAGTAGTATTCAGCATGCTCTGCTTTATGGCGGCCGTGCGAGCACCCGCGTTGCTGTTGCTTGCTATCGTGATAGTTGCCGTGATTTCTTTTATGGATGATGTGAAGCGTCAGCCCGTAAAAACAAGGCTTATGGTGCACGCAATTGCGGCGCTATGCGCTGTCATGGCGTTGCATTACCCGGTATTTCAAGGATTATTTCCGTACTGGATGGATAGCATAATCGCCGCGTTACTACTGATGTGGTTCATGAATTTGTTTAATTTTATGGATGGCATCGATGAGATTTCGGTCATGCAAGCGGTTTCCATCTGCCTCGGCGCTATGTTGCTAGAAACCTCCGTTGAAGATCTGCCGCGCTCGCTCATTTTCGACGGCGCTGCGGTGGTGGGTGCCATGTTCGGCTTCTGGTTGATGAACCGCCATCCGGCAAAAATATTTCTCGGCGATGTCGGCAGTGTGCCGGTTGGCCTGACGCTCGGCTTTTTCCTTTTGGAGATCGCCGGCAGAGGTTATTGGGAAGCCGCATTGATAGTGCCTGCGTACTATCTCACCGATTCTGGTATGACGCTTGTCTCCAGACTCATACGTGGGCAGAATATCGCCGCCTCGCATTCGGATCATGGCTATCAGAAGGCGGTAAGAAGCGGCTGGTCGCATCCGCAGGTTGTTGAGCATATTTTCGCATTGAACCTGGCGCTTTTTGCTTTGGCGGTTGTGTCGGCAAAATTGCCTGAGTATGGTTTCCTGCCGCTGATAGCGGCCTATGCACTTTCCGTGGCGCTGCGTTTTTATTTTATGACGCGTCGGGGCAATAGCGTCAGCCATGAAGTTGTTCAGGCTTAAGCGAAACCAAATCGCTGTCCTTCATGATGGTTTGCTGGCTGCGGCCAGCTTTCCACTTGCACTCTACCTGCGTCTCAGCGATGCCACTTTTTCATTTGCAGGGCATTATATCGTGCCTGCCACCATCGGATCGGGTATTGCTTTCATATTTATCCAGATTCTCTATCGCCAATACCGTGATGTCTGGCGCTATGTGTCGATGCGCGAGTTATTGCGCATTGTTCAGGTGGCAACGCTGTCATTGCTTTTGTTTTATGCAGTTTTCTTTTTGCTCAACCGCTTAGAAAATGTACCCCGCTCGGTCCCATTTATTCAATGGATGCTGCTTATTGGAATATTGTCGGCACCGCGGGGAATTTACCGAGCCTTGCACGATCATGGCATCCGAAAAACCGCTGCTCCGATGGCGGAGATTAAGGTCTTGCTGGTTGGCGCAGGGGATCATGCCGAACAGTTTGTGCGCGCCATGCAGCGTACCGCCGGCGCGCTGTACCTTCCCATTGGCATGGTTGACGAAGATTCGTCCAAAACGCGGCGGATGATTCATAACGTGCCTGTTTTGGGGCAAACAAAGGATATCAAACTCGTGCTGCGCAAGCTGGAACGCAAGGATTTGAAACCGCAAAGGATACTTATTACGGAGGAAGATGTTTCTCCAGAAACTATCCAGCTGCTGTTATCCGCTGCCGAGGAAAAAGGCATCGCGTTATCACGCCTGCCCCGCCTGACCGATTTCCAGCAGGAATCTTCAGCGAATGTACGCATGCGCCCCATTGATATTGAAGATGTGCTGGGACGCGCCCAGCGGGTACACGAACGCGACGGCATGAAACGCCTGATTCAGGGTAAACGCGTGCTGGTGACGGGTGCGGGCGGCTCCATCGGCAGCGAGCTGGTGCGTCAAGTCGCCAAACTAAAACCGGCAAAACTGTTGTTGCTCGATCATTCGGAATATAATCTTTATCGTATCACCACCGAAATGGATGAACAATTTTCAGGCGTGAAAAGACAATCGTATCTCTTTGACGTGCGCGACAAGACAAGTATTGAGCGCCTTTTTAAAGAGCAGATGCCGGAGATCGTGTTTCACGCGGCAGCCATTAAACATGTGCCGATTGCTGAGGAAAACATTGAGGAGGCAATTCTGACGAATGTCATGGGCACCCAGGGCGTCGTACAGGCTGCAAGTGCGCATGGTGCCTCTATGGTTGTCTTTGTTTCCACCGATAAAGCAGTCAATCCGGCCAATGTAATGGGCGCCAGCAAACGTCTGGCGGAAGCGGTCACGCTTCATGGTAAAGGCAGCATGAAACGCGTTGCCGTGCGGTTTGGCAATGTGCTGGGATCGACAGGCTCCGTCGTTCCGCTTTTCCAGCGTCAGATTGCCGAAGGTGGTCCGGTTACGGTGACGCATCCGGATATCGAACGTTACTTCATGACGATACGTGAGGCTGTGGAGCTTGTTATTCAAGCCGCATCGCTTTCCACAGAAGAAGAAAAGCCGGGCCAGATTTATGTCCTTGATATGGGAAAGCCGATTAAGATACTCGATCTCGCCCGCCAGATGATCCGGCTTTCAGGTTTGCGTCCTGAAAAGGATATCCAGATTACCTTTACAGGCCTGCGACCGGGTGAGAAATTGTTCGAAGAATTATTTTACCAAAATGAATCGCTCGAAAAAACACGGCATGCCAGTATTATGAAGGCTGCTGAAGCCAGCTTCCCGGCATATCAGGAAAAAGAATTGGCGGCGCTCCTTGCCGCAGCACTTGCACGCGACGCGAAAAAGAGTAAGGAAGTGCTAATCCGGTTGGTGCCAGAATACCAGCCGGGCCAGATGAAACCCGCAGCAGCTTGATTTTACCATGACGATTAAAACGGCCCTTATTTCTGTTTCCGATAAACGCGGCATTACCGAGTTTGCCTCATTCCTGGCGGAAAAAGGTATTACCATTCTTTCTACAGGCGGCACCGCAAAGCTTTTGAAGCAAAAGAAAATTCCAACAGTCGAAGTTTCCGAACACACAGGTTTTCCGGAGATTCTGGGTGGCCGGGTAAAGACGCTGCATCCTCATATCCATGGCGGAATCCTCGCCCGCCGCGACGATCCCGAGCACATGAAAACGCTTGCTGAACACGGCATTACGCCAATCGATCTCGTTGTGATCAATCTCTATCCGTTTGAGCAGGCAGTACAGCGCGGTGCAGATGAAGAAGAATGTATTGAAGAAATTGATATCGGTGGCCCATGCCTGATCCGCGCCTCTGCTAAAAACCATCAAGCGGTGACGGTAATCGTCGATCCTGATGATTATGCCTTAGTGACTGAATCGATAAAGGAAAATAAAGGCAGTACCAGCTTGCAGCTCCGCAAGGAACTGGCAGCGCGTGCGTTTGCCCGGACTGCAATGTATGACAGTATCATTGCTGATTGGATGGATAAGCCCGCGCCTGGTAAACTTAAACAGCAGCTTATTGTTACTGCAACCCTGAAACAGACGCTCCGTTACGGGGAAAACCCGCATCAGAAAGCAGGTTTTTATCAAACCACGGCTGCGGCAGGCACACTCGCCGATGCTAAGCAGATCCAAGGCAAGGAATTAAGCTATAACAATTTGCTGGATGCACATGCGGCATTGGAACTGGTACGCGAATTTTCGCAGCCGGCGGTTGCCATTATCAAGCATAATAATCCGTGCGGTGTTGCACAGTCAAAATCCCTGCTCGATGCCTACACAAAAGCGCTCGCCTGCGATAAGCAAAGTGCGTACGGCGGCATTATTGCTCTGAACCGCGCGGTGGATGGCAAAACGGCGGCAGCCATTGCCGATCTTTTTGCGGAAGTTATTATCGCTCCGGACATTACGGAAGAAGCAAAAGCGTTTTTTTCCCAAAAGAAAAATCTGCGCGTACTGACAACGGAATCCACCATGAGCACGAATTCCGACGGTATGTTGCTGATGCCCGTTTCGGGCGGACTATTAGTGCAGCAGACGAATGATCAGCTTATTGATGAATCGCTACTGAAAATCGCTTCGAAACGCGAACCGACCAAAGAAGAAATGCACGATCTACGGTTTGCGTTTACGGTTTGTAAACATGTGAAATCGAATGCGATTGTTTTAGCGAGGGACAGCGCCACAGTCGGCATCGGCGCTGGACAGATGAGCCGGGTGGATAGTGTACGCA
Organism: Rickettsiales bacterium; assembly: GCA_046348685.1. GTDB lineage: Bacteria > Pseudomonadota > Alphaproteobacteria > Rickettsiales > UBA998 > JAXMDT01. The sequence continues at coordinate 37,508 of JAXMDT010000016.1, forward strand.
TTGCTTGCTGGAAAGCTGAAGAAGCAGGGCTGGGCACCAAAGGCTCCGTACTTGCCTCCGATGCGTTCTTCCCGTTTGACGATAATGTCCATGCCGCCGCCAAAGCAGGCATTACTGCCATTATTCAGCCGGGCGGCTCCATCCGCGACGAAGACATTATCAAAGCCGCCGATAAGTATGACATGGCGATGGTGTTCACCGGTATCCGGCATTTCAGGCATTAGAGCTAACTTACTCTTTATAGACCTTGTCAGACATCAAAGCTCGAAGCTCATGTACTGGTAGCTATACCGTGTCTCGCGCTTCGTCCCATAAAAATTTTAGCAAGTCTATACTGGATAAAATTACACTTAAGTCACTGCGCCGAGGGCCTTAAGCGCGATGACCATCATCGGAAGATCGCGCTTATCAGTTGATTTCACATCATGCAGCAGCTGGCGCAGACGTTCGATGCTATCATTGTGCGCTTGCATCCAGCCATCCAGCTGGGCAAAATCCTTATCAGCCTTTTTAGAGGATTTGAGGACGGTCAGTGTCAGGCGATATTGCTCGCGCATCAATTCATCAACCAGACTCTTCGCCGCCAAACGGTCCCAATGGGTTTCAAACGTCATTTTGCCAATGGCACCGCGTAGCCAGCCAAGCTGCAGGCGGCTACCGATTTCGTAATAGAGTGCAGCCACTGTCTTGACGGGTTGCTTGGTCTGCAGCGCAACGCGAATGATATCGCAGGCATTGCCCATTGCCTCCAGCGACGCAACGCGTTCGGCAAGCGCCACAGGCACATGTGCTTCTTTAAACAGGTCAAAGCGTTTGCTGTAAGCACGCTTCGCAGATTCCGAAAGAACGTCCTGATAGCATTCGACGTAAGTTTTGATGTGCGGCGCGAATTCGCCTATTGCCGCCGTAATATCCATCGGATGGCTGACATTCTGGAGGAACCAGCGCGTCACCTGCTCGATGAAGCGGTTCACGTCCTGGAAAAGCTGCACCTGGATATTGACGTCGATTTTGCCATCGAGCGCTTCAATTTCACGCCAGATATTACGTAGTACAAACGCATCCCGCGCGGCAATATAGGCGCTGGCGATTTCAGACGGGGCAAAGCCTGTATCTTCCATAATGCTATGGACGAAAGTGATGCCGGTACGGTTCACAATACTATTGGTGATCACCGTGGCGATGATCTCTTTGCGAAGCCGGTGTGACGCGATCGCTTCTGCGAATTTTTTCTGCATCGGTTCCGGGAAATAACGCAAAAGATCGCTGATAAAATAATCGTTGGTAACCAGTTTGGACTGGGAAATTTCCTGATTCAGCCAAAGCTTGGCATAGGAAAGCAAAATCGAGAGTTCAGGACGGGAAAGCCCTTTACGCTCGGCGCGCAAGGTTTGCAGATCCTTATCTAAAGGTAATTTTTCAACGACGCGGTCCAGCATCCCTATACGCTCAAGACCCTTCATCAGGCGCACACATGGCTCAAGCAGTGCATAACCCTGGCGTTCGGCAATCGTGATGGCTTGCGTCTGATATTGGTTGTCGCGCAGCACGAGAGCGGCGACTTCATCCGTCATCTGTTTCAGGAGCTCATCGCGCTTCTTGCGTGTGAGGGCATTATTCTGCAGCAGCGGCGACAATGCGATCTTGATATTGACCTCATGGTCGGAACAATCGACGCCTGCCGAGTTATCTATGGAGTCAGTATTTATCTTGCCTCCCTTACGCGCATAACCGATGCGGCCGCGCTGCGTGAAACCGAGATTACCGCCTTCGGCAACGACTTTGGCGCGTAATTCGCTGGCATTGATGCGCACGGCATTGTTCGCCGTATCGCCAACGGATTCATTCGATTCTTCGTCGCCTTTTACATATGTCCCGATACCGCCGTTCCAAAGCAGGTCTACTTCTGCCATGAGAAGCATGCGGATCACTTCGTCAGGAGCAGCGCTTTTTTTCTCAGTGCCGAGGACCTTACGCATTTCCGCGCTCAACGGGATGCTCTTTGCACTGCGTTCATAAATGCCGCCGCCTTTTGAAATCAGGTCGGCTTTGTAATCCGCCCAGCTGGAGCGCGGCAGGTCATAAAGGCGCCTGCGTTCTTTAAAGCTTTTCTTGGCATCCGGGTTCGGATCCAGGAAAATATGCAAGTGATTGAAAGCGCCTACTAATTTTATATGGTCCGACAGCAGCATGCCATTGCCGAAAACATCACCCGACATATCGCCGATACCGACGGTAGTAAAATCGTTCTTGGAAATATCCATGCCCAGCTCGCGGAAATGACGCTCGACGGAAACCCACGCGCCGCGTGCTGTAATCGCCATTTCCTTATGGTCATAACCGGCCGAACCGCCGGATGCGAATGCGTCATCGAGCCAGAATTGGTAATCCGCGGAAACGCCGTTGGCGATATCCGAGAAAGTAGCCGTGCCTTTATCGGCGGCGACAACGAGATAAGGATCGTCCTTATCATGGCGCACCGTGTCTTTCGGCGGCACAATCTTATGATTAATTATGTTGTCAGTAATATCGAGCAGGCCGGAAAGAAATTCTTTATAGCAGCTGATTCCTTCCTGCAGCATCGCGTCGCGCCCTGCATCTTTCGGCGGCTGCTTTACGACGAATCCACCTTTAGAGCCAACCGGCACGATAACGGCGTTTTTAACCATCTGGGCTTTCATCAGGCCAAGAATCTCCGTACGGAAATCTTCCGGACGGTCTGACCAGCGCAGGCCGCCACGCGCCACTTTGCCGCCACGCAGATGGATGCCTTCCGTACGCGTTGAATAAACAAAAATTTCCGCATGCGGACGCGGCAGCGGCAACTCCGGCACGTTTTCGGAATCCAACTTGAACGAGATGTAGGATTTAGGCTTTTGCTCGGCATCGTGCTGATAGAAATTAGTGCGAAGCGTCGCCGTCATCGTGTCATTAAACCGGCGCAGGATGCGGTCATCCGCCAGGTTGGAAACGCCCGCGAGCTCGGATTGAATGGAAGACTGCAGGGCTTCCATTGCTTCTGCGCGATGCTTGGCGGCGGGATTAAAGCGCGTCTCAAAATACTCCACCAGCTTACGGGCTATGGATGGGTAACGGGTAAGGGAACCAGCCACGTAAGTCTCGTTGAAGGCAAGGCCGGTCTGCTTCAGATATTTACCATACGCGCGCAGCAAAGTGACTTCGCGCCAGGAAAGGGAAGCTTTCGCAACGAGTGCGTTATAGCGGTCGTTTTCCATCTCCCGAAGCCAGACTTTGAGCAACGCCTCTTCAATGATCGGCTTGACGGTTGGAACATCAAGCTGGCTTTCATCCTCAGGGCGGATTTCAAAATCCCTCAAAGAGACATTGATTGGATAATCAAGTATGGGCGTTAATGTGTAGGGGACGACATCAATAACGCGGAATCCGAGATTTTCCAGTACTGGGAAAATCTCTGAAAGCGCAGGGCTTTCTTCTATGGAATAGAATTTAAGGCGCAGATGCGTAGATTTCTTACCTGTCGTTACCAAGTTGAAGCGAGGCTCATTGCTTTTGATCGCATCGTGAATAATGAGAATATCTTCAATGCCGGATGGAATCGGGTAGGTGTTGACATATGCTTTTGGGAAAGCGTTATGAAACTGTCGATAATAAGACTCACCTTTTTCCTCGCCAAACTTCTCGTGCAATTCCTCACGCAGTCCATCGATCCAGTAATTAACCACATCGCGAATGATTTGCTCAGCGGCAGAAATATCGTAGTCAGGTATTTCGCCTGGCGTTGTTTTAATAATCAAATGCAGACGGGCAAGGGGCGAATCGGTAAGCTGCGTGTAAAAGGACGAAACTTTACCATGCAGCTCGCGCTCAAGGATTTTTTCGATCTCTTTGCGTACAAAGGTGCTGAATTTATCGCGCGGGGTGTAAACCAGGCAGCTGATATAACGCTCAAAACGGTCTTTGCGGGCAAAAACGCGCACATCGGGACGCGCTTCCAGCGACATCAAGCCCAAGGCCATATCGAATAATTCTTCGCCGGAAATCTGAAAGATTTCATCACGCGGGAAAAATTCCAGAATCGTTTTCAGCGATTTGCCGTCATGACTGGCCGGGTCAAAATTTGCCTGATCGAATACGGCGCGCACTTTTTGACGAATAAAAGGAATATCATCCGTAGCTTGGTAGTAAACCGTAGAGGTGAAAAGGCCGACAAAACGTGTTTCGCCAATGACTTTACCGGCTGCATCGCATTTTTTAATGCGAATAATATCCATGTAGACGCGCCGGTGAACCAGAGACTTTTTGTTTGCCTTCATGACCTGCACCAGGCCTGGCTCGGTTGCAAAATGGCGTGCTTCCGGCGGCAACTGCTCCAGCCCCTTATGCATTAGTTCGGCAAGTCCGATGCGCATAATGCCGAGTTCGGAATCTTTTATTGTGCTTAGTTTTTCCTTACCTGAACTGTCAAAATAATCGTAATCGGCAGCACCAAGAAAAACAAAATTGCGCGCTTTCAGCCAATCGACAAAATCGAGCGCCTCTTCGATCTCATCGACGCTAAATGCCTTCGTCATTTTTTTAAGTGAATCGCCGACGCTATCAACTTTCTTCAGCATCTGGCCCCAATCGGAATAGGCGGCAAACACTTGGTCCAGCACCTTGCGCAGACAATTTTCCAATTCTTTAACCGTG
>JAXMDT010000017.1:0-31454 GCA_046348685.1 Rickettsiales bacterium
TTCCCCCAGAAACATTCCTTTCTTGATTATAGGGTATTTTTAAATGGTCATTAACCGTATACGATGGTTTAGAGAGTCTCTCCCTGTAAGCAAACAAAGCTCCAATCACCAGGCATAACTTCTGAAAGTAAGATGGGACCTGATTTTTTGGACTTTTCAAATGCTGCCGTTAGATTTTCTTCAAATTGCTCATCATGGTGGGATTGAATATAATAATATCCCACAACTACTGTTATCGGAGCGCATAAGAGCAAAATGAAAGTAATGTTAAAAACCTTTTGCTTATCCATAAAACGCTCTAATCGGTCTAATATTGTAATATAGCGACCTTCATACAAACTACAATTGGCTCGTGAAGTTCGTGTTCTGAAGCACGCTACAATGTAATCGCCACCGTGCCCGGGCCATCTTTGCGTAGCAGGCTGATGGAAACATCGCGCTCACGGCGGTGCAGCTGAATGTCCATGGTGGTTGATCCCACCCTCAGATTACGCAGGCAGACTTCATCAAGAAATTCCGGCAGGACGGGGCGTTGCAGGCTGATGGTTTCCTTCTCGGTATTGAAGGTCAGACCGAGGCACGCCTGCAAAAAAGCAAAAGGCGAGGCGCATGCCCAGGCTTGCGGCGAGCAGGCGACGGGATAATTCGTCGGCGCCTGTCCGGGCGTACGGCGGAAGCCGCAGAAGAGTTCCGGCAGGCGGCGATGCTCCATGTAACAGGCGGCATCGAACATCGCCTTGAATAATTTTTCGCACGAACGCGAATGACCATAGCGTGCCATGCCCATGGCGATCATCGCGTTGTCGTGCGGCCAGATGGAACCGTTATGATACGACATCGGGTTGTAGCGCGCCGCCTCCGTCGCGATCGTGCGGATGCCAAAGCCGCTGAAGAAGGAGCGATCCATGACTTGGCGGAAAATACGGTCCGCCTGGTGCGGCTCGGCGATGCCGGTAAACAGAAGATGCGCCGCGTTGGAGGAGCGCACGCGGCAGGGACGCTTTTCGCCGTCGAGTGCCAGCACGAACGTGCCGAGCTTCTCATCCCAGAACTGATGAATGAATTTTTGTTTCAGGCGGGAGGCATCATGGCGTAGTTTCGCCGCCAGCTTTTTATCGCCGCGCAGGGATGCGAGACGGGCAGCCTCGCGCTTGGCGGCATAAACATAACCCTGTACCTCGCAGAGCGCGATGGGGCCTTGCGCGAGCGCGCCGTCGGCATGGAAGACGGCGTCCTGCGAATCCTTCCAGCCCTGGTTGGCAAGCCCTGAGAGCATGCGGCGCGAATATTCGACAAAACCGTCGCCGTCCTTATCGCCGTATACATCAATCCATTCCAGTCCTGCCAGAATATGCGGCCAGAGATGATCCAGCTCCTCCATGCTGCCCGTGCGTTCGATATAGCGTCCTGCCAGCAGGATAAATAGCGGCGTGCTGTCAATCGATCCATAGTAGCGGCGGAACGGGACTTCGCCGGTATTCGCCATTTCGCCGTATCGTACTTCGTGCAGGATTTTTCCGGGTTCCGCATCGGCCGCGGGAATTACTTCCGTTGCCTGGTTTGCCGCAAGATAGCGCAATACGCCGCGCGTGATTTCAGGATCGGACCAGAGCACCTGCAATGCCGTCAATAATCCATCGCGCCCGAAGATGGTGCTGAACCAAGGAATTCCGGCATAAGGGTACGGACCGTGTTTGGTCTCCGTCACCAGCATATCCATGTCGGCGCCTGCACGAACCATTACCTCGTCGAAAACTTCATTAGAGGTTTCCACCGTTACGCCGCGTGCCTGCGCCGCTTTGGAAGAATGCCAGTATTGCCGTACCGCGCTTAAAAATTGCTTACCGTTGTCTTTAAAGTGCGTTTCCGTCATTTGGTCTTGCGTGCCGAAGCGCATATTGATGAATAGCGTACGTTGCTCGCCTGGCTTCAATTCAAATGCGTAAACAGCACGGTTTGGCAACAGCGTATGCGGCACGGGATCAAAACGTAGTTGAGTGAATCGCTGAATCTGGTCAAGGCCCTCATAGCGGAAGGTAGCGGATTGCGTTCCCATTTCAGTTGGATGACGGATGCCGCGCGCTGTTCTTTTTTCGCCGCGCACTTCAAAAATATCGGTGAAATCGACATCGTACAGAAAATCGAGTGTGAGCGTTTGCGTGGAAAGATGGAAATTATGTAACTTGATGCGCTCGTAATGAATCCCTTTCCATATAAAACGCGAGCGTACGATGTGAACCGCATCTTTAGGCAATTTCAACTCGCCGCCGTCATAGATGTCCGGCGTCGTCAAATCGACGATTAGCATGCCGTTATCATCCCGCAGCGTTGACCCGAGTAACAATGGGTTATTGCCATTGACCAAAAGGTGCGAGGAAGACAGATACCGCGTATCCTCGTGGTAAATGCCCTGAATGCTTCCGTCATAGGAGGAAATATTACCCTGGCGATCGAGTATGGCGAAGGTATCGCCCTGCTTCAGAATCCACAGGCGGCGCTCCTGCAGCGACATGTGCGCAGGAATATAAAAGTCGGATGGTTGAGGTTCCTTACGTTCGAGCATTACGAGTCCATATTACAGGGAAAGTGCTATCACCATGTCTACAAGGATCGCAAGCCCTACTAAGAGGCCTGACTCTTTCGCGCGGAGCTTGTTGTGAAGTGCTGCTTGGACAATTTAACCTCAGGCTCCTTTTCGCTCAGTAATTCCTGATAAAGAGCAATATGGTCTTTGGCCATGCGGCGTGCGCTGAAACGTTCCTCGAAAACGCCGCGAATCCGCTTGCGGTCCAGTGTCATGGCTTTGGGTACAAATGCCGCCGCTTCTTCGACGGACGTGACATGGAAACCGGTGACACCATGATCGATGATTTCCGGAACCGAACCGTTCGGCCAGGCGATAACGGGCGTGCCACATGCCATTGATTCAATCATGGTGAGCCCGAAAGGTTCCGGCCAGTCGATCGGGAAGAGCACAACGGACGCATTGCCAAGAAACTCGGCTTTGTCTTTCTCGCCGATTTCGCCGACGAACTCGACAAGCGGGTCATCCAGCATCGGCTCCAGCACTTCATGGTAGTAATCAAGACCATCGGCATCAAGCTTGGCTGCAATCTTTAATGGAATGCCGACGCGTTTAGCGATTTCTATGGCGCGGTCGGGACGCTTTTCGTGATGGATTCGTCCTAAAAAGGCGAGGTAGCCATCCTTGGGTTTCTCAGTCATCGGATAAAGAGATGTCGGCAGTCCGTGATAGATCGTTTTCGCCCAATTCGCGTACTGGATAGGTGCGCGCTGATGGTTGGAGATCGAAATCAACGGCATATCGTCGAACTCGGCATAGATTGGCGGCAGGTCAGGCAAATCCTGGCGACCGTGCAGGGTGGTGACGGCGCGTGGCACGAGATCGCGGAAAATAGGGAAATGCACATAGTCGACATGGAAATGCAGAATATCGAATGAATCGGCCATGCTGCGAACCTTCTCAAGCATCAGCACGAGGTACACAAGCGGGTCGCGTATATCGGGATTGAGCCGGATCGCGCGCGAAACGCAGGGCACCAGTTCCGCGGCTGTAAGCGAATCACCACTAGCAAACAATGTCACATCATGGCCGAGGCGAACCAGTTCTTCCGTTAGATAAGAGACGACACGTTCCGTACCACCATAGAGTTTAGGCGGTACGCTTTCGATAAGGGGGGATATCTGAGCGATACGCATAATGTTCTTTCCTGTCAGTTTTGTGCATTTGCAAAATTGACCCGGATATGCATAAAAATTCAATGATAGCTTACGGTATTTTTTAAAATGATCGAGAAAAATCATCGTGTTATAGATGCGAAGGCAAAGGGTTTACAACATGAAGTTTTAATGACATGCGCCGCTTGCCCGTTGACCTGGAAAGGTGTGATGTTTAACGTGGAGAAACACCGCGACAAGAACAATAAGCACCTATTATGGCAAAAGAATCAGCAGCATTACATCACACGTTAGAAATCCCGACAGCGACGTACCGTTTCCAGCTCCGCCCACCCACCCATGAGGAGCCGGATAATTTGGAACCAGGTCAGGATCGTAAAGACCCAGGTTTGAATTTCAGCGATGTCGAAAAGCAAATTCCATATTTAAAAAAACTTGGTATTAGCCACGTCTATCTTTCGCCGATTACGGCGCCAATTACAGGTAGCAGGCATGGGTATAATACGATTGATTACCATCACGTAAACCCGGAGATTGGCGGCGACGAAGGTTTCAAGCATATGGCGGATGCACTCCATGCGGCCGGTATGAAGATCATCGTCGATTTCGTTCCAAATCATATGGGAATCGAAGGCGGACAGAACCCATGGTGGCAGGATGTTCTGAAACGCGGCGAGCACTCTAAATACAACCGGTATTTCGACATCGCCTGGAATCAGGATCCACAGCATAAAGTCATTGTGCCATTTCTAGGAAAATCGGCAGAAGATGCCATCAAGGATCGTGAATTCCGTGTTCAAAAAAATGAAGCGGGTGAATATTATTTCGATTATTGGGGCAAACCGTTTCCCATTAATGACAAAGGACAAGAGCTGTTAAAAGGCCAGGATGTCGATGCCGTCAACAGCCAGCAGGAGTTGCTGAAAGAAGTTCTTGATAAGCAATATTACCGTCCTGTCTTCTGGCTGGAGGGTCTTGAGAAGCTAAATTACCGCCGTTTTTTCAGCATTACGGACCTGGCTGGAATCCGAATAGAAGATCCGGAAGTTTTCACCGATGTGCATCGTACGCTCAAGCAATGGGCTGATGATAAGGTTATTGATGGCGTGCGCATCGACCATATCGATGGATTGCGTGATCCAGAAGGTTACCTGAAAAATCTACGCGCGCTGCTTGGAGAACGCATTTACATTACAGCGGAAAAAATTCTTGGCGCGGACGAGCGCTTGCCGTCTTCGTGGCCGGAAGTGATGCAGGGCACGACGGGATATGACCACATGATTGCGGCGGGTAATGTTTTCATCAAGCCTTCCCCAGCGCTTTCCCAAGGCTACGCGCGTTTTATCGGTGCAGAAAATGCACCGTCATACGAAGAGATCATGCGTCAGTCTCGCGTGCAGTTTATGGAAGGCGAGATGAAGCCGGAGCTGGATCGCTTTCAAGGCAAATTGAAAGAAGCAGCCAAAGCGGCAGGCCATGATTTTAATGATGCGACATTACGCGTTGCATTAAAGGAAGTGACAGCCGCCTTCCCGATATATCGTACCTATATTTCTGATGACCATGTTTCGGATACGGACAAAAAGGTTATTGCAACAGCGACAGGCAATGCCAAAAAATATGCAAAGGATAAAAACGTTGCATCTGCAATCGACTTTATCGGGCGGGTTTTGGATCGTTCGGAGAAAGGGAAGGCAGCCGATGAATTCGTCATGGGCTACCAGCAATTCACCGGGCCTATCATTGCGAAAGGCACGGAAGACACCGCCTTTTATCGCTATAATATTTTACGCGGCGCGGTAGAAGTCGGCGCGGAACTGGATAAACTTGGTTTGTCGCCGGAAGATTTCACGCGCTACCTTCAGCAGCGCATGGCCGTGACGATGAATGCAAGCTCGACGCATGACAATAAGCTTGGCGAAGATACGCGTGCGCGTGCGGTGACATTATCGCATATTCCGGAAATATGGTCAGAAAAAGCGCTGCAATGGAAAGAGCGGTTTGCTTCGCTTGCCAAAGATACGGCCCAAAACGGTAAGAGTATCACGGCCGAAGACCAATATCTCTTTTTCCAGACGCTGGTTGCCAGCTATCCGCTGGAGCTGATGTTTAAAGACGAGGCTTCCCCGTTCAACGAAGTCGATACGGAAAAAGTGTTGAAGGATTACACGTACCGTATGCAGGTTTTTATGGCTAAAGCGTTGCGTGAAGCGAAAGTAAATACGAGATGGGTGCCGGAAGGCGATGCCCTTCCCGACAAAAAGTATGAGGAAGGCGTGCAGGCATTTGTTGCCGGTGTCATCAATGACAAGGATTTTGCGCCCGAGCTTCAGAAGTTCACGCAGAAAGTAGCGCGCATGGGCGCTAACGTCAGCCTGTCGCAACGCATTCTTCAGGCAACGTCACCGGGTGTTCCCGATATCTATCAGGGCAGTGAAAGCTGGAATCTGGCGCTTGTCGATCCCGATAACCGGAGAACGCCGGACTTTTCCAAACTTGATGAAAATCTGGATAATGCTGCAAATAAGGATTGGAAAATTTTGACTGAAACCTGGCCGGACGGCATCGTTAAGCAGGTGCTCACGCAGCGCCTTTTAAAACTGCGCGAGCAGAATCCTGATTTGTTTCTAAGCAACGCCCCTGGCGAATTGGTGCCGCTGCAGGTCTATAATGCTCAGCACGAAGAGGTAAAGGATGTCATTGCTTTTGCGCGGGTGCATGGTCAGAAAGCAGTCATTGTTGCGGTACCGGCGGCCTTGAATGATGATCTTTACAAACAAAAGCAAACGGCGCTCGGCGTGCGGAATGGCCGCCTCGCCGGTGACCTCGAAATCGAGCTACCCGAATCTCTCAAGAACAAAAGCTTCGTCGATACGCTGCGCGAAGGTAAGGAAGTCACGGTGGAAAAAGGTTCTATAAAACTGCGTCAGGCATTTCATGATCTGCCCGGTGCAGTGATGGGAACAGGACTCTCTCGATGATGAAAAATCGTATCCTGACGGACTACCAGTTTTTAAAAAACGAAAAAGGGCAATTGCTGCTTATTCTTTCGCTACCGGATAGTTTTCCGGATCACCCACGATTTTTCTACGATGGAGGGGCGCATGCACTCTTTTGCCGCACGCCGCAGGATGTGTATGTGATTGCAGACCTGCCTGCTGAAATTACGCCCTACCTAGCGTTTCATGATACTATCAATATTGTCGAGCGGCAGGAAAACGCGCAGCAGGGCTATCAGGCGCAGTGCCTGTTTTCGCACGATATTCCCGCGCTATCTGCCCTCCGGTAATAGGCCGGATTATTTCTCGAACTGCTTGAAAAAAGCGATGACGTCGCGCGCCACCGGTTCATCCGAACGCGCAAGGTTTGCAATGATCCCGATATGCCCGAAATCGGGATAGAAAATCGTTTTCACTGTATCGCCATGCTGCTGCATCGGCGGCACCAGCCGGTCGATATTGATCTTGCCGACGACAGAATCCTGCTCTCCCCAGAGAAGTAGCATCGGCGGTTCATCGCCATCGATGAACGTCGGCACTTGCATATTCGGATAATTTTCAGGCGGGCCGAACATGTCTTTCAAATCGTCTTCCTCCGGTGTGAAGGCGTACGGCCCAGCCAATCCTGCAAAAGCGGTAATATCTTTCGGCGAACTGCCATGTTTTTCAAGATAGCGTTTATCAGCCGCGATCAACGCGCCGATGTGCGCGCCCGCCGAATGTCCCATGACGTAAAGGTACGATGCATCGCCGCCATATTCCGCGATATGGTGCTTGGTCCATGCGACAGCGCGCGCACCGTCCTCAACAAACGCTGGAAATTTTTTCTGCGGATATTTTACGTAATCGGGAATGACGACCAAGTATCCTTCCTTGGCAAACCGGTTGGCGACAAAACGGAAGTCCGCTTTGCTTCCTTCCTCCCAGCGTCCGCCATAGAAAAAAACGATGACCGGCTTTGGTTTTTTACCGTCCGTCGGAATCTGATAAATATCGAGCTTCTGCCATGGCTCCTCGCCATACGCAATGTCTGCCTCACGCTCCAGCCCGCTGAAATAGCTCGGCACATTGGCAATCGCCGTGCCGAGCGAGATACATCCGGTAAGGAGCAGGGATAAGAGAACGGAAAAAGATTTACGCATTAGGCAACATCATAACCCTCTGTTGCCGTCGCAATCAACCTTCAAAAAACGGGCTGCTGTCAGAAACGACCAGGAATTCGAAATTGCTCGCTTTCAGGCCATGGAAGGTAACGGCTTGTCCATTCTCAATTGCATCACGCAGGTCATCGAGCTCATCCGCATACTGCATTTGCCATGTTTCACTCATGACGAGGTACAGCGTGTCATGTCCGGAATCGCCCGAATAGACATCCTTATCGCCTTCGGAGAACTCATTGAAAACATGGTAGAGCGTATCGTTGCCGCTGCCGCCGAACACGCGGTCGCTACCATAACCGCCGTCGATCATGTCGGCGTTGGAACCACCGTCAATCGTGTCGTTTTCGGTAAAGCCGTCGATCGTATCCATGCCCGTTTCACCGTAAATCTTATCACTGCCCATGCCGCCGTAAATGGAGTCATGCCCCGAACCGCCATAAAGCGAGTCGCGCCCGACACCGCCATCGACCGTATCGTTACCCGTGCCTCCGGTGATGATATCCGCGCCGCCCGCTTCCTTGTCGCTGCTCGCATCGGAGAGTTTATCCGAGCCGTAAAGCTCGTCATTACCGGCACCGCCGTGAATCGTGTCATTACCATAACCGCCCTGCAGCGTATCGTGGCCATTGCCGCCATCAACATAGTTTGTGCCGCGCTTATCGGTACCAAAAACCAAGTCGTCGCCATCGCCCATCACGAACTTATTATCGCCGTAACTGCCATAAGCCGTATCATTACCTTTGCCGCCATAAATCGTATCGTTTGCAAAATCGCCTGTCAGTGAATCATTGCCATCCCCGCCGACCAGAACGGTAGGATTATTACCCGCGAGCAGCGTATCATCGCCAGCGCCGCCATCCAGCGTATCACGCAGCGAGAATGTCTGCGCGGAATCATCATAGCCGCCTTCAAGAGTATCATTTCCGAGAAATCCGTAAAGCTTTTCGCTCTCCGAAAACCCGCCGATGATTGAATTATTGCCATCATCGCCCTTGATAATCTTCACCATGTGCAAACTCCTTATGTTTGGTTCGTATCAAACTAGAGTCTGTATAAATTAGCTATAAAGATAAGTAGCGCCATTAATGTATTGTTAATCCCCGAAGGTGAAGGCGTAGGCTTCGAGTCCAGGTCCGTCGGCGGTGATTTCCAGCACGGCGGACTTGAATTCGGGCTGGTCGATGAGGCTGTAGAGCCGGTGGCTGTCAACCGTGATGGTGCCATTTTTTGCATCATCTCCAAGCAGCGTGCCGCTGACTGGATGCCCGTTCAGCGTCAGCGTTACCTCTACGGGTTCACCGTTTGCGGTGCCCATCACCAGAAAAACGCGACGCGCTTTAAAATGCAGCTTCAGCGTTGCGCCAGCTTTGGTCGACGTGATTTTTTCCGCGGCAACATTCCATCCGCCGCCCAGTGCCCAGTTATTGAGCGGCAGGGAAGCAGGGGATTGATAATCACTATCTTGGTTACGTATCAGAGCAGGTGAACCGGCATAGGATTGCGCCCGCGCATAGCCAAGATACGTCTCCGGCGTCTGGCCTTTGCGATACGGCGTCTGCTCCGGCGTGGATTCGGTTTTTTCCGTAATACCCAGCAGCGTGCGGATATTATTCTCTGTTCTGGCATATTGCCCTTCGCCGAAATGCGTATACACCACTTTTCCCTCTTGATTGATCAGGTAATGCGCCGGCCAGTAACGGTTTTTAAAGGCGGTCCACGTATCGAGATTATTATCCATCGCCACCGGGTACTTAATATTATATTTTTTGATGGCAGCCTCGACGTTTGCCTGATTTTTCTCGAATTCAAATTCCGGCGCATGCACGCCAACAATCACCAGTCCATTATCGCGATATTTTTCGTCCCACTTCGTAATGTATGGCAGCGTGCGAATGCAGTTGATGCAGGAATACGTCCAAAAATCGATTAGCACGACTTTGCCTCTGAGCGACTTCATCGTTAGCGGGTCGCTGTTGAGCCATGTATCGATGCCGGTGAATTCCGGCGCATCATAGGGGTTAGTGAGAGCAGCCTGCAGGCCACCTGCTGTACCGCTGGTTTCCGCTATGTTTTCGGCAGGCGCATCGGATTGCGGATTCGCACCGGAAGCAATGTAGGCGACCGCAAGCAGAATGATAATGCCGAATGCTTTTCGCACCTGCTCGGCATGCTGCGTGAAAAAGCCCAGCTTGCTCATCAGTTTCCGTCCCGTGAGTGCGATCACCAGCATTGGCACGCCTGCGCCGATGGCAAACGCCGCGATGATCAAAAATCCGCTGACATCGTTTTCCTGGCGGATGACCTGCACCAGCACAGCGGCAAGAATAGGCCCGGCGCACGGCGTCCAGACGAGGCCAATCAAAAGCCGATCACCACACCGCTTAGGAAACCATCATGGACGTTTGCAGTGAGATTAGTGCCCGCGTTGGCAAAGCGCTGCGTCCACGCACCGAATGATGCCGATAATTTTTCCGAAAGCAGAATGATGCCGAATGCGGCAAGCAAAAC
Source organism: Rickettsiales bacterium (assembly GCA_046348685.1). Lineage (GTDB taxonomy): Bacteria > Pseudomonadota > Alphaproteobacteria > Rickettsiales > UBA998 > JAXMDT01. The sequence goes on from JAXMDT010000017.1 coordinate 10,367, forward strand.
CAGCGAACCGTATTTGATATACTCCAGATCGATATGCAGCGCCGAAACGAGTTGACGCGAAAGCAGCGCAAACAGCGTGAAGGAAAGCACGAAACCTAAGATAATGCCGAACGGACGTTTGCGTCCGCCTTCCACCGAGGCTGATAAAACAAGAGGCAGCACGGGTAGGATGCACGGCGAAGCAATCAGCGCCAGCCCTTCCAGGAACGACAGGCCGATTTCGACCAGGTTCATCCGTTGCTCTTCGGGATAAAGGTGAGCGCGGCGCCGTTGCTGCAGTAGCGCAGACCCGTTGGCGGCGGGCCATCGTTAAAGACATGGCCATGATGTCCGCCGCAGCGTGCGCAATGATATTCAGTGCGCGGCGCGAGTAATTTATAATCGGTTTTAGTGCCTAGATGACCTGCAATAGTATCGTAGAAGCTTGGCCAGCCGGTGCCGCTGTCGAACTTGAATTGTGAAGGGAACAATTCCAGATCGCAGGCCGCACAGACGAACATGCCTTCACGTTTCTCTTTATTAAGCGGGCTGGTAAAAGGCGCTTCGGTGCCTTCTTCGCGCAGAATATGATATTGTTCCGGAGTCAGGATTTTTTTCCACTCATCATTTGTTTTTACCAGGGGAGTAATTGTGTGTGCTGCCCAGGACATTGCTGGCCGAAGCAAGGGAACGGCAGCGAGAAAAATAAACGCACGTAGGGAGTGACGGAGAAAAGAGCGACGATTCATAGCGGCCTCGCAGTGCCACAAGCCTACTCACTTTATATGATAAAGCAAGCCTTTCAGATAGGCGTTTTCTGGCAATAGCGGATGTGCTGGATGGTCCACGTCTGCGCCTGTAGTGGCGAGGTGTGAGAAGGAAATGCCAGCCTGTTTCATACCATGCTCCACGGCACGGCGGAATTCGGCAGGCGCGGCATGATGCGAACATGAGGCAATGAAAAAGTGGCCGCCCCGCTTTACAATCGGCGCGCATAACCGCGCCAGTTTTTCGTATCCTTTCAGGCCGCTGCCCTTCATGCGTTTTTCCTTAATGAAAGCAGGCGGATCCGCAATCACCACATCGAAGGTTTTCTTTTCCGAAACCCAGCGCGGCAGCAATTCAAAAACATCATCCTCCATCCAGCTGCAACGTGCAGTCACGTCATTTCTTTGCGCCGCCTGTTGTGATAGGTGGATGGCCAGCGCCGATGCATCGGCCATTGCCACATGCGCCGCCCCCGCACATGCAGCCGGAAGCCCAAAGCCGCCGGTATGGGAGTAAAGATCCAATACCTCTTTGCCATGTGCGTAACGGGCCATCATGTTTCGGTTGGCACGTTGATCGAAGAACCAGCCGGTTTTCTGGCCTTTCTTTAAATCCGCAAGAAACCTGACGCCGTGTTCGACGACTTCAACCGGCATATCCGGAATGTTGCCCCAGAAATGTATATCCTGCGGTAACCCTTCTTTTTTACGCGCAGCCCCATCATCACGAAAAATGATACCGCGTGGGGACAGGCATGAAATCAGTGCCTCCAGCCAGATCGGTTTCAAGCGTTCCATTCCTGCCGTGGTTGTCTGCACGACCAGGATATCATCAAACCGATCGATAACCAGGCCGGGCAATCCATCTCCCTCCGAATGCAGAAGGCGGTAATATGGCACATCGAACCACGCGCTGCGCTTTTGCAAAGCCGACGAAAAGCGTTTTTGAAAAAAGGCGGTATCAATTGTTTCCTTTGGCTGGAAGGAAAGGATGCGTCCGGCGAGCGATACACGATTATTAAAATAGCCGGTTGCGAGGTAGGTGCCGCGCATATCGCAAAATTGTGCCAGCGTTCCGGGCTCGGCTAATTCGAGCGCAGAGTTCATCTCGATGTCGCTGGCATAGACCCAGGGATACCCTTCCGCCACAGAAGAAGCTGTTTTCTTTTTGAGAAGTATCGACAATTCCGGAGTCACGCTTGCTCTCCTGCCTCTTTTTCAGTATCCGAGAAAGCATGCTCCTTTCCGCGAAACAATCCTTTTTTGCAAAACTGTCTCCGCGCAATGCTTTGCCTGCCCTGATGTTTATGCTGCTGGCACTCTGGCAGCTCAAGAATCAGTCACCGTTTCAGGATGGCGATACAGGGTGGCATATCAAGGCAGGTGAGTGGATATGGCGGTATAGAGAAGTGCCCATTACCGATCCCTGGTCGTTCACGGCGGGTGATACGCCCTGGTATAATATTTCATGGCTGTTTGACCTGGCGCTCGCGCTGCTGCATCAGGTGGGCGGATTAACGCTGCTTTATATTCTTACCATCGCTGCATATGGTTTTATCGGCGCTATTTTAGTGCGCCAGGCATTGAACCGCGGCGCCGGCTTTTTATCGATTCTATTGGTTTTTGCTTTCTGCGGCGCGCCGATACTGGCGCAGGTTGCGCTTTGCCGTCCGCAAATGCTCTCAGCCTATTTTGTGCTGGCGAGCCTTTATGTTTTTTCGAAAGACAGGGAATCGGTATCCTGGAAGCGACTATCTTTACTGCCGCTCATCATGGCATTGTGGGTAAATGTTCATGGCGGCTTCCTTATCCTGCCGGTCATGTTTGCCTGTTTCTTGATCGAAGCTTTGGTAGCTAAAGACAAGGTTCGCATCAGGCGGATTCTCATCATCGGTGTCCTTACCGCACTAGCGATGCTGCTTAATCCTTATGGGTATCATATCGCGGAGGCGACGCTGCGCTCTCTTCAAAGCGTCATGAAAGCCAATATCATTGAATGGCGCGGCGTATCGTTTGGCAATGATTATCACTACGCCTTTTTCCTGCTGCTTTTCATAATCGGTTTCCGGCCTCTGGATAAAAGCATACCTCTGGCGGAAAAATTATTCGCCCTGACGGTACTGTTCCTGACATTGGCCTCAATCCGCCACGGCCTTGTGCTTGCCGTTGCGACGATGCCGTCCGTTGCCGTAGGGCTCACGCGCAGCTTTTATGAGTCCGCTATCGGGGAGAGAATTAAAAGCAAGGATGCTGATTTTTTTGCGGATATGGTAAAGCCAAAAGTGTCTTCAGCAGCTGCGATTGCCTGTTTTTTACTGATTTTTGCCTTGGTGCTTCCTACCACGCGCACTTTACTCGCGCCGAATGCGGCAAGTCTCGCGGAAGGCAAGACGCCCGAAAGGGCGCTGTATTACATGGAAGCGAATTATGCAAACACGCGCTGGCTGAATGAATACGGCGCAGGTGGCCTATTGATATATTACGGCGCGCCGGAATTCAAAGTGGCCATCGATGGCCGCGCAGACACAGCCTATCCCCGCGCATATCTCAAAGAGTATCTTGGATTTTCCGAAGCATGGGGGCTTGGCCGCAGATCGCAGGAATTCATCAAGAAATACAAAATTGAAGGCATCGTTGTGGCGACCGACGCCAAGCTGACAAAGTACCTGCGCCGTAACATCCGCTGGAAGCGCGTGTATCGCGATAAGGATTTCACGGTTTTCGTAAAGCAGTTAAAGACCAACTGATTCTTCTATAATGTAAAGCGGGCGGCGCTTGGTTTCACGGTAGATGCGGCCAACATATTCGCCGATAATCCCAAGACTCATCAACTGGATGCCGCCCATGAAAAGTACCGTCACCATCAATGAGGAATAACCCGGAACATCATTCCCGAGAATAAGCGTTCGAATGACGATGATCAGCGCAAACAGGAACGAAAGCAGCGATATGATCGCGCCGATATAAGTCCAGATTTTCAGCGGCACGGTGGAGAAAGCGAGAATGCCGTCCAGCGCATAGCTCCAGAGTTTCCAGTAATTCCATTTGGTCGTGCCGACGGCACGGTCTTCGCGGTCAAAGTGAATGGTCGTTGTCGGAAATCCGACCCATGCGAACAAGCCTTTCGCAAAACGCGTGCGTTCCTGCATCTGATTGACCGCTTGCACTACCTGTTGGTCCATCAGGCGGAAATCGCCGGTGTTTTCCGGAATGCTGATCGTCGAGAATTTATTGATGAGGCGGTAAAACCATTCCGCGGAATGGCGCTTCAGCCACGAATCCCCGGGGCGGGAGCGCCGTGTTGCCAGCACGACTTTAGCGCCCTGTTCCCAGGCGCGCACCATCTCGGCAATAAGTTCGGGCGGGTCCTGCAGGTCGGCATCGATCGGCACGACTGCTTTTCCCCGGGCATGCGAAAGCGCTGCGGCCATCGCCGCTTCTTTGCCGAAATTGCGCGAAAGCTTCAAAGCGCGAATGCGTGAATCCTGCTGATGATAGGCGGCAAGCCGCACATAGGTATCATCGGAGCTGCCGTCATCGATGCAGATGATTTCGTAATATGGCGTGATCTGCTCGAGACAGGGGCGCAGCCGGGCGAATAACGCATCAAGTCCGTCCGATTCGTTTTTCATCGGAACGATGATGGAAAGCAAAGGCGACTCTGCGGATGCGTTCATGACTGGCAGTTACACACCAAGCCCGTGCCAAAGGTCAATGGAAATATATTAGCCGACGAGTTCGATTTCGCTGAAGAAGAAGCGGATTTCGCGCTCAGCGTTTTCCGGCGAATCCGAACCGTGTACGGAATTGCGCTCGATGCCTTCGCCGTACAGCTTGCGGATAGTGCCGTCGGCGGCCTTTTTCGGATCGGTCGCGCCCATCAACTCACGGTTGCGCAGAACGGCATTGTCGCCTTCCAGAACCTGCACGATGACCGGCGCGGAAACCATGTATTCCACCAGCTCATCATAAAACGGCTTGTCATTATGTACTTCGTAGAATTTTTTGGCCTGCAGGCGGCTGAGGCGAATGCGCTTCTGAGCGACGATGCGAAGCCCATGCTCTTCAAAAAACGCATTGATTCTTCCGGTTAAATTGCGCTCGGTAGCGTCCGGTTTAATTATGGAGAAAGTGCGTTCTTTAGTAGCCATGATATGATCCTTTTTTAAATGTGAGGCGGCAATATACCATTGATTCTCAAAAAGCAAGCGCAACTCACAACCCATGGTTATAATCAACATAGGCAAAATTTGCCTATGTTGCACAGAAACTGACTTGAGCGCCTCCTGTGGATAAGTTATGAGTGGCGTCCGCTTGGGAGAGCATATGCGCCATTTTTTAATACTTCTGGCCGTTTTGACCGTAACGGCTTGTTCCACCACTGACAGTTTGAAAACCCTCCGCACGATCCAGCCGGTCGGCACGCCCTATAATAGAGCGCTTTCGGGCGAATATCTGAAACTTTCCGAATATCTAGAGGAGCAGGCGGATTGGACGACCTCGCAATATTATGCCGAGAAGGGGTTGCGTACGGCGTATGGCGAGAGGGTCAATTTCGATGCGATTCCTTCCGAGCGCGTGATCGGCTCTGAAACCTATAACGAATTATCGCAAGGCGTAAAATTGTTCACCACCTACGGCGTGCCGCAAGCCAATTCTGCCCAGCCTGAACTCGCGGCGCGTGCGCAGGTTTTGCTAGATTGCTGGATCGGCGAAATCGCCAAGCAGGAAGGTTCCGATGCGCTCGATTACTGCCAGCAGCAATTTTATAATGCAATCGGTGCGCTGAAAAACCTTACTGAAAAACCGGAAGGCAAAGCGCCGGTCGTGTCCACATCCTACCTTCTGTTCTTCGACTGGGACAGCACCAGGCTCACTACCGACGCGCTCAAGAAAATCACCCAGATCATGAAAGATATTCATGACATGGGCAAAGTCAGCGTCACCATCAATGGCCATACGGATCGCTCAGGCGAGGAGTCCTATAACATGGAGTTGTCGCAGCAACGCGCGGAAGTCGTGCGCGATATGCTTGTTAAGGGCGGCATCGCCGAGACGTTGATCTCGCTCTTTGCCTTTGGTGAATCGGACCCTGCCGTGCCGACCGCTGACGGCGTCAAGGAACCGGAAAACCGCCGCGTCGAAGTCTTCGTTGAATAAGGCGCGATGACAGGAGGTAAAATTCCTGCTAGCCCTTACGAATGACGTTCCTTGAGCATAGTTTTTCCGACCGCGCGCTGCTCCTGACGCTTGCCATTTTTATCAACGTTTTGTTTGGCGGGCCGCGCTGGTTACATCTACTGCTGCATCTCAATGCGCCGTCGCAATTCGTGAAAAATCTTTTTTCTTTCTTCGTCATACGGATGAACCGCGCGCACCGAAGCGATGCAACGCGCCGTAACCGCGGCGCCTTCATTGCGGTTATTGTGCTGGTTCTTGCATTATTGCTGGGTGTGCTGGTCTCGCTGCTGTCGATCCAGACGCGTATGTGGATGCTCGCCGAATTAATTTTGCTCGCCATGATGCTAGGCATTCGCCAGAGCTTCGATTTGGCGGCGGAGGTGCGCAAATTATTATCCAGGAAGGAAGTGGATGCAGCCAAGCGCCTGCTTCAGCCGGAAGTCAAACAAGACTTAGCGCCCATGGATGAATATGCGGTTGCGCGGGCGGCCATCGAGTTCCTTGGCCACCGTCTTGTAAGCGGCATGGTGTCGCCCGCTTTCTGGTATTTTATTGGCGGCCTGCCACTGGCATTGCCTGCGATCGCGATGCACCGCCTGTCGTTTTTCGCGGTGCGACCCATTCCGCGCTACCAGCCATTTGCACCGGTGGTCAAAGCGATAGAAAGCTTTTACCGTGCCCTCCCTACCGGAATTACCGTGCTGCTGATGCTGTTTGTGATGCCGGTCGTGCCTGGTAGCAAGGGTAATGCCGCGCGTAAAGCGGCGCGGGAAGAAAACCCGCAAAATCTTCTTATTACCGACTATCCGGTTTTGTCCGTAATCGCGCGCGCCTTTGGCATCGCGGTACAAGGTCCATGCACCGTCGAATCGCATCCGGTGGCCTACCCCTGGATCGGGGAGGGCTCAGCCCGTCTGGGTCCACCGGATATCCTGCGTATGCAGTTTTTGTATGGCTATGCCGCCGGGGTATTCCTCCTGCTCATAGCGGCATTGAATCTTATCAGCTTCAAATAAATATATTTATCAGAATGTTAAAATAACCCATCCCCGCATTTCACAAGTGAAAGCTGTCATGAAAGCTTCATAAAAAACAAGACGCGTTCAAAGGGGAGGCTAGGCTATAATGGTAAGGTAGAAAAGTGCCTATTGGAACCCATGGTATCGGAACAATTACCCGCTGAACCGAAAGCAGAAAATGAATCTGCCCTGCCGCCGCTGTCCGAACCGGCGAACAATGCGTCATATATTCCTTCCTCAGGCCCGATGACGCAAGGAGTGCCCGGCGGTACAACGTCTAATCAGAACCAGCCTTCGCAAAACCAGAACCCGATGCACACGTCGGTGACGCGCGATCCTGCGAGTACGCCTGGCTATTTCCGCCTCGTGCTGCCCTTGCTTGCCGGTCGCTATCTGTGGCGCGGTCTACTGAGCAGTCTGCAGGAAAAACAATCAGATTTTTTTGGTGTTTTTAGTAAAACCAAAAAAAACATGGGTGATGCAATCGAAGGATATCTTGCTAAAAGCCCAACGACATCTCACGAAGATATAATCTATAAGTTGCGCGAGGCAGGCTGGACAAAACACGGTGCTGAAGAAGCGTTAAAAGAAGTAAAGGATAATCAGGCTTTAGTTAATTCCACGGAATTCCCTTTGGAGACTAAAGAAGCAACAATCAAATTTAGCGACGCACAAGACAAAGTTCGCAAATTCAGCTCAGAAGCAAAAAAACGCGTTGTAACCAGAAAATACGAATCTGCATTTGACGGCGGTATTGGTATTGCCAGCACTGGTATTACGCTAAACTATATGTCACGCGTGAAGACCGACATTCACAATGTGTTCGCTGAAACAGTGGCATTGGAGAAGGGCCGCGACCCACGCGACATTAATTACAGCGATATCAAGAAAAGCGATAATCTTATCGTTCAATCCACGCTAAGCAATTCATTCCGCAATAACGTGTTCCGTCTTGCTAACGATGCATTGTTCTTTGTGCGCCCACTTTCATTTGCTCTGACAAAACCTTTAGTATGGTCGCGTTCCTGGTACACGGGCGAAATGGCGATCGGTCTTAAAGGCGTTTATCTTTTAAAAGAAGTGATGCGGAAAGAAACGACGATCTTCGAGGATCTCATTCAGCTCATCGACCGCAAATTTAATCCGATCAAAGGTATCGGCGATCCGATCAGCCAGTCGGATGTCATCGACCTTTATCAGAAATTCGCTATGGTGCATACGCCGGAAGCAGCCTTTACCGATGCAACGATTCGCCAGAACAAAGATGGTTTGAACTGGGAAAAATCCTATGCGATTTTTTCGCGTGTCACGGAGTTGATGAACAATACGTATAAATATAAACATATGACGCATGGTGAGGAAACGCAGGATGATTTCGCCCTGCCAAAGTTCCTTTATCTACTCGGTCATAAAATGATTGACCCTTATAAGCCGGAAGAAACGCTGGCCTATGTTGAAATTGCGAATAAATACGGTATCGAACCCGTTAAACAAATGCGCGCCGCTCTATCGCACGGCGCCAGCCTGGAAAGCGTTCTTGAAAAATATCCGGTGTCGCTGGAAAGGCTGACCGTTAAGAAATCGCGTGGGGCTGAAACGCCCACGGTACCGGTTTCCTTTTTTCCGGCTAAGGAAGAATCCATGCCGCAACCGGCGAACGAATCCAAGCCGCAGACCAAAATTGCCGTTTCAACATTGGCGCACGAAGCGCCGGCGCCTTCAGGCCCGTCGCTTACGCAGGGTTAACCAGGAAAGAGGCGTGGTCTTCCACGCCGAGCACGGCCACTTTATTTCCAGTGACTTTCAATTGCCCTGAAGCCAGCCACCTAAGCGCGCGCGGATAAATCTGATGTTCGGCGGCATGCACGCGATGCTGCAGGGTTTCTTCCGTATCGTGCTGCAGGATCGGCACCGCGGCCTGCAGGATGATCGGCCCTGAATCCATATCCGGCACGACAAAATGTACCGTGCAGCCTGAAAAACGCACGCCGTCTTCTAACGCGCGTTTATGCGTGTGCAGCCCCTTATAAAGCGGTAGCAAGGAAGGATGGATATTGATCATCCTGCCATGCCATTTTGTCACGAAATCCGCTGTCAACAGGCGCATGAATCCGGCCAGGCAGACCAGTTCGATGTTATGTTTTTGCAGCAGCGCATGCAGCGCGTCATCGAACGCCTCACGCGAAGCGAAATCTTTATGGGAAAGCGTTTCGGTTGGAATATCGGCCTTTTGCGCGCGCGTAAGGCCGAATGCTTCTGCTTTATTGGAAATCACCAGGGCAATTTCGGCAGGATAATCCACAACGCTCGCCGCGTCGATCAAGGCTTGCAGGTTTGAGCCACTTCCGGAAATCAGCACCGCCGTGCGGGCGCGTTTAGGCGCTGAGTGTCCCATGATAAACCACGCTGGCTTTTTTGCGTTTGACGAGCGCGCCTAGCGTATAGACCGTCTCGCCGTGTTTCGTGAAAGTCTTGATGGCTGCCGGTGCATCTTTTTTGGAGACGACGACGACCATGCCGATACCGCAGTTGAAGGCGCGTAGCATTTCTTTTTCTTCTACGTTGCCGAGCGATTGAATCCAGGCGAAGAGTTTCGGCAATTTCCAGCTGCCAAGATCGATGCTGGCGGCCAGATGCTCGGGCAGCACGCGCGGGATGTTTTCAGTAAGCCCGCCGCCGGTGATATGCGCGAAACCGCGAATCGAAGGAATTTTTTTGATCGCGGCGAGGCAGGATTTTACATAAATGCGAGTCGGGGTCAGCAAAAGACCGCCGACCGTTTTTACGGAAGCCTTCAATTCCTTTGGCGGCTTGGAATCAAAATCGATGCGATTGTCGGATAAAAGTTTCCGCACCAGGCTGAAACCGTTGGAATGAAACCCGCTCGAAGCAAGTCCGAGCAGTACATCACCTTCTTTCATCTTATGGAGCAGCGGCAGAATTTTTTTGCGCTCGACGGCGCCGACGGCAAATCCGGCAAGATCAATATCGCCTTTCTGATAGAGGCCCGGCATCTCCGCCGTTTCGCCGCCGACAAGCGCGCAGCCGGCAAGCTGGCAGCCCTTGGCAATGCCTTTCACCGTTTCGGCGGCCTTGCCAACATCAAGCGCGCCGCAGGCATAATAATCGAGAAAGAAAAGTGATTCCGCGCCCTGCACCACGAGGTCATTGACGCACATGGCAACCAGGTCCTCACCGATGGTGCTGAAATCGTCCATCTCAAGCGCGACCTTGATCTTGGTGCCGACTCCGTCCGTTCCCGAAACAAGGATCGGGTCTTTATAGCCGGCGTCTTTTAAATCAAACAACGCGCCAAAACCGCCCAGGCCTGCCATCACTCCGGGGCGGCTGGTTTTCCTGCAATACGGTTTGATCGCCTCAACCAGTTTATTTCCGGCATCGATGCTGACGCCGGCGGAGGCGTATGTCGCGCCTTTACGGGCCGTTGCGGTACGGTTGTTTTTTCGCTTCATTTCAGATATTCGTTGTTTACGCGCTTTCTTAGAATATGGCGCAGCCAAGGTAAAGCATTGATACGCACACTACGTACACTTATCGCCGTTTTCGTCCTTTTCGGGGCGACACCTTACGCACAGGCGCTTGAAGCAACGGTCGAGCCGGAGGCATACGGTGACGAGGCCTTTGCCGCGCAGGAAAAAGCGTTGCGAATCGGCGAGAAAATGGCGCTCTATCAGGTGCTTTACCCGCGCATTCCCAAGGATGCGGAGGCCATGGTGCTGAACCTGTCCGACCAGGCGCGCCAGAATCTTATTACCAATTTCAATATTCTGAACGAAATCAAACGCGGCAAATATTATAAAGCCCAGATTACTTATACATTCGATGACAAGCTGATCGATCGCCTGCTTGAGAATTACAAAACGCAGGCAACCGGAGATACGAATTCGCAGGCAATCATGATTCTTCCCGTGTTCGACGATGGGATGGTGCTGCGCATCTGGGACGAGGTTAACCCCTGGCGGGATGCCATGCACGCAGCCGCCCTGCAAACAGGCGAGGGCAGGGTAGTCGTTCCTAACGGCGATCCGGAAGACCTGAAACTGGTCGATGAGCAAGTGGTTCTTTCCGGAAACAACAAGACGCTTGGGCAGCTTGCTTCGCGTTATGGCGCGCGCTCAATAATCGTTGCGCAAACAAGAACGGTTAAACGCGATGGCAGGACGGGCTACCGGGTAATTCTGCGGCGCGCGGGCGGCAGCAAAGAGGATGAGCAGGTGCGCGATTTCTTTCCTCTCGATGGCGCCGAGACGACGGAGCAGGTCTTATTGCGAGCAGCGAAAGAAACCGCCGCCTATGCACGTGATTCCTCGAAAAACTATGGCTCGTTTCTGGATGTCGGGCCTGGCGCCCACCGCGCCAAGGTCATCCGCGCCGAATATCGCAACAACCGCGAATGGGTGGACATCAAGAACATCATCAGCCAGACGCCGGGCGTCGAGAAGGTGGATATGGATGCCATTTCTTCAGATTACGCGGTGCTGACGCTCTATTATAACGGCGCGGAATCCGTTATTCAGAAATTACTGATGTCGCGTGGGGTGAAACTGGAAGAGACGGGAAAATACTGGACCGTCAGCATGAGGTAGGAATAACTGATATGACAATGTCGACCAATACAAGGCGTGTGCTCATCTGGCTGGCGATTGCAGCCGCCTTCTTCTTTTTCCTGCACGCGATTAAACCGATCCTTCTGCCGTTCGTGGTCGGTATCGGCCTTGCATATTTTCTTGATCCTGCCGCGGACCGCCTGGAGAGGGATGGTTTTTCGCGCACCTATGCCACCAGCATCATCATGCTCGCGTTTTCCGCAACGATCGTGCTGGTATTCGTCCTGCTGGTGCCGCTGATTTCGGAACAAATTGCCAGCTTCGTACAGGATCTTCCGTCCTATATCGATCAAATGCGCCGCACGGCCCTGCCTTATGTCAACGAACTGCTTGCCCGCTTCGGGATTTTCCGGGGCAGCACGCAGTCGGCGCTGACCGCCGCACCGCCGCTGATGGATATTCTTTCCACCGTCGGTATCAAGCTGATCTCTTCCGGCGCTGCGTTTTTCAATATTTTAGCGCTGCTGATGATTACACCGGTCGTTGCTTTTTACCTGCTGCGCGACTGGGATACGATCGTGCTCAAGCTCGATATTCTGCTGCCGCGCCGCTACGCCGATACGATCCGCGAGCAGTGCCGCGCGATTGACCGCACACTGGCCGGTTTCATCCGCGGTCAGATCAATGTCTGCCTGATCCTTGCCGTTGTCTACGCCATTTGCCTTTCCCTGGTCGGACTTAAATATGCGCTGCTGATTTCCATTATGGGCGGCCTGCTCATTATCATTCCGTATCTGGGCACCGGGTTGACGGCGATGACCGCACTCATCCTTACCTATATTCAATTCGGCGACTGGCCGCATCTGGCGTTCGTGTCGGGTATTTTTGCATTCGTGCAGATTCTGGAGAGTTATTTTCTGACGCCGAAACTAGTCGGTCAGAATGTCGGTTTGCATCCGTTATGGGTTCTTTTCGGGATGCTGGCCGGCGGCACGATCTTCGGCTTCGTCGGGGTGTTGCTCGCGGTTCCGATTACAGCCGTTATCGGTGTTCTGGTGCGGTTTGCCATCGGACAGTATCTGGAGAGCGGACTATACCGGTCATGAAGCAGCTTGCGCTCCAACTCGGTGCTTCCGGTACATCATTTCGAGCCGAAGATTATTTGATTACGGCCGCGAACCGCCAAGCCTATCATACTGTGATGCAAAGTGAGTGGCCCGCGTTTTATGCTCTGTTAAGCGGCCCTGCGGGCAGCGGCAAGACACATTTGGCAATGGCATGGGCAACGGCAAATCATGCCCATTACACGCAGGCTTCCATACTTCATGACGCGTTCGTATCAACTTGGCAGGCGCAGCCAGAGCCGCTGGTTATAGACCGGCTGGAAACGCTGAATGAGGAAAAACTATTGTTTCACATGCTTAATCTGGCTAAGGAAACAGGAACGCCGGTATTGGTTTCAGGGCAATCGACGGCGCTTCAACGTATAATGCTTCCCGACTTGAAATCACGACTTGCAGCAGCACCCCAGGCGATTGTTGAGGAGCCTGACGACGAATTAATGCGCGGATTATTTATTAAACATTTCTCGGACAAGCAGCTTCAAATCAGTCCCGATATTTTACAATATCTTGTTAATCATGTGGAGCGATCCGGAACAGCGGTTGATCAATGTGTGCACGTGATTGATCAGCAGGCGCTTGAGAAAAAACAAAAGATTTCTATTGCTTTTTTACGTAAGTATTTGCAACACGGCAAGGGTTCTGTTAACGGTTTTGTAAACAAACCTGATTAATGATAATAAATAGTAGGATGCATGTGAGCATGGGGACGCAAAACACTGCCGCGGCTCTTTCAGGCAGCAAGCTTGCCAAGGTGAATGTTTTGGTCATCGATCCGGATAAGCGGATCACCGATTTATTACGCAAAGTATTGATGAGCCTTGGCTTTGGCGCCATCTATATCGCCGGTGACGGTCAGGAAGGCCTGGATACCTTACGCAAAAAATCGGTCGATCTTGTGATTACCGATTGGGATATGACGCCGATGGACGGCATCAACTTTGTCAAATACCTGCGCACGGATATCAAATCGCCGACGCAGACCATGCCGGTCATCATGTTGACCGGGCGTGCCCAGCGCAGGGATGTGGAGATTGCTCGCGATTCGGGTATGAATGAATTTCTCGTCAAGCCGTTTACAGTTAAAACGCTGTGCGATCGCATCATTCTCGTCGTCGAGCATCCGCGCAACTTTATCTTGTCGCAGGGTTACACCGGCCCCGACCGCCGCCGCAAAGCAACACCGCCGCAAGGCATTGACCGGCGGCGCAAGGGCAAGGATGTGAAAGTCATCGCGCAGCATGACAATATGAAGGTCATCCGTGTCGGCAATGAAGACATCACCGTGGTCAATCCGGAATTTGGCATCAAAGAGAAAATCGGTTTCGATATTTCGATTGAGAGCATCTTCAGTCCTGAGAATGTCCGCCGCGCTCAAGACATCATTCATAATTCCAGCGAGGAATTCCTTGAATGGGTAGTGGATGATATCGAGCAGCTGGAAGAGGCTTATAAAATCCTGGAAAGCAAGCCAGGGCATAGCAGGGAAGAAGTGGATCTATTCCTTGCGCGCGCACTGACGCTGAAATCGCAGGCTGGCATGTTCGGCTTTGAGCTTGCCTCGCGCGTAGCGGAATCGCTGAACGACATGTGCAATAGCAGCAGTAAGATAGACCCATCGCGCCTGCGTGTCGCGCGCCAGCATATCGATGCGCTTTATGTTATCTTCCAGCGTAACATACAAGGCACCGGCGGCGTGATTGGCCGCGATCTTATGCAAAGCCTTGGCCTGCTCACCGCCAAATTCAAACACATGTAAGCCTTAAGGCTGAATATAATGTTTGAAGCGACATTGTCCATACGCAAGCGCATCCCAGCTGGCGGCAGGCGCTTCTAAAACAACAAGGCCGGCAGTAACCAAACCCGTTACAAGCATGCTGTCCCTGCGGTCTTCATCGCAGAGCAGCTTGAGCGCGATATCGTGCAATCCCGGATTGTGACCAATCACGAGCAACGAGTCATGTTTACTATTCGTATTTTTGATGGCTTTCAGAATGCCGCCCGAGGCTGCCAAATACAGTCCTGCCTGATAGTCAGCAGTCGGCAGAGGATGGGCCGCATTGACAGCACCATAGGTCTGGCGGGTGCGCATGGCATCGGAACAGATCACGGCATCAACTGAAAAGTTTATCTTTTTCATCCACTTGGCGATGGAGTTGCACTCCTCGATTCCGCCGGTGCTCAATTCCCTCTCATGATCGGGCGTGATAGCATCCCCTTTCACACTATGGGCATGACGTAATAAACACAGGGTTTTGCTTTTCATTAACGAAATACTATCGATTTTTCAGTAGGCTTACAAATTCAGGTTTCTATAATAACGCTGAAATGCCCCCAATGAGCAAGAAAAAGTCGCATAAGGAAATGCCGCTGGAAGAACGTTCGCGTTATTTTATCAACCGCGAGCTCTCTTGGCTTGCTTTCAACACGCGCGTGCTTGAGGAAGCCGAAAACAAAAACACGCCGCTGTTGGAGCGGCTGAAATTTCTTTCTATTTCGGCAGCTAATCTTGATGAGTTCGCCATGATCCGCATCGCGGGGCTGAAAGACCAGCTTTTTCATGAGAGCACGGCGGTCAGCAATGATGGGCTGACGCCGGCGGAACAACTGGCGGAAATCCGCAAGGTAAATACAAAGCTTATTTTTGCGCAGCAGGAATGCTGGATCAATATCAAGCACGAGCTGAAGAGCGAAAATATCCATGTTCTCGGCATCGACGATCTGTCCCTCACCGATAAGGCGTGGCTAAAGCTGCATTTCATCGATAATATTTTTCCTGCCCTGACGCCGATCGCCATCGACCCGGCACATCCGTTTCCGTTCCTGCCTAACCTGGGACTGACGCAGGTCTACGAACTGAAAGAAAAGAAAAAGGGAAAAACGCTGCTCAGCGTGCTGCCAATACCCCACCGTCTGCCACGTTTCATCCGGCTGGAAGGCGAGCCATTGCGCTTTATCCTTCTCGAAGAAATCATCGAGTATTTTCTGGAAACGCTCTTTCCCGGATACGAAAAGACGAACAGCACGTTATTCCGCATCATCCGTGACAGCGATTTGGATGTCGAGGAGCAGGCGGAAGATCTTATGCGTTATTACGAGCGTGCGATCAAAGAGCGTCGCCGTGGCCGCGTTATTCGTGTTAAAGCCCTGTCGCCGGTTATTCCTTCGCTGCTGGATTTCTTCACGCGCCATATCGCGGCGGACGCCGAAGATGTTATCGAGGTGACAGGACTTCTCGGCATTGCCGATCTGGAAGAGCTTTACGACCGCTGCGATCGTCCTGATCTGAAATATAAACCCTATGATGTGCGGTATCCCGAGCGTATTGCGGATTATCACGGTGATTGTTTCGCAGCAATTAAGGCGAAAGATATCATCATCCACCATCCCTTCGAGAGCTTTGACGTCGTCGTGCAGTTTCTGCGTCAGGCGGCGATGGATCCTGAAGTTGTCTCCATCAAGCAGACGCTATATCGCACCAGCCACGATTCACCGATTGTCAAAGCGCTGATCGAAGCAGCGGAAAACGGCAAATCGGTAACCGCGCTGGTGGAGTTGAAAGCACGTTTCGACGAAGAGGCGAATATTCGCTGGGCGCGCGATCTGGAACGTGCCGGCGTGCAGGTGGTCTTCGGTTTCGTCAATCTTAAGACGCATGCCAAGATGTCCCTCATTTCACGCCGCGAAGAAGGTAAGCTGCAATCCTATGCACATTTTGGCACCGGCAATTACCATCCTAACACGGCGAAAGTATATACCGACCTTTCGTTTTTCACCTGCGACGAAATCCTCTGCCGCGACGCAACGTTTGTTTTCAATTTCGTCACCGGTTACGGCCAGCCGGAATCGTTTGAAAAGTTAATTATTGCGCCGACGCATATGCGCGATAGCCTGCTTGATCTCATCGATAAGGAAATCGATCATGTGCAAAACGGCAGGCCGGGCATGATCTGGGCGAAGATGAACGCGCTAGTGGACCGCGAAATCATCCTCAAACTTTACGAAGCGTCGCAGCTCGGCGTGCAGATCGATCTCGTTGTGCGCGGCATCTGCTGCCTTCGTCCGGGGATAGAAGGCTTGTCGGATAACATCCGCGTCAAAAGCATCATCGGCCGTTTTCTGGAGCATTCGCGTATCTTCTGTTTTGGTAATGGCGAACAGCTGCCGTCGAAAAACGCCAAGGTTTACATTTCATCAGCGGACTGGATGCCGCGCAATTTCGATGGCCGCGTCGAGATCATGGTACCGCTCGAAAACCCAACCGTGCATGCGCAGGTACTCGATCAGATTATGGTCGCCTGCATGAATGACGCGCAGCAAAGCTGGCACCTGCGTCCGGATGGAACCTATGTACGGGTGCCTCCCAAGGAAACAAACTTTTCCGCCCACACATATTTCATGACTAACCCAAGTCTCTCAGGGCGCGGTAAGGCTCTGAAAAAAAGCATGAATCAACAGGGAATGGTTTTTAATAAATAAGTTGCCCCAGCGTGCGCCGCGCTTTATGAGGGCGGTATGTCAAAGCCCGTTGCCGTCATTGATATCGGTTCCAACTCCGTGCGCCTCGTCATGTATGATGGCGTCAAACGCCATTTGCATCCTTTCTTCAATGAGAAAGTCCTGTGCGGCCTGGGAAAGGGCCTTGCCGATAAAAACCGCCTGCCGAAGGACGGTAAAGCGTCCGCCCGCAAAACCATCAGGCGTTTCATCGCGCTGACCCGCGCCCGCAACATCAATCAGGTTTATATTATCGCTACCGCCGCCATCCGCGATGCGGAAGACGGAAGGGAGTTCATTGCCGAGCTGGAGCAGGAAAACAATGTAAAAATTCGTATCATCTCCGGCGAAAGGAAGCGCATCTTGCTGCGATGGGGATCGCCCGCGACGACGTTCGATCCCAAGGGGCTGGTGGGTGATCTGGGCGGCGGCGGCTTTGAGCTGATCGAAGTGCATGGGCAGCGAACCGGCGCCAGCACCACGCTGCCGCTGGGCTCGCTGCGCATGCTGGCACTCAGCAGCCACGATGAAAAAATGCTGCGCCGTATGGTTCAGGATTATCTGCGCGCCGTGCCGTGGCTGACCATTCATCCGCACAAAACATTCTATGCGGTCGGCGGCAGCTTCCGCAGCGTGGCACGCGTTCACATGCGCAAGACGGACTATCCGCTACGCATTCTGCACCAATATGAAATATCGGCGGCCGAAGTGCGCAAACTCGCCCAGGAAGTGCTGGCGGAAAAGCCGCAGAAGCTGAAAGGTCTTCGTGAAAACCGCAGCGAAGGATTTATTCCGGCGCTTATTTTACTCGATGAAATCATCGGTCTTTGCAAAATCGAAAAGATTGTTTTTTCTACGGGCGGTATCCGCGAAGGGCTGCTGTTCGATCTGCTCCCGGACAAAGAAAAACAAAAGGATCCGCTGCAGGCGTCTGTTGAAGATATTCTTTCCCGCGCGCCGGTGGATGCAGTTTATGCGACGGCGCTCAAGGAATGGATTGCACCACTTTTTAAAGCCTTCAAGGAAAAAGAACGTCTGATCAATGCGTTCGTGGCGCTCAGTGAAGTCGGCCTTACCATGCACCAGGAATTCAGGGCGGCATGGGGATTCGATCACGTGCTTTATTCTTCAGCATACGGGCTGACGCACCGCGAACGTGTCATGCTGTCGCTCGCGCTTTATTACCGCCATCGCTACAAGCTCAAGCTGAATCACCCGGCATTGGCGCTGGTAAGCGAGAAGGATAAATTATGGTCGTATAAACTCGGGCAGGCGGCATCGCTCGCATCCGAAATTTCCGCCGATGCGCCGGAAATTTTGTCTCAGGTGCGTTTGTCGGTGTCTCATTCCGTCATCACGCTGAAGCCGCGAGGATCGGATGCAATCACGCTGCCGGACACAGTGGAAAAACGACTGGAAGGGTTATCCGAGGCGCTAAGGGCGCGTGAAAGCTTTTCCAAATAATCAGTGCGCGCGATTTCTATCACCCCGAATTGCAGCAGATGGTCGTTCACGTATTGCGTATCAAGCAAATGATATCCCGATTGCCGAAGTATTTCGACGAGATAAACAAGCGCAATTTTGCTGGCATCTGTGGCGTGGGAAAACATGCTCTCGCCGAAAAACGCCCCTTCCAGCGACACGCCGTAAAGCCCGCCGACCAACGCATCATCCCGCCAGCATTCCACGCTATGCGCCGCGCCAAGCCGGTTCAGCTCCGAATAAAGTCCGGCCAATTCTTTATTAATCCATGTATCCTTCTGTTTTGCGCGAGGTTTTGAGCAATTTTCCACCACTTCTTGGAAAGAATGATCGATTTTTCACCTCAAAAGGGGCCGAAACGAGCGTTTTTTTAAGCTTTTTAGGTAAATAAGCCATCTAAAAGCCAAAATTCCTCTTGGATCAGGTGTGTACCATCCGATTTCAGCGCGTTTCGCCCATCCGCCATCGGAAAATAGCCATTGGCATAAGCATTTAGCAGGAGTTCGGGAGTGATTTCGGGCATAATAGTTAAAAAATATTAGCAAAATTTCAAAAAACACAAATAATAAACTAGCAAAGATAGAGTAAAATCACTTATATGCGCATTTCAGATCATTTTTGGATATGATAGTATAAGAATGAATTAGTAGAAAAATATTCTATTACATCTCTAGTTAGACATAATGCGGAACACTCCTTCGTATAGCAAGCTTTATGCGCTTTATCCAGACGCCCCTAATCTTGAAAGTTTACAAAAAGCGGGGCGCTTTATGAAACAATAAGAAACCGTTCTTTTGGAACAGATATTAAGGAAGCAGTGGTGATTTTGTAAAAAATGCAAGTCTGCAGGAACTACAACAATTACCGCCCTCATGCTTATTGATCTTCAACAAATAACGGTAAGCGCCAGGAAAAGAAAATTTTGAAAAGCTCAACCTTGCTTTGAATATAGATAATCAGGCGGATAGTACTTTGCTCTATCTTAGAATCGTGACTTGCCAGAACTCAGCAACGATCCTGAGTATGTCAAGCTATTTACAAATCTTAAGACGGCATCTCCCGAGGAAAGATTAGCCTATTATCAGATAATGGCTGATAAAATATGCGATGCTGCGGGTATAGAACATGTTGAGGTTAAAGTAGGAAGAGTAAGCGAGGGAGCAGGAGCAGAACAAATTACGATGCTTATAGGAGATGATTTTATTCGTATCCCAGAATCATTGCTTTCTAGTGGGAAAACCACAATAAATGAAATGCCACATGAAATGGTTCATATTTTACAAAACGATTTATCCAGGAAGGTGCTTGCAGGTGATATAGGTCCTGGTGATCCAGGCTACATCTTAGGTAGGGCGTATATCACTCAAATGACGGGACAGGAGGCAGGCCTGATGTCCGCAGGTTTTGGGATAGATTACTTGTCTCGTACTACAGAGGAACATGCGTATTTAGAAGGTCCGAAATTCGAAACCGCCTTGTACGACGCCATGTTCAGTAATCCGCAGATTTCTCAGAATATGTCCGGTGTTACTGTCTATGGCACACCCATGAAATATGGAATTGCTGAAGTTACGAGAGATAGATTAAAGGCGGAAGGAAATCCAAATATTGATCATCAAAACGTACCTGCAATTTTAGAAGCAATGGGGCCTAACGCGAACAAACCGTACACCGAAGCGAATTTCGATCAACTAGATGAATATAAACGGCAGCGACTGGAAAAGGTTAGTGCTACATATTCCGGGGATTTTGATTATATTAAAGAAAATCTGAGTGGACTATCCGAAAAAAAATTCGCGGCCATGTTGAAGGATGGTCAACTTTCACAAAGTGAAATAGCGGTTTTAAAAGCACATATAAAACCCGAAGCCACAGAAAATTCCTATGTTGCGGAATCAATAGATAGCTTCGCAAAATTTATAAATGAAGGCGTAACGCCAAATGATGGACAAACGTTGTTTCAGGAACTGAAGGCGCTTAAGGTTGAAATGTATATGCCAGATACAATGAAGGAAGCATTTGAACAATCTCCGCCTCTAACGCCAAATCCGTTGGGCACAAGCTCTAAACTAAATCGCTAGTTCTTTGGTAGTTTCTCCGCCATTGCTTCGATGGCAAGCTGATAGCCTTTTCTACCAAAACCGAAAACACCGCCGGCAGCGATATCAGAGATTAAGGAATGATGGCGAAATTCTTCGCGTGCAAAAATATTCGATAAATGCACCTCTATCACAGGGCGGTTGAGGCCGAGCAGGGAATCGCGCAGTGCCACGGACGTATGTGTAAAGCCCCCGGGATTAATAATCACGCCGTCACATGTGTCGTGATGTTTCTGAATAAAATCAATCAGTTCACCTTCGTGGTTGCTTTGAAACGGCATCAGTTCCAGACCTAGGGCTTTCGCCTGTTTCTGTGCTTCCGCGATGATCTCATCAAGCGTAGTGCGGCCATACACCTCAGGCTCGCGTTTTCCG
>JAXMDT010000018.1:0-30352 GCA_046348685.1 Rickettsiales bacterium
TATATGCCGCTTACTGGCGCTGCCATAGGCCTCATCCTGAGCAAAGCGATCGGCCTCGATGTCGGCACGGGAACGCTGTTTACCGTCCTTTGCGCCAGCGCTTCTTACATCGCGGTGCCGGCCGCCATGCGGCTGGCGCTGCCGGAAGCCAAGGCAGCCATATACATCCCAATGAGCCTCGCTATCACCTTCCCGTTCAATGTCGCGCTGGGCATACCGCTTTACTACGGCCTCGCAACACACGTACTTGCCATTAACTAACCTAAGGAGAGAGACCATGAAAATGCTACTGACAACCACGTTGATGATGCTTTCGGCAACCTCGGCCTACGCCGGAGAATGCAGTGCGGGCCATCATAAAATAACCAAGGATGAAATATTGGCTGCGCAGAAAGCCTGGGGAGACGGCATCGTCGCCATCGGGAAAGCGAAGGATCATAAGAAAGCGGCACTGGAGCACATCAATACGCTCTATGCTTATGACATGGGTCCTGTTCTCTTCAAGCCGACGAAGGCATCCGCCGTGCAGTTCCGCGATACGAAGGAAGAGGCTCTTTCGTATTTCGTCAGCGGAAAGGAGCCGGAGGATAAAGGCTTCGCATTAGCGCCATACACCAAGGTGCGCTTCGAAAATCATGGCATGGCGATCGACTGCGATACGGCGCTGGCCCAAGGCAATTATTATTTCACCAAGACTGACGGGCAGGAAATCAAGGTGGAATATAGCTTCGGCTATGTGGAAGACAAAGACGGGCACCTTAAAATCAACCTGCATCATTCATCCCTTCCCTATACGCCGGAGTAGCCGTTCGATATAAAATATTTGCTGATAATTTATATGCTATTCAGTTCCTGGTTTGCTAATGATGAGTAAACCAGGAATTTTTTTATGAGCGCAAAGAACACGATCTGCCTTTGGTATAATCATGACGCGGAAGAAGCCGCGACCTTCTACGCCAAAACGTTTCCGGACAGCAAGGTCACCGCGGTGCACCGTGCCCCTGCGGACTATCCCGGCGGCAAGGCCGGCCAGGTACTGACCGTTGAATTCACCGTGTGCGGCGTGCCGTGCCTTGGTCTCAATGGCGGCGACTATTTCAGGCACAGCGAGGCCTTCTCTTTCCAGATAGCCACCGAAGACCAGGCGGAAACGGATCGGTATTGGAATGCGATCGTTGGCAACGGCGGAGCGGAGAGCCAGTGCGGGTGGTGCAAGGACAAATGGGGCCTGTCGTGGCAGATCACGCCACGCGTCCTGACCGACGCGATGTCTAAAGGCGGAGAAGTTGCAGAGCGCGCGTTCGCAGCGATGATGCCGATGAAGAAAATTGATGTCGCCAAAATCGAAGCGGCGATACGCGGCTGATTTTCGCCACGTAGATGCCATACTTATACATGGCAGAATCAAAGGCATTTTTCCTTTATCTCAATCTTCCTATTGTTTTTCGTCAACAACCACATGGAGGAAGACATGGCAGCAGTAAAAAAACAAACTCGCAAAGCAGAAGTTATGGATGATGTCGATCATCCGGTCGCTACCGGCGTTGGCGCTGGAGTGGGTGCGCTGGCCGGCGCAAGCACCGGCGTCCTGAGCGGTGCAACGCTCGGCGCGCAGATGGGTACGCTGGCAGGCCCGATTGGCGCTGCTGCAGGCGGCGTGATCGGAGGCATTGTCGGCGCCCTTGCGGGCGAAGGCATTGCCGATACGTTCGATAGCAAGAGCCACGATACGTACTGGAAAGAAAATTATAAATCGCGTCCCTACGTCAATGAAGGCGAAGATTACAATACGTACCAATCCGCTTACCTTTATGGAGCGTATGAGCAATCGCGTGATCCCGATAGAAGTTATGAAGATGCGAAGCCTACGCTACAGGAGTTCTGGAACAAAAACCGAACTGATTCTGATCTTGAGTGGGACCGCGCCGAACCGGCAATTCGCGACGCGTACGACAGACGCCCTCGCTGATACCTGCTTGATTGCAAATGATAAACGCCTGGCCATCTGGCCGGCGTTTTATTAAATATCTTGTCATACGCCTGTAACAAAAATCGACTACACTGCTAAAAAATAACAATAATTGTACAGTCGCGATCGTATGAAAACCGATAAACCATCTCACGATTCATCGGTTTGCCCGTTTAAAGCATTCCGTATTTTGTATTGCTTCTGCGCCGTTGTTTTGATGCCCGGAATGGGTTTTGCCTATCAGTATATCAATGCGTCTGTCACAGCATTTGGCGCCACGGGAGACGGTGTCACCGACGATACTGCCGCCCTTCAAAAAGCGATTGATGAAACCCAAACCAGCCTTTACGTGCCGCCCGGACGTTACAAGATTACCAAACCGCTGGTGATGCATTCAAATTTCTCATTTTATGGCGTCGCAGGTAGAAGCATCATTGTTCAGGGAGCATCGCAGGGAAGCGATCCGTTAGCTCGCTCCAGCATTATTCTGGGTAATGCGCATCCTTATGCCTTTGATGCAAGGAACCCAAAGGCAAACATATTTCCCGCTTTTAAAGCCGCGACAAGCCTGAAAACCGGCGACCAATCATTGAAATTGAGAAACGCTTCCGATGGTGCGCAATTTGCAGTCAATGACATAGTGGCAATCCGTAGCGCCCGCATATTTCCTCAGGCCAATCTCTGGGCGCAGCCCGATTTTGTCCAATTTACGCGCATTAAATCCAAGAGCGCGGATGGAAACATCGTTTTCGAAGACGCATCTCTTTATAATATGCACAATCCAAGCATCCTGAAAATCTCAGGTACCGATCCCTATTCATCCGCTGTGATGGGCAGGGAAATCCCCTGGTTCTTCCTGCAAAATTTCAGCATGCAATCCCTAGTCTTCGAGCGGGGATATGTAACCTTCGCACGCGGCGCCTGTTACCGCTGCTCCCTGTCCAATATTCAAATCTACAATGCTGAAAATCCCATCAGCACCAATGCATTCGTACAAACCGGACTAAGTGCAATCTACGCGGAATATGCAGAGCGGGGATTAGAGATAAAAATGGCATCCACCGGCTGCACGTTTAACGACATTACCTTGGTTTATAAACCGGTCGAGGGAATGGTGGGGCAATACCCCACTCCCTATCCGGTTGACATCGGCGAGCGCTCCAACGGCGTTCTTATCCGGGGAATGAAATTATCGGTTGGCCCCGAATGGCGGTCGGACCAGCGCCTGGTTGATATTGGCGATGCACAGAATGTTATCATTGAAGGCTCAACCATTAATGCGGCTAACCCCGGCATTTCGGAGATATTTGGCATTCGCGGGAATCATGACGGCGCGGCTTCGCGCTTTTACGTCAGAAACATTCTCTACAACGGCAACCACATCCAGTTAAGCATGCCGAAGGCGCATCTCGTGCGCATGCTTGGCTCCGCCGCCTCGCCGGTGTCGGATATACATTTCAAAAATAACATCTGGTCGGGAACGCCGACGACGGGACGTGAGGCATACTGGGCAGAAAATTACGTCAAGAAATGGACGGTTTCGGACGATGCGATTGGCGTTGCCGATCGTATGCTCGTAACAGGCCAAAGCGAACAGCCTGTTCTAACGAATGTCCGCTGGAATAAGCTGCCGTAATACGCCTTTCAAAAAATAATCCGGTTTTGACTGCCTAACGTTGCGAGCTGCCGCCGGGAGTATAACGCGCCAGCCAGTGCGCGTACGAATCCGGGAGGGTTTTCCACGCCGGGTTTTCGACTCCCATCTTATGCGCAAGCTCGTACGGATAATGCGGGTTCGCCAGATGGCGGCGTCCCAGCATGACAAGATCAAGCTGCTCTTTGCCCAATACATCATGAATGATCTCGGGCGTATCGGCGCACCAGGCAGCGGCAACGGGAATGCCTACCTCGCGGCGTATGCGCTCGGCATAGGGCGCCAGCAATGCGGGTCCCCAGGGGATTTTAGCATCGGGCGTGGAAAAGCCCATGCTGACATTAAGCATATCCAGCCCCAGCTCCTTGAAATTCTTCGTCAGCGCGATGGCATCGGAGACCGTTTCCTCATCCCGCCCGTCAAATTCGATCACGCCGAAGCGCGCCGTGAACGGCAGGTTTTCCGGCCAGACCTTGCGCGTGGCGGCCACCGTTTCGCGCAGGAACCGCCCACGGCCCGCCACATCCCCACCATATTCGTCGGTGCGCTTATTGGCATGGACAGAAAAGAAACTCTGCGCCAGGTAGCCATGCGCGAAATGCAGCTCCAGCCATTCGAAGCCCGCCTCCCTCGCCCGCTCCACCGCGCGAACGAAACCCGCCGTAACGCGGCTAATATCCGCCTTGGTCATTTCGCGCGGGACGCGTGGCAGATTGCCGCCAAAGGCGATAGCGGAAGGTGAAATGATCTCCCACGCCCGCGGGTCATCCGCCGCAATGTGATTATCCCCTTCCCACGGACGATTGGCGCTTGCCTTGCGGCCAGCATGCCCAAGCTGGATGCCCGGCACCGCTCCCGCCGCCTTGATGCTGCGTGCGATCTTCGCCATTTGCTCCGCCTGTTCATCGTTCCAGAGGCCGGTGCAGGCGGGTGTGATGCGTCCATCGGGAGAAACCGCCGTTGCCTCGACGATGACAAGCCCCGCCCCGCCGCGCGCCATCGACGGATAATGCACCAGGTGCCATTCGTTCGGCACGCCATCTACAGCCTGATACTGGCACATGGGCGGCACGGCTATCCGGTTCCTGAGGGTAATATCTTTCAGCTTAAACGTATCGAATGCGTGTGCCATCCTGAATCCTTGTGGTGAGAGTGCAGCAGCGGCGGACGCCGCCATTGAGAGAACCTACTATATGGTGGCTCTACGCACATACACAAGCCGATGTATCCTGAAATTTTTATGACACATCATGATTTTGATTTGTTAAACGTATATGAACCAAGGAAAACACCAATTAATATAAAGACAGCTAACACTGTTGTGGAGGTAAATCGACTCAGATCAAGGCCCCCATGATCAAGTGGTTTAGTAAGAAAATCCCCTAATGTTGCGCCGAGTGGCCGTGTAATAATAAACGCCGCCCAAAACAGCAATGTTCGCGACAAGTGCGTCAGAAAATATAAAATAGTAATTACAGCGAGTATTGATAAAAAAACGATTGCGCCGCCCACATAACCAAAATGCGGATCATCGGCAAGCCAATCGCCAAGAGCCGTACCAAGCGTATTTGAAAAAAGAATTGTTACCCAGTAAAAAATTTCACTGGAACGGGTTTTAATTTTTTTAACAGAAACAGACCCGCACCGCCATCGCCATGCGGCAATCACCAAAAGCAGCAGTGTTGAAAGAATTATAATCCCGCCTGCATATCCCACCCCAAGGCTGCGATCTATAAAATCCGCTAACGTGGTGCCAACTGTAGTTGTCGCAATAATGACAGCCCAATACAGAAACGGGTTATATCGCTCGGTACGAATCTGCCCTGTTAATGTTACGATGAAAAAAATGAAAAAAATTGCAGTACTGACTGCATACCCAAGATTGAGTGACATTGAAAGTGCATCACCCCCAGTTTCTCCCAACGTGGTTGCTGCGATTTTAATTAGCCAGAAAGCTAGCGTTACTTGTGGGACTTTACTGGTATAGTTGGATTGATGCATCTAGTGCTCCAGAAATCACCAATAACTTTTCAAGCTTAAGGAAAACTTAAGAGAGTTGTATCGCATGTCATATGCTAGGCTAACGCACATTATATTTATTTATTACAGCCGCTTTACTAGCGATCATTTTTTCTACAAAATTTAACATAAAGCGTTATAACCTTCGCATGCTCCGACTGACTGAAATAAAGCTCCCGCTGGATCACCCGCCTGAGGCGATTCGCGCGGCGGCGGTTGCCAAGCTGAAGATCGCGCCGGGGGATCTGCTTTCCTGCACCGTCTACAAACGCGGCAACGATGCGCGGAAGAAACACGCCATCCTGCTGGTCTATACGCTCGATGTGGAAGTGAAGAACGAGCAAGCCATCCTCACACGCTTCGCGAAAGATAACAACGTCAAGCCGACACCCGACCTTGAGTATAAATTCGTCACGAAAGCCCCTGCTACGCTGAAAACCCGCCCCCTTGTGATTGGCGCGGGGCCGTGCGGCATCTTTGCCGCTCTCATCCTCGCGCAAATGGGATTCCGCCCCATCATTCTTGAGCGCGGCAAGGTGGTGCGCGAGCGGACGAAGGATACGTGGGGATTGTGGCGGAAATCCATCCTCCACACGGAATCCAACGTGCAGTTCGGCGAAGGTGGAGCCGGCACCTTTTCGGACGGCAAGCTCTACAGCCAGATCAAAGACCCACGCCATTTGGGTCGCAAGGTGCTCACCGAATTCGTCAAGGCCGAAGCGCCGGAGGACATCCTGACCGAGGCGCACCCGCATATCGGCACGTTCCGCCTCGTCAAGATGGTGGAGAATATGCGCGCCACCATCGAATCGCTCGGCGGGGAATATCGCTGGCAGAGCCTTGTTGCAGACCTAGACATTGAAGAAAAGCACGGCGAGCGCCACGTGCGCGGCGTGGTGCTGGCAAATGGCGAGCATATCGCCGCCGACCATGTGGTGCTGGCGGTGGGGCACTCGGCGCGCGATACGTTCCAGATGTTGCTGGAGCGCGGCGTTTTCATCGAGCCGAAGCCGTTTTCGGTGGGCTTTCGCATCGAACACCCGCAATCCATCATCGATGCGGCGCGGTTCGGCGCGTGCGCGGGCAACCCGATTTTGGGCGCGGCGGATTACAAACTCGTCCACCATGCGTCAAACGAGCGCGATGTCTATTCGTTCTGCATGTGCCCCGGCGGCACGGTGGTCGCCGCGACATCGGAGGAAGGCCGCGTCGTCACCAACGGCATGAGCCAGTATTCCCGCAATGAACGCAACGCCAATGCGGGCATCGTGGTCGGCATTTCACCTGAGCGGGATTATCCGGGGGGCCCGCTCGCCGGGATTGAATTGCAGCGGAAGTTGGAGTCCGCCGCTTTCGTGGCAGGTGGCAGCAACTATTTTGCGCCTGCCCAGCGCGTTGGGGATTTTCTGACGGGGAAAGCATCCAGCGCGCTCGGCAGCGTCATCCCTTCCTACAAGCCGGGCGTGACGCCGACCGACATGGCCTCCTTCATGCCGGATTTCGTGATCGCCGCCATCCGCGAGGCGATTCCCGTCTTCGGGCGTCAGATTAAGGGCTATGACATGGAAGACGCCGTGCTGACCGCCGCCGAGACGCGCACCTCCTCCCCGCTCCGCATCACGCGCGGCGAGGATTTCCAAAGCCTGAACACCAAAGGCTTATATCCCGCCGGCGAAGGCGCGGGCTACGCAGGCGGAATCCTCTCTGCAGGCGTTGATGGGATTAAAATCGCCGAGGCGGTGGCATTAAATTATTCTCTTGCTTGACTTCGGCTTGCCGAACCAGTGAAGTGAATGCACTTCATCACTACGGGAGGATCATCATGAAATATATTCCGCTTTTACTTTTGCTCTGCGCATGCGCGACGCCGGAGACTGTCCTGCAAAATAAAGCGACGGGCGAAACAATCACATGCGGCGGTGGAACGGCAGGATCGATCGCAGGCGGCATGGTCGGCTACAGCATTCAAAAAGATAACGACAAAAAATGCATCGAAGAACACAAAGCAAAGGGCTTTGTCATCATCAAGCACGCCGACGAATAAATTACACGACTCTTATAAACCGTGATTTCTTTGGCATATAGCCCTTGCCTCCACGCGACTATCTTTGTGTTTCAACTATGGAGATAGGTATGACACAGACGAGCAGAGACAATTACGCAGGCAATGTGGAGAATGACGTGCCCGGCCAAAATCGCAAAAGCGGAGCCGTTAAAAGCCCACATGTAGTTGATGATAACACCAAGGTTGATAACACCAAGCTGACAACCTCGCCCGAAAATGTATCGAAGACCAGTAGCTTGCCGAAAGATTCGCAAAAGGCGGATAACGATCCCGGCGACGGGGCAGACTAATTTTAGCAAATCATGCATTTTATTTTGCGTGATACTTGAATTCTATTTCAGACACTCCCATCTCTATTTCAAGTCAACAACTTGAAAGGAGGTGATCCAATGTCTAGTCAAATAGCAAGCCTGCGTTCCCGTTCTGTTACAGGATCGTTGGAGGTATCTTCCAGCTGAGCGTATACAGATAGGAGCGTAGGCTTCATCTGACTTTAAGGGCCGATGTTCCCCGCATCGGCCCTTTTTGTTTGCAATGTCGCCCCGGCTCCGTTCGTCAACGGGATAAACTCCGTCCGGGGTCAACGTCTTAATTTTTAAAAAGTCGTGGATACCGGCCTACGCCGGTATGACAAAAAAATCGTCATTCCAGCGGAAGCTGGAATCCAGACATAAATTGAAAAAGCTGGATTCCAGATGAAGCCTTATAAGCCAAAGCTTAAGCAGCTTTGGACAAGGCTAGCTCTGGAATGACAGTATCATTATGCCGCCTTAGCGCTGGGTTTGGCGATGGAGGCGATGTCGATGACGAAGCGGTATTTCACATCGCCCTTTACCATGCGGTCGAAGGCTTTGTCGATATCCTGCATGTTGATCTGCTCGATATCGGAGACGATGTCATGCTTCGCGCAGAAATCAAGCATTTCCTGCGTTTCCTTGATGCCGCCAATCAACGTACCGGCAAGCGAGCGCCGGGCGAAGATCAAATTGAAGACCATCGGCGACGGGTGCGGCGTTTCGGGCGCGCCGATCAATACATGCGTGCCGTCGCGCTTCAGCAGCGCCGTATAACTATCCAGATTGTGGGAGGCAGCCACCGTATCAATGATGAGATCGAAGCTGCGGGCATGTTTTGCCATCTGCGCTTCGTCCTTCGAGACCACGACTTCATCAGCGCCCAAGGCTTTTGCATCCTTTTCCTTCGAGGGCGAGGTCGTGAATGCCACGACATGCGCGCCGAGCGCATGCGCCAGCTTAATGCCCATATGACCGAGGCCGCCGATGCCGACCACACCGACTTTTTTGCCCGGCCCAGCGTTCCAATGTTTCAGAGGCGACCAGGTGGTGATGCCCGCGCACAGCAGCGGCGCTACGGCAGCGAGGTCTTTTTCCTTATGGGTAATCTTGAGGACGAAATGCTCATCGACGACAATGTTCGCGGAATAACCGCCATAGGTATTTACTTTAGGGTCACCATTCGGGCCGTTATAGGTGCCAGTGAAACCGACCGGGCCTTCGCAATACTGTTCAAGGTCTTCTTTGCAGGACGCGCACGTACGGCAGCTATCCACCATACAGCCAACACCAACAATATCCCCTGTCTTGATTTTTTTTACATCGCTGCCGACTGCGGTGACACGGCCAACGATTTCATGTCCCGGCACGGAGGGATATTTTACGCCCGGCCATTCACCGCGTGCGGTGTGCAGATCCGAATGGCAGACACCGCAATACATAATCTCGATGGCGACATCCTTCTTGCCGACTTCGCGGCGGTCAATCGTGATAGGCGCAAGCGGCGTAGTTGCGGACTGGGCGGCGAATGCAGGCGTTTTCATGGGAGTGCTCCTGAAGGCAATGGATAAAAAAATGCTATGTATGTCTACCAGCATACACTTCAACTATCTATACAAAAAAAATGCTGTAGCGCGCTACAGCAATCCCAGCGACGCCAGTTCGCGCTGTAGATCTTCAGGTATGCTTTTAGAACCTTTCTTAATATCAGGGGGTGCATCCTTTGGATCGAAATAACGCCAGCCCTGAAATGCGCGGTGCTGGCGCGGCGAGACGCGCACCATTTCCTTATCATAGATCAGGCCGCAGAACGATTGGCCATCACGCACCAGCGGGCGCAATTCGAGTAGACGCTGACGCGCCACCAGCCAGCCTTTGATCACCCAATAGATCGAGCCGCCAGCGAGCACCTCATCGGCACGCTTGGGCATATGACGAGTGATATGCATCAGCTCGTCGCCCTGTCTCAGCCTGCCACGTTGCCAGCGTTCCAGGTCGGCGAGCGATTCGGGTCCGACGGAAAGTTTGATTAGGTGCATCGTCATGTCTCATAACATTGCGCTGATTTATCGAAAGTCAATGCTAAGCACCGCTTGACGGCGGAGAACAACTAGTCCATTCAATCTGCCCCTATGACACAGAATCACCCTATCTCCTCCAAAGAATTCACCCTGCTCATGGCGCTGTTGATCTCGATCGTCGCCATTTCGATCGATGCGATGCTGCCGGCGCTCGGCATTATCGGCTCTGAGCTGAAAGTCTCCAATGCAAATGAAACGCAGCTTATCGTGAGTTGCATATTCGGCGGCATGGCAATCGGCCAGCTGATCGCCGGTCCGCTCTCGGACGCCATCGGACGCAGGCCTATCCTGTTTGCAGGTATTGTGCTTTATTTGGTAGGCAGCATTGTGTGCTACGTTTCCGATAATTTCCACGTACTGCTGATTGGCCGGATTATCGAAGGGCTTGGCGTTTCCTGCCCGTATGTGACAGCGGTTTCCGTCGTGCGCGATAAATTCGCGGGCCGCGATATGGCGCGGGTGATGTCACTTGTCATGATGATTTTCATTCTGGTTCCCGCCGTTGCGCCCAGTATCGGCCAGGCGATTTTACATTTCGGCACCTGGCGGGATATTTTCCTGCTCTATATCGGCTATTCCATTGCCATAGGTATCTGGATTGCGTTGCGGCTGGAAGAGACACTGGCGCCGGAACATCGCATTCCGTTGAAGCTGGATGCTTTCGTGCATGGTTTTCGCCATATTATCAGCAACCGCACAACCATACTTTACACGCTATGTATGGGTTTCTGCTTTGGCGGATTTATCGGGTATCTCGGCGCTTCGCAGCAGATTTTCCAGAATCAATTTGGCGTTGGCGATACCTTCGCGCTATATTTTGGCGGGCTGGCTCTTGTACTTGGCATTTCGTCTCTTTCCAATTCATTCATCGTGGGAAAACTTGGCATGCGCTACATTTGCGTGCGCGCCATGAGCGCAATTATCGTTTCCTCCGCTGTTTTTCTAGCGCTGCATGCGTTCGTTGACGTTGTTACGCTACCAATGTTCGTTGTTTATGCTGCGATTCTCTTTTTTGCCTTTGGCCTGATGTTCGGCAATCTGAACGCTATTGCCATGGAACCCATGGGCGATATCGCAGGAATGGCTTCCGCCATCACAGGCGCCATCTCATCCGTATTGTCGCTTGGTTTTGGAACATTAATTGGGCAGCTTTACAATAATACCTTGATACCTATTGCTGCTGGATTCTTTATTTTAGCCAGCCTTGCCATGGTCTTCATCCGAATTGAACACCGCTGGCATCTCAAACAGGCGCAGGCTTAAGCCTACATATCGAGTACTTCTACCTCGCCGGAAAATAGGTCGAGTACGGCGCCGACGATAAGCATGTCCCCCTGCTCCACCAATTTTTCGATCAGCCGACTGGAATGCGAAAGCTGGCTTACCGAAGCACGCACATTCGCTTCTACTGCACGGCGCAGTTTTTCTTCCGCCGACATCGCGCTGATCTGCGAGATTGTAAAAATATGGGGTTTAATGCGGCTGACAATATCATGAATATTTTCTGAAGATATCGCTTGCGAGCCTTCGATATGATTAAGCGTTGCGGTAACAGCCCCGCATTGCGTATGCCCCATGACAAGCACAAGGTTTGTGCCATACGTACTGGCGGCAAATTCTACGCTGCCGACCAGTGACGGAGCCACGATATTGCCCGCGACCCGAATCACGAACAGATCACCGATATCCTGATCGAAAATCATTTCCACGGGGGCTCTCGAATCCGAACAGCATAGTACTATCGCTTTCGGAAACTGACCGCTCTTGGCAAAATCCTTAAGCTTGATAAGCGAAGATTGCGGGGTTTGGTGTGAATTACCAGACAAAAAACGGGCATTGCCCGCTATTAACTCATCCATAATTTTTTGGGGATTGTTTTCCATGATACTCCTGCGAACCTCCCGATTTACATATATCCATGGAATATGCAATCAGGTTGCGTATCATTCCTGCGAGTAGCAGCTTTTCTTAACGGTAACCATTATTAATTGTTGTTAAATAAAACCGCCTTATGTTGCGGCGCAATACTATCTTTGATTGCATGTTTTATTCATCTATGCAAATGCCGCTAAGGTATTTAAATTATTTACCTATTTTTTATATTCGGCCACATTTTGCGCTTGAATTTATCGTGATTTGGCTCTCTATATGCCGCCCAAAGAGAAGTCTAACAATTCTCTGTCACCATAACTTAAAAAAGGCAAGCAACCATGGCAATCTTCAACGTAAAAAACTACGGCGCAAAAGGTAACGGCACCACGGACGACCGTGCAGCGATTCAAAAAGCGCTCGATGCAGCGTTTAACGCGGGCGGCGGCGACG
Source organism: Rickettsiales bacterium (assembly GCA_046348685.1). GTDB lineage: Bacteria > Pseudomonadota > Alphaproteobacteria > Rickettsiales > UBA998 > JAXMDT01. The sequence goes on from JAXMDT010000018.1 coordinate 12,404, forward strand.
TTTACCTGCCAAAAGGAATTTATGCCATTGGTAACGGCGGCCAAAAACCAACCTATGCCGGCCTTCAAATCAAAGATAACGTTCATGTCTATGGTGACGGCATGGGCGAGACCGTTATTAAGGTTAAGGATGGTACCAGCGGTGGGATGACCGGCATCATGCGCAGTCCCTATGCCCGTGGTACGCATGATTTCTCCGTGCGCGACCTGACGCTCGATGGCAACCGTGATCATACCACCGGCAAAGTGGATGGCTGGTTCAATGGTTTCGCGCCTGAACAGGAAGGTAAGGATTATAACCTTACCCTGCTCCGCGTTGAAATCAAGGATTGCTCCGGTTACGGCTTCGATCCGCATGAACAGACCGAAAACATCCTGATTAAGGATTGCGTTTCCCACGGCAACGGTCTCGATGGCTTCGTCGCTGACTTCCAGTTTAATGGTAAATTTCAGGGTAACCTTGCCTACGATAACGATCGTCACGGATATAACATTGTTACCAGCACCTATAATTTTCAACTGGTTGACAACATTGCACGCGACAATCGCGGCGGCGGTATCGTCGTCCAGCGCGGCACAAACGATATTCCAAGCCCGCACGATATTCTGATCCAAGGCGGAAAAGTCTATGGCAACGCGCTGGAAGGCGTGCTTGTGAAATTGTCGGATAAAGTGACCGTTACCGGCGCTGAAATCTATGATAACGGCACAGCGGGCATCCGCCTGTTCGGTTCCAAAGGCAGCATTATCTATAACAATAAAGTCCATGATAACTCGCAAAGCAAAGATGGCGGCTACGATGAAATCCGCCTGGAAGCATATGATGACACCGGCACCCGTTATTCCAACACGGATGGCACGCCTGTCACCAGCGGCGGCCACTTAGGTAAATTCTTTGCAACCAGCGGTACGCGCATTCATGATAACCAGATCTACGATAGCAACAGCACGGTCATCAAAGCCGGTTGGGGTGTAAAAGAAAAATTGTTCGGCGCGACGAATCCGGGTGTGTTTGATAACGATGTTATCAACAACCTGATTTATGGCACGAAAAACGGCATGGTTCAGCTTGTCGGTAACGGCAGCGATCAAAGCGGCAACACCAGTGATGATGGGATTCCGGATGGCAACCAACTGATCGTTGGCGGCCCGGAGGACGGTGTTCATACCGGCGGTAACGGTAACGATACGATCGACGGTGGCGGCGGCAAAGACACGCTTACAGGTAATGCAGGCAAAGACGTCTTTAAATTCAGTAATCTTGCTGACAGCGTTGATACCAATGCAATGTATGATCACATCACGGATTTCAATGTTGTCGATGATAAGATAGACGTGCGCGGCTTGGGCTTTACCGGCTTTGTAACGACCGGTCTTACCCAGGAGGGCGAACTGCGCCTCGTATACAGCGCGGCAAACGACCGTTCTTATATCCGCAGTGACCAGTCGACTTTTGAATTCTACCTCGATGGCGATTATCGCACGACGCTGACGGCATCGAACTTCATGTTCGATTCGGCTCCGAATCATGCTCCCGTCGTCAATTACCCGCTTGTTGACCAGATCGGCACGGAAGGTCAGGCATTTACCTACCAGTTCGCCAACATCACCTTTACCGATCAGGATGGTGACGCTCTTACCTTCACGGCGAAACAAGCCAATAACACCGCCTTACCATCATGGTTGACTTTCAACGCAACGACGCAGACTTTTAGCGGCACGCCAACCAGCATTGCAGCCGGTAGCTACGACATTACGGTTACAGCGAACGATGGGCGCGGCGGCGTTATCTCAGATACGTTCAAGATCGACATCTCGGATGCTCCCGTTGTTGATCCCCTGACCGGCGATGACAATGCAAATAACCTGCTCGGCACAAATGCGAACGAACTGCTACGTGGCAATGGTGGCCTCGATACGCTGAACGGCGGCGATGGTAACGATACGTTGGATGGCGGCGCTGGCAAGGATACCTTGACGGGCGGCAATGGCAGCGACGTCTTTAAATTCAGCGATGCCACGCACAGCACGGAAACGGATCCGGATAGAATCACCGATTTCGATGTCGCACAGGATAAAATCGATCTTTCCGGCCTTGGTTTTACGAGCCTGGTTTCTGGAACCAAAACGAATGCGGGTGAACTGCGTCTTGCTTACAGCGCAGCGAATGACCGCACTTATGTCCGCAGCGATCAGTCAACCTTTGAATTTTATTTGCAAGGTGACTACCGCGCGACATTGACCAATGCTAACTTCATCTTCAATGCCGCAGGAAACCACAATCCGATCGTTGGCGCATCCCTGGTTGATCAGGCAACATCCGAAGACCAGGCGTTCACCTACACGTTTGCGGCAAATTCCTTCACCGACGCAGATGGCGATGCGCTTACCTATACAGCAAAGCTTGCCAATAATGCGGCGCTACCTGCTTGGCTGAACTTCGATGCAGCTAACCGCACGTTCAGTGGAACACCGACGAGCACTGCATCCGGCCAATACAACATCGTCGTTACGGCGGATGATAATCATGGCGGCACGGTTTCCGATGAGTTCATCTTTAACGTTACCGATGTCAATCATGCCCCGACTGTTTCTGTGCCACTGGTTGATCAAAATGGCACGGAAGGCCAGGCATTTACGTATCAGTTCGTATCCAGCACTTTCAGCGATTCGGATGGCGATGCGCTCACCTATACTGCTAAGCTTGCCAGCAATGCAGCGCTTCCGGCATGGTTGACGTTTGATGCCGCTAACCGCACCTTCAGCGGCACGCCGACCGATACGGCTTCCGGCCAGTATAACATCGTCGTAACAGCCAATGATGGCAAAGGCGGCACGGTTTCCGACGAATTTGTTTTCAACGTTGCTGACGTTGCTCCGGCTAATCATGCACCGGTAGTTGCAGTACCGCTAGTTGACCAGAATGGTACGGAAGGCCAGGCATTCAGCTACCAGTTTGCAGCTGGCAGTTTCACGGACCAGGATGCAGGTGACACGCTGACCTACACAGCGAAGTTGACCGGTGGCGCGGCGCTTCCGGCATGGCTCGCTTTCGATGCAGCAAACCGTACGTTCAGCGGCACGCCGACCGACACCGCCTCGGGCGCATACTCAATCGTCGTCACGGCCAACGATGGTCACGGAGGTATTGTTGACGATACGTTTATCTTCAATGTCGCGGATGTGGTCACACCGCCTGCAGGCACACCGATTTCGGGTGATAACAATGCCAACAACCTCCTGGGAACAACTGGCAACGACGTCATTCTCGGCAATGGCGGAAACGACACGCTTTCCGGTCTCGGCGGTAACGATACGCTCGATGGCGGCGCAGGTAAGGATACGCTTACCGGCGGTGAGGGAGCTGATGTTTTCAAATTCAGCAACCTGTCCCATAGCGTTGAGTCGGCTCTTGACCGCATTACTGATTTCGATGTGACGAAGGATAAAATCGATCTTTCCGGTCTCGGCTTCACGAAATTCGTGACCACTTCCGGCACGCAAATTGATGAGCTTCGCTTGTCCTATAGCTCCACCGGCAATAAGAGCTTGATTAAGAGTGATAAACTTACCTTCGAAATTCAGCTCGACGGTGATTATCGCGGTAAGCTGACCAATGATAATTTCATCTTTAACGGCGGCTCTTCCACCCCAACGACTCCTGGCGGCGGTAGCGGCGGTCAGGGAGATATTACGGGCACGGATTCAGGTGAAACCCTCACCGGCACTCCGGCGAACGAGCATCTCTTTGGCCTGGGCGGTAACGATACGCTGATCGGCAATTTCGGCAACGATACGCTGGACGGTGGTTCCGGGGCAGATCAGCTGACCGGTAACGAAGGTTCGGACGTTTTCGCATTCCTTAGCCTGACGCATAGCACTGAGACCAAGCTTGACCACATCACCGATTTTGAAGTGGGCGTGGACAAGATCGACCTGCGCGGCCTTGGCTTTACGGATTTCGTTACCAAGACAACAACCGGTACCGGTGAGCTTCGCCTCGCTTACAGCGGCGCGACGGATCGCAGCTATATCCGCAGCGATCAATCCACCTTCGAATTCTACCTCGACGGTGATTATCGCGGCCATCTGACGCATGACGACTTCATCTTCAGCTAAGATGTAGTTGATAATAAGCAAAACGGCGAACCTGGAAAGGTTCGCCGTTTTTATTTATAAAAAAATTTTAGTGTTTCATTCGATTGATGCTGGCAAAGCAGACTAGCCCAAGCCCCAGCAACGCAGTGATGCCTGACGCTTTACAAGCAATTGTGTTTGTCAGAAAATCCGCATACTCAGCAGGTAGATTTACATATTGGACGGCAATCGCCGCAAACCCTATCGCTGTCAAAAATGACAGCAAAGCAAAAAACATCAAAAAGAAATGGCTTACCAGGTACGAGTATTGACCGGTACGCCCTGTCTTGATTACGTGGTAGGCTTCTCGCATGGTTGCTCTCCCTTTTTTGGTGCAAGAGGAGATGTGATAGAAGCACTATACCTTAGTAGTGTGACACTTTCATGAATAGCTACTTGATGACGCCACACGCTATACGGTCACCGGAATCACCAGTAGGCTGCGTCGCATAATCGTCAGCTTTTGCATGGATCATAAGCGACGCGCCATCCTTGTCTAAAATTGCGGGCAACGTTCCACTCTCATGAAGCGATACACGGCTATTGAAAAATTCAGCTTCTACTTTGCCGTCTTTTTCTACCATCAGGTTTGGCAGGTCACCGACATGCGGTTTCGTGGAAAGCAATCCATGGGTTTCGTCCTCCAGCGCCAGATGACCACCCGCTTTATCAAAATGACCCTCATGATCACATACACCGGAGGTATGGATATGTAATCCGTGCTTACCAGGCGGTAGTTTTTCAGCCGTGATGCGAATGAGCACGCCGGTTGGCGCTTGCGTGAAAACCGCCGTACCGATAGCTTCACCTTCCACATTTTTTAATATTGCTTTCGCAACCGGCGAAGTCACAGGGACACGGGAAGGTACTTCGGCCTGAACGGGCGCCGATAATGCTGCAAGTACTGAGAATGCAAGAATCTTTTTCATTTTATCTACTCCGTTATTGTCACGAAATCTTCATAACTTTGCCTTAAAAAATCGATATGGGATAGTTATTTTTTAGTCATGGATAAGCAAAACCCAAATAAAGAATCACCCGAAACGCAGATTATTGCCGTCGATCTGGCGAAGATTAAACCAAATCCAGACGACATCAAAAAGCAGCGCCGCAATATGACGCTTTTCGATACGGCTGTAGGCGTCACCTTAGGCGGCATTATCGGTTATTTGATTGGGGATTACTCCTCCCTGGACAATCCTGCACAAGGCAATCACGAAAGTTACGTGGCGATCGGCGCAGGAATTGGCGGCGCTCTTGGCGCAGTGCTTGGTTTTGAGAAACAAACGCAGGATGAAAGAGTTTATAAGTTGTTTGTAGACGCTAGCAAAAGTGATGACCCATCCAAAACACTGCAATCAAATATCAGCAACCTGTATACAGAATTAAGGAAGGCAAAAATCCAGGCGGCAATCTCATCGGCTGGCGGCTAGTTTCAACCATACATCCGTGAATTTTTGAATATCTTCCGCATTCGTATTCCATCCGGCGCTGACGCGGATGACATGATCCGCCGTTTCATCTGAAACCTTCATCGCCTTTGCGACATGTGACGGTTCAATACGTCCCGAAGAACACGCCGAACCCGCGCTAATAGCAAATCCGGCAAGATCAAAATGCATGAGCTGAGTCTCCGCCTTCATTTTTGGCATAAGGATGGACGATGTATTCGGCAGGCGGGGTGAATCCTTGCCCAAAACCTGTGCGCCCGGCACCTGCGCCAGCATCGTTTGCTCCATTGTGTCGAGTGCATCGCGGATTGGTTTTTGCCAGGTATCTTTGGCAATAAGCTGAATTGCGGTGGCAAAACCAGTAATCGCCGCGACGTTTTCCGTTCCGGCGCGCCGTCCCAGTTCCTGCCCGCCGCCCACCATCAGCTTTTGCAGCTCCAGCGGCTGGCGGACAATCAACGCAGCAATACCTTGCGGCCCGCCGAATTTATGCGCGGATATACTGACCATATCGGCGCCAAGCAGTCCAGCATCCACCGGTATTTTCCCAACCGCCTGAATAGCATCGGTATGCAGAAGCCCATCATGGGCATGTACTTTAGCCGCGATCTCGGCGATGGGTTGGATAACACCTGTCTCATTATTGGCGAGCATAACGGAAATCAGCGCAGGTTTTTGAGTTTTCGCCAGCATTTCATCCAAGGCATCCAGATCAATAACACCGCTTGGCCAAACAGGAATAACTTTCACCGGCTCGCCTGCCGTTTTTATAACGGAGGCATGTTCGATAGAAGATATAATCAAATCGCGATCAGGCAGGCCTTTCAACGCCAGCGTATTTGCTTCCGTACCTGTTGCGGTAAAAATTACTTCATGCGGAAAAACGCTAAGTGCCTCACCGATAACGGCGCGCGCATCTTCCACTTTCTTCTTTGCAGCACGTCCATAACCATGCACGGACGATGGGTTGGCCGGCTCTTCCATGGCATGGAGCATGGCCGCCCGGACTTGAGGACGGATAGGCGCGGTGGCGTTATAATCGAGGTAAATCGGCACCCTATAGATATACGCGTTTAATTGAGTCCGGCAAAATCAATTTCAATGGGAATCGGCGTCGGCGGGAATTTGGCTTTCATCTTGCCGGTGCAGACATCCTCAAGCGAGATTGAGCTGAGGAAATCATAAATCTGATTGCCAAGACCTTCCCACAGATCGTGTGTCACGCAGCGCGTCTTCGGCGTCATGCAGCCGCTCGTACTTGTTTCACAGCGAGTCATTTTGATCGGCTCTTCCACGGCGACGATAATATCCGCAATGCAAATCTCGGACGATGGGCGGTTCAATTGATAGCCTCCGCCCGGGCCGCGCACCGATTTCACGAGTTCGCTCTTGCGCAGTTTGCAGAAAATCTGTTCCAGATACGGCAGCGGGATTTCCTGACATTTGGAAATATCGGAAAGGCAGACCGGCTTGCCGTTGCATTTCAGGGCAAGATCGACCATGGCCATAACCGCATAACGACCCCGCGCACTAAGTATCATGGCGCTGCTCCGTGCCGGAAACGGGTGGTAGCGGTTCAGAGCCGCTCATCGACTCAATTTTTTGCTTCAGTGAAGCGACTTCTTGACGCAGTAGCTGCAACTCCAACAGAACAGGGTCACTTTTTTCATCGCACGGTGTGCCGTAAGCGGTGAAATTCTCGGGCACAACACCACGCTGCATGACAGGTTTGGCGGGTATGCCTACCACCGTTTCTCCGATTTCCACATCTTTAACGACAACCGCATTAGCGCCAATACGCGCTCCATCCTTTACCATAATTGGCCCAAGCACCTGCGCGCCAGCGCCAATGATGACGTCATTGCCAATGTAGGGATGCCGGTGACCTTTCTCGGTCGTCGTACCGCCAAGGGTAACACCTTGATATATTGTGACGCGATCTCCAATCTTGCTTGTCTCGCCGATGACAACGCCATAGCCATGGTCGATAACCAGGGATTTACCGATGCTGACTGAAGGGTGAATTTCAATGCCGGTCAAAAAACGACCTACCTGAGACAGCCAGCGGGCAATCAGCTTAAGGCCTGAGCCCCAGAGGAAATGGGCGGCACGATGAAACTGCAGGGCATGAAAACCCGGGTAACATAAAGCAATTTCCAATGCATTCCGGGCAGCAGGGTCGCGCTGCAAAAAGCCATCGATATCGTCTTTAATGGATTGCCACATGGTTTCTGCGCGGTCCGAAGTTGCATTTCATGCCTGAGTGTATTAAGAACACACATGCATTAACCCCTAGTTGCGAGTCATTCGCAACTCTTGATTTCGTAAACCATTGTACCATATGAGTCAACACAGTTTCCAGCACTTAGCGTATATGTGGGAACGAAACATGACATTTTCAACCTGGAGTCACCATGCCTGAAGTCATTTTTACCGGTCCGGAAGGCCGCTTAGAGGGCCGTTATCATCATAATGAAAACCCGACTTCACCGGTTGCAATTGTGCTGCACCCCCACCCGCTTTATGGCGGCACTATGAATAACAAGGTGGTTTACACCATCTATCAATCGTTTGTGAAAAACGGTTTTTCCGTTCTGCGCTTTAATTTCCGTGGGGTTGGCCGTTCACTTGGTAAATATGATGAAGGTATCGGGGAGTTGATGGATGCAGCCGCAGCGATGGACTGGATTCAATTGCAAAATCCGGAAGCTTCCACCTGCTGGGTATCTGGTTTTTCCTTTGGTTCCTGGATTGCACTGCAGCTTCTGATGCGCCGCCCGGAGATCGAGGGCTTTCTCGCCGTCTCCCCTCCCGCCAACAAATATGATTTTGGCTTTCTGTCCCCCTGCCCAGCGCCAGGGCTTATTGTTCAAGGCACGAAAGACGACATCGTCAATGAAGCGGATGTCACGAAATTGTATGATAAGCTGAAAACGCAAAAATATGCGCAAGTCGAATACAAAACATTCGAAGGCGCCGACCATTATTTCCGCACGATGCTGGATGATCTGGGCCGGACGATGGATGGCTACATCGCCGAGCGCCTGCGTATTTTCGAGGCAAACCGTCAGGCAATGCCAAGCAAAAAGCGCCGCCAGTTACCTAGGGATTCAAGGCCGTAATGTCGTCCCGGCGGAGGCCGAAATCCACGACTTTATTTCAAGCACAAATGTTTTTAGGACGTAGACCCCGGCCTTCGCCGGGGTGACATTTTTTAATGCGAATAAAAAGCGCCGCCCGTTACCGCACGATTCGCGCCTGTCGTTGATGGTAGTGTCAGCGGCATACGGCGCATCGAGCGCACGGCTAGGAATGCGAACGCTTCGGCTTCCAGGAAATCACCCCGCCAGCCGACATTTTCAACCGACGTGACATGTTCAAGAAGGCTGCGGAGCGCCGCCATCATAGTCGGGTTGTGCCTGCCACCTCCCGTAATCAGCCAGCGCCTTGGCCGTTCGGGTAGATGCACGAGGGACTTATAGACCGCTTCCGCCGTTAAACGTGTCAGCGTCGCCGCCCCGTCTTCCGTCGAAAGGTGCTTGATTATTTCGAGGGAAAATTCATTCCTATCCAGAGATTTCGGGGGTAACTGCTCGAAATACGGATGTTGCAGGTATTCTTCGATTAGAGCATTAGCCAGCTTTCCGGCTTCGGCGATCTTGCCGTCCCGGTCGAAAAGCATACCGGTGCGCTTGCGCATCCAGTCATTGAGCATGGCATTGCCCGGGCCGGTATCGAAAGCGATCAATGAACCATCGCTGCCGATCCAGGTAATATTGGCGATGCCGCCTATATTCAGGATGGCGATGGGCGTTTCCAATGTCTGCGCCAGGGCCGCGTGATAAAGCGGCACGAGCGGCGCGCCTTCGCCACCTGCCGCGACATCGGCACGGCGAAAATCGGCGACCACGGAAATACCGGTTTCTTCCGCTAGCAGTGCAGGGTTTCCCATTTGCCAGGTAATGCCATCGCGCGGGCGGTGGGTGATGGTCTGGCCGTGAAAGCCCAGAATGCCCACGTCTCCAGCCGACATATTCGCTTTGGCGAGAACTTTCTTCACTGCTTCGGCATGCAGCAGGGTCAGGCGGCGCTCGATAATGAGCCAATCCGCCTCATCGCCCATCATTAGCTCCTGCAAGGCGCCGATCAGGTCGCGCGGCAAGGGCAGCGTCAAGGCCGCGCCAAATTCCAGCACATTCTCGCCATCGGTCTTGATCAAGGCCGCATCCACGCCATCGAGCGACGTACCGCTCATCAATCCCAGCGCCCAGATCGGTTGCATTTCAGTCCTTCTCACTTCTTGGTTTATTGAAAACCGTATTACAGTATGATACGCGCAGAATCATCAAGGAAAATCATGACCTCTGGAACTTTTATCGAAGAAGACGGCACCTTAAAGCCTCCTCCCGCTTGCGGGGGGAGGTTTGGTGGGGGGAATGCTACCTCGCGTAATCTCAAAGCGATGAAAAATGCCGATGCTTTAAGAAAAAATCTTACTGAAGCAGAAAAAAAACTGTGGTCGATCTTGCGTGGAAAGCAGTTGAGCGGATTTAAATTCCGCAGACAACAGTCCATAGGACCTTACATTGTAGATTTTGCATGCATGAAGCATCATCTCGTTATCGAGTTAGATGGCGGACAGCATGCAATGCAAGAAAGCTACGATGCCGGGCGAACAGTTTTTCTTGAAGAGCATGGATTTCAAATCATACGTTTTTGGAATAACGACGTAACTGAAAACATGGATGGAGTATATCAGCGCATAGTTGAAACGCTAAATTCCCCCACCCCGACCCTCCCCCGCAAGCGGGAGAGGGAGAAAGCAACCTCATGACTGAACCGCAATCGAAATTTTTAAAAACCGTCAAGGCGCGTGGTTTTATCCACCAATGCACCGATGATGCCGCGTTGGATGCCCTGCTGAAACAATGCGAGGAGAGCAAAAAGCCGCTCGTTGCTTATATCGGGTTTGACTGCACGGCGCCTTCTCTACATGTCGGCAGCCTGATCCAGATCATGATGCTCTATTGGTTGCAGCAGACGGGTCATAAACCCATTGTCCTCATGGGCGGCGGCACGACCAAGGTCGGCGATCCTTCCGGTAAGGACGAATCCCGCCAATTGCTCACCGAAGAAAAGATCAAAGAAAACATGGAAGGCATCAAACAGGTCTTTTCGAAATTCCTCGGCATCTTTGAATCGACATTCGACGCATCGACGACTAAACCGTATATGGTCAACAACGCCGATTGGCTCGATAATTTAAACTACCTCGACTTTTTGCGAGATTATGGGCGCTTAATTTCCGTCAACCAAATGCTGGCAAGAGAAAGTGTAAAATTACGCTTAGATCGTCAACAGCACTTAAGCTTTCTTGAATTTAATTACATGGTTTTGCAAGCCTATGATTTTGTAGAACTGCGCAGAGGCTATGCCTGCCGTTTACAAATAGGCGGTTCCGATCAATGGGGAAATATTTTGAGCGGCATAAATTTAAATGCATTCGATGATATAGATAAGAATTACGAGGATTCTAATTACCCTAAGGCTAGAACTGGCTTTATTTCTAAAGAAAAAACACTTTTCGGCCTCACCACCCCACTCCTCACCACCTCTGCCGGGGCGAAGATGGGCAAGACGGCGGATGGGGCGGTGTGGCTGAATCCTGATATGTTCTCGGCCTATAATTATTGGCAATTCTGGCGCAATACGGAAGATGCCGATGTGGGCCGGTTTTTACGCCTGTTTACCACGCTGGATATAAGTGAAATCGAACGGCTGGAAAAACTACCCGGAGCGGGCATCAACGATGCCAAGAAAGCGCTTGCTGACGCCGCTACCGCGATGCTGCATGGTGAAAAAGCCGCTGCCGAGTCCCGCGCAACGGCGGAAAAAACCTTTGAGCAAGGCGGCACATCGGAAAATCTGCCGACGGAAATTATTGCCCGTTCAGAAGCAGAAGCTCCCCTGCCCGCCTATAAATTATTTCATCTGGCTAAACTGGCCGACTCCGGCAAGGAAGCACGCCGCTTGATTCAAAGCGGAGGCGCACGCGTGAACGATGAGAAGGTTGAAAATGAAAACGATACGTATGATCTGCTTAAGCTAACGGCAGCAGGCAGCGTCAAACTTTCCGCAGGGAAGAAAAAACATATTCTGGTGAAAGTAGAATAGCCTAGAAAACGTTAGCTTCGCCCGATGCGCCGGGAACGTTGGAGTTCAATTCCGGTGGCAGCACGACTTTCGCAGCAATCTCCACCTGTTTGATCCACAGGCTCAGGTTCGCCGGGTTATCCGATTCGGCAATGGCGACATCCTTGGTAATCAATTTTTCTTTGAAAAGATCAAGCAACGCCTGGTCAAAGCTTTGCATGCCGCGCTCGCGGTTTTTCATCATGACATCTTTAATGTCGCGGATTTTGCCCTCGTGGATCAGATCGCGAATCAAGCCTTCATTGAGCAACACTTCAACCGCGATCGAGTTACGGCCGCGCGTATTGGCAATCAGGCGCTGCGACAAGACTGCGCGCAAGTTGAGCGACAGGTTGAGCAGAATCTGCTGATGTTCGGTTTCGTTGAAGAAGTTGAGCACGCGCTCAATCGCCTGCGAGGAGTTATTCGCGTGCAACGTCGCTAAACAGAGGTGACCGGTTTCCGAGAAGTGAATAGCATGCTCCATCGTCTCGCGGTCACGAATCTCCCCGATCATGATGACGTCGGGATGCTGACGCAACGCATTTTTTAACGCCATCCCGAAGGAATAGGTGTCCACGCCGACATCACGCTGGGAAATAATGCAGTTTCTATGGGCATGGAGGAATTCAACAGGATCTTCCACGGTAATGATATGGCCCGATCCCGCTTCATTCCGGTGGCCGATCATAGCGGCGAGCGAAGTGGATTTACCCGAACCCGTTTGGCCGACAACGAGAATCAATCCACGCTTCATCATCGACAATTCTTTATAGACCGGAGGCAGGTGCAAATCCTCGATCTTTGGAATGTTGGTGACGATCCGGCGCAGCACCATCGCCATATGGCCTTGCTGACGGAAAATATTGAGACGGAAACGCGCTTTGTCATTCCACGGGAAGGAGCTGTTAAGCTCGTGCGTGGTATCAAATTCATCCATCTGATCTTCGCTGATGAGCGATGATGCGATGTCTTTGATGCCATTGTCATCGAGCGGCTCATCGGAGAGTTTTTCAATGGCATCCTCAACGCGCAAGGTCGGCGGAAAGCCGAACGTCAGATAAATATCCGACGCTTGGCGTTCGACAGCCAAATCTAACAATTGTTCGGCGGAAAGCTTGGTCATGAGAATCCCGTATACTAATGCCCAATTATAGCGTTTCTATGCTTAAAAATGTCTTCAGAAACTATTAGGATTTGCTTTAGGGGCGCTGCCGCCGGCCAGTTTCTCGTTGTCAGCGCCGTCATCGGTCGTGGAAGCCAGCGCCTCGGAGACGATTTCACGTGTAATCGTGCCTTCCGACATATGCTTATAAAGACAATCTTTCATCGTCTGCATGCCCATTTTCGAGCCAGTCTGGATGACGGAATAAAGCTGCGGGATTTTGCCCTCGCGGATCAGGTTCCTGACTGCCGGCGTTGCCAGCATGATCTCGTGTGCCGCTACCCTGCCCCCTCCGTCAGCGCGCTTTACCAGCATCTGCGAAATGATCGCTTCGACAGAAACGGAAAGCATGGCGCGGATCATTGGTTTATCATTTGCCGGAAACACGTCGATGATACGGTCAATCGTTTTGGGTGCGGTATTGGTGTGTAGCGTACCCATCACCAAGTGTCCGGTTTCCGCTGCCGTCATTGCCAGTTGAATCGTCTCCAGATCGCGCATCTCACCGACGAGAATTACGTCGGGATCTTCACGTAAGCAGCTTTTGAGTGCGCGGGCGAACGATTTGGTCGTTGCACCGACTTCGCGTTGGTTGATCAGGGATTTCTTGGATTTATGGACGAATTCCACCGGATCTTCGATGGTGATAATATGCTTCGAGCTGTTCGCATTGATATGATTAACGATCGCGGCGAGCGTCGTGGATTTACCGCTTCCCGTAGGCCCCGTCACAAGGATCAGGCCCTTATGCAGGTTGGTCAGCTTTTTGAAAACTTCCGGCGCTTTTAAATCTTCCAGCGAAAGAATCTTGGTCGGAATGGTCCGGAATACGGCTGCGGCCCCGTAAATCGTGGTGAATGCGTTGACGCGGAAGCGCATATGATCGCCGAATGCGACGGAAAAATCGATTTCCCAGTCTTTCTCGTAATCACTGCGCTGCTGCTCGGTCATGATCGAATACAGCATGGTTTTAATCTGATCGTGCGTCAGCGCTTCATAGCGCGTAATCGGCATCATATCGCCATTAATGCGATTAATGGGCGGGCTGCCTGCCGACAAATGCAAGTCCGATGCCTTATGCTGATGGGTATAGGTCAGTAGATCGGTGATATCGACCATGAGATTCTCGAAAGGTTAGAATGGCTAGCCTTTGTAATTAGAATCTAAAAAAGTTAATCTTTCTTGAATCGTATCAATGGGGGATGGCAGTTCCTGTCCTCTGTCATGCGCTGCAAGCAATTGACGGTAAAGTGCAATTGCCTCCGGAACATTCTCATTGCGATCATAAAGCACGGCTAAATTATATTTATAAACCAGATTTTCCGGCGAAAGCGTGACTGCCTTCACCATACTGTCAATCGCGTTCTCGTTCTGGCCGATACGCTGGTAAAGAATGCTAAGCTGTGCCGGGATCGGGCTGAAATCCGGATTGGCGTCTTCCAGTTTTTCAAGTTCGACAATTGCTGCGGCGGGCGATTCCTCACCCACCAAGGCGAGGAAGTTATTGAGCGCTTCGCGGTTATAGGGGTCCAGCCGGAGCAGTTTGCCATACAACGGCCGCGCGCGGTCTAACATGCCCAGACGATGATATGTCGTCGCTAGCCCGAATAAGGCCATCGTATTATCAGGATCCGCTTCCAGCGATTTTTCGTAAATTCTCACCGCCTCTTCCGTATTTCCGGCGATCAGCGCTTCATAGGCTTTTTCAAGATCGTAGCTGACGTCATATCTCGGCGTGGCCGTATTCAGGTCAACCCCTACCGCCTCATCTTCCTCCAGCACATTTTTTTTCTTGAGATCAATACCCGGGTCAGCGCGGCTGATCCCAACGTTATGCGGCACTTCATCGGCAGGCGGTGTATCAGATAACGCTGGCAGCGACGAAAGAATTTTCTGTGTTTCAGGGTCGAGCTTGTCGTCCTGCAGCGGAGTTGCGTCGGCATCGTTTTTTGTGTCCGGTATAACCGCTTCAGGGGCTGGCGTTGGAGTGCTTGCCCGTTCTTCCAAATGCTTGGCAAGTTCATCACCCGTCATGCGCTTCACCGTCATTGTGCCGTGAGGTGATTCATACACTTTAGTTTCCTGTGACGGCGGCGCTATTTCGGACGCCGTCGGCTCGGCAAGTGGAGCGACGGGCGTTTCAATCGTGGCAGGTCGCGCTTGTTCCTGGGCTGGAGGAGGAGGCATTTCAGGTGCAGACACTTGCTCGGATGGCTGGGGAGGCATATCCGGCACTACGGGAGGCAGCGACTGCATCGGTTTGCTAGGACTTATCCCGTTAGCAGGCGGAGCAACATCAGGAGGCGAGGAAACCTGTACCTGAGGGACAGATACGGTGGGCTCAGTCGGATATTGGCCAGATTCACTATAGGAAGCAACGGGGCGACGATGAAACGTAAACCCCGTCACGCCGGAAGGCGGTGTTGCTGGTACATCCACCAGAACACGTGTTTGGGGTTCGGGAATGGGCGGTTCATCCATTAACGGCTGAGGCGTTCCTGCAGCAGGCGCGATTGCCTGCATCTCTTCAACTGACGACGATGAGGCCGCGGCCGGGATAGAAATAGTGGCAGGCATGCCAGGATTAACCGGCTTGCCTTCATTCACCGGTTTTCGTCTATAGACTCCGACCTGCTTTTCACGCAGATAAGCGCGCCGCTTTTCATATGCGGATTTCATACTATTCAGGCTTTGATATTCATCTTCTGGCGGCGGGTAAGTATAATCTTCAGCGCTGGCGTTTTGTAAGCAGCTGATAAGAATAACAAAAAAAGCAAGAAGGCACGATCCTTGCTTCACGTGTAGGTAAACTTTATTTTTCAAGAGCCGAACACTCATGAATCTATTGCCTGCCTTCTTTGAAGATCATACAGCGGATCGTTGCACCGTACGTCCCCTATCTCCATGGAACAAACTTATTGCTAGCACAAGATTTGACCTTCGGTCACTGTGGCAAAATCACCACGACACAGCCTATAGGTTATTAATTGCAACGTTAACACTTTTAATAGTAGCTTCGACCAGCTCTACCGCCTCCGCCGAGCTCGGGGGCGAAAAGCGATTCTTCAGCCTTCAGGCGGCGCGCAACGGCGGTTCTACTCCAATGCAAATGTCCCTGAAACAAGGTAACTTTTTGGGATTGGGAAATTATCAGGCAAGGACGCCGCGTCAATCCCTGAAACTGACCGCTGATCGTACCATTAACCGTACTGTTGAGCTTGCGTCGTTGCCGATTGTCCGTGATAGTTCGGAACAGGAATTTAAAATGCCTAAACAACAAGATAGCGATATTCAAAAAATGCCATCGCTGCAGAAAGGCCAACTCCGCCATCAGTGGCCAATATCAGAGGATGTGACGGAAAAAGTAACATCGGGTTATGGTTTCCGCAAAGACCCATTCCATGGCAAGCGTGCCTTCCATGCTGGAATCGACATTGCAGCGCCACTCGGCACAAAGGTTTTGGCTACCGCCGATGGTATCGTGGATTCTACCGGTTATGGCAAAGGGCTCGGAAAATACGTCAAAATCAAACATTCAGACGGCAGCTATAGTATTTACGGACACCTAGGAAATTCAACGGTTTCGGCAGGAAAAGCTGTCATAGCCGGTGAAACGATTGGCCGCATCGGTATGACCGGCCGCACCACCGGCCCACACCTTCATTTTGGTATCAAACAAGGTGAGGCACTGATCAACCCGGTGGCACGTCTTTACATTCCCAAAGCCATCCGCAGCCGCTATGCCGGTCTTTTATTCAAAGATTCTGCTGAAAAGTCAGAAAAATCGCTTGAAAAAGTAGCGCTCTCACGCTAAATAGCCCGCTCACCATTTCGGGGATTTCCCTGAGGTGGAATACACATACGGCTTTCAGCGTCCTTTCGGGGCCGCCCGGTGTTATCAGTATGCTTAATATAGATGACAGTAGCCGTAGAGGATAAACCGGTTATTTTGGAGAAAAAACCATGCTACCTAATTTTTCGATGCGCGAGCTGATTGAAGCTGGCGTCCACTTTGGTCATAAAACCCGCCGCTGGAATCCGCGGATGGCGCCGTTTATCTATGGCGTTCGTAACGATACCCACATTATCGATCTTGGCAAAACCGTTCCCCTGCTCCACTCTGCATTGAATGCGGTACGTGAAGTGGCTGCGGGCGGCGGCAAGATACTGTTCGTTGGCACCAAGCATCAGGCTGGCGGCGTTATTGCCGAAGCCGCTAAACGTTGCGGCCAGTTCTATATCAATGAACGCTGGCTCGGCGGTACGCTTACCAACTGGAAGACCATTCAGAATTCCATTCGCCGCTTGCGCGAGCTGGATAATATCCTCGGCCAGGAAAAATTCGGCTTTACGAAAAAAGAGCTTCTCAACCTGAACCGTGACCGCGCCAAGCTGGAAGCATCACTGGGCGGTATCAAGAACATGGGCGGCGTACCGCAAATGCTCTTCATCATCGACGTTGTGAAAGAGGACATCGCGGTAAAAGAAGCGGCAAAGCTTGGGATTCCGATTGTTGCTATCGTTGATACCAATGCGTCGATCGAAGGCATCAATTATCCAATACCCGGTAACGATGACGCAACCCGCGCCATTCAGCTCTATTGCAACCTGATTGCAGATACGATCCTCGATGGACGTTCGGATTATGTCGCGCGCACCGGCCGCGATGATTCCGTAGCTGAAGAGCCGCAGTTCGACCAAGCCGAGCAGCCTGCTGAAGAAGAAACGGATGATAAGAAAACCAAATCATCCACGAAAAAAGAAGCAATGGCCGCTGAAGCGAAAAAAGCCGCTGCCAAAAAGTCTAAGTCCAAGAAAGACGAGACGGGCAGCGATCCGGAAGATTCCGAAGCAGCGTAACGATACTCTCGCAAACCTCACCGCCCTTACCTATATAACGCGGTGAGGTTTATGCGAACCAACCATAAACAAGAATATAGGAAAGGATGTTACCATGGCTGATATCAGCGCATCTCTGATTAAAGACCTTCGCGAAAAAACGGGC
>JAXMDT010000019.1:0-28308 GCA_046348685.1 Rickettsiales bacterium
AAGCAGGCTGGCATTGCCGCTGATATAACGCGACTCCAGCCTTTCATAACGCGCCAGCATGGCGGAAGCGACAGGATCGAACAATCCAACAATAAAGATACCCAGAATGACGCCCAGCAGCGCTCCCGGCATTAAAAACTGCCAGACGGAAACGCCTGCCGCCCGCACGACTACTAGTTCCTGCGTGCGGGTCAGCTTGGCGAGCGCCAGCATCCCGCCAATCAGAATCGCGTAGGGCATTAGCTGCTCGGCAAGGTACGGCAGCCGCATGAAGGACATCTCCAGCGCTACGGAAAAACCCACATTCGGTTTTTCGGCAATGCGGCGGATCAACTCGACGAGATCGGCAAAACCGCCAATGGCAAGCAGCACGCCAAGGGTGATCATAATCGAATAAAAGACCTGGCGGCCGATATAGGTGGAAAGCGTGAGCGACAATTTCATGCAGCATTCACTTTCTGTGGCGTGCGTACGGCATCATGCTGAAGACGCCAGAAAAGACAGCCGATTAATGCTAGGGGAAAAATATAGGCAAAAGGCCAGGCCATAGGCAGCTTGACGAGCATGTTGATCAGGCCAAAATCACACAATACCAATCCCAGCGCAATGGCAGAGGACATAGCAATGCGCTTCCAGATGCCGCGGCGCGAGAACTCGCCCGAAATCACGGTGATGACGGCAAGCAGCGCCAGAGCCAATGTAAACATAGGCCAGGTCAAGCGTTGATGTGCTTCCGAACGGAAACGGTTTTCTTCAGCGGAAGCTTCCGCTTCGGGCGAGAATAATTCGGAAAGGTAGCGTTCTTTCGCCTCACGAGGCCGCGTTTTGCTCGCTTCGGCGTAAAAATTGAGATCGACATTATAGCGGTCGAAATCAAGCCAAGAAATGCGCCCGTCCTGCTCTTCCTGGCGCATGCCGCGCATCAGGTTGAAGCTGGGACCGGAAGGCGTATTCACGATCTGTCCCTCTTCCGCCATCATGGTCACGGCATGATCCTTGACGCGGTTATCATGGACGAGGATGCCTTTAAGCAGGCCGTCATTGCTGCGCTCGCGCACATAAACCGTTAGCCCGGCCATAGGCGTATTGAACACTTCTTCCTGCAGCATTACCGATGAATAATTGCTGCGAAGGAAAGTCTGCAGATCCTTGAATTCTCGGTTAGCCGCAGGCTGCAGCCACAAGGTATTTATGTAAACAAAGACAGTAAAAATCAGCGCCATGACGATAGCCGGAAATGCCACTTTCATAGGGCTGAGCCCCGATGCTTCGAGCACGGTCAGCTCGGAATCCTGGGCAAGGCGCTGATACGCGAATAGCGTAGAGACGAATAAAGCAACCGGAACGACGATCACCAGCAACGAGGGCAGCAAAAGCCCTGTGACACGCACGAATTCGAAGACGGAAAGCCCGCGATTGATGATAAAATCGATGAAGCGGAGCGCTTGCGTCAGCCAGATGATTCCGGTAAGGGTGAGCGTAATCATCAGCGCTGGCCACAAAAGTAACCGCATGACATACAGGGCGTAGCGTTGCATGTCGTCACTCATACAAGAAGCCAACCCGAAACGGAAGAACATCATGAAGCTTTCTTTTTCTCCGCTGACCTCCCTCAACAACACCGGAAAATCAGGTAAACCACAGGCGATTGCCATCCTTGTCAGCGACGCTTTATCCTTGAGCGGTCTAGCGGCGGATATCGATAAGCGAAGCGGCGGACTCATCAAGCGCGGCATTAACGGCAAATTCAAAGGGAAAAAAGGTGAGATTCTTTCAATCGTCGCACCAGCATCGATCGGTGTCGAGCGTGTTCTGGTGGCCGGCACCGGGTCGGAAAAAGAGTCAAAGCCGGCATCGTTCGAAGATGTCGGCGGCGAGATTCTGGCCGCGGCGAATGCGGCTGGCGTGGCAGGCGTAACCGTCATCATCGATAAGATACCTGGTAAGATTAAAGTCAGCGAAGCAGCGGCCCGCATCGGGTTCGGCGCTATGCTGAAAAGCTACCGGTTCGATAAATACCGCACGACGGAAAAGCCGGAAGAAAAGCCTAGCGTTGTCAGTTTCACGGTTGCATCCGCGGATGAAAAAGCGGCGAAAAAGGCATACCAGCCGCTTGCGGCCTTGCAGGAAGCCATTTTCTTCACGCGCGATATCGTTTCCGAACCGCCGAATATCCTGCATCCGGAATCCTATGCGCAACTGTGCAAGGGCCTTACGCGGCATGGGCTTAAAGTCGAAGTGCTGGGCGAGAAAGAAATGAAAGCGCTTGGCATGGGTTCCCTTCTTGGCGTCGGCCAGGGCAGCGTCCGCGAATCCAAGCTGGTGGTCATGCAATGGAATGGCGCGGATAAGAAAATGAAGCCGCTCGCGTTCGTCGGCAAAGGCGTCTGCTTCGATTCAGGCGGTATCAGCATTAAGCCGGCAACCGGCATGGATGAGATGAAATGGGATATGGGCGGATCGGCAACGGTCGTTGGCCTGATGATGACGCTGGCGCTCCGCAAAGCGAAAGTAAATGCAGTCGGCGTTATTGGCCTTGTCGAAAACATGCCGGATGGTAATGCGCAGCGCCCGGGCGATGTCGTCACCTCCATGTCTGGTCAAACCATAGAAGTGCTCAACACGGATGCGGAAGGCCGCCTCGTGCTCGCCGATGCGCTGTGGTACACACAGGATCGTTTCAAGCCGCAATTCATGATTGACCTTGCCACGCTGACCGGCGCGGTGATCATCGCGCTCGGTTCATCGCGCGCCGGAATGTTCTCCAATAATGATCAACTCGCAGAACGTCTCTTCAAGCTTGGTGAGGAAACCGGCGAGGAAGTCTGGCGCCTGCCGCTCGGCGACGTCTATGACAAGCAGATCAATTCGGAAATTGCCGATATGCAGAATATCGGCGCCGACCGTGAGGCAGGCAGCACGATGGGTGCAGTTTTCCTGCAGCGCTTCGTCAATAAATTACCATGGGTGCATCTCGATATCGCGGGCGTTGCCTGGAGCAAAAAACCGGCATCGACCCGTCCGAAGGGTGCCACCGCCTGGGGCGTAAAGTTACTGAATGCTTTCGTGCAGAAACACTATGAAAAATAGTCTTTTTACCTTCATCGTTGTTGCGTTGAGTTTTTCCAGCTCTTTTGCCGAGGAAGGCAATGACGGCTGTGTACGAGGTGGCTGCAGTGGACAAAGCTGCGTGGAAAGAAGCGCCGAGCCAGTTATGTCTACCTGCGAGTTCCTGCCGGAATATGTCTGCATTCAGAAATTCGCTATTTGCGAACGCCAAGCTGACGGCCAGTGTAATTTCACGCTAAAGCCGGATTACAAGGCCTGCACGAAAAACCCGGAAAAATATCAGGATCAATAATGACCGACATTCATTTCTATCATTTGCTGACAACGCCGCTGGAAAAAGCTCTGCCACGTCTGATGGACAAAGCGCTGAAATCTGGCATGCGCGCCGTAATTTATGGGACAGAACAGCAAGTAGAGAATCTCGATCGGTCGATGTGGACGTTTTCACCAAATGCCTTCCTGCCGCACGGCACGCACAAAGACCCGATGCCGGAAGAGCAGCCGGTGTATCTTTCACCGAAACTGGAAAATCCGAATGGCGCGACGCTGCTGGTTATCACGCATGGCGAACAGCCGCTGCTGGATAGCGGCTATGCGCGCGTGATTGATATGTTCGATGGCGGCAACGATGCCGAAGTCACCAGCGCCCGCCAGCGCTGGAGCGACTATAAAAAAGCAGGCCACAGCCTCACCTACATTAAACAAAAAGACGATGGCGGGTGGGAGAAAATTGCTGAAGCTGCTTGATTTCTAATGAAACTGCGCCTGTTCCGTTGAACCGGTGAGCGCGGTCGTTGAAGACTCGCCGCCGCTGATGGCAAGCGCCACCTGATCGAAGTAGCCCGTTCCCACTTCGCGCTGGTGTTTCACCGCCGTGAATCCATCTTTCGCCGCAGCGAATTCGCGTTCCTGCAGATCGACGAAACCGGTCATGTGATGCTCGCGGTATTTCTTCGCGACATCGAACATACCGTAATTCAGAGAATGGAAACCGGCGAGCGTGATGAACTGGAATTTGTAATTCATCGCCGCCAGCTCGCGCTGGAATTTCGCGATTGTGATATCGTCGAGGTTCTTCTTCCAGTTGAACGACGGCGAGCAGTTATACGCGAGCATTTTACCCGGATATTTTTTATGCACGGCTTCGGCGAATTTTTTCGCTTCCGCCAGATCGGGTGTCGAAGTTTCGCACCAGACGAGATCAGCGTACGGCGCATAAGCAAGACCGCGCGAGATCGCGCAATCGATGCCGCCTTTCATTTTATAGAAGCCTTCGACGGTGCGTTCTTTTTCTACGAATGGACGATCATATTCATCGATATCCGACGTAATCAGAAATGCGCCATTCGCATCGGTACGCGCCACCAGCACGGTCGGCACATCGGCAATATCGGCAGCAAGCCGCGCGGCTTGCAGTTTCTGCACGGCTTCCGTTGTCGGCACCAGCACTTTGCCGCCCATATGACCGCATTTTTTCGCCGAAGCCAATTGATCTTCGAAGTGTACGCCCGCAGCGCCAGCTTCGATCATCGCTTTCATCAATTCGAATGCATTGAGGTTACCGCCAAAGCCCGCTTCGGCATCGGCGACAATCGGCTGCATCCAGTCGATCGAGTCATCGCCTTCGCCATGATAGATCTGATCGGCGCGCAGGAGCGTATTGTTGATGCGCTTTACCACGGACGGAACAGAATCCGCCGGATAGAGGGATTGGTCGGGATACATGTGCCCGGCAAGGTTAGCGTCAGCCGCTACCTGCCAGCCGGAAAGATAGATTGCCTTGAGGCCCGCTTTCACCTGCTGCATAGCCTGATTGCCAGTGAGCGCGCCAAGTGCACGCACCGCCTCATCCTTTTTGCAGGTCTTCATGTGGTTCCAAAGCTTCTCAGCGCCCAGACGCGCTAGTGAATGCTCAACATGCACCGTACCGCGCAGCTTGGCGACATCCGCCCCGGAATAATCCCGCTTCACGCCTCCCCAGCGCTCGGAGGTTTTCCATTCTTTTTCAAGTTCTGCAGCCGATTTGAGTTTGGTCATGACACATACCTGTGTAAGAGATTGAATCTCTACCACATTGCCATGATTAGTTTAAAATGCCGTTAATGCAGTGCAACAAAAAAGGGGTTATTTGCTTTTCTTTAAATTTTCCAACTCCTTACGGAGCGTTTCGTTTTCCGCCCTTGCCTTTTCAGCCATAAGCTTTACCGCTTCAAACTCATCGCGGCTTACCAGATTGGTTTTGCTGAGAAATTTTTCCATTTGCGCGGCAATCATAGCATCGACTTCGCGCTTCATATCGAAAAGAGTACCCGTGGCGGATGAAGCCATCCGCGCAAAATCTTCAAATAATTTACTGTCTTTTTGCATTTTTTAGTGACCTTTCGTGCCGAGAGCGGCTAACCATTCTTTAACCTTAATATGGCTAGATTAAAACAATTTTCAACCGGACGTTGATTTATGGGTACGTTTGTCGTTACCGGAGGCGCTGGATTCATCGGCTCCAATATTGCCGAGGGGCTCACCCGCCGTTATCCCAACCACAAGGTGATGATCTGCGACTATTTCGGAACTGGCGACAAATGGCGCAATACCCGCAACCATCCTGTCGATGAAATCATTACACCAGGCGAGCTTTTTTACTGGCTCGAGATGCACGGTCAGGAAGTCGAGGCCATCATCCATATGGGGGCGATTTCCTCGACCACCGAAACCGATGCCGACCGCATCTTAGAGGTCAACTTCGCGCTTTCCAAAATTCTCCGCCTGTGGGCGATCAAGGAACAAAAACGTTTTATCTATGCATCTTCCGCTTCCACATATGGCGATGGCATGGAAGGATTTGATGACGATCTTTCCCTGCATTATCAATCCCGTCTGAAGCCGCTCAATACCTATGGCTGGTCGAAACAGCTTTTCGATTTTTATGTGGCGCGCAGTATTCATCGCGGCGAGCAGCAGCCGAAGCAATGGGCAGGTTTAAAGTTCTTCAATGTCTACGGCCCGAACGAATACCACAAAGCCGATCAAATGAGCGTCGTGTGCAAGATTTTCCCGCACGCGCGAGCCGGCCGCCCTGTCCACCTCTTCAAATCGTACAATCCGAAATATAAAGATGGCGGGCAGCTGCGCGATTTCATCTATGTGAAAGATTGCGTCAACGTGGTGCTATGGCTGCTCGATAATCCGAACGTAAACGGTCTTTTCAATGTCGGCACCGGTGAAGCCCGTTCCTTTGAAGATTTGGCAAAGGCGCTTTTCCATGCAGTAGGCCAGCAATTCCGTGTCCAATATGATGAAATGCCGGACGCGATCCGGGGTAAATACCAATATCATACGGAAGCGAAAATGGATCGCCTACGCGCTGCCGGTTATACGCAGCCCTTCCATTCGATCGAAGAAGGCGTGCGCGACTATGTGCAGAAATACCTGATGAAAGACGATCAGTATATCTAACTAGCGATTTGATCCTTTTAACGTATTCATGCGTTCTGAAATTGCACCGTATATATTTGCATGACAGCTTTGGATATCTTCCGGAGAAAACACGATTCCATGCTTTTTTAACATTTCCACTTCCTCTGCAATTGCATTTTGAATGGGAACAGAAATTTTCTCTCCGCCAACATTAATTTCTGCAATAGCTTCTCGCTTACCCAAGCCTAAAAAGCCTAAAGCATTATTTTCAGCATTCTGTTCTGGACATGAAATAACAGTTGAAATGCCATCTTCCCTGACAATTTCGCGGAGTGTATTATCTTCGCTCACTTTATAATGATATTGGCCTTTATTTGTACCGTCACCAATGAATATAAAAGATACCAGCGGACTATTTGGATCTTTCAAAGATTTTGCAACTTCCATTTCGTAGGCGTGTTCAAGCCTTCGATCTTCAACGTTATCGGAGAGCTTTGCATTCTTTAAATCCATATCCAAATATATCATAAACACCTTAGTTTCCCAATGACGAAACAAAGATTTTAGATTACAAACTGACTAAGATGCTCACTTTTCCGAATATTGACCCCGTCGCACTGGAGCTCGGCCCTTTAATAATCCGCTGGTATGCGCTGGCCTACATAGCAGGTATCCTGCTCGCTTGGCGTTACGTAATATGGATTAACCAGTGTATGGCAGCGCCACTGATGACAAAAGAGCAGGTCGACGACCTTGTCATGTATACGGTGTTCGGTGTCGTGCTCGGCGGGCGAATCGGTTACATCCTGTTTTATCAAGCCGGATATTATTTTGAGCATCCAGGCGATATGCTTAAAGTCTGGCATGGCGGCATGTCATTCCATGGCGGGCTTGCGGGCGTACTTATTGCCTTTTGGTTATTTGCGAAAAAGCGTGGCATCCGCTGGCTGGCATTGATGGATCAGGCAGCCGCCGCGACGCCGATCGGACTTTTCTTCGGGCGCTGCGCCAATTTCATCAACGGCGAATTATTTGGCCGCCCGACCGATGCGCCGATTGGCATGATTTTTCCGCATGGCGGCCCCCTGCCCCGTCATCCAAGCCAGCTTTACGAAGCCACGCTCGAGGGATTGCTTCTTTTTATTGTGCTTTTCATTCTCGTGCGCTTCACCCGCGCGCTTGATAAAACAGGCATGATCGGCGGCGCGTTCCTGTTTGGTTATGGCGCCAGCCGCTTCATCGTCGAATTCTTCCGGGAGCCGGACGAGCAGCTAGGACTGTTTTTCGGTTTCTTCAGTATGGGACAAATACTGTGCCTGCCGATGATCTTATTCGGCGGTTACTTGATTCTGCGCGCACAGAAGTTACACTCCACGCATGTCCGCACTGCTTGAAGAACTGAAAACGAAGATTACCGAAAACGGCCCCATGACCGTCGCCGATTATATGGAATTGGCGCTTACGCATCCGGAGCACGGCTATTACGTCAAAAAAGATCCGTTCGGCCAAAAAGGTGATTTTACGACCGCGCCGGAGATCTGCCAGATTTTCGGTGAGATGATTGGCGCCTGGGCAGCGACCATGTGGAAGCAGATGGATATGCCGCGGATGGCAATCGTCGAGATGGGCCCGGGACGCGGCACGCTGATGAACGATTTCCTGCGCGCCAGCGCTCATGTCGCCGGATTTCACGATGCCATCTGCATTGTACTCGTCGAGGTCAGCCCCCTGCTCAAGCGCTTCCAGCGCGCCACGATCGGTCAGGCGCATCCACGCGTCAGCTGGCAGAGCGATCTGAGCGAGCTTCCGGACATGCCGGCGATTTTCATCGCCAATGAATTCTTCGATGCGCTGCCGGTTCGCCAGTATGTGAAGACGCCGCAGGGCCTGCGTGAAAAACTGGTCGATCTCAACCCTGAAACGGGCGAACTTACATTTACGGTCAAAGAGCTTGGCATCAAGCTGGTCAAAGGCGGAAAATACAGCGGCGATGAGATCGTCGTCGAATCGTGCCACGAAGCAAAGGCGATTGCTTCCACGCTAGCCGACCATGTGAAAAAAAAAGGCGGCGCCGGATTGATCATCGATTACGGTTATACCGGCGGCTCGCGCGGTAATACCTTGCAGGCGATCAGCCAGCACGGGTTTCATCCGGTGCTGAAAGACCCCGGCGACGCGGACATCACCGCGCACGTCGATTTCGATGCGCTGAAAGAAGTGTTCGCCGATAAAAAAGTGCCGGTGTATGGGCCGGTTGGCCAAGGCTATTTCCTGCGTCGTATTGGCGGCGGCGTCCGCCTGGAGAAGCTTCTGGAAACAGCAAGTTCCGAGCAGAAGCAATCGCTCGTGGCCGGGTTCCGCCGCCTTACCGAAGCGGAGCAAATGGGCGATCTTTTCAAAGCGCTTTGTTTCTGTTCCGACCGTAATATCGTACCAGCAGGGTTTTTAGATGACTAAAATGTTCCTGCAATCCGACCTTCTAAAATTGAATAGTATCCAGCATGGATTCTTCACCAGGAACGGTGGTGTTAGCGAAGGGTTTTACGCTTCACTCAATTGCGGTCCCGGCTCGAAAGACAATCCGGAGCATGTCGAAAAAAACCGCACGCTCGCCGCTGAAGCATTAGGCGGCAAAAAAGAAAATCTCTGCACGCTCTACCAGGTGCATAGCCCGGATTGTTTGATTATCGATAACGCTTTAGGCGATGATCGTCCCAAAGCTGACGCGATGGCGACGAACGTGCCAGGCCTCATTCTCGGCATTCTGACCGCCGACTGCGCACCAGTACTATTCTGCGATCCGGAAGCGAAGGTGATTGGCGCGGCGCACGCGGGATGGCGCGGCGCATTTGGCGGTGTCATTCAAAACACCGTTCAAAAAATGGCATCCTTGGGCGCAATACCGGAGCGCATTCTCGCAGCCGTTGGCCCTTGCGCCGGATGGCAATCCTACGAAGTAGACCCTGCGTTTCGCGACACTTTCCTCGCGCAATCCGCAGAAAATCAGGAGTTTTTCAAAGACGGCGCTCCGGAAAAATTTCTCTTCAATCTGAAGGGTTATGTGGCTAACCATCTGGCGAAGGCTGGCATTTTAACCATCAATATCCTTGCCAACGATACCATCGCCGAGGTAGAACAATTCTTCAGTTTCCGCCGTACGACGCACGCGAAAGAGCCGGATTACGGACGGGAACTTTCCGCAATCATGATTCGATAGATGTATGGCTGAGATTATTCCGTTTGACGACCGCGATGGGTTTATTTGGCAGGATGGCAAAATGGTGCCGTGGCGCGAGGCGCATGTGCATGTGCTGACGCACGGCCTCCACTATGCAAGCTGCGTCTTTGAAGGCGTGCGCATCTATGACGGTAAAGTGTTCAAGAACACCGAGCATAACCAGCGCCTGCATAAATCCGCTGAAATCCTTGGCTTCAAGATTCCCTACTCGGTCGAAGAACTCGATAAGGCAGTCATCGAAACCGCGAAAGCCAATAAGGTGGAAAACGGCTATGTGCGTCCGGTCGCCTGGCGCGGCAGCGAAATGATGGCCATCAGCGCGCAGCAGACTAAAATTCATGTAGCGATCGCGGCGTGGACGTGGGCGAAATATTTCTCGAAGGAAGCGTTTGAGCGCGGCCTGAAATTGAAAACCTCACCGTGGAAACGCCCTGCACCCGATACGGCGCCGACCGCCAGCAAAGCCGCCGGTCTTTACATGATCTGCACGATGAGCAAGCACGCCGCCGAGCAGGAAGGCTTCGACGATGCGCTGATGCTGGACTATCGCGGTTATATCGCCGAAGCGACGGGCGCCAATATTTTCCTCGTTATGAACGGCGAGATTCATACGCCGACGCCGGATTGCTTTCTCGACGGCATTACCCGCCGCACCGTGATCGGCCTTGCAAAAGACCGTCAGATAAAAGTGATTGAGCGCCACATCAAGCCGGATGAACTCAGCAATGCTCAGGAAGTCTTCCTTACCGGCACGGCGGCGGAGATCACGCCCGTCGGCTCGATCGACCATCATAAATTCACCGTCGGCCCGGTCATCAAGACCCTTACCGAAGATTTCCAGAAGCTCGTCCGCGCTTAGCGTCATCCTGAGCGCAGCGAAAGATCTGGATTCTTCGCCTTCGTCTCATAATGACAAAGAAAGGTTTTAGTTTATGCCGAAACCGCTGATTGACGAACAGACTTATAAAGACATGTACGCGCAGTCGCTGGCCGAGCCGGAAATATTCTGGGCAGCGCAGGCGGAGGAATTTCTCAACTGGAAGACATCCTGGACGAAGGTGAAGGATTGCTCCTTCGCGCCGAATGATGTGCATATCAAGTGGTTTGAGGGCGGCGAGCTCAATGTGGCGGCGAACTGCCTTGACCGTCATCTGAAAAAACGCGGCGACCAGCCTGCCATCATCTGGGAGCCGGACGATCCAAGCGCGAAAGGCCGCACGCTTACCTACCGTGAACTTCATAAAGAAGTCTGCCGCACGGCAAACATGCTGCTGAAGCTCGGCGTAACGGCGAAAGACGTGGTAACGATCTATATGCCGATGGTGCCGGAGGCTGCGATTGCCATGCTCGCCTGTGCACGAATCGGAGCCACTCACTCAGTGGTATTTGGCGGATTTTCACCCAGCTCGATTCGCGGACGATTGGAAGATTGCCAAAGCACATTCATCATCACCGCCGACGAAGGTCTGCGCGGCGGCAAGAAAATCCCGCTCAAGGCCAATGTCGATGAGGCATTGTACCCCGCGCCCGTTGCGGGGTCTAAAGAGATGCCGCAACAGGTGCGGCATACAAAAACTCTCGTCCTGAAACACACGGGCGGAGACATTGCATGGAATCCGGAACGCGATGTCTGGTGGCACGAATTAGCAGGCAGCGTTTCAGATCATCACGAAGCGGAAAGCTTTGACGCCGAGCATCCGCTGTTTATTCTCTATACCTCCGGCTCCACCGGTAAACCTAAAGGTGTTCTGCACACATCGGCGGGGTATCTGCTCTGGTCAGCCATAACGTTCAAATATGTGTTCGATTACCAGCCGGGTGATATCTATTGGTGCACGGCGGATGTCGGCTGGATTACCGGCCATTCTTATATTGTTTACGGCCCACTGGCCTGTGGCGCGACGACGATCATGTTCGAAGGCGTGCCGACTTATCCGGATGCCGGACGCTTCTGGCAGATCGTCGATAAATATAAAGTGACGCAGTTTTATACGGCACCCACGGCACTGCGCATGCTGATGCGCGAGGGCGATGCGCCTATCACAAAATATTCAAGGAAGAGCCTTCGCGTTCTGGGTTCGGTGGGCGAGCCGATTAATCCGGAAGTATGGACGTGGTATCGCGATGCCATCGGTAATGGCAGCGCGAAAGTCGTCGATACGTGGTGGCAGACGGAAACCGGCGGCCACTTGATTACGCCGCTGCCGTACGCCTTCGAGCCGAAACCGGGCTCGGCCACCCTGCCCTTTTTTGGCGTGAAGCCAGCGCTACTTAATGCCGAGCAGAAAGTGATAGATGATGCGGGTGAAGGCGCGCTGTGCATGGCGGAAAGCTGGCCGGGTCAGGCGCGGACTATTTACGGCGATCACCAGCGTTTTGTCGAAACCTACTTTAAACCCTATCCGGGTTATTATTTCTCCGGCGATGCCGCCGCACGCGACGCGGACGGCTATTACTGGCTGCAAGGACGCATGGACGACGTGCTGAATGTCTCCGGCCACCGGCTCGGCACGGCGGAAATCGAATCCGCGCTGGTCGCGCATTCGGCGGTGACGGAAGCCGCCGTTGTCGGCTACCCGCACGATATCAAGGGCGAAGGCATCTATGCCTATGTGACGCTGAAACCGGAATTCACGGGAGATGATGCGCTACGGAAAGAACTGCGCGATTGGATGCGAAAAGAAATCAGCCCCATCGCCGCGCCGGACAAACTCCATTTCACCCCTGCACTGCCCAAAACGCGCTCTGGCAAAATCATGCGCCGCATCCTGCGCAAAATCGCGGCGGGCGACATTCAAACCAAAGAAGATTTTTCAAAGCTCGGCGACATCACCACGCTACTTAATCCCGAAGCCGTGGAAGAATTGGTGAAGGGAAAAGTTTAATGTCACCCCGGCGTAGGCCGGGGTCTACGCCTTACTAATTATGTAAAAATCGTATATCCCGGCCTTCGCCGGGATGACTACTAAAGGCCATTCATCACCCACGCCACGATCAGAATCTGCGGCACAGTGATGAGTGGCAGGAAAAGTGCCGCTTTCCAGGATTTTGTTGCCTCGCGGATCGCCATGATTTCGGTATAGTCGGTGGAAACCCCTGCCATCAAAAATGCGAAGGCATTGCCCGGTGCAGCGGCACGGTTCAGAATATCGGCAGCAATCGGCGCCGAGCCTTCCGAGCAAATTTCCATCACGGTCGCGGCCAGCAGCGTGATCATGATACCGAGCAGGCTCGGGCCGAAATAATGCGCGAACATATCAATCGGCATGAAGGTGCGCAGCAGCACGGCGAGGATCGCGCCGAGCAGCACCCAGCGCATCACCGAGCGCGATTCCTTAAATCCTTCAACGAGCATGTCGAGCATTGCCTTAGGCGTTGGCGCGCGGCGCGGAAGCAACATACGCAGCGCTTCACGCACCGAGATTTGAATGGGCGGCTCCGTCAGATCAGGATGCGGCGGCAGAGTTCCCTTTCTCACCAGCGCGTCGAAAATCATGCCGGTGATAAACGCAATGACCGCAGAAATGATAATGAGTGAGAGCGTCCATTTGAGGCCGATCATCGCAATCAGCACAAAGGTCAGCGACAAAGAGTTCCAGGGGCTGGCGATCAGGAAAGCCATGAGCTGCCCCATGCTCGCGCCTTTCTGGTAGAGCTTGGTGCCGATCATCAGGATGCCGTGATTGCACACATCGAGTACGACGCCGGCCAGCGTCGCACGGAAGATGCCTTTCATGGTGCCGGGCTGCCCCAGCAGCGCCAGTAACGCTTCACGCGGCATGCGCCCGATAAATCCCACGGCCACCACGCCAAACAGCAAGCCCCACCACATCTGCGCCATCAGTATCGTCATCTCGTGCGTGAAGTGATAAAGATATGGGATGGATTGAATGAGCGGGGCGGCGAGCAGGTAAAGGCCGAGGCTGGCGAGGATGATGCCGGCGCAGCTGAGAAAAAGGATATCCGTTTTTCCGTGATCGTGGCCATGGTCATCCTGCGGCTCAGGCGCAGGGCAGCAATGCGAGGGCAGCTTAGTGATAAATCCCGACTCCGAGTAATGTGACCAAAAGTAAAACCAGAAGCATATTAAGTCTTAGCGGCACTAACAATATGAGCGCAACAAGCGACAGGATCAATGCATCCGGCTGGAAGGAATCAATATCAGGAATATAGGCATGAAACATACGGTGATCAAGCGATCTGCCCGAGGTAAAAAAAACATGCAAGGCAAACCAATAGGCAAGATAAGCGACCACTCCAACAACCATGCTTAAAATCGCCTGCAACGCACCGGAAAGGCGCGCATTCGTCCTTAACTGCTCTACATACGGGGCGAACGCGAAAATAAACAGAAAACTTGGAACGAACGTCGCCCACAAACAAAGCAGTGCGGCAATGCTGGCAGTCATCAAGGGAGCATGATCGCTCGCATGCTGAAATCCCGCAAGAAACGCAACGAACTGATTGACGAGAATCAGCGGTCCCGGCGTTGTTTCTGCAAGGCCGAATGCATGCAGCATCTGGCTGGTGGACAACCAATGATATTCATTCACGACAGCCTGCGACATGTAAGCAAGAACTGCATAGGCACCGCCAAAGGTGATTACGGCAAGCTTACTGAAAAAAAAGCTGACTGCCGTCAGTATATGTCCTGTACCATACAACAGATAGACGCTTGCCAGTGGCAATAACCAGATGATACTCCAGAAGCATAACGCAGCTGCGAGTTTGGACCATTTCGCCTGTACCATTTTTACCGGCTCGGAAGTTGACACAGGAAAGCACCCATAACCTGTTATACCTGCGAGGACGACAAGCAGCGGAAACGGAACATCAAAAAAAGCAATCGCAACATAAGACAAGATAGCTAATGCATAGTGCGCGCTGCTTTTCAAAGTCCTTCTGCAAAGACGGAGCAAAGCATCGATTACGATCGCTACAACCGCGGCTTTCAAGCCAAAAAGAACGCCTTGAAGCCAAGTCGTTTCTGCTGCGTGTACGTAAAAAACACTAAGGGCGAAAATCAGCAGCGCGCCGGGAAGCACAAAAAGGATACCTGCTATGAGCCCGCCTTTTACTCCGTGCAGAATCCATCCTATGTAAGTTGCAAGCTGCTGCGCTTCCGGTCCTGGCAAAAGCATGCAAAAACTTAGGGCATGCCCGAAACGATTCTCATCAAGCCATTTTTTTTCTTCAACAATCATGCGGTGCATCAGCGCTATCTGTCCTGCAGGGCCGCCGAATCCCAGGCATCCTATCTTCAGGAAAGTTAGTATAATGCTGGGAATGGAAGCCGGCACAACTGCTTTATCGCCCACTCGCGAATCTCCGCATCACATAGAAGTAAAGTGCATCCGGCAGAAGGGAAAGAAGCTTCATTAAAAACGTAAAACGCTTTGGGAAATTGATTTCAAATACGTCTTTTTCCAAACCACGTGCAAAAGCAATCGCCGCCTCCTCAGCTGAGATCATCATCGGCATCGGAAAATCATTTTTATCGGTCAGGCGCGTTTTGACAAATCCAGGGTTGACGACCTGCACCTTGACGCCAAGCGGATGAAGTTCCATTGCCAGCGATTCCGCCAGGCAGATAAGCCCTGCTTTACTGGCGCAGTATGAAAGGGCGTGCGGCAGACCGCGATATCCGGCAACGCTCGCCACCATCGCCAGATGGCCACCGCCCTGTTTCTTCCACGTCTCAAGCATCGCTGAAGCACACACAAATGCGCCGATCAGGTTCACATCCAGCACCTTGCGGAATGTGGCAGGATCGAAGATGCCCTCCGTCACCACCGGCGAAATACCGGAATTATAAATGACGCGGTCAATGCGCGGCCAGTGCGCGTTCAAATGTTCGATGGCTTTCGGAAACCCTGCATCATCCGTAACATCGAGCGGCAGAACATGGTGGTAACCATGCGGAAAACTATCACGCACTGCAGTCAACGCTGCAACATCGCGTCCGCTCAGCGCCAGATGATGCCCGTCGGCGGCAAGTTTTTTCGCAAGCGCCGCGCCGATGCCGTGGCTTGCGCCGATGATCCAGATATGCATAGGTTTCGATACTAGGTTTAGGATTGATTTTAATCTTAAACCTTAAAACCAAAACCTAAAACTAAATTATTTGTCAGGATTCTTCTGCATCGCGGCCAGCAGCAGGGACGTATTCTGCCGGAACATATTCAAATAGCTTCCTGCCGGGCCTTCCGGCGTCGAGAGCGCGTCTGAGTAAAGCACGCCGCCGATCTCCGCACCTTCCTGCTTCAATTGATCCAAAACGCCCGGACGCGAAATATTTTCGAGGAACAGCGCTTTGATATTCTGCTCGCGAATCTGGTCGATCAGCTTTGCGACATCAGCTGCCGATGGCTCCGCCTCCGTGCTGATGCCAACCGGTGCGATAAACTGGATCAGGTACGTTTTGCCGTAATACTGGAATGCATCATGCGACGTGATGACGCGCCGTTTATATTCCGGCAGCAGCTTGATCTGCATTTTCACGCGTTTTTCCAGATCCGACATTTCCTTAATGAAGAGACGTGCGTTTGCCTTATAGATCGGCGCATTGGCTTTATCGGCATTCACCAACGCATCGCAGATATTATTTGCATAGACGATGCCATTGGCTAGGCTTTGCCAGGCGTGCGGATCGTACTCGCCTTTTCCGTCATCGGCGCCGCGGTGCGTATCACCCGCCTTTGAAATTTTCAGCGCTCGCACGCCTTTCGAGGCGATGATTACGGGACCCTTGTAACTGGAGGACTCGATAAGGCGGCCCATCCAGCCTTCAAATTTCAGCCCATTGATGATCAGCAGGTCCGCTTCGCTGAGCGCGCGGATATCCGCAGGTGTTGGCTCATACGTATGCGCGTCTTTATCTGGCCCGACCAGAACTGTCTGGTCAACTTTGGTGCCGCCGATCTGCTTGACCATGTCACCAAGGATGCTGAAACTGGTGACGACACGGATTGCATGTGCATCCGGCGCGCCGAAGATAAAAAACGTAAGTAGAAAAAATAATAAATAACGATGCATGGTTGCTTGTCCTATTTTTGTCTTATTGGCAGTATTCTCCACAACAGCCCTTTATGTGTGCCGAGCAGCAGAGATAAGAAATACAGCGCGCTTGCCGTCAGCACCATTGACGGGCCTGAAGGCACATCGGCATGGTACGATAACAAAAGCCCCGTAAATGCAGAAAAGATCGCGTAAAACATAGCGAGTCCGATCATCCGGTCAATATGATATGTCCAGAACCGCGCTGCGATCGCGGGAAGAATCATCAGACCCAAGGCCATAAGCGTGCCAAGCACTTGAAAAGCAACAACAACATTAAGAACAATGAGCATCAGGAATGTGTGATAGTAAAAGGAACTGCTGCTGCCTGTGGATTCGAGATGTACCGGATCAAAGCACTCCAAAGTGAAGCCGCGCAGGAAAAACAACATGACGACAATAGTCGTCCCTGAAGCGCCCGCCATCAGTAATAACGATGCATTATCGACAGCCAGCACATTACCGAACAACACATGCATGAGATCCACCGGACTGCCGCGCAGCGACACCATCAACACCCCCGCGGCAAGCGCGGTCAAATACATGCCGGTAAAACTTGCATCTTCCTTCAGGGAGGTCAGTTTTGCAATGACGCCCGCCGACGATGCAACAAGAACACCGGTAAGCAATCCGAACAATGTCATCGGCCAGAGCGACAGGCCGAAAAACATATAGGCGCCGGCAACGCCCGGCAGGATGGCATGCGTCAACGTGTCGCCCATTAACGTCATGCGACGCAGGAGCAGAAAAACTCCTATCGGTGCGCCGCTCATGGAAAGGATGATTGCCGCCGACAATGCACGCCGCATAAAAGCATAATCCGTAAAAGGCTCGATCAATAACGTGTAGACCGTCATGGATGTACACCGTGTGTATGTGCGTCACGTTTATGCGCCTGTTCGAGATGATCCTCATGCAGCGTCGATTCCGAATCCCCCCATGCGACACAGCAGTGCGCGAGTAACATGCAATGTGGAAAATGGTGGCGGATATGATGGAAATCATGCGAGACGCAGATGACCGTGCGGCCATCGCGATGCCAGTTCTGGATAATATGCATCAATTCGTGACAGGTCGCATCATCGACTGCGGTGAAGGGCTCGTCGAGCAGGATAAGTGAAGCGTCCTGAACTATGATGCGCGCAAACAGCGCACGCTGGAATTGCCCTGCAGACATACGCTCGATCGGTACTGTCGACAATCCGGAAAGTCCCACAGCAGTTAAGGCCCGCTCCACTTTTGCGCGCATTTCGGGCGTAATGGCTCCTTTATTGCCGATGCCTGACCAAAACCCTATTGCGACCATCTGGCCAACCGTCATTGGAAAATCACGTGGCAATATAGCCGCCTGCGGCAGATAGGCAATATGATTGCGGCTTGCTCCAGTAATACGGATTTCACCGGCGCTAGGCTTAAGAATACCGGCAATCGCTTTCAGCAGGGTACTTTTTCCGGCACCATTGGGACCTGCTATCGCTGTCAGCGATCCCTTATCAAACGTGCCGGTGACGCGCTGAATGACGGGCGTGCGGTCATACGCGATACTGACATCCTGCAGGGCGACTTCAACCGACATCAGCTATTTCCCATTGCCCATCGCACAAGGATGCCAATGATGCAAAGCATCAGTAGTGCGAGAAAAAAACGCTGCGCGGCGCTCCAGTACAGCATCAGGATTTCGCTTTCTTGCTGCAAGTGCCGCATAGCCCGTGCACCTCGACGGTTTCGGACTCGATGAAAAATCCGCTTTTTTCCGCCCATTCCTGGATGGCTTCATGCAGATGCTTATTCTCGATTTCGGTCACGGTGCCGCAATTCCGGCAAATGGCGAATTGGGCGGCATGGCCGTGATCATGATGGCGCTCGCATACTTTATAGGCATTAAGCGATTCGATACGGTGAACGAGTCCTAATCCCTGCAATTTTTCCAAGGCGCGATAGATGGTCGGCGGCCCGGAGACCCCTTCCGATGCCAGCCGCGCCAGAATATCATAGGCCGAAAGCGGCTCATCGCTTTGCGAGAGCGTTTCAAAGACCTGTTTGCGCGATCCGGTAAGCGGTTGTTTCATGGGGTGTTATGATATAACAATACAACCCATGATAAGCAATTAGAATTTATAGTGATGTTTTTTACGATGCAGGACAAAGGTTTTCGTTAGCTGGATCGTATCACATAGGTTAAACACTTGATTCGCGCTATAGACTGTCCCACATATGCGGTATTCCGGAGTTAGAATGGCCTCATCCCAACCTACGCGTTTTACGCCAAGAAGAGTTTTGCTTATCATTGTAGTGCTCGCGATAGCGGGCTTTCTTGCGCATAAATATATTCCCATATTCGGCGGCAATGCGGATAAAAAAGGCGGTGCCGTTCATGTTGAAGCGGTGCAGGCGACGATGCAGCCGATCGAAGAGCGGATTGATGCGGTAGGTTCTCTGGCTTCCAATGAATCGGTGGAACTACGTTCGGAAATCACAGGTCGCATCAGCGAGATTAAATTTGATGACGGGCAGGTTGTCGAGCAAGGCGATGTTCTTTTTCAATTAGATGACAGCGTGCAGAAGGCCGATCTTGCCCGCGCCGAAGCAAATCTGAAGCTTGGCAATAACAATTTGCAGCGCAGCTCGAAACTTTCAAAGCAGGGGTTTTCTTCCAAAGTCACATTTGAGGAAGCCGAAGCCGAGTTAAATCTGGCGCGCGCCAACGTACAGCTTGCGCAGGCCAATCTCGATAAGACAGCTATCCGCGCGCCGTTTCACGGCACGGTTGGCATACGCCGCGTCAGCCCCGGCGATTACGTAGCTCCCGGCAACCTGCTTGCCAATTTCGATCAGATCATACCGCTGAAAGTGGAATTCACCGTGCCTGAGCGGTATTTAGACAAGCTTCAGAAAGGTACATTGCTGGAGCTGCGGGCCGATACGCATCCCGGCAAGGTTTTCAAAGCGACAGTCCGCGCTATTGATTCGCGTGTTTCATCGTCCAGTCGCAGCATCATGGTTCAGGCGATCACGGATAACGAGGAGCGGCTGCTCTATCCCGGCCAGTTTGTCAGCATCAATCTACCGGTCACGTCAAAAACGACCATTGTTGTTCCCGATCAAGCTTTAATCCCTCTTGGCGTCAAAAATTTTGTTTTCCTTGTCGTGGACGGCAAGGCCAAGCGCATCGAAGTGCAGCCTGGCATTCGCACGAAATCGCAGGCGGAAATTCTCTCCGGCATCAAGGAAGGAGACACCGTGATTACCGCAGGCCAGCAAAAACTCCAGGACGGAGTACCCGTTACTGTCAGCGCTCCGACTCCGGTGGTGGTGACGCCCCCTGAAGAAGAACAGCAGCCGAAGGATGAATAGAGATAGATAATGCGCTTATCTGATATTAGTATTGCGCGCCCCGTTCTTTCCACGGTGATGAGTCTGGTGATTCTTCTTGTAGGAATAGTTTCCTACGACCGGCTGACGCTGCGCGAATATCCGAATATCGATGAGCCTTCGGTCACCGTGCGGACCGATTATCCCGGCGCCAGCGCACAGATTATGGAATCGCAAGTCACCAAGATTCTCGAAGACAGCATTTCCGGCATCGAAGGGATACAATACACAAGCTCGATCAGTCGCGAAGGGACAAGCCTCATTACGGTAAAATTCATCCCGAGCCGCGATCCGGACGTCGCTGCTTCCGATGTGCGTGACCGCGTGTCGCGGGTGCGCGGTCAGTTGCCCGATGAAATTGATGAGCCGATTATCGCCAAAGTGGAAGCTGATGCCGATCCCATCATCTGGCTCGGCCTCACCAGCAACCGCCTGACGGCCGCGCAGCTCAGCGATCTGGCCGACCGGTACATCCAGGATCAGTTGCAAATGATTCCGGGCGTCGCCGATGTCATGATCTTCGGACAGCGCCGTTACGCAATGCGCATCTGGATCGATCCGATCAAACTGGCCGGACATTTTTTGACCGTGAAAGATGTGGAAGATGCGCTGATCAATCAGAACATCGATATTCCGAGTGGCCGAGTCGAAGGCGCGCAGCGTGAATTTACCGTACTTACCAATACCGATCTCAACCGCGTCGAGCAGTTTGAGGATATCATCGTCGCCAACCGCGACAATCACCTTGTGCGCATGAAAGATGTCGCGCGCGTGGCGCTTGGCGTGGAAGATGACCGCGTCAAATTCCGGTTTAACCAGCAAACCGCGGTCGGACTCGGTATCGTGAAACAGTCGGTGGCAAATCCGCTCGAAATTTCGGACAATATTGAAAAGCTGCTTCCGAGATTGCAGAAGTCCCTGCCCGAAGGCGTCACGATGACGGTCGGGTACAATTCGGCCGTTTTTATCAAGCAATCCATTCACAACGTCTTTGAAACGCTGTTTGAGGCCGTCGTTTTAGTCATGCTGGTCATTCTGCTATTCCTGCGTTCGTTCCGCGCCGCGCTGGTGCCGCTGGTCACGATTCCTGTTTCACTCATTGGCGCATTTTCCATCATGTATGCGCTCGGCTTTTCCATCAATACGCTGACGCTGCTCGCCATGGTACTCGCTATCGGTCTTGTGGTGGATGACGCGATCGTCGTGCTGGAAAACATTTACCGCCATATCGAGGAAGGCATGAAGCCGCTGCAGGCGGCATTTCAGGGGTCTCGCGAAATCGCGTTCGCCGTGCTTGCTATGACGGTGACGCTGGCCGCCGTATATGTTCCGGTAGCTTTCCTGCAAGGTCGTACTGGTAAACTTTTCGTCGAATTCGCATTGACGCTCGCTGCCGCTGTTTTGATTTCGGGATTCGTAGCACTGACCTTATCGCCGATGATGTGCGGGCGAACGCTCCGTCCCGAACATAGTAAGCTGCGCCTGTTCATTTGGATCGAGCAGAAACTGGAAACGCTGGACCAAAGCTATAAACGCGGTTTGTATTGGTTCCTGGAGCGCCGGTTTCTTGTTTTCCCGCTGCTCGGCGTGATCGCGGTTGTCATGGCGCTGTTGCTGACGAACCTGAAATCCGAACTTTCACCTACGGAAGATCGCGGCGTGCTGTTCATGTCCTATGTCGGGCCGGAAGGCGCCACGGTGGATTACATGTCGGCATATGCCGCGCAGCTTGAGAAAATCATTGCCTCTGTGCCTGAGATCAACCGTTTTGGCATCGTAGCCGGTGTTGGCGGCGGTCGCCTGCCGGTGGCAAATCAGGGGCTTTCCTTTCAAGGCATGACGCCTTGGGAAGAGCGCGACCGTTCTACAATGGAAATCTCTGCAGGCCTTGCACCGAAATTATTGGACGTGCCGGGTGTGCTCGCCTTTTCCATTACGCCCGCTTCGCTTGGGGCAAATTTTTCATCGAAGCCTGTTGAATACGTCATCATGGACTCGACGTCCTATGAGGTGCTGGGCGCCAATGTTGAAAAATTCATCGCGAAGCTGCGGGAAAATCCTAATATTCTTGGAATCGATACCGATCTCAAGATTAATACGCCGCAGCTGCGCGTGAATATCGACCGCAACCGCCTGGCTGATCTGGGCATCAGCGTTGCCGATACGGGCCGCGCTCTCGAAACGCTGCTTGCCGGCAAACAGGTGACGCGTTTCAAGCAAGCGAGTGAGCAGTACGATGTCATTGTACAAATCGAAGAGGATCAGCGCAGCGAACCAGAGCAATTGAACCGTATTTACCTGCGTACGAAATCGGATGAGCTGGTGCCGCTTTCCAGCGTGGTCGATTTGAAAGCCACGGTCGCACCACGTGATCTTAACCACTTCAACCGTTTGCGTTCAGTGACGCTGACCGCGAATCTTGCACCGTCCTACTCGCTTGGCGAAGCGCTCGCGTTTATGAATGAGACCGCGGCGGAAACCCTGCCGCCGACAGCAACGATCGATTACCGAGGCCAGTCGCGTGAGTTTCGTGAATCCGGTTCGAGCATGTATGTCGCTTTTATGCTGGCCGTCGTCTTCATTTTTCTCGTACTTGCCGCCCAGTTTGAAAGTTTTGTCGATCCGCTGGTGATTCTGGTGACGGTACCGCTTTCCATATGCGGCGCGTTGCTTGCGCTCTGGTTTACGGGAAATACGCTCAACATCTACAGCCAGATCGGATTGATCACATTAGTAGGGCTTATCACTAAGCACGGTATTCTCATCGTCGAATTCGCCAACCAGCAGCAGGATCGCGGCGTCGATACCCGTACTGCCATCGTCGAAGCGGCGCATCTGCGGCTGCGCCCCATTCTGATGACAACGGCAGCCATGGTGTTCGGCTCCATCCCGCTGGCTTTAGCAACAGGCGCCGGCGCGGAGAGCCGCCATCAGATCGGCTGGGTGATCGTCGGCGGAATGACGTTCGGCACCTTACTGACGTTATTCGTCCTGCCCTCTTTTTATTCTTATGTTGGCCGCCGTCGCGCTATCGATGTCATACCGGATTACGAAGTCTAATTCGCAAGCCATTGTTTTTAGGCGTATTCTTAAAAAAGAACATGTAAAGAATTTAAAATTCCTTAAATATTTCGGCGTATCATAGGACACTATGTTCCGTATCCAAAACCGCGCCGGATTTACCCTTCTTGAATTATCCGTAGTGCTTGTTGTGCTCGCGCCTTTGCAGGCAGCCATTGCCACCGCTGGCGCTAAGAAGATAGAGCAGAATAAGTATGAGATCACCGCGCAGCATGGATGCCATCAGTAAGCTTAATCGAATTCAGCCGAAAAGCGTATATCCTTCCCTGCCCCGGCGGTCCGACCGCGTCGCTCAATTCAACAGAGTTCGGCATGGGCGACGATTGCAATGCCGCTGCTCCAACCATGCCGGATCTGATCGCAGTGAATGCCGGTACGAATCAGGAAGTATGGATCGGAAGCGCGCCGACGCGCATGCTCAATCTGCCCGACAGTTACATGTTTGATGGCTGGGGCAACCGGATTCGCTATGCGGTGATTAAAAAGCTCGCGACTGGCCCGGACGATGTTATTCACTATATCCCCGATACCTATATTACGAACGGCGTCATTCAAATCCTCGATGGCTACGGGCAGCAGATCATGCCGGTCAACGACCGCAGCATTATTGGCTTTGCACTGGTAAGCTTCGGCAAGGATAGCAAAGGTGCGCAGAAACGCAGCGGCGTGACCAGCGATGCGACATGCCCGGCAAACAGCACGGTAAAAGGCGAAGAAAATTGTGACGACGATGCGGTGTTCGTTGACGCGTCCTACAACGACGGAACCGTAGCAGCGGAATATTACGATGATGTCATCCGCTGGCAGCAACTGTATGCTTTGAAGCCCTCTCCGGATGAATCAGCCGTTTGCACTCTGCCCGGCAGCACAGACCTGCCGAGGCTGGCATCGGGATATTTCTATAGTTGCGTCATTGATGGTGACGGTAAACTTTACTGCTGGGGAAGAAATGACGTTGGGCAGGTCGGCAACGGCACCAGCGGGAACTCCTGTTACCCTTCTGCAAGCGGCAACTGCGAGGTGCCGGATCAAATCACTGCTTTCGATGACTGGCAGACCGTCGATGCCGACTATCTCCACACATGCGCCATCCGCGATAACGGAAAGCTTTATTGCTGGGGTGATAATTCGCATGGCGGGCTTGGCCGTGGCAATACGACCGATAGCACAGTGCCGGTTCTGATTGATGGGCAGTCGCATGACATCACGGACTGGGTTCAGGTTTCCGTCGATGGCGACGCCACCTGCGCGCTGCGTCGTAATGGCGAAGCGTATTGCTGGGGGTTCAACGATGCGGGCCAGACGGGAGACGGCACCACGACGGAGCGGCGCTGGCCGACAAAAGTTTCCGGCTCGCAATGGTCGTTTATTTCAACATCCGATAAGCACGCATGCGGTGTGCGCTGCGGTCATGCGTATTGCTGGGGAGATGGCAGCAACGGAAAGCTCGGCAACGGCAGTACTGCTGATAGAATACTTCCTACGGAGGTAGCAGGCGGCATTACAGACTGGATTCAGGTCTCCACGGATGCACAAATGACGTGCGGTCTCAGGGCAAATGGCAAAATTCTCTGCTGGGGCGATAATACGCATGGCGCATTGGGCAATGGCGGTGGGTCTAACAGTTCGGTTCCTGTGCCCTTGGAAGGCGATATTGCTAGTTTTACAAATCTTGACGTCGGAGGATATGGCGGCTGCGCCCTGCATACGAACGATGAACTTTACTGCTGGGGCAGCAATCAATATGGTCAGCTTGGCACGAACAATGCGCCGGCGGATAGTCCCATTCCCGTCCAGGTGCCGGGTCATTGGATACAAATGAGCACAACAGCGCAGGATGTGTGCGGCGTGAAAGATAATTTCAAGGGTTATTGCTGGGGCCGTAACCGCAATTTTGAAGGCGGCAATGGAACGAATACCATGAATGATTCTCCTGCAGCCATCACAGAAGCACCTTTAAACTTCTGATTTTTTTAAGTTTTGCATAATATACCACCATAAATCACCGTGATTAATTAATAGTTTATTAATGTATGTCTCTTAAGATTAATCTTATGTCTGTTTCAAAACGGTCCGCTGGTTTTTCACTGCTCGAATTAGCAGTTGTCTTAACAATCGTCGGTTCTATGGCGGGAGGCATGCTTGCCCTCGCCAATAAAAAAATCGATCAGAATAAATACGACGTCACCATCGAGCGTATGAACGCCATCGATAAGGCGCTTACCGCGTTTAGCAAAAAAGGAAGATTATTACCTTGTCCCGCCAGCACGACTGCAGCGCCAAATACCGCTAATTTTGGCGTCAGCGACGATTGCACTGCGGGCGCGCCGGCATTGCCGGGAGTAGTTGCCGTAAACACCGGCGCAAATGACGAAGTCTGGATGGGCATAGTGCCGACGCGTACGCTCAATCTTCCCGACGACATGATGTATGACGGCTGGGGTGATCGAATCCGTTACAGCGTCATTAAGAACCTTGCTTCTTCATCGAGTAATTTTTCTTCCTTCCTCGCTTCTAATACTACGGGCGGCATCCAGATTATGGATGGCTACGGAAATCAGGTGCTACCGAGTTCCAATGAAAGCGTTGTTGCCTACGTTCTCGTCAGTTACGGGAAGGATAGCAAAGGCGCCATCAATCGTTCAGGCGCGGCAACGGGTGTTAGCTGCCCGGCGAGCAGCACAGTAAAGAGCGAAGAGAACTGCGATAACGACGCCGTTTTCAACGATGCTTCCTACAACGATGGTACCGTCGCGGCGCAGCAGTTTGACGATATTGTGCGCTGGAAACCGCTGTACCGTCTTCAATCCGCGTCCGTGTTATCAAGCAATGCCAGCTCATGCAGAACGGTAAACGTCGATAACGCACACCTCTCGCAAGGCTATCAA
Organism: Rickettsiales bacterium; assembly: GCA_046348685.1. Taxonomy (GTDB): domain Bacteria; phylum Pseudomonadota; class Alphaproteobacteria; order Rickettsiales; family UBA998; genus JAXMDT01. The sequence continues at coordinate 26,119 of JAXMDT010000019.1, forward strand.
TATAGCTGCGCGATTGATACCAACGGTGAGCTTTATTGCTGGGGCAATAATTTTTACGGCCAGACAGGAAACGGCACCACGGGCAATGGCTGCTCGACAGCAACGGGTAACTGCAACATCCCGACCAAAGTGGGAACTGCGACGGATTGGAAAGCGGTAGATGGAGACTTTGGACACACTTGCGGCATACGCGGTAGTGGCGAGCTCTATTGCTGGGGTAATAATTCCGGTGGCCAGCTTGGTCAGGGAAATACAGCGGCGAGTGCAACACCTATCCTAGTGGATGGCCAGGCCCATAACATTATGGACTGGGCTAAAGTCTCGGTAGATGCCGATATTCTTAATAGCCCGAAAGGTCGCACCTGCGCCTTGCGCTCTAATGGTGAAGCGTATTGCTGGGGAGAAAACTCCAATAATGAAATCGGTGATGGCACTACCACCCAGCGCAACTGGCCTACCAAGCTTGAAGGCGAAGGATGGACGGACATTACGGCTTCGGATGACCACGCATGCGGCATACGCTGCGGACATGCCTACTGCTGGGGTAATGGCGCTAATGGACGCCTGGGTAATGGCAGTACAACAAGCGCCACCACACCCACTGAGGTTAGTGGCGGCTATACGGACTGGATTTCGATCAGCGCTGACGGCGGATCAACCTGTGGCATCCGCTCTAATGGCAGGGCATATTGCTGGGGCCAGAACGGTCAGGGTCAATTAGGCGACAATACGTTGGTTGATAAAAACGTTCCGACTGAAGTTTACGGTAATTATGCTGATTGGGTCAGCATTATCGCCGGCGGCGGTTTGACGTGCGGTATCCGCAACGTAGACCAGCTCTATTGCTGGGGTAATAACCAATATGGCGCGGTTGGCAACAGCACAAGTCCCACAGATGCACAAATCCCTGCCCTCGTTGCCGGTAGCTGGCAGGAATTCGATACCGGCGGCGGCAATGGCGTCTGTGCCATCAAAAATACCGATAGCAAAGCCTATTGCTGGGGGCGCAACCTGAGATATGATGTAGGCGACAATACGACCACCCAGCGCAATGCGCCACGGCTCGTCAACGCCGCACCGCTCAATTTTTAAGTCTTCCCACTTGTAAAACAGGTCCTATTTCGCATGCCTGCAAGCAAAATCAGGGAAAAGCGCTTGAGGTTAAGCTATAATACCGGGTAAACACGCGTTGGGTGCCCGTAGCTCAGCTGGATAGAGCATCTGCCTTCTAAGCAGACGGTCGGGGGTTCGAATCCCTCCGGGCACGCCATATTACTTCATCTGCGGAAGCATGCGTTTGAGCACGCCATCTTGTAAAATGAAATGATGAAACAATGCCGCCGCGATATGAACGGCAATAGTAACTAGAAGGACTTTGCCTATTACTTCATGTATCTGCATCAGCAATCTTGCGGGTACAGCACCTTTTTCGAGAATAGCCGGAATGGAAATGCCGCCGGCGAGCGTGAGGCTTTTCCCGTTACCGAGTTTACTGACGATTCCGAGAAGCGGCTGCAATAAAAGAAGGCCATACAGCAAACCATGCATGTAGGCCGCGCCCCGCTCAAGCCATGTCTTTTTATGTTTGGCTAAAAGAAACTTCCATACGCACATAAGGCGGCATAGGGTTAATATTAAAATCACTACCCCGAGTGTCAGGTGGAGCCTGTAATTGGAAACACCAAGCCCGGGAAGGCGATTGCCGAAATAAAAACCTGTGTAGAGCAACATAAGAACGACAGGTGCACTGATCCAATGCATAGTGCGGCGATAGCGGGAATAATGAATTAACATCTCATGGTGCATATATTTATTTTTACCTGCGAAGCTGAAGCAAATCTTAAGTCTCTATTATATTGCTGAAACGCTCGCAGGCCGGAATTCAGATTTACTTTTTCCAGTAGAGCGTCGCCTTTAATCCGCCCTGCGGTTGGTTGGAAAGCTGCAATGTTGCGTTCAATATTTCGGCAGCGCGGGATACGATTGTCAGCCCCAGCCCCGAGCCCGTTTCGCGGTTACCGGGCACGCGGTAAAAGCGGTCCGTCACAAAAGCAAGTTTATCCTCAGGAATACCTGGGCCGGAATCCGTAATGGAAAGGCTTTGGTCGTCGATAGAAATACGAATCGTGCCTTTGACCGGTGTGTATTTTATGGCGTTGGTGAGCAGATTGCGCAGCGCCACATTGAGTA
>JAXMDT010000020.1:0-10886 GCA_046348685.1 Rickettsiales bacterium
CGAAGAAGCACGCTATGATCTTATAGCCAATGGATTGAAAGTTGGCCACTTTTTCTTATGGTGGGAGGAAGATGGCAGTACGTATAAAGCAACGTTTATGTTGAAGACTTCCGGTCTCGTGCGCTTTTTCAAGCCCCAAGACCGCTATGCCCAGACCATTGGCACTATCCGGCGTGAAAACGGAAAAGTTATTCTGCTGCCAAAGCTCTTTAAAGCGACGTCAAAGGGCCGCCACAAATCACGGTCAATTGAAATTGCTTACGACGAACAGGGAAATGTCACGGCATCGACGGTTACGCCGCCGGATAATCCTGCAACCCGTCCTGCTGTTTCGCAACAGGGAAAGAATGCTGGATATGATGCGCTGACAGCAATCCAGATGCTGTTCGCCATGGCATCCGAGATGAAAAGCAAATCGGAATTTACCGTTTTCGACGGCAGGCGGCTTACCCGGATTCACCTTGCGCCGCCGCAGGTCAATCCCTTCGTTTGCCAGGAATGTCCAGCCTATAAAATTTCACGCGAGCCGGCAGAAGGTTTCGATGCGGACGATCTGAAAGATTATCAGAAAGGCGATCCACCTGTACGCGTTAGTATCGATCCGATAAAAAGCAGATTTCCCGCCGCCGCCCGCGTCGATGTTTCGTGGGGTGTGCTAACAGCAAAACGGCAGTAACTATTCTTCATCTTGATCGAACGAACGGTCGCTGCGCTCCGGCTTCGGCATCGGAAGCACATCTTCGAGGCCGCCCTGCGCCTCAGCGCGATCCTGATGCTCCGGGCGCGGACGGCGTTGCTGATGCTGGTGACGTCGCTGGCCCTGATGCTGGCGGCGCGGCTGCTCAGTTGGCGCCGGGGTGCCGTAAGACGGCTCGTAGGCATCATCTTCTGCGCTAGCTTCGCTGGCAAAATTATCGCCCTGCGATTGGGGGAAATTGCTGCTTGATGCATCCATCCCGCCGGCATCATGACCCTCTTCCGCATCTTCCATCTGTGCGCCGCGCGCTGCGTATTGCTCTTGCGCGACGTTCAGGATGCGCTGGTAATGATCGGCATGTTGCAACCAGTATTCCGCCTGGACACGATCACCGGAACGGCGTGCGTCGATAGCAAGATTGACATATTTCTCGCGCTGCACCTGCGCATGGCGGCGCTGGCGCGGCGAGACATGCTCATCATCATGCTGCTCGTACTGGGTGTTGCCGCCGTCACGGCGATGGTGACGGCGCATCTGACCGCCACCGCCCCGGTTATTATTGTGGCGCTGGTGGCCGTAAGGTGAACGTTTACGCATCATGAAAATTCTCCTTTCAAGATTTTCTTTTGAACACGAGCGTGCGCGGAATCTGTGCCAAATCCTTGCGTATCTCGTAGAGCGTTAGGGTGTGATTTTGTGCAAGATCGATGATAGCATTGGCTTGCCCTGCGCCGATTTCAAGGACAAGCAATCCTTCCGGATTCAAGCGCGCAAAAGCATCTTTTAAAATAGCGCGGTAGGCATCGAGCCCGTCCTGACCGGCAAAAAGCGCCGCTTCCGGGTCATAGCGAACTTCCGGCGGCAAAACAGCCTCTTCCTCGATATACGGCGGGTTGGAGACAATGACATCAAACGTGCCTTCCACTTTTTCAAACCAGTTTGAAGGCAGAAACGTGGTACGGGATTCCACCTGCACGTGCTCTGCATTCCGCGCCGCAATTTCCAGCGCATGAATTGATTGGTCAATGCCGACCCCTGTCGCATGTGGTAAATCCGCGAGCAATGAAATCAAAATGCAGCCCGTGCCCGTACCAAGATCCAGGATACGCAGCGGCCTGTCGTGCGTACAGTTAGCTAATACAGCCTCTACCATCAACTCGGTTTCAGGCCGTGGATCGAGCGTCGCAGAAGACGTGTAAAAATCATGTTTCCAGAAAGATTTAATGCCAATGATTTTAGCCACCGGCTCATGCTGCGCACGCCTGTCAATCATCGTGAAATAACGCTGCTGCTCGTTATCGCTCAATGCAAAATCTTTCAGTAGAATATGCTCGCGCGTCAGACCGGTCGCTGCTTCCAACAGAATACGTGCATCAAGGAATGCCGAATCAATCGATTGCAAGGCAAGCTGCTTACGGCCCTCTGCCAGTGCTTCGTGAGCACTCCAAGAGGCTGCAGCAAGCGCGGTGCGCGGCATCATGCGGCATCTCCCATTTCGGCGAGGCGGTCAGCTTCATCCTGCGCTGCCAGCGCATCGACCAGTTCTTTTACGCCTGGGCCGTCCATAATCGCTTCGATTTTATAGAGCGTCAGGTTGATACGATGATCGGTCACACGGCCTTGCGGAAAGTTATAGGTGCGAATGCGCTCGGAGCGATCACCGGAACCCACCTGCAGACGGCGGTTTTTAGAGCGTTCGGCATCGCGCTTTTCGCGCTCCATCTCATACAGGCGCGCCCGCAAGACTTTCAGTGCCTTTGCTTTATTCTTATGCTGCGACTTCTCATCCTGCTGCTGTACAATAAGCCCGGTCGGGATATGCACAATGCGCACGGCGCTGTCCGTCGTGTTTACGGACTGTCCGCCGGGACCGCTGGAGCGGAATACGTCGATGCGCAAATCTTTATCTTCAATTTTTATGTCGACTTCCTCTGCTTCTGGAAGAACAGCAACCGTGGCCGCCGACGTATGAATGCGGCCGCTCGCCTCCGTTGCCGGAACACGCTGCACGCGATGCACGCCGGATTCAAATTTGAGGCGGGCAAATACGTTTTTTCCCGAGATTGACGCGCTGGCTTCCTTGATACCACCCAGACCCGTTTCGGTCATGGAGATAAGCTCAAAAGTCCAGCCCATGGTTTCCGCAAAACGCTGATACATGCGGAAAAGCTCCATCGCAAAGAGCGAGGCTTCATCACCGCCGGTGCCGGCGCGTACCTCTATAATAACGTTTTTGGCATCCGCTTCATCTTTCGGGAGCAGCGCCACTTGCAATTCCTTCTCCAGATTCGGGATGACCTTCTGCAGATCCATTTTTTCTTCCTGGGCGAGTGCCTTCATATCGGCATCGGAACCGTTATCGCCAAGAATTTGCTCGGCATCTGCAAGCTCGCGCTTTGCCTGCCGCAGGCTCAGGATCGTTTCCACCAAAGGCGCCAGCTCTGCAATCTCTTTTGAGACTTTAGCAAACTCGCCGGATGCCAGGGCATCAGGCCGCGACAAATTGTCGTTCAATTGATTATGGCGCTTGATCAGCGCATCCAGCTTTTCTTCAGGTATCATAAATGATGTGGAAAATTGGTTTTAACCCAGTGTGTGAACTATCTCTTCGTGTTTCACCGTTTTTTGTGTTCCTTCTTTCAAGTCGCGGAGCGTTACCGTCCCGTCCTTTACTTCCGTCTCACCTAGCACCAACGCGTAGTGGGCGCCAAGTTTATCCGCCTTCTTCAGGCGTTTGCCAAGTGCACCCGGGGGCAGCATCTCGGCTCTGATATTCTGTTTCCGCAACGCTTCAAGCTGAATGAAGGCCGCTTTTTCTTCGCCGTCGCTGAGCGGAATCACGACCGCCAGAGGTTTCGCCTCTTCCGGCCTGCGGCCTTTTGCTTCTAAAAGAAGCGCCAGCCTCTCAATACCTGCCGCCCAACCTACTCCTGGAATTTCTGGTCCGCCCATCTGTGCAACGAGGCCGTCATATCGACCGCCTGCCAGCACTGTATCCTGGGCACCCAGGGCATCTGTTTTTATCTCCCAAACCGTATGGGTATAATAATCCAGCCCCCTGACCAATCTGGGCGATACCATATAGGAAATTCCCACTGAGGCAAGGGATTCCTGAACACGGGCGAACCAGGATGCGGCGATCTTAGTCAGATACGCTTCCAACTGGGGCGCGCCCGCTACGATACCGCGATCCTGTTCCTGCTTGGAATCGAGGATTCTCAAGGGGTTCTTTTCAAGCCTTACCTGACTTTCCGGAGATAAATCGCTTTTGTGCGCCGCAAAATAATTTACCAGCGCGTCCCGGTAATTCTGGCGGCTTTCCATATCGCCCAGCGTATTAATTTCGAGTCGTGTACCTTCTGCAACTCCCAATTCCTGCAAAATACGTACACCGCACGCAATCACTTCGGCATCGGCACTTGCTGAATCGGCGCCCAGCGTTTCAATACCGATCTGGTGAAATTGCCGCTGACGTCCTTTTTGAGGACGTTCATAACGAAAGGCAGGGCCAGCATAAAAGGCTTTGAAGGGAAGTTGCTGCGTGAGGCCTTCTGAAATGAGCAGGCGGACAATGCTCGCCGTGAATTCAGGTCGCAGCGTAATCGAATCGCCGCCACGATCAGTGAATGTATAGGTTTCTTTGCTAACCACATCGGATGTTTCGCCCAGTGTGCGGTGAAAGACCTCCGTCATCTCGAACATCGGTGGCGCGACCTCATCAAATCCATAGAGGGCAGCGACACGCGCCGCTGTATCCATGATAAGCCGGTGACGCGCCATGGCTTCGCCATGAAGATCGTGTGTGCCGCGAATGGGCTGCAGTGAACTCATATAAACCTAAAAACTATCGTGGGATTATCGGATGTTGGCCACTCTGTGCAAGCGATTTCGTTATTTTCGTCATCCTCGGGCGCGACCCGGGAATCTAAATTCTCGCGCTGGCACGAGAATGACTCTACATGGGTTTTTTTCGCATAAGGATGGCATCCTTCATACCATTTTCGGTCTGGTAGTATTTTTCCCGCTGCCCGTAAATCTCAAAACCGGCGTTAAGATAGAGTGCCTGTGCCGCGCTGTTTTCTTCATTCACTTCCAGAAAGACTGTCGCATTTTCCGGCATGCCTTCCTTCAGAAGCTGACGGGCAATGCCCTGACGCCGGTAAGGTTCGTCCACAGCAATAGTGAGGATTTCCATTTCGTCCTCCACGACGCGGTAGAGAAAAAATCCGAGCAAAATTTCCGAATCGAAAGCGCCAATACCAACAATCGTTTTCTCATTCAGGAAATTAACAAAACTTTTTTCATCCCAGCTTTTTTCCATGGAACCGGCATGCAAATGGGCAAGTGCCGGCGCCTGTTCAGCGGTGAGGCGTTTGATGCCCATTAGGATTTCCGCGCAATATATTGCCAGAGAGAATAATTCGGAAACACAGGCACCATGCTGTAATTCAAAATCTCGAACCCATAATTGGCAAGTTGCTGTTGCACGTACTCTTCGGAATGGCCAAAGCGTCCTTTACCGGAAATGAGGCCAAAACCTTCCTGCTTATAAGGCTCGACCTGGAAAATGAACCATCCGCCCGGCTGAAGAAGATTGGAAACACCCTGCATGATACTGCTAAGTTCCCCCACATAGTTAAAGCAATGCGCGGCGGTAACGATATCGAACGGTTCGGCTTTATAATTAAGAAGGAAGGCGCGCATATCCTGCTGGATAATCTGGCTGTAGGCGCGTCTTTCATCCTGGCGGCGTTTGGAGCCGGCGATATCCGCCATGCCTTTTGTGATATCCACGCCAATCAGCCGCGCCGTGCTGTCGGCAATCAGTGAGCCTACCAAGCCGGTGCCGCAACCGAGATCGAGAATCGCATAATCAATTTTACGCGAATCAAGACGTTCTTTTACCGCATTGGCGAGCAACGTGTGTCCGGCATAGTTATTTTCCCGCTGGAATTCTTCATAGGTCGGAGCGAGCTTTTCAAAAAACTCGATAATCATTTCTTTCGGCACGCTTTGCGGTCGCTTATTTGCGGGCAGCAATGTCGGGTCGATTGTTGAAATCAAGAACAAAGTCTGCGGATGGTTCGGCGCGAGGGTCATGGCGCGTGTCAGTGCTTCGAGTGCTTTCTCGCGCTTGCCGAGACGGTCATAGCATGAGCCGAGAAGGTACCAGGATTGCACATGATTAGGCGCCAGCCACAAGGTGACTTTCAGGCGGAAAACAGCATCCGTGATTTTGCCTTCGCGGATAAATTGCTCCGCCATCTGGAAATTGGTTAGAGGCAGATTCTCGATCTTGTACCAGAACTTGCTCCACAGACGCTGTGGCTCGCCTGCAATCTCGCTGCCGACTTCCTTGAAGCCCCGCCCGATGTCGGCAAGTTTCGCTTTGGCATCGGCGGTCTTGACAGGTGCTTGTTGCTGCGGACGCTGGGGGGAGAGAAACTCAGGCATAACCTATTGCTAAGATAATAATTTCTGCCATTGTAGCGCATTATGTCGCAAACCAAAACCTATAATTCGGCTGATCCGTTGGAAGTCGCACAGTTTTCCAGACTGGCCGACAGATGGTGGGATGAACGCGGCCCCTTTCGTCCTCTGCACCGCATGAATCCTTTGCGAATCAGTTACATACGTGATCAAGCCGCTATTCATTTCCCGCTGACGTCAGAAAGCGTAACACCGCTTGATGGGCTGCGCTTGGCCGATATCGGCTGCGGCGGCGGACTGCTTTGCGAGCCAATGCGAAGGCTTGGTGCAAAGGTTACCGGCATTGATGCGTCCGAGGAAAATATCGTCGTAGCGGAAGCCCATGCTGCCCAGATGAGTCTTGATATTGCTTACAAATCAATGACGGCGGAGCAGCTTGTCGAGCAAAAGATAGCGCCTTTCGATGTGATACTGGCGCTGGAAATCATTGAGCATGTCAACGAACCGCAGCAGTTCCTGAAGACATTAGCCGCCCTGGTAAAACCCGGCGGGCTGCTTTTTCTTTCGACGTTGAACCGCACGGCAAAGTCCTTCGCACTTGCTATTGTAGGCGCAGAATATGTCATGCGCTGGTTGCCTCGAGGCACACATCAGTGGGAAAAATTCCTGCGCCCCTCTGAAATCATCCGTCCACTGGAAGAAATGGGGTTTGAGTGCGTTGATCTTTCGGGGATGATTTATCATCCCCTCAAAAACCAGTTTTCACTTTCTAAGACGGATACGGATGTGAATTACCTGGTGACGCTGCGGAAGAGATAATTATTTTGAATATTTGCGTGCATGTTTTAACGACGGCAGACGCTTATGCGTCGCATCCACTACTGCAAGATCGATTTCAGCGCTGATAATAGAAGGATCCATTCCACCTTCCGATAAAATTTTTCCCCACGGGTCGATAATAAGTGAATGGCCGAATGTCATCCGCCCACCTACATGGGTGCCGCACTGCGCAGGCGCAATCACATAAGCACCTGTTTCGATAGCACGGGCGCGCAGCAGCACATGCCAATGCGCTTCCCCAGTCGGCACCGTAAATGCTGCCGGAACCGCGATGAGATTCGCACCTGCCAGCGCCAGGTCCCGGTAAAGATGGGCAAACCGTACGTCGTAGCAGATGCTCATGCCGAGTGTTGCGAACCCTACGTCTGCCACTTTCATACTGCCGCCGGGCATGACACGCGCCGATTCCTGATAATGATTGCCCTCGCCGAGCTGCGCATCGAACAGATGAATCTTATCGTAATAGCTGGCGATGTTTCCCTTCGCATCGATTAGCACCGAGCGGTTGAAAAATTTTCCCTCACCTGCAGGCACAAACAGCGAACCGATCAGGATTGGAATCCCCATTTTCTTTGCTTCTGTTTGGCACATCAAGACACCGGGGTGCTCTTCCATCGCAAAGGTAGGAACTGTATCCGTATCGAGCGAGCGCATGAAGAACGTATTCTCCGGCGTTGCGATCAGGGATGGTTTTTCTTTCGCGGCGTGATGCAGCATGCGCTCTACCATGGCGACATTCGCGTTCACGTCGTTGCTGCTCGTCATCTGCAGGCAGGATATCACATGTTTCATCAACCCCTCGCCACCCGACGCGCCGCTGTCAGCACCAGCACTTTTCCAGCTCCTGCTTTTTTGAGCGCACGCGCGCAAGATTCAATCGTCGCTCCGGTGGTCAACACATCATCGACCAATAAAATGGATTTATCTTTCACCGCAGCGCGCGGCGAAACTTTAAAGGCGCCACGCACATTTCGCTCGCGTTCGCTTCGGCTGAGTCCCGTTTGTTGCGAGGTATGCCGTACCCGCCGCATCAGACCTTTCATGACCGGCTTGCCGGATTTCTGTGCAAGCAATCGCGCCAGCAGGTAGGATTGGTTGTACCGCCGTGCCAGATGGCGGCGCCAATGCAGCGGCACTGGCGCAATCACGTCGCAGGTTGAAAGCAGTTCATGGCCTCGCACCGACATTAATTGCGACAGGATTACTGCCAGATGCGTGCGGTCGCTATATTTAAAACGGGTAATCATGCGGCGGCTTGCATCGTCATAAATCATGACGGAGCAGGCACGATCATACGGCATTTCATCGCTCAGGCACCTGCCGCATAGCGCTCCTTTTTCAACGGCGAAATCGAATGGCTCACCGCAACAGGCGCAGGAAGGATCGGAAATCATTCGGATTGAGGAAAAGCAGCTCGTGCACAGCGAATGCGCCGCGCTTACTTCCTGACGGCAGGCAACGCAGCGCGGCGGATAAATGATATCCAGCAGCATATGAATCGGCGCTTTTATTCGTTCGGCAAGCATCCTATGTTACCTCGATGAACGCTACCCTACTCTTCGATCGCGCCCGTGTAAAATGGCAAAGGCAGCGCTTCGCCGGACAATTTGCTTCCGTCGATTTTCTCCTCCGCGAAACAGCCGGCCGGCTGACGGAACGGCTGCAGGATGTCGCCCGCGAATTTAGCCATGCTGTACTATGCGGGCCGCATACGGATATTCTGGAAGGCAGCTTGAAATCAACACGGCAAATTAAAAAATTTATCCATGGCACACCGGAATTGATGTCATACACATCCCTTCTCTGCGATGAGGAATGGCTGCCGTTTCGGGATAGTTCTCTCGATCTTTTCATCAGCAATTTTTCTCTGCACTGGATCAATGATCTGCCCGGCACGTTGGTACAAATTCGTCGCGCGCTTAAACAGGATGGATTGTTCCTGGCCGTCATGCCCGGCCCCAAAACCCTCCAGGAGCTGCGGGCTTCGCTTGAGCAAGCCATGGTTGAGATTGAAGGCGGCATCCGCCCCGTTATCTCGCCCTTTGTTGAAGTGCGCGATGCAGGAAATCTTCTACAGCGCACGGGGTACGGCCTGCCCGTTACGGATAGCGAAACCGTCACGCTTACCTATACCAACCCGTTCGATCTTATGCGGGAATTACGATTCATGGGGGAAGCGAATGCTTTGGTTAGCCGCAAGCAAAGCTTCAGCAGGCGAGACGTTTTTCAACGCGCGGCAGCTATTTATAAAGAAAATCATACGGATAAGGATGGCCGAATCAAGGCGACGGTCGAGCTTGTTTTCCTTTCCGGCTGGAAGCCCGCCCCCAACCAACAAAAACCTGCCGCGCGCGGCTCAGGGCAAATTCATATGAATGAAGCGCTTAATTAGAAAGCCTATCGTCACCAAACTGTCATATCACTGTCACATAATGCTCATGGGTTCCATGGTAGATTGAACCTGAATTCATAAGGTTAATTGCGCATGGCGAATACACCGATTATTCATATTCCCGGAAAAGACCAGACATTTAAAGCGGCCTTTCACAGCGCGCCCATTTCGGTTTCCCACTTCGACGCTGCGAAAGAATTTATCGCCAATAACCGCATTCACCTTCAGCACGGTTCGTTCTTCGATCCGTCCAATCCGCTGATTCTTGTTCATCCACGCGAAACTCGGCCGGCGAATATCGGCAAGCTCCGCGAAAAAATACGCCGAACGCTGGAACAGGATGTACCGCCGTATTTTGCCGATGCGCGAAAAGGCATTTTCATCGAGCAATTTGTTAAAATGATTCCCCTTTCAGTCGAGAGCAAGCAGGATGCGCTTTCGCATAATTTGATGGATCTGATGAAGCATATTCAGACCGGTCAGGATCCGGATGTGGCGAGGCAGATACAGGATTTTACGTCGCCTTTTTCCGCCGAAGTCAATTTCAAGCTGAAGAAAAACGAAATCGGCGCCGTCGAAAAAGAACTGCTTAAAAACGGTGTCGGCCTCTACCTGATTATCAATCAGGGGCTGGAGCAGAAATTCAATCGCGGACTCGATGAATTTTTTGTCGATATGGCGCAAAAGCGCCCTGAATCACCGGAAGCGATGTTTGCACACATGCAGCCTTTCACCGGTATCCATCCACGCGAGATGATGGAAGCAGCGCAGAAAGGCGGCCTCGATGCTGTCGCAAAAAAACTCGGTGTTTCGGATGAATATGTGCAGGAAGTAAAACTGCTGCTCGAAATATTGCCCGACCGTTTGTTCTCCATCAATGCGGTAGAAGCATGGGAGGCCGGACGCACCAAGCCAGGTACGCAGGCCATGGGTCCGGCAGAAAAAATTCAGCTCGGCATGGGCGATCTTGTCGAACGCAAACTGGCGCAGGTAAACAGATATTTTAAAGGCCAGAACGACCTGCCGGATATCATGAAACCGATGGAGCAGATGTTTGCAGGTCATATGCGCATGCTGCCTCCCGAGCTTGCTGAAACACTGCTGCTGCTCAATACCGACATAGCATATACGCCCGACCCGCATCTGAAAAACATCAGCGATGTGCAGGCGTACGGCTTCTATCGCCGCCTGGTGAAAAATCCGGGCGATGTTAATGGCATTTACCATATTTTCATTTCAGGTCACGGCGGGCCGGAAAGTTTTGCTGAAACGCTCATTCATGAAGCACATCATTTGGTGATTCCGACACGCCTGACCGATACCGAAATTAAAACGGTGGATGGCCTAGCGGCCATGGAAAGCAAGCGTCTTGGTGAATTGAAAGGCCTGCTTGGTACGTGGATGGCTGGCGATGAACACACAAAAGCCGCCATCGAGCGCGACATCAATACACGCTATGCGGTAAACGGCAAAACGCTGGCGCAAGCGATGGGCAGTGCAGACATGTACCGCGTGTACCAGATGGTC
>JAXMDT010000021.1:0-7453 GCA_046348685.1 Rickettsiales bacterium
GGCGTAAACGCGTCGATCCTATGCGCTTGGCCTTCAGAAGCTTTTTCGATGAAGCGGTAAACCACGCCCTGGTGGTTTTTTTTATAACGGAAATGGGTCATGCCCCATAACGCATAAAAAGGAATATAAATGGCGCAAATCCACCCAAACCGCACTGATGGAGAACCTGGGAGGATATTGTAGGTGCCTGGTAATGTCAGAATTGAGATTAATAGCGAGGCATAAAATATGACGCTATTAACTATGCTGACATATCTTTCTTTTTCCAACGGCCCCCTCCGCTCCAATAACGCTTTGGGGTTACGTTTTATTTCCTGTATTGTAAAGCAACGTGCTCTAACCTATCTCTGAAAATGGCTTTTCTTTTGGAGCCCTTGTTTTTACAGCACTAGTAGTGGAATATGATTGGGGTGGCCCCCTAAATATTCACTTGCGGAAAGCCCTTTCTTGCGCTTTAACCCTAACCCAATATTCTTTAATTTTAAGGAGCCAGCCATGAGCGATATCGCAGAACGCGTAAAAAAGATTGTTATTGAACACCTCGGTGTAGAAGCCGATAAAGTTACCCCTGAGGCGAGCTTCATCGATGATCTCGGTGCGGACAGCCTGGACACCGTGGAACTGGTCATGGCGTTTGAAGAAGAGTTTGGCTGCGAGATTCCGGACGATGCGGCTGAGAAAATTCAGACTGTTAAAGACGCCGTTACGTACCTCGAACAGCATGCAATGGCGGCGTAAGCAGCGCCTTCTTTTTCAATGGCACGACGTATCGTAGTTACCGGTCTTGGATTAGTTACGCCGCTGGCATGCGGGGTGGAAGAGACATGGGAAAAACTGATAGCCGCCGAATCCGGACTCGGTAAAATCAAAGCGTTCGATCCATCCGACCTGCCCGCGCAGGTTGCCGGGGAAGTGCCGATTGGCGCTGGCAAGGGATTGTTTAATGCCGATGATTGGATGCCCCCCAAAGACCAGAAAAAAGTGGATGATTTTATCATCTATGCAATAGCGGCGGCAACGCAGGCCGTCAGAGACGCGGGATGGGAAAATCCATCCGAAGAGGAAAAGCTGAAAACGGGCGTCCTGATTGGATCAGGCATTGGCGGCCTGAAGCGCATCGAGGAAACGACGCGCATACTGATCGAAAGCGGCCCGCGCCGCATTAGCCCCTTCTTTATCCCGGCCTCGTTGATCAATTTGGCTTCCGGACACGTATCAATCCAATATGGCTTCAAAGGCCCGAATCACGCTGTTGTTACGGCATGTTCGACCGGCGCGCATGCCATTGGCGATTCGGCGGAAATCATTCGCCGCGGCGATGCCGATGTAATGGTCGCAGGCGGAACGGAAGCCACGGTATGTAAAATCGGCATGGCGGGATTTGCCGCCCTGCGCGCGCTTTCCACCAGTTATAACGACACGCCTGCAAAAGCTTCCCGCCCCTGGGACAAAGGCCGCGACGGATTCGTTATGGGTGAAGGCGCCGGTATCGTCGTCCTCGAGGAATATGAGCATGCGAAAAAACGCGGCGCGAAAATTTATGCCGAATTAACAGGTTACGGTCTTTCCGGCGACGCCTACCATATCACCGCCCCCGCCGAAGATGGCGATGGCGGGTTCCGTGCCATGAAAATGGCGCTGGAAAAAGCAAAGCTGGGAACCGATCAGATCGATTATATCAACGCACACGGCACCTCGACACCGCTTGGCGATGAAATCGAGCTTGGCGCGGTTAAACGCCTGTTCGGGCAGGATGCGTACAAGCTCGCCATGTCTTCCACTAAATCTTCCATCGGGCATTTGCTTGGCGCGGCAGGGAGCGTAGAAGCGATCTTTTCTATTCTCGCACTGAACAACAGCATTATTCCGCCGACGCTTAACCTCGAGAATCCATCCGAATCATGCGATCTCAATCTCGTACCGCATAAAGCGCAGGAAAAGAAATTAAATGCCGTTCTTTCCAATGCCTTTGGCTTTGGTGGCACGAATTCATCTCTGATCTTCACACGCGTCTGAGGCATTTTAAGTTTAGCGTGTCTCTAATCACTGGATTTTTAAATTCTACATTCGCTATAACGAAATGATGAAAGCGTTTCTCATCATCGTGATTACGGGCATGCTGCTGCTGGCTGCCGGCTGGTTCAGCTTGACGTACTATGCCAACCATCCTGGACCGCTTTCCGATACAACTATCATCATGATTGAACCGGGCGACAGCTTTGATGAAATCACAGATCAACTCGCCGAACAAAAAGCGATTTCTTTTCCTCTGCTTTTCAAAGCATGGGTCGTGGCGCACGGCTTACATCATCAATTCAAGGCAGGGGAATTCGAGCTTGAAAAGGATATTACGCCGGATGCAATCATCGATATTCTGGTCGGCGGAAAATCCATACAGCATTCCGTAACAGTTCCGGAAGGTTTGATATCAAAGGATATCCTGACGATCGTTCGCGATACCAAGCTGCTCACCGGCGATCCCCCTGCTTCTCTTCCAGAAGGCACGCTTTTGCCGGAAACCTATTATTTCCTTCGCAACACGTCACGGACGGAAATTATCCGCCGCATGCAGGATGCGATGCGGCGCACGCTTGATACGGCTTGGCAAGGGCGGGATCAAAACCTGCCTTTTACTACTAAAGAAGAAGCACTTATTCTTGCTTCGATCGTCGAAAAGGAAACAGGCATAGCCGAGGAACGTCCGCATGTCGCATCAGTTTTCGTCAATCGGCTGCGGCAGAATATGAAGCTGCAATCGGACCCAACTACACTTTACGGTGTGTATGCTAAAACCGGTGAGCTTAAACAGTCGCTTACGTTCAAGGATTTGGAGCAATCAACTCCTTATAACACCTATGTTATCGAGGGGTTGCCACCTGGACCCATCTGTCATCCGGGCAAGGAATCCATCCAGGCTGTCCTGCATCCGACTGATACGCGTGATCTCTATTTTGTGGCAACCGGAACCGGCGGACACGCGCGTTTGCCGAAACCTATCGGAACATAACGATAACGCGTTATGAAGTATAAGCCTATCTTAGGAGACAGCGCCAGCGCCACACCGTCACACGTTAAATGCCACATGCGGTGGAAAGATCGTTTAAATTACCGAGTTTGCTCACATAATTAATGTGCAATCCACGTTAATATTGATATAGTCCGTCTCAAGGTGGGGTGAATTCCGCCGACTCGCTTGGGATAAAGTACATAAAGGATGATGCACATGAAAAAAATGTCACTGATCGCACTGGGAGCTTTGGCAGCGCTGTGGGCTGCACCGGTTTCCGTCGGCGCACAACCCGATAATCGCGACGTCGTAAAAGACGAGCGCAGCAATGTAAAGAATACCTTCGGCAACTGCGTTCGCACCAAATGGATGAACAACCGCGACGACTGCGGCGCTGGCGTAACCATCGACAAGGAAATGCTGACCGTCTACTTCGCGTTCGATAGCGCGCAACTGACGCCAGCTGCTACCAATAAACTGAATAACCTGGTCAACATCCTGAAGCGCGCGAATAACGTCGCTAGCGTGAATATCGTTGGCTATGCGGATCAGATCGGTAACAACAACTACAATTATCGCCTCTCCGCACGCCGTGCTGATGCTGTGAAAAACTACCTTTCTTCGCGTGGCTATAACAACCTCAATAAAACTGAGGTGCGCGCGTTTGGTGAAAGCGCTCCGGTATCTGATTGCCGCGGCGTCAAAGGAAACGAGCTCAAAGCCTGCCTGTGGCGCGATCGCCGTGTGGAAGTCGAGCTGAATATGGTGAAACGATAGACCTCACCACGCTTTATTCTATGAAGAAGGGAGCCATAGCTATGGCTCCCTTTTTTTCTTGTCTTTCAACATGCTTGGATATACGTTAAAAAATAGATCGCTTAAATATTAACACTTATCTTACTTGCACCTTATGACGGAATTTATGCAGATTGGCTGCATCGCGGATGAAACAGAACGTGCGTCTTCTGCGCTCGCCGAACTTCAAAAACGCTATGGTGTAAAAGACCTCCGCTCAAGCCGCTCGAGTGCAGATGTCATCGTCGTACTTGGCGGCGACGGCTTCATGCTGCAAATCCTGCATAAATTCCTTGAACGCAAAACGCCGATCTACGGCATGAATTGCGGTACGGTCGGCTTTCTCATGAATGATTACAATCTGGAAAATCTGCCCGAGCGCCTTGCCGCCGCTCGCTCCTCCCTGCTCCATCCTCTATCAATGTATGCGCGCTGCCTGAGCGGTAAAGAGATCGAAGCGCTCGCGATCAACGAGGTCTCACTCTTCCGTGAATCGCGGCAGGCTGCAAAAGTACGCGTCACGATCGACCACGTTGTTCGATTGAACGAACTGGTCGCTGACGGCGTGCTCGTTGCAACCCCGGCAGGAAGTACGGCCTATAATTTCTCCGCGGGTGGCCCTATCATTCCGCTTGGCGGCAACCTGCTTGCTTTAACGCCGCTGGCTCCTTTCCGCCCTCGCCGCTGGCGCGGTGCGCTGCTCAATCATGGCTCCAGTATCAATTTTGAAATCCTAGAGCCCGACAAGAGACCGGTCAGCGCAGTGGCGGATTTTACAGAAATACGAGATGTTACAAGCGTTTTTATCAGTGAACAGCGCAAGATATCGCTGACGCTTCTTTTCGATCCGGAGCATAATCTGGAAGAGCGTATCACCAAGGAACAATTTGTTTATTAAGTGTTTTTCCACCTCACGGGCATCTAATTTTCATAGAATCTTCATACTGCAGCGCCATAACAAGTGATAGATTTATCAAGAGAATTATCGATATGAATCTACAGGAAGCTGCCCATCGTTATACCATGCTTTATCCAGGTTTCGGTTCCTACTCTGGGCAGCCGACGCAGACCGATATGGCGCGTGCCATGCGGGATGCCATTGCACTTGCGCATGAAGGAATGAAAGGTGATCAGGGTCAGCGGCCGCTACTTACCTCTGTTGTGAATGAAACGGCCAAGCTTGCGCCGGGTTCAGCTTCTTTATTCAAAACCTATTTACTCGATAATCCGCAATTGCGCGAATTCGCCGGCCAGCTTGAATTCATGCTGACCGCCCTCGCAGAACGCTCACCGGAAACGCTCATGCATATTCAGCACCATACACCGCTTGCGATGTTTTTCTATGAGCAACGTAAAGGCAAGCCGCCGCAATCCACCGAGGACATCAGCGAATTACTGACGACGATGGTTGCCGCGCTCGGACATGATTTCGGCAAGGAGGGGGTGAATCCGGCACTCCTGCATAAATCGACACGTATTGATTCGAACCGTTTGGAATCTGCATTGGCAGCTTACATCCAAACGGTGCCTGACTATCCGAACAAAGCGCATGACGTCGCATTCCTGCGCGCCGCAAACGATGGAAAATTCGCTTTTGCCACCGCCGAAGATGCGGCTGCGTTCGCCAAAGGCGATTATGCTAATGCGCGTGCCATTGCAAACGGGTGGGAAAAATCAGAAACACATTTAACCACAGCAGAAGAACGCGTAGCGCATTCGCTTATTTTCAGCCGGATGGACCACCTGGCGCGACGGTTTATGCCGAATCAAGCCGAGACCTGGCTGACAGGTGCCGAGAAAACGAGCCTTGCCATGCCACAACGGGGGACATTGACGCCGGAGGAAAGCGCCATCGTCAATTCGCATGATTACATGAGCCAGACATTTTTCGAACAAGTCAGTCTGCCGCCCTTTCTGCGGGGCGTGAAACAGATCGTCAGCATGGATACGTTTCGCCATGCCGGAACATCAAATAAAATTCCAGAAGCAGCACATCTCATTCATCTGACGGATATCTTTGAAGCGCTAACTGCAGACCGTTCCTACCGACAGGCTTTACCGGTCAATACAGCACTCAAAGTTATGAGCGGGATGGCAGAAAAAAAAGAAATCGATCCTTCTTTGTTCCAGGATTTTGTAGAGCGGAACATTCCGCATACTTATGCTCAGCATTTTGGTTTGGCTGTAGCCAGTGCTACTATGACTCCAGAAACATCTGGACCTGTTCCTGCATGGCAAAACCGTATCGGAGAAAAATTGAATTTTCCAGGTACTCTTGCGGCGATGCTCGGTGGAAATACGTTCTCCGCTGCTCAGCCAGAAAGATAATCAATTGATGTTAGCCAATCAAAAAATCTTCAGCCGTCAGCGCACCATCACCCACGTTTGTCAGCGTGACTGAATTACCGCCGCCCAGATCGATGATGGCGTTGCCGCCGGCATAGGTGACATGCGATAACACATCGGCCGCGGTGCTGATGGAAAGCCCATTAATGCCCGGCGCGATCTGGATATGATCGCCGACCGTAGCGCCCGCGCCCTCAAAGGCCACCGTATCGATTCCACTGCCCGAAGCAAACACGAAGGTATCGTTACCGAGGCCGCCATAAAGCGCATCATTTCCCGGTCCGCCGTAGATCACATCGTTGCCGCCGTTGCCGAATACCGTGTCATTTCCCGTGCCAGCAAAAATCGTGTCTCCGCCATCATTCGTATCGGCGACGCCTTTACCCCCATACATCAGGTCATTGCCGCCGTTACCCTGCAGGATATCGATGCCAAGGCCGCCATAAAGCGAATCATTGCCGTCCGCAAGATCGCCCGTGCCGTTAGCGCCCATGACCGTATCGTTGCCAAGGCCGCCGCGAATTTCGTCCGCACCTTCGCGGCCTGCCAAACGGTTGTTCAGCGTATTGCCCAGGATGATATCCGCACCGCTGCCGCCGGTCGCATTTTCGATGTTGGCACCGCGCGCAATCCAGAGATATGTCGATCCGATGTGCGAAATATTACCGATGCCCTCGCTCAAATCCAGCACCGCATTGCCGGAATAGCCCAGCGCGGTGAGATAATCCGTGCCGCCGCCATCCCAGACCGTGAGCGCTTGTGACACTGCACCATTATAAGTGTAAAAGCTTTCTCCGTTATTATAACCGGTGTTAGCGCCGTACAGATATTGAATCGCCGCAATATCGTAGAACATCGGCGTAACGGGGATTGTGCTCAGGTTCGCCGCGAAATTACCATCGTTATAAGACATAACCGTGTTATCCACGGAATCTTCCGACGCCGGCAGGAAAGGCCCAGGGTCGCCCCCGCCGTAATCGCCGGGATGCTTCAGGCCAAGCGCATGCCCGATTTCGTGCAGGAGAATAAGATAACCGAACGTGCCAGGCGTAAAATTGGAATATTCATTATCAACCTGCACTTCGGATGAAGAAAATGTCGTTCCGCTGAAAAGCGACGATGTCAGGCCGGCAGTGCCTGCACCCAGATCATGCTGAGAGAATGTTAATTCCGCTGTGGAAACAGGATCGAGAGCAAAATGGATATTAGCAAAATTAGCCCAGGTATGCATGGCGCTGAGAGCTGCCTGCTGCATTGTAAAATTGAACAAATTGCCGCCTTCATAAGAGACGCCGAAATTGTAGC
>JAXMDT010000022.1:0-4756 GCA_046348685.1 Rickettsiales bacterium
TCAAAAGCCTGATCACCCAGACAGCGATCATGCCAAACTGCACAGCGGATATGTGACGGTGACGCCACTTTCGTTGAAATTAACGAATTTAGAACTGATGCGTGACATGAATTTACTATTTCCTAAGGGTAAGAAACGTAAAGCCTAATATGGTTTTACACATGCCATCCATCGAAGAGAATCCATTTCTGGCCGACAAGCTGCGCCTGATCATGAAGCTCAGGAAAGAAGGCATCACGGATACGCGCGTGCTGTCCGCCATTGAAAATACGCCGCGTGAAATGTTCATCCCCGATCGATATCGCGGCAAGGCCTATCACGATACGGCAATTCCTATTGAACGTGAGCAGACAATTAGCCAACCGACGGTGGTGGCATGGATGACATCCGCTCTTAACGTGCATGATCGTTGCCGTGTGCTGGAAGTCGGCACGGGATCGGGCTATCAAGCAGCGATTCTGGCAAGGCTGGCGCGCCGTGTTTACACGATTGAGCGCCATAAGGAGCTTATGAAAGTTGCGGAAGAGCGCTTCAAGAAGCAGAATTTGAGCAATATCACGACGCGTCTTGGGGATGGAGCCAAAGGCTGGCCGGAGGCTTCTCCGTTCGACCGTATCATCGTAACAGCGGCGGCGCCGAGCGTTCCCGCCGGTTTGCTTGAGCAGTTAGCGGTAGGCGGTGTAATGATTATTCCGGTCGGTGATCTTCAGGGTGAGCAGATTCTGCTGCGGCTGGCGCGCGATAAAGATGGTTTTTCATCACAGCACCTGATGCATGTCCGGTTCGTGCCGCTGATCGAAGGTAAAACCCCTTAGTCTAATTGACGAAAAAGTGAGGAAACGTATAATGCATGTCATGTTTCGCCTGATTTGTTTATCGCTTGTTGTTATCGCTGTTTCCGCATGCACCCGCCAGACTCCGGCCCCAGTCACCTGGCGCGGTGAATATTATTATGGACGAGAAGGCGGGATCGATTCCCAAGGTAACCCAATCCCAAAATATTCGCCAAGCAATCCCGCGCCGCAATCGGAGTATAACCGCGAAAAATATTCCTCTTCCGAAGAGAAATATAGCGTCGCCGCCGATGTCGATTCGGTGACGTCCAGCGATCTTCCGGCGCCTAATGCTTCGCCAGCTGCGATGCCGCAGGAAGAAAGCCTCGCGCCTATTAACAGTATGGCAACGCAGACTACGCCGAAAGATTCTTATGTGCCGCTGACTCCACAGCAACCGGTAACCGTTGAAACAACGACAGCACCGCAAAATTTCGTGTGGCCACTTAAGGGTAAGGTTGTTTCCGCCTACGCAGAGAATCATTCTGGCCTTTCCATTGCAGCAAGGGCAGGGGAGCCGATTCGCGCCGCTGCCGATGGCGTTGTGAGTTCAACGACGTCCACAAAAGACGGCAGCTATATGGCGATTATTCAACATGGCAACTGGACAACGACTTATGGGCGTGCCGGTGACCTTGTCGTGAAACGCGGCGATCGCGTTGTCCAAGGGCAGCTCATCGGCTTTGTCGGCAAAGCCCCGTCAGGTACGGACGCGCAACTCTCGTTCGGCATGACGAAAGACAACCAGCCTGTCGATCCGCAAGCCTATTTAAAGTAATTTCTTCCCTAATGTCCCAGCAAGATCGGTCGTAAACTGCCAGGCAACGCGGCCTGAGCGCGAACCGCGTGTGGTGGCCCATTCCAAGGCGGCAGCATGCAGTTCCTTTTCAGGCATCTTCAGTGCAAAATGTTCGGCATAGGCATTGATGATTGAAAGATAGGTCTGCTGGTCAAGGTGATGGAAACCGAGCCAAAGCCCGAATCGATCGGACAACGAGACCTTTTCCTCTACCGTTTCCCCCGGATTCAGCTGGTGGCGCACTTCATTTTCCTCGAATTCATGGCGGCATCAGGTGACGGCGGTTGGATGTGGCATAAAAGAGAACATTATCAGGTTTGCCCTCGCCACCGCCTTCCAGCACCGATTTCAGGAATGTAGCTGGTATCATCACGATCGAATGACAGATCGTCACAGAAGATGAGAAACTGGCGTTTTACTCGCGCGAAGAGCGCGATAAGAAGCTGCGGCAGGCTGGCGATGTCTTTCACGAGCTACTTCGATGAGTGCGAGGCTGCTTTCTGTTCATTGAGCGTTCGGTGGATGGATTTAACGAGCGAGCTTTGCCCGTTCCACGCGCCCCACAGCAAGGCATTATTTGCTGGTAGTTTTTTTATAAAACGGCTGGTATTGGCGAGAAGCGTTTCTTTCTGCCGGTCCATGCCAAGCAGCAGGTCCAGCGGCAGGGAATGTGTTTGCGGTACCGCACGGAAGCTATGGCTTTCCGCCAGCCAAACGAAAGCGTCTGCATCGCCGAGGCTGTCCGATTTGGCAGTTGGCGGGGCCAGCCTTTCCAAGGCTTCTGCAATCCGTAAACTGACGTCTTTCTCATTCTTCATACTCTCTTCCTTAGCAGAGCCGCACTTATGACGAAACCGCTAAACTTAGTCTGGATACGCCGCGATATGCGCCTGCACGACCACCGTGCGCTTGCTGCCGCACTAAAGGAAGAGGGCGATATCCAACCGGTCTTCGTATTCGATACGGATATTCTGGCGCGGTTCGATAACCCTGAAGACCGTCGTATTACCTTTCTGGCTGAGATTCTCTTCGATATGCATCAGACGCTGCAGAAGCGCGGTGGAGGCATGTTAGTACTTTACGGTAAGGCAGAAGCCATTATCCCAAAACTTTGTCATAGTTTGAGTGCAACACGGTTGATCGCTGCGAGAGATGTTGAACCGGCAACGCAGGCACGCGATCATGCGGTTAGGCAAGCCATTCAGAAAACCTGTTCAATGGAGGTGGCGGAAGACCATCTCATCCTGTTTCCGGAACGTGTATTAAAAGACGATGGCTCGCCCTACGCGGTGTTCACCCCATACAGCAAGCGTTGGCATAAGACGTTGCAGGAAGCGGATTATCAGGAAGCAAGAGTCAATGACAAAGACCGTTATGCCGATTTCAAAAGCCTGGTAAAACAGGCGAAAGCGGTGGGTTTGCATGTTGTTTCTATGGATAGCGTTGCGGCGATTGTAAAAGATATAGGCTATCGCGTGGCGGATATTGGGGAGTGGAAAGTGGGTGGCGGCAAAAAACGCCTCGCGCTTTTCATGAAGAACACTGTCAGCCAGTACAAAGATACCCGTAATTTTCCGGGGGTAGAGGGCACGAGTAAGCTCTCCCCTTACCTGCGCTTTGGAGTAATCAGCATCCGGGAATGCTTGCGTGCTGCGTTATCACATGCGGCATCGGAAACATGGGTCACGGAGCTCATTTGGCGGGATTTTTACGCCATGGTGCTTTTTCATTACCCGGATATTGTCGATATGGAGTACCAAAAGAAGTATCGTAAGGCGCTCGGCTGGAATGACAGCAAAAAAGACTTTCAGCGTTGGGCGGAAGGACAGACGGGCTACCCTTTTATCGACGCTGCGATGCGCCAGCTGCGGCAGACCGGTTGGATGCATAACCGGGCGCGGATGGTAGTTGCAAGCTTTCTGACCAAGGATCTGCAAATCGACTGGCGCAAAGGCGAGGAGCATTTTGCGCAATTCCTCATGGATTATGACTTGGCATCGAATAATGGCGGCTGGCAGTGGTCGGCCTCGACCGGAACCGATGCGCAGCCCTGGTTTCGTATATTCAACCCCATTGAACAAAGTAAAAAATTTGATCCTAAGGGTGAGTATATCCGCCTGTATGTTCCGGAACTAAAGGAATTGGCGTTAAAGGATATTCATGCGCCTTGGAAAGCAAAGACCAAGGCAGATTATCCCGAACCCATGGTCGATCACGATGCCATGCGTAAGAAGACGCTTGCCATGTTCAAGGCAGTCAGGTAGCGCGTACAAATGAAACGCAAGCACCTGCTGTTTACCCTGAAATACCTTATCGCGGCGGCGCTCCTCTATTATGTGCTGCGGCAGATGGATCTCGCTACATTTGCCGGTTACATGAAAAGAATATCGATCTGGGCGGCGCTGGGTGCATTTATTGCTTTTAATATCGGCCAGATTATATGCGCTGAGCGCATGCGATATTATTATGCAAATGCCGGCCAGCCTATCAGCCGGAAATTTTCTATCGTTTCATATTATGTAGGAATATTTTACAACTTAGTTTTTCCGGGCGGCGTCGGCGGCGATGCGTATCGCGTCTATCTTTTCAAAAAAGTGGCCAACCTACCGGTAGGACAGGGCATTCGCATCCAACTCGCCAACCGCCTGAACGGGTTGCTCGTCATGTCGCTGATGATTCTGGTTGCGGCGGCTTTTATCGATGTTGGTATCAGCAAGCCGCTTTATTGGGGCGGACTGGCGCTTACGGCAATCCTAGGTACAGGCTGTTATTTCCTGCTGATGAAGTGGTTCATAAAGGAAGAAGCGACCTCTGCCTGGGGAGCGATGCTTTATTCCATAGCCGCGCAAATGTGCGGCTTGGTGACTTTCGCACTGATATGGGCTTCCTTAAGTCACGGGGAAGGATTTGCTGCATATATTGTTCTATTCTTAACTGCATTGATCGTCAGTATGCTGCCGGTCACGATTGGCGGCCTTGGCATTCGTGAATTTGTATTTCTTCACGGCGCGGAGTGGTTGAATGGCTATGCGCATCTTGGCATCAGCCCTGAAATGGGCGTCGCTTTTTCATTGAGTTTTTTTGCTGTCACGGCTGCCACGGCATTGATCGGACTTGTTCTGAT